>JBBRMK010000007.1:0-71151 GCA_038230875.1 Pseudanabaenales cyanobacterium
TAACGGCTAATCAGGTTTTTGAATGGCTCAGTATTTAGCCGATATTTAGCGAATATTATTTGGTTAGCTTTTTTTGCGATCGGGAATGGATTGTAGGCAGTATTTGCACCATCATCACGCCACTAAAAATTGGTTCCTTGTTCAAAGAGTAGAAGGGATTCATAAATTGTCTCTATTCTTTTGCGATCGCTACTAATTTTTAGGCTTCTGGGACTTTTTATTAGATATCTTCTGTAGTTTCTGTACTTGCTTAGCGGTTAATCCAGTCAGTTGAGCCACGACATCTATAGAAATGTTAGAACGCAGCATATTAATGGCAATTTGATTAGTTGCTTCAGCCAAACCTTTAGCCTTACCTTGGGCTAATCCTTTAGCCTCACCTTCAGCCTTACCTTTAGCTAGACCTTCAGCCTTACCTTTAGCTAAACCTTCAGCTAAACCTTCATGCAATATTTCTTGATAAATTACTGATTCTTTCATGATGTCGCTCCTGAGTAATCGTTTGATAATTTCTTTGCTTAGGGCTATACCAGATATTATAGCGGTCGAGGCAGCGACGTTACTTTGGAGTTGCTTATCGGTAATATTTTCGATTTGCCTTGCCACTTGTCTTAAGGTGTCTTCGGGGGCGCTGGTTTGGGATAGGGTGGCAAAGGGTAATAGCCCTTGGTATTGCTGAAATATTGCTGTTGGTTGTTCCCATAGTCTGATCACGTTGAAGTTATGGATTAGCTCGTCAAGGTTAAATGTGGTTTCATGGACGAGGTGCGATCGCGAGGGGCTGAGATAGATGACGACTTGGTGGACTTTTCTATCAGGATATTTACGATATAGCCGCAGTCGGTAGTCGGTCATGCGAAAGGGGATATCCTATTTTGAGGAATATGCTTTATTCTTTCTGGTAGGTAACTTTGGGTTTTGATCTAAATGTGAGGATGTGCGCGATCGCATTACCATTTGATAATTACGATGATCTGCATGAATAGTGGCAGTCACCCTGCGTCTAAAATTCGCTAAAATAAGCAGATGCGAACTGACACGATCTTTTTTCAACTATTTCAAACCTTTGACGGCTTACTGTTTGAGTTGGTGGGATTACCATCCGAAACAGCAGCAGGATATCGGTTTACCTCTGTAGAAATCAAAGAAAAAGCCTTTCGCTTTGATGGTATTTTCATCCCAGATTCGATTGATAAAAACATCTGGTTTGTGGAAGTCCAATTTCAAAAACGTGCTGAATTTTATTGGGAATTTGTTGGCGAAATATTTCTATATTTGAGTCAGTACAAGCCACAAAATGATTGGCAAGCGATCGCAATTTTTGCCAAACGCAGTATTGAGCCTGAAATACCGAAACAATTTAAGACTCTATTTGCTGGCGGGCATATTGAGCGAATATATCTAGATGAGTTGCCAGACTCTGAGTCACTGAGTTTGGGGTTGGTGAAGTTGATCGTTGCGCCCAAGAAGGAAACCATTGCCTTAGCTCATCAGTTAGCTGGTCGGGTGGGGCAAGGCGATCGCGAGAGGATGATAGAATTTATTGAGACAGTTTTGCTGTACAAGTTTCCCCAAATGAGTCGAGAGGAGGTTGAGGCGATGTTTACGTTAGGTGATCTTAAGAAAACAAGAGTATATCGGGATGCAAGGCTTGAGGGTAAGCTTGAAGGTAAGCTTGAGGGTAAGCTTGAGGGTAAGCTTGAGGGCAAGCTTGAGGGCAAGCTTGAGGGTGAAAAGATTGGGACACAGCGCGGTCAGGTTTTAGGGCTTAGGAAGGTCGCGGTGCGACTATTGATGCGGAAGTTTGGGAAGGTGACGTTGAAGACTGTAAAGCGACTAGATAAGCTGTCGGCGGAGCAGTTGGAGGAGTTGGCGGAGGCGGTGTTTGATTTTGAGAAGGTAGCGGATTTGGAGTTGTGGTTGAAAAGTAAAAAGTAGAAAGGCAAAGGGAAAAATATATGGTCATCACAACAGCAAAACCCTATAGCTTAAAAACATTTCTAGAACTACCTGAGACCAAACCCGCTTCAGAATTTATTAACGGACAAGTCACTCAAAAAGTTATGCCGCAAGGAGAACATAGCCGTTTACAAGTTAAGTTATGTACAAACATTAACCAAGTTGGGGAAACTCTCAAGATTGCCTATGCTTTTTCAGAATTACGCTGTACTTTTGGGGGAGCCTCGATTGTTCCAGATATTTCTGTATTTCGTTGGGAGAGAATTCCTCGCAAGTCCTCAGGACGGGTGGCTAACCGTTTTGAAATCTATCCTGATTGGGCGATCGAGATACTTTCTCCCGATCAAAGACAAAATAAAGTCATAGCTAATTTGCTGCATTGTGTAGACTATGGAACTGAGATAGGTTGGTTGCTCGATCCTGAAGATGAAAATATTTTGTTGGTGTTACCTGAACGTCGTATTCAAATTTTGGAAGGTTCTCAAATTGTGCCTGTTCTCAGTGGAATTGATTTAAGTTTAACGGTTGCCCAGATTTTTGAGTGGCTTAGTTTTTAGTAACTGCATTACAGTTTGATAATTATAATGATCTCCATAAATGGTGACGGTAATGCTATGCCCCTACGGCAGATTTGTGAATATTTGGTTATATTTTTTGTAACGAATACCTATTTCTGAGAATATCGCTTTATGCTGGCTGGTAGATAACTGCGGGTTTTGATTTAAATGTGAGGATGTGGGCGATGAATAAGGCGATCGGGATGGCGATGTTGGCTTTTTTGTCTTGTTTGCCGATGCCAATTGCGATCAGTGAGAGCGTCCAAGCGCAAACGCCACAAGACCTCAAGGCAGAAGCATATCGTCTAAATAATAGAGGAATTCAACTATGTCAAACTGGTTATTGTGAGGAAGCATTGCCTTCATTTCAGCAAGCCTTGAGTATCTATCAAGGAGTTAAAGATATACAGAATGAGGGCAAAGTACTGGGAAATATGGGAAATGCGTACAAATCCCTCGATAAATATGATAGAGCGATTGATTGCTATCTGCAAAGTTTAGAGATCGCAAGAAAATTCAAAGATCAACGGGGTGAGAGCATTGTATTGGGAGGTCTAGGAAATGCTTATGATTCTCTCGGCAAATATGACAAAGCGATTAGTTTCTATCTACAAAGCGTAACGATCAAGCAAGACATAAAAGATCGGCTAGGCGAAGGACTTACGCTAGGGAATCTGGGAAATGTCTATGATTCCCTCGGCAAATACGACAAAGCGATTGATTTTCAACTGCAAAGTTTAGCGATCGCGCGAGAAGTCAAAAATCGAAAAGTCGAGGGAATTGCTTTGGGAAATCTGGCAAATGCCTACGACAGTATCGGCAAATACGACAAAGCGATTGATTTTCAACTGCAAAGTTTAGCGATCGCGCGAGAAGTCAAAAATCGAAAAGTCGAGGGAACTGCTTTGGGGAATTTAGGGCTTGCTTACGAGGGTATCGGCAAGTATGACAAAGCGATCAATTACTTGCTGCAAAGTTTGGTGATCGCGCGGGAAATCAAAGATCGAAGAGGTGAGGGAAATGTTCTGGGAAATCTTGGTATCGTTTATTTTGCGCTCGGTAAATATGAAAAGGCAATTGACTACCGTTTGCAAAGCCTAGAGATCGCACGGTTAATAAAAGATCGAAGAGGTGAGGGAACGTCACTGGGGAACCTAGGTGTTTCCTTTGATTCCCTCGGTCAGTATAACAACGCTATCGATTACCATTTACAGAGCTTAAAGATAGCAATAGAAATTAAAAATCGTAATGGTGAAGAAAAGTCATTCAGCAATCTAGGACTATCTTTTTCTAAGCTCAATCAACCTGAACTCGCAATTATCCTTTACAAACAATCGATTAATGTTATTGAGTCCATTCGGAAAGATATTCGCATACTAAATAAAGAAGAACAAAAGTCTTATTTAGAAACTGTCTCTAGTAGATATAAAAGACTGGCTGAGTTACTTCTCCAACAAGGGCGCATTATGGAAGCCCTACAAGTCCTCGACCTCCTCAAAGTCCAAGAACTCGAAGACTATCTCAAGAATGTCAAAGGCAGCGATAGATCGGCGCAAGGTGTGAAGCTACTAGCGCCAGAGAAAGCGATTAGCGATAAGCTCTTAGCGGTTAGCTTTGACAATAGCAAGGAAATTAACAGCCAACTAGCTAAGCAAATCCAACAACTTCCCAAATCCGAAATCAACAAAGTCCCCGACTATCTCCAACAAATTCCACAGGGAACAGTACTCCTTTATCCATTAATTTTAGAAGACCGATTAGAAATCATCCTCTTCTCACCCAACACCCTCCCCATCAGCCGCACCGTCAACATATCCAAAGCAAAACTAGAAGAACTAATTGTAGAGTTTAGAAATGGACTTCGTGACTCTGGCTCCGAAGACTACAAAGAACCTGCCGTCGCACTTTACAACGCTCTAATTAAACCCATCGAAGCCGAACTCATCCAAGCCAAAGCCCAAACAATTCTCTATGCACCTGATGGCATCCTGCGCTATATTCCTCTCGCTGCCCTCAACGATGGCAAACAATGGCTCAGCGAAAAATATCGCATTAGCAACCTGATCGCCTATACGCTCTCAGACTTCTCACCCAAGCCCAAACTCCAGCCCAACATCCTAGCAGGAGCCTTTGGCGGTAAAGCTGGTGAACTCAAGTTTGGGCAAAAGGGTTTACCAGCCACACTTAAGGAGGTTCAAGCGATCGCAAATGCATTTCCCAACTCTGAGACCTTACTAGAAGACAACTTCAGCCGCCAAGCCACTGAAGCCAAATTCAAAAACTACAATATTCTCCACTTCGCCACCCATGCCGAATTTAATACAGGTGCGCCCGATAACTCATTTATCATCTTTGGTAATGGCGACAAAATCCGCTTGAGTGAACTCACCGATTGGCAAATCCCTAATGTGGAATTGATCGTGCTTAGTGCCTGTCAGACAGGCGTTGGTAAATTGGGAACTGGCGTAGAGATTTTGGGCTTTGGCTATCAGGTTCAGAAAATCGGTGCAAAAAATGCGATCGCATCGCTTTGGTCTGTAGATGATGCGGGTACACAAGCGCTCATGGAAGCTTTTTATAAAGAGCTTAAAAAAGATGATGTCACTCCTACGGAAGCCTTGCATAGAGCGCAAGTTACTTTGATTAAATCAGATAAATTTAAACATCCATTTTATTGGTCGGCATTTTTTGCGATCGGCAATGGATTGTAAACGATTATCAAAAATCGGAACTTGCTTAGAATTGATAACCCAAGCTGAAATAAAAGGCAGACTCTTGTAAGTTTGTACCGCGATCGCTAAGGTTTACGAATGGAATTGCGTAATCTAAGCGTAAGTTTAAGCGTTCGAGTGGTGTAAATAGTAGACCTAGACCACCGCCAGCTAAAAAGTTTTGACTTGGTAAAGGATTAGGATTATTAGGATTATTCCAAACTGTGCCAGCATCTAGAAAAGGAATCACTTGTAATAATGTTGCACCTAGATCGTTGCGTAGAGCCACAATTCGATCTTCTAAGGAGAAGCGAATGCCATTATCACCACTTCGGGCATTCTGCCGAAAGCCACGCAAAGACTGTCCGCCACCAATTGTAAATTGCTGTGAAGATAATAATGGATCAGCAGATAGTTGCAGATCTAAAGCACCAATTAACAGAGAATCAGTTCCCAAGGATTGCACCCGTTGCACCTGTCCTAGCCAACTTAAAAAAGATCCACTGGGGGTAGCAACACTTGTAGAGCCAAATATGCCTGTGCCAAGACTAAACTGCGATCGCAAAGACCAAGCACCAAACAGATCGCGTAAAGTATAGTCTTGTCCAAACTTAATCACACTTGTGCGACTAGTTCCATCCGCTTCTGGCCCAATGCCAAAGGGTGTAGCAAGATCGTTAAAGGCAAATGTCTGTCCTCGTTGATAGCTATAGCCTAGTGACAGAGCAAATTCTTCAGTAGTTGAGCGGATTAGCGGCTGACGAAAATTTAGATCGAAGAGATTGTTGTTACCACGAATATTAAGTACATCAAAAGGAGCCTGGGTAATCCGATAGTTACTTGGAGAATATCGCAATGATAAGGTTCCATTCATCGGATTGAGTGGAATACTGTACGAGAGATCATATTGATTAGACCCTCCCGTCGTTGTTCCGTAATAGGAAGCAGCGAAAATGTCACCATTGCCAGAGAGATTGCGAAAAAACAAGCCGCCGCCGTAGCGTTCTGAGCCGACTGCGGGAGGAGAGAAGTTGTCGATACTAGCAAATCCACCAAACTGATTCGCTTCTTTAACAGTAACAACGAGAATACTGCTATCAGGCTGACTTCCTGATTTTAAACTAGCTTCAACATCGCTAAATATGGGATCTATGCGGAGTAATCGCAGCTGATCTTCGAGTTTAGCTGTATTGAGTGGTTTACCAGTACCTAATGCTACTCGCGATCGCACATAATCAGGATTAGTATTCTTTAAGCCTTGAATTTCAATTTTTTCGATGCTACCTTCAATAACTTGAATTGTGACTACGCCATCAACAATTTTGCTAGGATCGGCTACTGCTTGAGAAGTGATGTAGCCGCGATCGCTATAAATTTGCGTAATTGATTGAGCTGCTTTTTGAATTTGTTCAGTAGTTACTTGCTGACCTTCTAGTGTTTTAGAGATCGCTGCTAGCTCTAGCTCATTTAAAATTGTGCTGCCAACAATTTTGACTTTCTTGACTGCGATCGCTTGAGCAACTTGGTATGGGACTACAGGTGATGACCGAATGGGAGAACGACTAGAATTATTAATTTTGGATGTGTGATTAAGAGAGACAACTTTAGGCTTAATCGGCTCTGCTGCTGTCGAGTCAATTGAGCAAGTAACATTCATTACTCCGATACTGCCAAAGACAAAACAATTCGATAGAGTATGAATAATTAGTTTGGATGATTTCATGCTACTTACATCAATTTTTGGTTGAGACAATTCAACTAATAACAACTTAAGATAGTAAGTCTAAATCTTATTTTTTTACATAATATACAACAGTTAATAAAAATACAACATTGTTTAGAATTTAGATATTTCAATGCTATAAAGCTTTTAAATGCTTTTTATAGATCAATTATTTATTCTCTGTATTTTTTTAGCATATACTTCCTTCCCAGTAGAAAGATAGACATTAAAACCCAAGAATTAGCGGTGCGGCGCTCCGCGCCGTCTAATCTTTCACTGGGAAGGGGGTAATACCTTGCGTTGTTATAGAACCCAGAGGAATTTTCAAAAAGCTTTACAAAGTGGCACTTTTGAAAATTTCTCAGTACCTTTTAAAATCTTAATAGACTGTAATAATGAAGATTACTTCTCCTAAAATTCAACAATCACTTCTGATTGCGATAACATAGATTTAACTAATCGACTTTAATTGGAATGATCGGCATTTGATCGTATATATTCTTCGTCATAAAACTTATTACAAAGGAGAAAGCTAATGTCTGTAGTTGTCAAGAGTAATTTTATGCAAGTTAAGCATATTAAGCATATTAAGCATGTTGCGATCGCACTACTACTAATGCAGCCTTTTGTTATGAGTGATGGAGCATTTGCTCAGTCAATTGTGCCAACTCAAGGGAATGGCAATTTAGGAACACAAGTAGCTCCTGACATTAACAATGCTCAGCAATTAAATATCACAGGTGGGACACAAGCCGCCGCTAATCTCTATCAAAGCTTCCAGCAATTTGGCTTGACTCAGGGACAGATTGCCAACTTTATGTCCAATCCCAGTATTCAGAATATTCTGGCGCGTGTGACGGGTGGTAATGTCTCGGTGATTAACGGACTCGTTCAGGTGACGGGTGGTAATTCCAATCTCTATCTATTAAATCCTGCGGGAATTATTTTTGGGGCAAATGCTAGTTTGAATGTCCCTGCGGCGTTTACAGCGACTACCGCGAGTGGAATTCAAGTTGGAAATAGTTGGTTTGGAGTGAATACAAGTATTGATGATGTCAAGAAACTCACTGGTACTCCTCAAGCTTTTGGTTTTGCGAGTTCTACTTCTATTTCTACAGATCAACCCGCAGCAGCGATCATTAATGCTGGGAACCTCACCACTAAAGAAGGTCAAAGCATTACTCTAGTTGGTGGATTAGTAATCAATACAGGCACGATCACGACACCATCAGGCAAAATCACGATCATCGCAGTGCCAGATGGGAAGTATGTCAAAATCACCCCTGAAGGAAGCTTACTGAGTTTACAACTACCGATCGCCGATCAAAATGAAATAGCGCAGTCTCAAGTTCAGGCGAAAGATTTGCCAAGTTTGCTGACTGGTTCAGCAACCCTTCGCAATATGACGGGGTTAAATGTTGATGCTGCGGGTAATGTGCTTGTGGCAGGTACTGCGATTCCAAATACTGCGGGAACGGCGATCACATCAGGGATTCTCGATGTTTCTAGCGCTACGGTCAAAGGTGGTGAGATTAATGTTTTAGGCGATCGGGTTGGACTAGTCGCGGCAAATCTCAATGCTTCTGGTGCGATCGGTGGCGGTAAAGTACTGATTGGTGGTGATTATCAAGGAAAAGGAATAGTCCCCAATGCCCAATATACTTTTGTCAGTAAAGATTCAACTATTCTCGCTGATGCACTCACTCAAGGGAATGGCGGTAAAGTGATTGTTTGGGGCGATCGCACAACTGCATATCTAGGAAATATTTTTGCTAGAGGCGGAAAGGTTGGCGGCAATGGTGGCTTTGTCGAAGTTTCGGGAAAAGAGAACTTGCTGTTTCAAGGAAAAGTAAATACAACTGCATTAAATGGTATTGCTGGAACATTATTGCTTGATCCCAATAATATTATGATTAGCAGTGCACCTAGTAGCGGCGGTGTAGCCGCACAACTACTGCTAGCAAACAACCCAACCATTGCTTTTGCGGATTTTGCTGGAACAGATATCAATATCAACGATGCCGATCTTCGAGGGATAGCAGGTAATCTCATCCTTCAAGCAAGTATAGATATTACTCTTGTCAACACTACAGATTTTACAAATACACAAGCTACTTCTATTAAATTTGAAGCAAAAAGAGACATTAACATTAATGTCCCTGTAAATGGTTTTGACTTCACAGGTGGAAACACTCAGTCTTTGAACTTCATTGCTGGTAGAGATGTTAATGTCGATACTAGTGCAATCGATACTGCTGGCTTTAGTTCTTCGTTTCTCTTTGACTCAAATACCAGCCCGACACTGACACTTACAGCCCAGAATCAGAATATTAATATCACTGGAAACTTTTTAATTCGCAACACTCCTGCGAAAGCTGGTGTCACACTAAATTTGAATGCTAACAACGGTTCTGTGCTAGTTAACAATGGTTTCTTGAGAACTGGACAGGTTTCGATGTCAACTGACAGCATTATTAATATTAACGCAGGACGACTTAGCATTACTGGCACTCCTGTAAATGGTGCGCCTACATTTAACGGCGGTGTCCAAAATACTAAATATAGTATTTATACTTTTGGAGCAAATGCAGCAGCAGGTTCTCAGGGTAATGTATCCTTGCAATTTGGCAACGAAGCTCCGATTATTAAAGGGAATGGTGGTAATAATCTGATCAATATTCGTCTTCTTAAAGACACTAATTTTGTAGTTGGCAAATCCCCAACAACTAGTGGTGTAGATGGACAAATTGGAATTGGAACTGCCAGCATTCCACCTCAAGTACTAACTTTAATTTCTGACCTATCTTTTAGTTCTAATGTTAACTTGGGTGGAGACACAATCGCATCTGCTTTAAATGGAGATGCGATCGCAACTGCTCGTACTGCCAACTTACAGGCAAATGCGGGTGAAGTAAAAGATTGTGAACCGACAAAGACAAAGAAACCAATTTTGACACTTACTGCGTCATTACCTTCAGACCCAACTCGCTCAGTGCCAACTCGTACAGCGCAAAATACTAGTTCCTCTAATTTGCCGCCTTGCAAAGAATAAAGCGCTCTTATGAAAACTAAAAGCTACGCGATCGCCATCTTATCTGCAATTTACTTAACAATGCCGATCGCGTCATGGGCAGCAGGAATTGCTAACCCTGCTATTCCATCAGCATCAACGCGATCGCAAGCTGACGAACTTGTGCAAACAGGTATACAACAGTTTCGGGCAAAGCAGTTTGATGTCGCGATCGCTAGTTGGCAGCAAGCTCTGAACCTGTATCAGCAGCAAAAAAATAGCAAAGGCGAAATAACTGTCCTAGAAACCCTTGCTGAAGCCTCAAAAATGCTTGGTAAATACGAACAAGCGATCGCCCACTCTGAGCGATTACTGACTTTGGCACAACATCTAGGAGATCGCCAAATTGAAGCCACCGCTCTCGGAAATCTTGGTAACAGCTATCGTGTTATCGGTAATTATGCCAAAGCTCTAGAAGTTCAGAACCAAGGGTTAGCAATTAGAAAAGAACTAAACGATCAGCAAGGAGAAGGACAGGTTCTTGCTAGTCTCGGTAATATTCACTATGACCTTGGCAACTATAGTATAGCCATTGATTTTTATCAACGTAGCCTTAAAATTGCGAAGGCGGTCGGGAATGCGAATGGAATTATTTTTTTACTGAATAGCTTAGGCGCGATCGCAGGTACACAAGAAGAATATCCCCAAGCAATTAAGTATTATCAGCAAAGCCTTGATAGTGCGAAGAAAATTGGTTTGAGGGAAGCAGAAGGAAATGCGCTTAATAATATCGGCTCTAGCTATCATGTTCAACGTAAATATACAGAAGCGATCGCCTATTACGAACAAGCCCTAACCGTTGCTAAGGAACTTAAAAATCCACGTCTTGAAGGCGCTGCGATCGGTGGTTTGGGATTAGCCTATGTGTTTTTGGAAGAATACGACAAAGCTATATCCTTTCAAGAGCAAAGCTGGAAGTTAGCTAAGCAAATCGGCGATCGTCGCTTAGAAGCAATGACTTTAGGTAATTGGGGATATACACTTTGGCGATCACAAAAGTATTTAGAAGCAGAGCAGAAGTTTCTCACTAGCCTGAATTTATTGGAATCTTTGCGTTCTAACTTAAGTGATGGTGATAAAGTTTCCATTTTTGATACACAGCTTCATGCTTTTAATTTACTACAACAGATTATGGTTGCTCAAAACAAGCCTGAAGCCGCTTTAGAGATTGCCGAGAGAGGACGCGCCCGTGCATTTGCTGAACTTCTCTCTCGTCGTCTTGACTCAAGATCTGCGCCAAAAACCGATCAAAAAAATGATCCAATTAGTTCATCTCTATCATCTATCAATATTACGGATATTCGTCGTATTGCCAAACAGCAGAATGCAGTAATGGTGGAATATTCTCTGATTGCCGATCCAACTTTTATCGGACAGGGAAAGCTCAAGGGCGAATATATCAAACTGTATATTTGGGTAGTTCAGCCTTCGGGTGAAATCGCCTTTCGAGAAGTTGATCTCACAAAATTGAGTATGCCTATTGTTGACCTTGTATCGGAGGTGCGCGGTTTATTTAATGAGGCTAGCTCAGTTGAACAAAATCCTAAAGATGTCCTAACTAAGTATGGTGAACTGAAGCAACTTCATACCCTTCTGATCGAGCCGATTCAAGATCTGCTGCCTAAAGATGACAAGACAAGGATAATTTTCTTGCCTCAATCAATGCTATTTCTAGTTCCCTTTGCCGCACTCATCGATCCACAAGATAAGTTTCTAATTGATAACCATACAGTTCAAATCGCTCCCGCCATTCAGGTGCTAGATCTCACCCACCAAGTCCGCCAACAATTAAAAAAAGTTAATTTGCAAGAGATTCTCATTGTTGGCAATCCCACTATGCCTAGTCTTGGTAATCCACCTGTGCAATTGCCATCTTTGTTAGGCGCTGAAAAAGAAGCACGAGAGATTGCGGCTTTACTAAATACAACTTTTTTAACGGGTGATCAAGCGACTAAAGTGGAAGTTGTCGAAAAAATGAAAAAGGCGCGATTTATTCACTTAGCCACGCATGGATTGTTAGAAGAATATCGCAAAGGTGATATCCCAGGTGCGATCGCCTTTGCGCCTAGTCAATCAACTAGTCAATCAACTAGTCAATCAAATGGTCAAACTGATGATGGATTTTTGACTGCTAGTGAAATCATCACAATGCGACTGAATGCAGAGATGGTGGTACTTAGTGCCTGTAAAACTGGACAGGGCACTTTAACGGGTGACGGTGTAATCGGTCTATCGCGATCGCTAATTTCTGCAGGAGTACCTAGCGTAGTTGTGTCGTTATGGGCAGTACCTGATGATCCTACAGCTCTGCTGATGACCACTTTTTACAAAAAATTTCAGACAATCCCAGATAAAGCTCAAGCTCTGCGTCAAGCGATGCTTGCTACTAAAGCTAAGTACCCAGATCCATTAAATTGGGCAGCTTTTACCTTAATTGGCGAGGCTGAATAAAAAAGAAAGGGGTGCTTTGCACCCCTTTCTTTTTCGTTGTTTTTTATAGCCCGTTACGTCCCCAGACAACAAAAGCGATCGAAAGTGTAAACATACCAAGTACGCCCAACCAACCCAATGACAAAATATCCATAGTTTTGTAAAGATTTTAATAAATTTTTCTAAGTATTATAATACGCTTTCCTGCGCCAAAGAAAAATTAGGAAGAATGGATGTCATATAGCAGATTGAGAATAAACCAAACCCAGATTTTTTGTATAGCTGTCGCCAAGTGTATCAGGACATAAAACCCGAAAGCGGGAGGCGGCGCGAAGCGCCGCCTCCCGCTTTCTTGAGTTTGGTTTTGTATTAATACAAGTGGCGACAGCTATAAAAGCCCCTCGAAGCGAGGCATTTACAAAAAATCTAGTGGTGGGTTTGTTCGGGATTTGCTGTAAGAATGTTACGTCTAATGTCTGTAGCAACTTTTTGTAAGAAGTTGCATTCTTAATTAACCAACTAGCATCTCAAAGATCGCAATCTGTGATTCGCTACAACTCATAATTTTCATATTCACTTTTTCTGGAGGCGATCGCATTATGTCTATATTCAAAAAAACCTTAATGGCATCGGCTTGTTCTTGCTTAGTGGCAAGTACTGTAATTGCTACGCCACTCATTTTCTATACTTCTTCAGCACAAGCCCAAACGCGCAGGGTACGCTATGTCCCTCCCAGCAATCTTGATGCACCCAAAGTCTCAGGTGCAGGAATTACTCGCAGCGCGGGTTGTTCTGACTCAACCTGTTTTATAGCTCTGATCCCAGATTTACAAATTGATGATCGCCCAGCGCCACTGACGATCTCAGCGCGTCCTACCATCTATTTGCTAGTTCCCAAAATTAAAAAGGGAAAGGCTAGATTTACATTGAATGAAGTAGATGATAAGTTGCAGAAAGCCACAAGAGTTTATCGAACCACATATGTATTTCAAAATGAATCGGGCGTGATTTCTCTGAAGTTGCCTGATGATGCACCTGTCTTAAAACCTAATAAAAACTACACTTGGGACGTTATTCTGACAGAAGATGATTTTTCTTTTGCTGAGACAGTTCGCGGCTCAGTGCGTCGGATTGAGCTATCTCCAAAACTGCTCCAACAGGTAGAAGATGCTAAGAACCCATTGGACAAAGCTACTTTATTAGCTCAAGAAGGGATCTGGTTTGAGTCATTGCAAACTTTAATCGATGCTCAAAAGTCTTCCCCAAAAAACGTTGAAGCCAAAAAAGAATGGTCTGAACTTTTAAAGTCAGTCAAGTTGGATAAAGTTATCGGTAAACCATTTCTAAACTGCTGCAAGGTTAAACCTCAAGAGCCATTAAGTGTTGATGTCAAGCCTTATTAAAGGCATTGGTCTTTTACTAATGTAAATATTATGGCGATCGCCTCTCATATCAAAAACATTTTATGGAAGTGGCGTGGTATCGCGATCGCTGCACCTTCGATTTCGCTTTTGGTGATCGCTTTACGGCTAATCGGTTCGCTAGAGCCTGTCGAGTTAGCGATGCTCGATCAGTTTTTTCGATGGCGATCGCCTGAGCCAGTAGATAATCGGATCGTGATTATTGGTATTGATGAAGCGGATGTACGCCAGTATGCATGGCCGATTGACGATGCTCTGCTCACTAAATTATTAGAAAAAGTCCGCCAGCAAAAACCGCGTGCGATCGGCTTAGATTTGGCTCGTGACAAACCTGTCGGTATTGGCTATTCACAATTAGAAAAATTTTTTAAAACTACCCCAAATTTTATTGGCGCAACCAAAAAGGCTGACTTAGTTGACTCAAATTTTGCGGTATCTAGTTCAGATATTAATCCCCCACCTGCTCTCATAAATACAGATCAAGTTGGCGCAATTAATCTTCCTGTTGATGCTGACGGACGGATTCGCCGCGGATTATTATCTCTACGCTTGCCTGACGGCAAAAGTGATCTTAGTTTTGGGTTACAGCTAGCGCTGCTCTATCTGGATGGTGAAAAAATAGTACCCTTTGAACAAGCTCTAAATCCGCCAAGGTTGAGAGGAAATGATGGAGGTTATAGTCGTGCAGATGTCGGTGGACATCAATTTATAATTAACTACCGCCGATCGCTGAAGGGCTTTCAGACCGTTCGAATGGCGGATGTATTGGAAGGTAAAATTGCGCCAGATTTACTACGCGATCGCGTGGTGATGATTGGGACAACGGCAGTGAGTCTGCGAGATTGGTTTTTTACTCCGCTCGACAGTGGACTTGGGAGTACTCGCATTTTTACATCGGGAATTGAAGTTCATGCTCAGATTGTCAGTCATATACTTAGCAGCACTCTCGACGGACGGACTGGAATCCAGTCTTGGGAAAAGCCTTGGGAATGGCTTTGGATTTTCGGTTGGTCTTTGGCTGGCTCGATTTTGATTTGGCAATGGCGTAATGTCAACACTAAAGATCGAGAACTTCAATTACTAGCATTGCGATCGCTTAGTGTACTGACATTAGGAGGGATTTTAGTTGCTACTTGTTTTATTGCCTTAAGCTATGGTTGGTGGTTGCCTTTTGTCCCTGCGATGATTGCTTTTCTTGGCGGTGGGGCGATCGTGACTAGCTATTTAGCGATTACGGCGGCGCAAATCCGTACTTATTTCAGTCGCTATTTGACTGATGCCGTGGTCAAAACCTTATTAGAAACTCCTGAGGGTTTGAGACTGGGAGGCGATCGCCGCAAAGTGTCAATTCTGATGTGTGATTTGCGCGGCTTTTCCACTATTTCCGAAAAGATGCCACCCGAAAAAGTAGTAGAAATTCTCAATGTTTTTCTTGGCGCCATGACCGACGCGATCGCTCCCTATCAAGGCACAATTGATGAATTTATTGGGGACGCGATTCTGGTGCTATTTGGTGCGCCGATTTATCGTGAAGATGATGCAGAGCGAGCGGTAGCTAGTGCGATCGCTATGCAATTAGCCATGCGATCTGTAAATCAAAAGCTTACGGAAATGGGATTGCCAGAAATTGCGATGGGCATCGGCATCAATACGGGCGAAGTGGTTGCAGGTAATATCGGTTCGCAGTCTCGCGCCAAATATGCTGTCGTTGGCAATCACGTTAATCTGACAGCACGAATTGAATCCTACACCGTTGGTGGTCAGATTTTGATTGCGGAAACTACCTATCACGAAGTTAAGGAAATCGCACAAACTAATGGCTCAATGGAAGTAGAACCCAAAGGTGTATCGCAACCGATCTCTATCTACGATATCTGGGGAATCGGTGGTGATTATAATCTTCAGCTTCCATCAATTAGTGGATTGTTACAAGTATTACCAATTCCAATTCCAATCACTTATCGCGTTTTAGAAGAAAAGCATTTAGGTACAGAAATGTTTGAAGGTGAACTGCGACGACTTTCTGCTTATGGTGCAGAGATGTTTTGTGATCAGGAAGTTCCTGTTTTAACCAATCTCAAAATCCATCTCCAAATTTACGACCAAGATGAACAGCTAGAGATTGAAGGTGAAATCTATGCCAAAGTGTTAAAGCATCAACAATCAAGTCCAATGATCTTAGACCAAGTAATATCTGAACATTTAGGATTAGAGAACAAACTCGCGATCGCTGCCATTTCTCAAACTCGATCGCCACATATCAAACAAATTTATGTACATTTCACGACAGTCCCAAGCAATCTCAAGGAATGGATTAAAAATGAAGCACCTTACCTAAATAATACATAATTCTGTGGAGCTAATTATCTCAATGTCGGAAAGTTATTAGCGATCGCTTACCGCTCAATACAAATTATTGGCGATCGCAATAACTTTCTAACCCAACGCTAACTCATCGACAGCGATCCCATGAAAACACATTCTTTGGGTTTTGCTAATATCTTGACAAAGTTGTTGCGGTAGATTTTTCAAAATTCTCTGAAATGGACTGAAATCTTTTAAACCGTGAGACACGATCAAAGCACCTTGAACAGCGATCACAGCATCTTCGCCTCTTTCTCTTGCTAATTTTTCCTCTAAGCCCAAAGCAACAAGTACCTTTGAGATCGCCTCAATCCACATCGAAAAAGCTTGATAGATTTGCTTGTGAAAGAGATCGTCGCTTGATCGCTCCATTAACAAAACTGCCCAGAGACAAGAATTCTCACCTTCATTAAAGAAAATCGCCAAATTCTCACACATCAACTCAAATTTAGCGATCACTTCTACTTGATGAATTCTAGAAGAATCATCAACCGTAAGAATTTTTAAAATACTGTCCTCAAAAAATTGATTTACATAAGAAAGCGCTGCTTCAGCCATCTCCGCCTTGCCCTTGGGGAAATGATGATAGAGGCTCGCTTTCCCCAAACCTGTTTCTTGCGAAATTTTAGTTAAAGTTACTCCCTCGTAACCAAACTGGCGAAAAAGCTTTAATAGAGATGGAATATGGGTTTGCTTAGACATGGATCAGAAATAATCAAAAAATTTAATTGAGCTATTGACAATTATAGCGAACGAACGGTACAGTATTAATGTACCGAACGAACGGTACAAAACAAATTTTCCTTACAACCTCCTCACAACAACAGAAACTACAATGATTAAGCTATATGGTCACGAAATCTCTGGTAACTGCTACAAGGCACGTTTGCTATTGTCACTTCTCAACCTTGAATATGAATGGGTCAGAGTTGATTTGATAAAGGGAGAACACAAATCACCAGAATATTTGGCGATGAATCCCTTTGGACAAGTGCCTTTGCTTGTAGATGGAGAAACTCAACTTGCAGATGCTCAAGCGATTCTAGTCTATCTAGCGCGAAAATATGGCGACGAGAAGTGGCTACCAAATGAGGCTCTGCCAATGGCGCAAGTAATTCGTTGGTTATCGACGGCGGCAGGTGAAGTGCGACAAGGTCCTGAGAATGCGCGACTCTTCTATTTGTTTGGTGAGGGAACCAAGATTAACATTGAACGGGCTACTCAAAAATCAGAATTTATTTTTAGACAACTCGATCAGCATTTGAGTACAAGGGATTGGCTAGAATGCGATCACCCGACAATTGCTGACATTGCCATTTATCCCTACATCGCACTTGCTGGCGATGGCAAAATTGAACTTGCTCCCTACACTCATGTTTTGAATTGGATGGAACGAATTAAACAACTTTCGGGCTATATTCCTATGGCATAGCAGTTTAGAATTTGTTTATTACAAATTCCTAGTGCCAAAATCTTGGTAAGTTTTTAAAATGACTAGAATCTTAGCAATTTCAGGCAGTCTGCGTTCTGTATCATCTAGCACAGCAATCCTAAGAACTATGTTAGGTGTAGCTCCCAACACTATCAATATTTCTATCTATGAGGGTATTGGGAACCTACCTCATTTTAATCCTGATATTGATCGCGATGAAGCATTAGCGCCAGTACTTGATTGGCGTAATCATCTTCAAGAGGCTGACGGCGTAATCTTCTGCACACCCGAATATGCTCATGGTATTCCTGGCGTTCTCAAAAATGCCCTCGATTGGATTGTCTCCTCTGGCGAGTTTATGCATAAGCCGACTGCGGTGATTAGCGTATCGCCGTCGAGCAGTGGTGGCGACAAAGCTAATGCTTCACTGGTGCAAACGCTGAGGGTGATGATGGCAAATATCACAGAAGAAACGATACTCTGTATTCCTGCGATTTCCAATAAGTTTAACGCTCAAAATCAGTTGGTAGATCCTGCAACATCGGCAGCACTTCACTCTGTGATTCAGGTTCTAGACTTATCAATTACAGCAACTTAAAATTTTTATTGGAGCCATTAATGAAAGCGATCGCCTTGAATTTATCTCAATCCACCAATCCATCTAATCGGAAAAGTCGTTTTATCAGGCATGGAGTAATCTATTATGTGGAAATGGCTAAGGAATTATTTACAAGCTTATCGCTTGTACCCAATAGATAGTGTGATCGATTGTAAAAAACATCTTCAAGAACTACAAAAGTATATGAGGAATTAATTATGCCCCGTCAATTTGGCACGATCGCTTTTACCCCTGCCGTAAAAGCCATGCAAGAAAAAATGGGTTCTCGTGAGAACTACGAACGCTTTGTAGCTAAGGGTGCTGACAATAATTCTATTAATCCCGATTTAGCAGAATTCATTTCTAGTATGGAAGGATTTTATCTGGGAACTATCACATCCAATGGTTATCCTTACATCCAGTTTCGCGGCGGCAAAGCAGGATTTTTAAAGATCCTTGATGATCGCACCTTAGGCTTTGCTGATTATCGCGGTAATGTCCAATATATATCGGTTGGTAATCTCTCAGAAAACGATCACGCATTTTTATTTCTGATGGATTATCGCAATCGTCGCCGTCTCAAGATTATTGGTCGCGCCAGGATTGTCGAGGACGATCCTGTTATCCTTACGCAAGTTCAGGATGCTGACTATCCTGCTACTGTAGAACGGGCGATCATTTTTGAAATTGAAGGTTGGGATTGGAACTGTCCTCAGCATATTCCTGTACGCTATTCGCAATCAGAAGTAGATGCAATGCAAGCTAGAATTGATGAGCTAGAGAAACTGCTTGCTGAGACAAAGAATACATAATTATGAAACTTCACGCAGATTTTAGTCAACGAGTTGTCATCGAAAGCGAAATCCTTGATTGGGTAGATTCACCAATGCTCGGTGTGCAACGCCGTATGCTAGAGCGTGATGGGGAAGAAGTCGCAAGGGCAACTTCTATAGTGCGTTATGCTCCTAATAGCTATTTTGCGGCGCATACTCATGGCGGTGGCGAAGAATTTTTAGTGCTAGAGGGGATTTTCTCTGATGAGCATGGTGATTATCCTGCGGGTACTTACATTCGTAATCCTGTTGATTCAACCCATACACCTTTTAGCAAAGATGGTTGCATGATCTTAGTTAAGCTACGACAAATGCATCCTGATGACCAAAAGCGTGTGGCGATCGCCACAACTCAAACGCCTTGGATTAATGGATTAGTTAAAGGATTGCAAGTAAGGCCGCTCCATAGTTACGGAGCCGAAAATGTAGCTCTTGTAAAATGGGATGCAGGTACGCAGTTTCAATATCACCGTCATATGGGAGGAGAAGAGATTTTTGTCCTTGATGGAGTTTTTGAAGATGAGTTTGGCAGTTATCCCAAGGGAACTTGGCTTCGCAATCCTCCCGACAGCAAGCATAATCCCTTCAGTCGTTCGGGCTGCGTGATTTATGTCAAAACGGGACATCTGAGTTAATCTATCTCTCTTAAACGTGGCGATTCTGAGAACATTAATACAAATTAAATATCGAGGCTCTGTTCGACAAAAAGATAACAACTTCTGAACTTATTGTCCAATTTTTGCTTCGTCTATATTTTTTTGTTCTTCATCAATGTAGCCTTTCTTATTAATGACTCTAACAGAAATTGAACGCACCCTTAACTCGACAGATTTGTTAGCTAATTGTGGCAGTTTCGATTCGAGGTTGGCAACATCATTAGGAGTGATAAGACGAGGTGTTCTAACAACAGCTGTAATTATTAAATTGTTACCATTTGGCTCAAATCTTAACTCGCTCAAATAAGTACTAGGTATGTTTGATAAACCTTGAATAAGTCTACTACGGAATTCAATCTCAAACTTTTGTTTTGCAAGTGAAGATTGAAAGTTAAATCCTAAAGATATGATTAGAGAAAAAAGTATCACAAAGCTAACTGCATTCCTCAATAGAATTTTTTTTAAGCCTTGATTAGAGTTAGTGATTTTGTCATATTTATGCAGCCAAAGAACGATAGCGGACGCTACTTGAATCGATACTAAATTGGCAAAAAAGAGTAGAAATGAACCCGTAGCCAATTGGAATTCTCCTCTTACTAGCAGAATGCTACAGGTCGAAAGCGGTGGTACTAGTGCTGTAGATATTGCGACACCCACTAAGCCAACACTCAGTCGCGGGGATACAGTAGCATAAGCACCCGCAGCACCACCTGCTAATGCGATCACTAAATCTAAAATATTTGGAGCCGTGCGCGAAAAAATTTCTTTCCCTAGCGGAACATCCTCATGGATCTTGCCAACGATCGCAGCAATGATAAGTACAATTAAAACACCAACAATTTCTGCTAACAATGCTTTCCCAAGGATCTGATTATCGCCTTCAACCAAACCAAGAGCCACTCCGATGATCGGTCCGAGGAGCATGGCAATAATCATTGCCCCTATAACAACGGCTGTGCTATCAGCAATTAGTCCATAACAAGCAACAATTGTTGCGAGAGAATTCATGACTATGTATGGTATTGAGAGTGTAGAATTCACTTCGATACTCTGGCGTACAGATGAACGAGCATCAATTGATTCAGATTCCATTAAATTTAGTCCAAAGTTACAAGTGTATAGCAATCCTAAAATGAGGGAACTGAGTTGACAATTCGGGATGTGAAGTTATAAGCCAGATTCTATAACGGGTTTATATTTTATCAGCAATTTAACTGCAAAGCCTTACAAGTCAAGGGTTTACATCTCTGTCCTGAGTTGACTGACCAGTCACAGATGGTAAAATTTCACCCATCACTCGAAGAAATGTTGTAATTGTTAAACCTTGGACAAAAACAGAAAAAGCAACAACTGCAAATGATACCGTCACAATCTCATCGCGATGGGGTAATTCAGATGGCAAACCTAACGCCAAAGCCAGAGATAATGCACCGCGTAATCCACCCCAGAATAAAATATGTTGATGGGATGTTTTCACTTTCAGTGTAGATCCAACAAAAAAAGCACAACAAAGATAGGTTGAAATAGCCCGTCCCAATGTAACAAAAATGATGCCAATGCCAATAGGTATTAAGATCAAGGTAAAATTTTGGTGGGCTTCCAACATTCCCATTAATAGAAAAATCAGAGAATTCACCACAAAAGCAGCATATTCCCAAAAAGATTCAACCGCTTCCCTACCCTTGATCGCACCCAAGGAACCAATATTTCCCACAATTAATCCAGCCGTCAGTGTTGCCAGCACTCCTGAAAAATGCAAATGTTCTGCTAGTAAAAAAGAACCATAAGCAGCAATAGTTGTGAAGGTGATTTCTACTAAATGATCCTCAGTGCGTCCAGCTAATGCTAAAACACTACCAGCCACTATCGCTCCACAAACCAATCCGCCGACTACGGACATCCCCAATGATTGGGTAATTCCCATCGGACTAAGATTCTCTCCTGTAGCGATCGCGATCGCAATTCCAAAAGCCACAGCAGCCGTACTATCGTTAAATAAACTTTCGGCTTCAACTAATTGTCGCAGTCGTCCATGCACACCAGCCTCTTTGAATGTCGCAATGACTGAAACTGGATCGGTAGCAGCAATTAATACACCAAATAGCAAAGATGGAATCCATTCCCAATTGGCTAAATAGTGCATCCCAAGTGTGGTAATTCCTGCTGACAAGATCACCCCTACAGTTGCCAATGTGATGACGACAGGTAAGTCTTTACGCAGTTCTTTCCAATTAATATAAAAGGCAGCCTCAAAGATTAGCGGCGGCAGGAAGGCATTGAAGATCAGTTCTTTGGTTAGTTGGATATTTGGTGCGAATGGTGATAACGCTAAAAGGATTCCAGCAAAAACTAATCCAACGCTATAAGGCAATCGAAACCGTCTTGCCAACATTGCAACAACGCCAGCAATCAGCAATAAAAATTCAGTCGTTTCAATAGTTAACATGAGATAGTAGTATGGAACTATAAGTAAAGGATTTTTTCGTAAAAAAAAGAACACCTTATGACTGCTCGATTTTTGTCTAGCTAGTTATCATAATGTGTGTGAAGACATTTCGATTATTAATCGATTCAAGTTATTGAAGTTTCAGCAACTAAATAATTTAAAAATAAACAACATTAAGATGATCTGTTAAATCAAATTACTTACTATTTTGATGGTATGAAAACTCAAGGCTTTTTTAAAACTCAATTGTACGGGCGATCGCTATGGCAGATCGTACAATCCCGTCTTCGCCCTAAAAATGGCATCGCTGACATACTTAATTACCGATATATCTCCGACAAGTTAGCCACAAGTGGACAACCAACCGCCGCAGAATTTAGCTTGATTCATCGGGCAGGATATCAAACTGTTCTCAATTTAGTACCACCAACTGCCTCTAATGCTTTGCCAGAGGAACAGGCGATCGTTACATCTTTAGGAATGGATTATCTTAACATTCCTGTAGTTTGGGATAATCCCACCATGGAAGACTTTACTAGCTTTTGTGATGTGATGAAAACACATAAGGATCGCCCGATTTTTGTCCATTGTGCGATGAATATGCGCGTTTCAGCATTTGTGTATCTCTATCGTCACCTGATCGAGGGGATTTCGGAATCAGAAGCCTATGCTTCAATGATCGCTATCTGGAAGCCAAATCCAACTTGGCAAAAATTTATTGAAACAGGAGTATCTCAATGTCGCAATTTGAACTAATCAGCCATTATCTCTGTCCCTACGTTCAGAGAGCCGTAATTACCTTATTAGAAAAAGATATTCCCCACGATCGCACCTATATCGATTTAGCAAATAAGCCCGACTGGTTTCTAAAAATTTCGCCTTTAGGCAAAGTTCCCTTACTCAAAGTTGAGAACGAAATCCTATTTGAATCAGCCGTAATTTGTGAATATTTAGATGAAGTTACGCCCAATTCGCTTCATCCTAATGATCCTTTAACCAAAGCCAAACATCGTGCTTGGATTGAATATGGTTCTAATATTCTCAATGCGATCGCAGGTTTTTACAATGCTCCTAATGCCGAAGCTTTTGAGATGAAGTGCCAAGAAATTCGCGATAAATTTCAATGGCTCGAAGATCATCGTGAACCAAATCTCTATTTTGCTGGTGATAAATTCTCTTTAGTTGATGCTACCTATGCACCGATATTTCGCTATTTTGATGTCTTGGATGCAATCGCCGATTTTGGTGTTTTTACCGACACTCCCAACTTGAATGCATGGCGACAGGCTTTACAATCTCGTCCATCCGTACAACAAGCAGTTGTCGAGGATTATCCTCAGCGCCTAAAAGTCTTTCTAAAAAACAGAAATTCTCATCTATCCACTCTTATTAACTAATTCTGAAAATCATGGAAACTAAACCTCCGCTCCCACCCTTTACTTTAGAAACCGCTAAAGCTAAAGTGCAAGGGGCTGAAGATGCTTGGAATACTTGCGATCCAGATCGGGTAGCTCTTGCATATACAGAAGACTCCGAATGGCGAAATCGTTCAGAGTTTCTGAATGGACGCGATGCAATTAGAGAATTTCTTAAACGTAAATGGAAGAAAGAACTAGACTATCGGCTGAAGAAAGAGCTTTGGTGCTTTATGGATAGTCGGATTGCCGTGCGTTTTGAGTATGAATGGCATGATGAGTCTGGATCTTGGTATCGTGCTTATGGTAACGAAAACTGGGAATTTGCTGATAACGGTTTGATGATGAGGCGATTTGCCAGTATTAATGATTTACAAATTCAAGCATCAGATCGTAAGTTTCGCTGGGAACGCACTCAGATGATTACATCAAATAATCTCGCTTTAGCACCTAAATGATTTGCGCTTTCTTGGCATTGATATTAGATACGCGATCGGAAATATTTTATAATCCCTAATATACTAAACCGCGTCTAGGATGAAACCCGTAGTTTTTCTAGAGGGTCGCAGGGCGAAGCCCCGCTTCGGGTTTTTCTTTTTGTCCATATTAAAAACTTCGGTTTTCAATATGGACGAGGTATATCTCGTTTTTTATCTGTTTCTTTGCAAACCTACTACAAATAACACTTGGTTGCACATATCAGAAAGAGTTACACTCTAGATACGTTATCGTTACCACAAATCTTAGTCTCACAGCCAAATTTTGCTCTATGCCCAATCGTCTCGCGCAGTCGCAAAGCCTTTATCTACGTAAACACGCTGACAACCCGATCGCTTGGTATCCGTGGGGCGACGAAGCTTTAGAAAAAGCGCGAACTGAAAATAAACCAATTTTTTTGTCGATTGGTTACTCTAGTTGTCATTGGTGTACGGTGATGGAACATGAGGCTTTTTCAGACACTGTAATTGCAGACTATATGAATGATCGTTTTGTTGCCATTAAAGTTGATCGCGAGGAACGTCCAGATCTAGATAGCATCTATATGCAAGCTGTACAAATCATGGGCGAAAGTGGCGGCTGGCCCTTAAATCTATTTCTTGCTCCCGATGACTTGGTTCCCTTTTATGGAGGGACATATTTCCCGATTGAGCCACGTTATGGACGACCAGGTTTTTTGCGAGTGTTGCAATCAATTCGCGAAATTTATTACGACCGTCATGAAGATATTCAGGATTACAAAGAGCAAATCGTTCGTAATCTGCACCAAGTCAACAAACTCACGCCTGTACCGATTATCAGTGATGATGTATTAGCAAATGGAATTGCCAAATGTGCGGAAGTAGTCACCAATCGTGAGTATGGAACTTGTTTCCCGATGATTCCCTATGCCAGCTTTCTATTAAGAGCGAGTCGGTTTGAATCTAATCAAACTATTCTCTATGACAAATCTAAACAGCGTGGTCTAGACTTAGCTCTTGGTGGTATTTTTGATCATGTTGCAGGCGGATGGCATCGCTACACGGTCGATCATACTTGGACAGTGCCGCATTTTGAGAAGATGCTCTATGACAGTGGTTTGATTATGGAATATCTAGCGGATCTCTGGCTATCGGGATTACAAGAACCTGCGATCGCTAGAGCTTGTGACCTCACCGCAACTTGGCTTCAACGCGAAATGTTGACTGAAGAAGGCTGTTTTTATGCTTCTCAAGATGCTGACAGTGAGGGTAGAGAAGGTAAATTTTGGGTATGGAGTTATGCGGAACTGAAGAAGATTTTTAGTGCAACAGAACTTGATCTATTAATTCAAGAATTTACGATTTCCGTAAATGGCAATTTTGAAGAAACCAATGTGCTGCAACGTAAAAAGCTTGGAGAACTGTCGCCAAAAATTGAAGCTAGTCTGAGCAAGTTATTTCGCCATCGCTATGGAGAATTTTCGCGTCCAACCGATGCATTTCCTGTGGCCCGTAGCCAAGAAAATATCCGTGAAATTGATTGGGAAGGGCGTGTGCCACCTGTAACTGACACCAAAGCGATCACTGCTTGGAATGCAATGATGATTTCAGGGTTAGCTGTCGCCTATCGTGCTTTCCAAAAGCCGATTTATAAACAACTTGCGGTTAATGCTGCCAAATTTATCTTGGAAAATCAATGGATTGAAGGGCGTTTACAAAGGATTAATTATGAAGGTCAAGCGGCGGTGGCGGCTCAGTCGGAGGATTATGCTTTGCTAATTAAAGCGCTTCTCGATTTGCATCAAGCAATTCCTGAAGAGGCGGATTTCTATTTGCAACAAGCGATCGCGATCCAAGCAGAGTTTGATCGTGATTTTTGGGATGCCATGTCTGGCGGTTTTTTCAACACAACTAGCGAATCGAGTCAGCATTTACTATTGCGAGAGCGCAACTATCAAGATAATGCGACGCCATCGCCAAATGGGATCGCGATCGCTAATTTAGTTCGCTTGGCAAGTCTAACTGAGAAGCTAGAATATCTAGATCGCGCTGAATTAGCGCTGAAACGATTTGGTCATGTGATTATGAATAGTCCTGTCGCTTGTCCGAGTCTGTTAGTCGCTTTTGACTGCTTCCGCAATCATACGCTTGTCCGCACTAATCCTACTCAATATGCCTATCTCAATCGGCAATATCTTCCCTCTGTAATGTTACGAATCGATCAACATTTACCTAATCCTAATGCGATCGCGATGGTTTGTCAGGGGTTTGCTTGTCTAGAGCCTGCGACTAGTCAAGAGATGTGCGATCAGCAGTTGTTACGGAGTACAAGGAGAGTTAGTTAATATTTGAGTTTATTGTCGATTGGTTTCGTTGATTTGCCATTGTCCTGAAGCTTCATTCCATATTAAAGACATTCGCAGAGTTTCAGGGAAAATTTGCTTACCTTTTTGATAGGTCAGATCGATATCCACGATCGCGGAATTTTCTTTAGATTCAACCAGCCTTGCTCCATTGATTGAGACTTTATCCACAGTACTCCACCAGTTGGTAAAAGTGTTATATCCACTTGCCCGATCGCGTTGAAATTGTGGTGTTAAATCTCGCCATGCAGATTGGAACTGACGCTCATTAATCTGGCTGTAATAATCCCTAATTGCATTTTCTGGTGAAGGTCTGACAGGTGATTTAGTTGGAGTTGGGATTGGTGTGGGTGTGGGGGTAGGAGTAACGGTTGGCGTTGGTGACGCTGTAGGCGAAGGCGATGGATTAGGTTGTAACTCCTTGCCAGAAATTCTTTGCACTTGGTCTTTAACATTGGGACTAGCCCAAGCGCAATAGGCATCATTAACATATTTACTATGTTCTTTGAGTTTGATGATGCAGCTATCAATATCATTAAATTGACTTGTATATACTTGCTGCCATGGACTGTTACCTAGGTTTGGATAGTCAGCTATTTTAAATATACCTGCATCTTTATATCCTTGCGATCGCAGTCTTTCGATTCTAAGATTAGCTTTATCTATATCCTCAAAAGCAGAATCAGCGAGGAAATAGAATGGAACCTTTGCCACAGGTTTATTAAAAGGAGAAATCTTATTCCAGAGTGCGACTATGCCGCCATTTTGAGAGACAACTACGCCTAGCGCGATTACGGCTCCGATCGCCCCTCCGACAATTACGGTTGCCAATAACTGACCAACAATTTTCTTCTTGGGATCTTGCTGTGATTGGTAAACATAGACGGATTCATTTTGAATTGCAGGCGGTGTATATCCTCTAGGAGTCACAGCGACAGTCTGCATATTTGACATGGCTGGACGAATAGGAACGGATTTAGGAATGACTTTGCCTGATAATGAGCCTGATAGTGGCTCTGGCTGCATCGCTTCGAGCATCTCTCTAGCCGAACTATAGCGATCGCGTGGATCAAATTGCAGAGCCTTTGTAAATATTTCTTTTAAATCTGTACTAATCTCCATAACTTGACTCTGCCAGAGAACTTCCCCTGTCTGCGAATCAGTGCCTAACTGTTGAGGATATTGTCCTGTGAGCGCAAAAATGGCGGTCAAAGCTAGACTGTAGAGATCGCTTGCAAAAAATGGTCTACCTGCTGCTTGCTCCGAAGCCATAAACCCTGGAGTGCCAATCACAATCGAATGGACTTGCTGACCAGAATTTGGCACTGTAATGATATTTAGTGTTTCTTTAACTGCCCCAAAATCAATCAATACAGGCTCACCAGCCCGTAAAATAATGTTGTCGGGTTTAATGTCACGGTGGATAATACCGCGATCATGGACATAAATTAGAGTGTGAAGAATGCTGATCATCAATTTTCTGACCGCATCTTCATTCCATTTGCCCTTACTTTCGATTGTTTCAGCTAAGGTTAATCCATCAATCCATTCTTGGACAAGATAAAATAACCCGTTTTCCGTAAAGTTAGCATAAAGTTTAGGAATGTAGCGACTCTCTTCACCCAATGTTTCGAGTACGGCTGCTTCGCGTTGAAATCTTTGTTGCAATAATTCATACATTTGCGGATTGTCGGCAACGGGTTTAAGTTGCTTAATCACACAACGGCGGTTAGATGGCATCTTAGTATCTTCAGCCAAATAGGTTTCACCAAAGCCGCCACTGCCTAAGACGCTAGTGACGCGATAGCGGTTATCTAAAAGGTTTGATATCATGACGTTATTGTATTCGCTAATAGCGATCGTACAAAGCGATCGTACAATAATTAACAGCTAATTAGTTCTAAATGCTGCTTAATTTCTTGCTTCAGCTTATGAAAATCAGATTTCTGAAAGGTTAAAAGATCATCAATTGAATAAACTTCAACTATTTCTTCTCTTCCTTTTGCATGAAAGTCGCCTATTCGAACAGGTTTCCAGCGATCGCTTAGGTTCATGCGGACAGACGCAGAAAATAGTAAAAATCGATTTAACTCTCTTGTGAGAGCTTCAATTCTTGACGCAACATTAACAGCATCGCCGATCACAGCATATTCTTTCTTAGTTTGAGAACCGATATTTCCTTCAAGAACAGTTCCTTTAGATAGTCCAATCCCAATGTACAGAACTCGTAATGGACTACTCATAGGCGCTTGATTGCGTAAAATTTCTAACTCAGAGAGAATATCTAAGCTTGCTTGCAAAGCTTCATCAGCGAGATCACCATCGAAATACGCCATTACACAATCACCAATAAACTTATTAACTTCTCCTCCTCTTGCGGCGATCGCTTTAGTACAAATTGCAAAAAATTGATTCAGTAAATCAACAACTTCTGCTACCTCAAGTTTTTCCGTTATACTAGTAAAGCTAACAATATCAGCAAAGAAAATGATCTTTTCAGTATAACGAGGTGGAAGCGTTAGCGGATTAAGTCCTTTTTCAATTGATTTTAACACTTCTGATTGAGTATAAGTCGCTAAAGTTGCTTGTGATTCACCCAAAGTTTGCAACAAAATCTTAATTGGTTGAAGCAAAATATCATTGTTCTCATCTAATACAATTGATTCCATTGACCATTCTGGGAAACGACGCTCACTAACATTAAACTCAGATTTTAAACATAAAATTTGATCATGACGGTCATCTTTTAAGATCTTTTCGTACAGTCGATCAATACTCTCTTCGTCCCCTTCTAAAATCTGAAAGAAAATCCCATTGCAACTTAGTAAAACTCCTGTAATTCCTTCTCTAGAATTATTAGTTTGAGAGATAGTCGCAATGTTTTCAATTTCTTTTTTAGTAAGTGATTTTGAGAAATTACTAATATAAGTTAACCTTTTCATAAGACTACAAAATTTTTGATTAATAGAAGAATTTATAAAAGAATTTAATCTTTGCAATATTTAGATATATTTCTGATCATAAACTTCGACCCACCCGTTACTATTTGTAGCTTAAATATTGACAGAAGCGTAATCAGCATTAAGGCGTAAATGTTGTTAGGCAATTTGCTAGCTATTTGTATCATATAACACATTTACAAACAAAGGAGAGCGGCGCTTCGTGCGATAGGATTAATAGTGATGCTTTAAAGTTTATAAATAAGTATTTCTAATGAGTATTTCTGCTGAAGATATTAAAAAGTTAAAAAAAGAAGTTGGAATTGCGGCGGCGCAACGAGTCAAGTCTGGCATGGTGGTTGGCTTAGGCACTGGTTCGACTACTGCTTTTGCGATTGAGGAGTTAGGTAGACGTATTTCGACAGGTGAGCTAACTGACATCGTGGGTATTCCTACCTCTTTCCAAGCATCTGTATTGGGCAAAAAATATGGAATTCCCATTCGCAGTCTGGATGATGTCGATCGCGTAGATGTGGCGATCGATGGTGCTGATGAAGTCGATCCTAACAAGACTTTAATTAAGGGCGGTGGTGCGGCTCATACCCGCGAAAAAGTTATCGATTCGTTAGCTACCTTGTTTATTGTGGTAGTTGATGAGTCGAAATTGGTAGATAAGCTTGGCTCAACCTTTGCTGTGCCAATTGAAGTTCTACCGATGGCAGTTTCTCCTGTAACTAGAGCCGTTGAAAAACTAGGTGGCAAGCCCGAACTAAGAATGGGTGTAAAGAAAGATGGTCCTGTGATTACCGATCAAGGCAATATGGTTTTGGATGTAACTTTTGATGCGATCGCTGATGCAGCCGAGCTTGAAAAGACTTTGAATAACATCCCTGGTGTCGTCGAAAACGGAATATTTTTTGGTGTTACCGATCTGATTTTAGTCGGTGAATTTAAGGATGGAAAACCGCAAATTCGCGAAATTTCCTGAAAAGTAAAAAGCAGGGCGCTTAGCGCCCTGCTTTTTTAAAGCTTTTCGCCGCTAATAATGAACATGGGACTAACGGCGGCGAAAACTTGGCGATTGCCACGAGTTTCTAATCGGTTAACGGAAGACTGAACAACCTCAACACTTCGCGCTTGCAATTTGGCAAAACTTTCAGAAATTGCATATAGCCCTTCAAGGCTGTTAGTAGTAGCGATCGCCCTTCCGCCAATCTGCAAACGTTGCCAACAATATTCCAAAATTTCTGATACTGATCGTCCACCCTCAATACAAATGCGATCGGGCTCTTCCGTCAGGCTAGTCAAACATTCTGGTGCGCTACCAATCTGAATTTGGACATTCTCTACTCCAAATTTTTGACAATTTTTAGCGATCAAACCAGCCACATCTTCATCACGTTCGATCGCTACGATTTTGCCCTTAGGACATAACAAACCTGTCTCAATTGGAATTGTACCTGTGCCTGCGCCAATATCCCATAGCACTGAATCTGCCTTAAGGCGCAATTGACCAATGATCAATAAGCGTGTCTCGCATTTGCTCATCGGGATACCTGGCAAGCGATCAAATAATTCGTCGGGAATACCAGGAGTCACATAAGACCAGATAGGTTCGAGCATGAGCTTAGCGCACGAGATCATTAAACTTGCTAAATATACCACCACCTCTAAAGAAAAAGGGGCGCTAAGCGCCCCTTTTTCTTAAACTGTTGCCGCCGTACGTTTGCGGCGACCAGCGCTAGTAGTACCAGTAGTTGCAGGTTCAGCAACAGTACTATTGACAGTACTATTTACAGTTGCTACTGCTGCACTTTTGCCATTAGTTTCATTAGTTTCAGATTTCTTAACGACCTTCCCATTCCCATTACCTGATTTTAAGGTCACGCCTAAAGCGTTAGGCTTAGCCGCTGGTGCAGGAGCAGATTGAGTAGAATTTGGAGGAGTTTGTAATAAGAACACGATCATCGGTTTGCTTTGGATTTGTTGACGCAATACACGAGTGAGGTCGCGTTCAAGTTGACCACGTAAACCAATCCAGTCGATTTCCAGAGAGCCGACATTGCGAGCAAAGTTGCCCCAGCAGTTGGCTAAAGAATTGTCGATCGCTCTAGCAACTGACGCAATAATCTCTGAGCGCTCCATTGGCAACACTACACCACTGAGTTGAATGTCAGGAAGCGTAGAGAGCTTGCCGTCTAACCCAACCGATACAGCGATCGTAAAGATGCCATCACCTGCGATTTGTTGGCGATCGCGTAATACATCACCTTTGACCATGCCGTCGCGGGAAGAATCCACTAACTCAACACCAGAAGGAACTCTATCGACAACCTTCATATAATCAGGGCAAACTGCAACCACATCGCCATTTTCGGCAATTACGATATTTTCGCTAGGAACACCCATACTTTCAGCCATTCTTGCATGTTGCTTCAGCATTCTCAATTCACCATGGGCAGGGAAGAAGAACTTAGGACGTACCAAAGCCAACATTAATTTATGATCTTCTTGAGAACCATGTCCCGAAACGTGAAGTCCCTTGTCTTTGCCGTAAATCACATTTGCACCAAGGGCAATTAAGCGATCAATTGTGCGAACTACAGGAATTGTGTTACCTGGAATCGGATTGGCTGACAAGATAACCGTGTCGCCTTGACGAATCTCTAATTGTTTATGGCTAGAATTTGATAGACGTGTCAACGCTGACATCGGCTCACCTTGAGAACCTGTTGTCAAAATCAGAATTTGGTCATCGCGATAATGACGCAGATTTTGCAGAGGTTGGAACAGATCATCGCGGCACTTGATATAACCAAGATTGCGCGCATGAGCAATCACGTTGAGCATTGAGCGCCCGACTACACCAACCACCCGACCTTGTTTATCGGCAATGTCCAAAATCATATTTACGCGATGGACTGAAGAAGCAAAAGTAGTGATGATTACCCGACCTTTTGCTGCTACGATGTAACGCTCTAGATTAGGATACACGGCGCGCTCTGAAGGAGTAGTGCCTGGCAATTCGGCATTGGTAGAATCGCTGATCAAGCAGAGCACTCCTTTTTCACCATGTTCCGCTAGACGCGCAAGGTCAAAATATTCTCCATCAACAGGAGTATGGTCAATTTTGAAGTCTCCAGAATGAATCACCATACCTGCAGGAGTATTAATCGCGATCGAGAAACTATCAGCGATCGAGTGAGTGTTGCGAATAAATTCGACAAAGAAGCTGTTGCCAACGCGCACAACATCACGAGGCATAACACGGCGGAGTTCCGTACGATTTAGGACGCCTGCTTCACGGAGTTTGTCTTCTAGTAGCGCCATCGCCAAACGAGGACCATAAATCACAGGGATTTCAAACTGCTTTAAATGGAAAGAAATTGCTCCAATGTGATCTTCGTGACCATGAGTAACGATCATGCCTTTGATCTTATGCTTGTTTTCGCGTAAGTAAGTCATGTCAGGCAAGACCACGTTTACCCCAGGCATCATATTGTCAGGAAAAGACAAGCCACCATCAAGCAGCATAATTTCATCGTTATATTCAAACACCCATGTGTTTTTGCCAATTTCATGAAGTCCGCCTAGAGCAATGATTTTAAGAGCGGGAATAGTAGATGTAGTCATAAGTTATATTTTGTAAATTGAATAAGTTTGAGTTAGGAAATAGAAAACTAAAAAAAGTATTAGAATCGTCAAAACGATTCAAATTAATGGGTTAACGAAAAACTTTGTGGCTGTAAATATCTACATAAAAATCTACATAAAATGACCAGAAAGATTTAATTTCCCCCATAAGTTCATTGAAAGTTTTATGGCATAGCTAAGCAAGGATGCCAACTTCTTTTAGAACAACTTTGATCTTTGCTTCGAGTTCGGCATTACCGACAACTAAAGGCGATCGCACTATACCTGTGTCCAATCCCAATATTCGCAAAGCTACTTTTAGAGGAATAGGATTGCTGGTTAAGAACAAAGCCTTAAACAAAGGAAAAAGCTGAATATGAATTTGCAAAGCTTCTTGAACTTTACCTACAGCAAATGATTGCATCATTGCTTTCAGTTGGTTGCCAACCAGATGTGAAGCCACACTTACAACTCCCTTTGCACCCACTGCCATCAAGGGCAATGTTAGAGAGTCGTCACCAGAATAGATTGCAAATTGGGCTGGTGTAAGGGCGCGAATTTGGCTAGCTTGATCTAGATCGCCAGTTGCTTCTTTAATCCCAACTATGCTAGGAATCTCAGCTAACTTGGCAACAGTTTCAGGTTCTAGTTTGCAACCCGTTCGGCTAGGAACATTATAAAGAAGAATTGGAAGCTCTGGTGCAGCTTCGGCGATCGCTCGGAAATGAGCATACAGTCCCTCTTGAGGAGGCTTGTTATAATACGGTGTTACCTGTAGTGTACCATCTAATCCTAGATATGCCGCTTTTGTCGTAGCCGAGATCGCCTCAGAAGTGGAATTCGATCCTGTACCTGCGATTATTTTCGCTTTACCAGCGATCGCTGTCTTTAGCACCGAAAACAACTTATATTCTTCATCCCAGCTTAGGGTTGGTGATTCACCTGTCGTACCGCACACGACAATCGTATCGGTTCCAGTTTCGACGAGATGAACAGCCAGCTTCTCTGCTTTTCCGTAATCAACTTGTCCTTCTATATCGAAGGGAGTAATCATTGCAGTTAGTAAACGTCCGAAATCAATTTCACTCATAAATAGAGTTTAGGTACAGAAGAGTTTAGGTACAGGGAAAGTTAAATAAGAGACTTGGCAATTAGTAATTCAGCGATCTGGACTGCATTCAAAGCCGCACCTTTACGAATTTGATCGCCACATAGCCACAGTTCCAAACCATTTGGGTGAGAAATATCTTGACGAATTCTGCCTACTAACACGTCATCTTTGCCACTTGCGTCAATTGGCATCGGGAAGTAATTTTTGCTAAAATCTTCAACCAACATTACCCCAGGCGCCGTAGCCAGAATTTCTTTAGCTTTGTCAGGATTAAAAGGATGATTAAACTCTAGATTAATCGCTTCAGAATGCGCTCGCAATACGGGAACCCGTACACAAGTCGCCGTAATCCGAATATCTTGATCGCCAAAGATTTTGCGAGTTTCATTTACCATTTTCATCTCTTCCTCGCAATAATTATTATCCGTCATCGGCGAGTTGTGAGGGAAAAGATTAAATGCTAAGGGATAGGGAAAGATTTCAGGCATTGCCGATTCACCATTTAGAATAGCTTGCGCTTGTACTTTCACTTCTTCCATGGCTCTTGCACCTGCGCCACTTGCTGACTGATAAGTGGCGGCGACAATCCGCTTAATTGGTTGCACTTGATGTAAAGGATAAATTGCCACCGTAAGTAAAATTGTCGTGCAGTTAGGATTAGCAATAATCCCCTTATGCAGAGCAGCCGCTTCAGGATTTACTTCTGGTACAACTAGTGGCACATCAGGATCCATCCGAAAAGCACTAGAGTTGTCAATTGATACAGCCCCAGCTTTGACTGCGATCGGCAACCATTGCTTAGAAATACTGCCACCTGCTGATGCAAGCACAATATCGACCCCATCAAAAGAAGTGTCGGTAACCGCTTCGATAATTAAATCTTCACCTAAAAAACTAATCGACTTACCAGCTGATCTTTCTGAGGCTAAAATCTTTAGCTTATCTAACGGGAAATTTCTCTGTTCTAGCAAAGCCAAAAGCTCTGTACCGACTGCACCTGTTGCTCCCAAAATGGCAACGTTATAATTTCTACTCAATGAACCTCCAAAATAAAAACATCAAATTAAGTGGAAAAACTTGTGCTAAGACTAGGAAATGACCTTGGTGAAGCTGGATCATTTATGTCTTGCTTGCACACATGCTAACAAACTTTTGCAATTTAGCAGCAGTTATTCACATTAAGACATTTAAAAACTTTTAAGTACAGAGCTTAAGCTCTCTAACTATATTGCTAGCCTATATTATTAAGCCTGTATTGCTAATTTGCTAACTAGGGACCTGTAAAAATTGCATCTTCAACATCTTGACGACTAAGTGAATAGGGAAAAGCTCGCTGGATTTCTTTACCGCCGTAGGCATCTTTAATATAACGCACACGAATATCTTCGACATCCATAACGATCTCGGCTTGCCAAGATGATCGCGTCACTCGCCAGACATTTGGATTTGACTGGTCTTGGTAACACCCTTGCTCGTCTAACCAGGCTTCAAGCGCAGGTAGAGGGTGATTGTAAAGGGCAGTAGTAGGAGATGGAAGCGCCATAAGTGACGTTGGTTATGAAAGTGTTTATGAAAGATAGAAAGGAAAAACTAGTATTGGTGCGATCGCTTCGGGTAAGAGGGGATCGCCGCGCAGCCATGCAACTAAAATAACTAGAACTAAACAGCCCAGTATAGTAGCACCTATTAACAAGAGTGCAAACATCTCACCGCCAGATAAAGGGCGTTCGCTAGGCAACCCGTCATCGTCTGTAGTCTGGAGATTCTTTGGAGAATAGTTCTGTGATTTTACACCATTGCTGCTAGCTCTTGTGTACTGTAAACGCGAAAATTGGATGTAACGATCATATTCGCTGCGACGTTCAGCATTACTAATCGTAGCGTAGGCTTCGTTTATTTCACGAAACTTTTCAATAGCGATCTCCTTTGGTAATTGCGTAGTATCAGGATGATAAAGCTTACTCAAATCACGATAAGCGCGGCGAATGTCAATCTCACTTGCCCAAGGGGTGACACCTAGCACTGCATAATAGCTTTTGGCTAGCCTATTCGGATCAACATTATTGGGCAAGTTAGGTTTCCCATTTGCGGTTTGATTGGATGGTGGCTCAGAATTAGACATAAACTTCCCAAATTTGCATAACGATTTTGTTGCTTGAACATTTGATGAGAGTATGCTGAACAGTGGCTAATTTTTAGTTTTAATTACCGCTCCCCATTTTTTTAGTTGTGCTATTTCCATGCCTTGGACTCGCATTATTAGTGCTTTGTTTGTCATTCCGCTTGTATTGGCGGCGATCGCTTTAGGTGGTTGGGCTTTCACTGCAGCATTTATGCTGTTAGTGGTTTTTGGTCAGATGGAATATTTTGCCCTTGTCCGTGCCAAACAAATTGTGCCAGCAAGCAAGATCACAATATTTGTCAGTTTAGCATTGCTAATAGTTTCGCAATTAGCGGTAGAAAAAGCGGATGCTGTGATCCCGATCGCGGGTACTTTTATTTGCTTTTATCTACTGTTTCAACCGCGAATTGCCACAATAGCTGATATTTCGGCTTCGATCCTCGGTTTATTTTATGGTGGCTATTTACCTAGTTTTTGGATTCGTATCCGCGGCATTGGTGACGATACGATTTATCAGGTAAGCGATCGCCTTCAGCAGTTTGATTTTTTTAATCACTTACGCAATCTTGATCAACTTTTCTTTTTGAAAATTACTTTCCCCGTATCCTATGGCTGTATTTATGTACTGATGGCTTTCTGCTGCATTTGGGCTTCAGATGTCGGTGCATACATCTTTGGTAAGATTTTTGGGCGGACTCGACTTTCAGATATTAGTCCGAAAAAAACTGTTGAAGGGGCGATCGCAGGTTTACTTTGTTGCTGTGCGACAGCAATTATCTGGGCGTTTAGTTTGGGTTGGCATCAGTGGTGGCTATCTGGTGCAATTTTAGGACTATTAATTGGGATTGCAGGTTTACTAGGTGATTTGACAGAATCAATGATGAAACGTGATGCTGGGGTCAAGGATTCAGGACAAATTATGCCAGGGCATGGCGGCATTCTTGATCGGGCTGATAGTTATGTATTTACTGCACCGTTGGTGTATTACTTTATTACTTTGATTTTGCCATTGGTTCATTAAGCTTTTATCAAACACGCTACCAAAAGGGTCGCAGGGCGAAGCCTCGCAATGGGTTTTACCTTGCCTTAAACTGAGGGCGCTAAAGTTAGACCTATTGTCAATCCTTACAAAAGTAACTTTAGAAAAAACCTACAAATATGACTATTAAACGCAGAGATTTTCTAACATTTTTAGGGGGAATGGGAGGAGCCATGTTATTTGATGTCGTCGCTAGCAATCGCCTTATTCCCAAATTTTCTATGCCTTTCATGAGAACCGAGGCAAGTAATTCGGCTTTTGCGGCAACATCTTCAAAGCTGAGCTTCAAACCGATTAAAGGAGCAATGCCTTTAGTAACAGATGCGATCGCTTTATCAAAACAGGCTATGGCTTACAAAAAATTTGAGGTGGTTGACGATCTAGTTTTACCTGAAGGTTTTGTTTATGATGTCATCGCTGCATGGGGAGATAAAGTCGGGGATTCGCGTTTTGGCTATAACAACGATTATTTGTCTTTAGTGGAAACAAGTAAAAATGAAGGTTATTTGACTGTCAACTTTGAATATATTAGTAGCATTCCTTGGGAGCAAACTTACGAAAAAGTTATTGGCAAAGCATTGCCCTTTAATGAAGTTGCCTCTTCTATCAAAGCATTAAATTTAAAGGAGATCGATGCATGGTCTTTGAAAGCAAGCAATCCTCTCAAATCGAAAATCGAGTTAATTGCTAAAGAAGCACTAATCGATCTTGGCATTGGGGTAATTTCTGTGCGCCGCACTGTATCAGGTAAATGGGAGCGGACTTATTCTGGATCTGATCGCCGCGTGACTGGAATCTCAGGTTTAGAAGATGGTCGCTATCTTAAATCAACTGGCCCCGCAGTAGCAATTTTCCGTAAACTGAAGGGACTCGGCTATGTCGATAAGCTCGGCGATCGCATTATTGGTACATTTAACAACTGTGCGGGTGGCACAACCCCTTGGGGAACTGTATTTAGCGCTGAGGAGAACTTCCAAAACTTTGTTCCAGAACCTGTGATGTCCGATGGAACTTCCCTCGATCCTAGCAAAAAGAAGTTCAGCAAAGATGATGGCGAGTTAAATGGAGTTGGCAATGTATTTGGCTTGGCTGGCAATAAGTACGGCTGGATGGTAGAAATCGATCCTGCAAATCCTGATGACTATGGGACAAAACACACTTGGCTAGGTCGCTATCGCCATGAAGCAGTAGGAGTTCGCGCTGAAGCAAACAAACCGCTAGTATTTTATTCAGGTTGTGATCGCCGTGGTGGACACCTCTATAAATTTGTCAGTAAAGGAATTATCAAAGATCCTAAAGACAAAGCAAATTCCCAACTATTAGAATCGGGAATGCTCTATGCTGCAAAATTTAATCCTGATGGCACTGGAAATTGGATTGCCTTGCAAACTTCTACGCCCATAAATCCACACAAGCTGGATGAACTTGCAGGGAAAATGTTGCCTCTTCCTCAACGTCCAGAAGGTGGTGTTTTTAAAGCTACTAAAGAAGAAGAAATCACTGAATTTAAATCTAAATTCAAAACCTTGGGCGATCTTTATGTTGGTAGCGATCGCGAGAAACAAGGCGCAATCTTGATCGATGCTCACTATGCGGGTAATGCAGTTGGTGCAACCTGTACGGCGCGTCCCGAAGATACTGAAGTTGCGCCTGATGGTTCTTTATTCATTGCCTTTACATCAGGTTCTGCTAGTTCCAGTGATGGCAGTCCCGACCTACGCATCTTTAAAGGCGCTGATGGAAAAGCACACGAATATGGCTGGATCATGCGTTTAAATGAAGAAGCTAATAAACCTGAAGCAATGAAATTTAAATGGTCGATGGTTGCCACAGGCGGAGAGCCAGCCGAAGGCGGTTTAGGTTTTGCCAATCCTGATAACTTAGCGATCGATCGCGGTGGCAATGTCTGGATGGTAACTGATATGTCCAGCGATAAGTACAATCGCGCGATTCCCAATCGTAAGGACAAATCAGATAAGCTCGTCAGTCAGTCAGATTTACGCGGTTTGTATGGCAATAGTTCTATTTGGTTCTTGCCGACATCTGGCGCCGATCTTGGCCAGGCTTTTCTGTTTGGTTTTGGACCAATGGAATGCGAAACTACAGGCCCATTTTTCTCGCAAGATCAACAAACTTTATTTTTATCGGTGCAGCACCCAGGCGAAGTTGCTGGCACACGCAAAGATATGGCATCTGAATCGCGGAAATTTGCAATGCGAACTACTGATGGCAAAGAGTTTATACAAACTCGTAAGGTTCCAATCGGCTCGAATTGGCCAACTTTAAAGCCTAACGATTCACCAAAACCTGCGGTAGTTGCGATCCGTAAAATTGATAATAGTTCAATTTAAGATAGAGCGCTACTTTACGTCGTTTACGCTAAGAAGGGTTCGCATAGCGAACCCTTTCTTTTACTTTAGATCAGAAACTTTGCCTTCTCGCGCTTTCGGGCAAAAAATGTTGTGATTTTATGTGACTTAATAATAGCTATAGACTATATGCATGGGATAACATTGATGAAATAAAGCCAACGAGTTATTAAAAATATTAGGTTGTGCGGATCGCAAAGAGATCGCAATTTGAGGAGGTCGGCAGATCGCTACTCAACCAGTTCAGCCGCAAATCGAATATAAGCTCCACGAATCGAATTGCAAATTTTTTATGAGTGCTAAGGTTATACTCATTATCAAATATTTATCGTAGGATTGCTCTGTAGTGTTTATAGATCGTTCTAATTCGGCAACAGTCATACTTTTGATTGGTCAAATATAGGGAAGGAAGTATCGATGACTGAAGAGGAATTACAAAATTTAATTCAACAAGCTGCTGCTGACAAAGTAAAATGGCTCGATCTGGCTTTTAAATCGTTAAATTTTTTACCAGAAGCAATTGGACAGCTTACTAATCTGACAAGCCTTAATCTTCATGGCAATCAGTTAACAAGCTTTCCAGATGCAATTGGACAACTTACTAATCTGACAAGCCTTTACATTGGAGGCAACCAATTTACAGGTCTTCCAGATGCAATTGGACAACTTACTAATCTGACAAGCCTTAATCTTAATGGCAATCAATTAACAAGCTTTCCAGATGCAATTGGACGACTTACTAATCTCACAAGCCTTGACCTTAGTAGCAATAAATTTACAAACATTCCAAAAGTAATTGGACAACTTACTAATCTGACAAGCCTTAACATTAGTGACAATCAGTTAATGAAGTTGCCACCAGAATTTGGCAAATTACGACTTACTCGACTGACCTTCGGAAACAATCCTTGGCAAGACCTACCACCAGAAATCAGGCGTGGCGGTGTAAAAGCAATCTTGAGATTTTGCCAGCAACTGACTGATGAAGTCGATCATCTCTATGAAGCTAAACTTTTAATTATTGGAGAAGGAGGCGCAGGTAAAACCACACTAACTAAGAAAATTCAAGATTTGGATTATCAACTACAATCTGATGAAGTTTCAACGGAAGGTATTGATGTGATCCGTTGGCATTTCCCTCTTCCAAATGGCAAGGAATTTCGCGTCAATATTTGGGATTTTGGCGGTCAGGAAATTTACCACTCCACTCATCAGTTTTTCCTAACCAAACGTTCTCTCTATGCCTTGGTTGCCGATACGCGTAAAGAAGATACCGATTTTTATTACTGGCTAAATGTTGCCGAATTATTGAGTGAGAATAGTCCTTTACTCATCATCAAAAATGAAAAGCAGGAGCGCAAAAGAGAAATTAATGAGCGACAATTGCGCGGTGAATTTACCAATCTCAAAGAAACCCTTGCTACTAACTTTGCCACCAATCGCGGCTTGCCTGAAATTCTCAATACGATTCAGCATTACATTCAAAACCTACCCCACGTCGGTACAGAACTCCCAAAAAGCTGGGTTAAAGTACGAGAAGCATTAGAAAAGAGCGATCGCAACCATATCAGCTTAGCTGAATACCTGAAAATTTGTGAGGAAAACGGTTTTACCCAACAAGAAGACGCTCTACAATTAAGCGGTTATCTCCACGACCTCGGAGTCTGTCTGCATTTCCAAGATGACGATCTGCTGATCCGCACCGTCATTCTCAAACCAACATGGGGAACTGATGCTGTCTACAAAGTACTAGACAATGCTCAAGTCGTGGAAGCTCTAGGCAGATTTACCCGTGAGGATTTGAAAGCAATCTGGCATGAAGACAAATACATCACCATGCGACTCGAACTTTTGCGCCTGATGATGAACTTCAAACTTTGCTATGAAATTCGCGGCTTCCAAGATGTTTATATTGCGCCTCAATTGTTGACTCCCAACCAACCAGAATATGCATGGGATGAAGTAGAGAATCTATTCTTGCGCTACGAATATGAATTTATGCCCAAAGGCATCCTTACCCGCTTCATCGTTGAAATGCATTCTGTGATCGAACATCCAACCCTTGTCTGGAAAACAGGAGTAGTATTATGCAAAGATGGCACAAGAGCAGAGATCATTGAACTATATCGCTATCACAAAGGCCAGATCCGCATTCGGCTGTCAGGCAAACGCAAACGAGATTTACTCACCACGGTCAGATATGAACTCGATAAAATTCACGCTTCCTACGATCGCCTCAAGTATAAAACCTTAGTTCCCTGCAACTGTTCAGCTTGTCGAGACAGCCAAACCCCATTCTTTTTCGATCTTAAACGTCTTTACCATTTTTTAGATACAGGAAAACCCCAAATTCAATGTTACGACAGTGGCGATGATGTCGAAGTTCGAGGTTTAATTGACGATATAAATCTTGTTTATCGTCATCAAGAAAACACAGAAAATGCAAAAAATACAGTTAATATGAACTTCTACGCTCCTACTTATGGTGCGGCTGGGAATGTTCATAAAGACCAAAATATTAACTTGCCTTTAGTTGATAAAGAATTATAATCTTGACGCTATAATAATTAGCAGAATTCCATCACCTAGTTAACGTAACCATGTCAAAAGACCCCGAAGTTAACATGAATTTTAATGCACCTGTTTATGGTGCGGCTGGAAAAGTTGAAGGCGATCAAATTGTGAATGTACCTCACGAGAATTTAGATAAGGCTTTGATGGAAATCATTCAAATCCTTAAAACATTGCAACAAAATCATCCAACCGCAACTGAAGAAGAAGCAGAAGATATTATCGAAGCAGAATTTCAAGAGATTAAAATCAATCAACCCAACAAATGGCAAAACTTTCAACGCCAACTCTTAAACCCAGAACGTTGGTTGAAAGGTGGCAAAGCCGCTCTCAGTGAAACCGCCAAGCACTATTTAGAAGATAGCGTGTTTGCTAAAGCCTCTTTGGCGTTTCTTGACGAATTCAGCGCAGAATAAAACGTCGTCAACTACTAAAGCTATAGCGGTTTGAGATGGATAAAGTAAGCAAATACCGCGAATATATTCAAAACCTCTTAACTCGATATGTCAGCGGCGATGTATCAAATGAAGAAGTAGAAGTACAACTAATTTTTGATATCGAAAGGGATCATTACCAGTGGCTGAACATCGGTTGGCAAGAGCTTAATCGAGTCTATCGATGCGTCATGCATTTCGATATTAAAGACGGCAAGATTTGGCTTCAACAGAACTTAACCGATCAAAATCCCGCCGAAGAGTTAATTGCGATGGGAGTATCAAGACAAGACATAGTGCTAGGATTGCAACCTCCTTACAAACGTCCATATACTGACTATGGAGTTGCTTAAAGAGTGTTTGAGAAACGAGAATATATCCGATCGCTAGAAATCAAACATCATCCAGTTGCAGGGGTTGACGAAGTTGGACGAGGATGTTTATTTGGGGAAGTTGTGGCAGCGGCGGTGATTTTGCCAATCGACTGCTTAACAGATTTAGAAAAGCTTGGCGTGACTGATAGTAAAAAGCTCTCACCACAACGCCGCGAAAAATTAGATCTGATTATTCGTGAAGTAGCGATCGCGTGTCAAATTGGCACAGCATCAGTTACTGAAATCGATGAAATGAATATTCTTGCCGCAAGTTTATTAGCAATGGAAAGAGCGATCGCGCAACTTCAGCCCCAACCCAATCATTGTCTAATTGATGGCAATCAAATTTTACGATTTAAACTAATCGCTCCTATTCCTCAAACGACAGTAATTAAAGGTGATTCACTATCCATATCGATCGCCGCCGCCAGTATTGTCGCCAAAGTATGGCGCGATCAGCAGATGGTTGAACTTGCTAAGATTTATACAGGTTATGATATAGCGACTAATAAGGGCTATGGCACAATGAAGCATAGAGAAGCGATCGCCAAACTTGGTTACAGCGATTTACATCGTAAAACATTTAAAATTAAGTTTAGGGATTAGGCGATTGCTCCTCACACAAATAGATTGTGGTGTATGCTTTGGCGTGATAGCTCGATCCAAAATTTAATCTAGTTAATACATGTATTCTTGAGAATAACGCTCAATCTGTGGAGTAATCTTTATATGTAAATCAAAACGGGAGTGAAAATTCTTCATCTGTTTATTTACTAATCTTTCGTCGATAAGTATAGTTAGAAGTAGTTTAATATCTTCAGCTTTCGATAAACTCGCTATTTCAAAATTATAGGTAGCTATGACCTGTTCGCGTGGCAAGGCATCTCCTGACACAATTACAAAACTTAGACTATTCGCTGATTCTGGAGGCTATTGCCAGAATCCAGCATGTTCTGAAGATCTTTTCAAGGTGATTGGAGAAAAGCACATTCACGTAGCCGAGATGGCTCATGTTTTTAGTGCTAGTAACGAAGGTCCACGTGCAGATCAAGGGCTTTCTGAAGCCGAGAGAGGGGCTTATGAAAATCTGATCCTTCTCTGTCCTACTTGCCACACTATTATTGATAAGGCTGAGAAAGAATATCCAGACACTACTATTCTTGAATGGAAACGATCTCACCGTAAAAAAATTGCTGAGCAATTTGTAATTGCTGAATATCCTTCTAGGAAATTGGCACGATCAGTAATCTTACCAAAGTTGAACGAGAATAGAGTAATCTTTTTGAAATACGGTCCAGAAACAGAAGAAAGATTTAATCCTGAGAGTGGATTAACAGCAATATGGCGTAGAAAAATATTCAGCACAATATTACCCAATAATCGTTATATTCTTCGTGTGCTTGATGTCAATCGAAAACATCTACAAGACCAAGAAATTGAGATGCTTGAAGACTTTCGACAACACGTAGATGATTTTGAAGCCTATCATTTAGATATTTGTAATGAGCATGGGTCTCAATTCCCCCTAGGAATGGCTCAGATGTTAGGAGAAAACTAATGCCCAAATTTCGAGAAGATGCATGGACAGGGCGATGGGTGGCTGCAAAGTTAGAAGAGCATAAAAAATTTACGGCAGTCTCAGCCATTTCCTCCAATCGAGTCAGGATTCTAAGAACGATTGGAGATGAGCACGAGGTTGCAACAATGTCGTTACCTCGTGTCAACGAATCTGATCTTTTGGATATTTTGACTCTTGAAGCAGGAGTCAGTTTTGTTGTGAATATACCTAGGGATGCTTATTATGAGGGAAAAACACTCGAACTAGCAAAAAACAAAAAGATAGTACTAGGTTACCTTGGTGATCTTTTTCGAGCAATGGAATTAGAACAACCAAGGACATATGTGAACCCCGAGGTAAAGTTTATTTTAAGGGGACTCGAACAACACAGTCGTGTCTCAAGTGTGCGTCGTCTCGACGACCGACGTTACCGAATGGAAAGATTAGGATTATCATCTGTCATAGTATTAGCACTTCATGACTACGATTTGTCAGCCGATAGTATACGAAACGCTATAGACAAGTATGGTCATTGTGACGCAATTCTTGCCGCAAATCCAAACTGTCGTTTAACGACACTAGCATATGAGGTTGTTGAAAATTCTGGAGTTCAGGTCTATAAGTGGGGAGAATTATTGAAAGCCTTAAACAGACCATGGAGTTAAAAAAGGTAACTCAAGATCTTAGAAGCCTTGCAAAGAAGCTTTCCAGAGATTTTCCAAGCGCCCGTTGGTATCTCTTCGGATCGTTGATAAGACAAGCGGCTATGCCAAGTGACATCGACCTTCTCATTGTGTATCAATTTGACCATGAAACGCAAGGACTTCGTATGGGACTTGATCCAATGTGTACAAGCTTACCAATAGATCTCCTTCTTTTAAGAGAAGATGAGGAGTCAGAACTTAATTTCATTTCTGACCAGTCTGCAATGTGCATTTTTCCCTTTTAAAATTTAATCATTGAACCGCTATCGCCAAACTTGGTTATAGAGATCTGCATCGTAAAACATTTAAACTCAAGTGTAAAGATGAAAATATAGATCGTATAGTTTGATTGCGAAAGTTTTGCTTTAATATTGGCTCTATAGTCAAAGAACTGATTTACCAATTAAGGCAAATGTCTCAAGACCCAAACATTACTGTCGAATTTCAAGATGTAAATTTTCAAGTGAGTCGCCGCGATCTTGTCTCGCGTTTGAATCTTTCTATATATCAGGGAGAAGCACTGGTTTTACTTGGGCGAAGTGGTAGCGGAAAAACGACGACTTTAAAGTTAATTAATCGCTTATTACTCCCGACAACAGGACAGATTTTGGTAGGCGATCGCTTAACGACCAAATGGAATGAGATTGAACTACGAAGAAATATTGGCTATGTGATTCAAGAGACAGGGCTGTTCCCTCATTTCAATGTTAGGCAAAATATTGGGCTAGTTCCATCTTTACAAAAATGGTCAAAGCATCAAATCGAGACAAGGGTTTATGAGATGCTGGGCTTAGTAGGTTTAGAACCAGAAATATTTTCACAACGTTATCCTCATCAACTATCTGGCGGTCAACGTCAGCGTGTTGGTGTCGCCAGAGCTTTAGCAGCCGATCCGCCAATTCTGTTAATGGATGAACCCTTTGGCGCACTCGATCCAATCACAAGGCTAGAATTACAACAACAGTTTCGAGCTTTGCAACGGCAATTAGGCAAAACAGTTGTGTTTGTGACCCATGACATTCAAGAAGCCTTTTTTCTTGGCACTCGCATTGGCTTGATGGATAAGGGTGAATTAGTCGTTTTAGGTACAAAAGAAGAATTCTTGCGATCGCCTCATCCTGAAGCACAAGCATTTCTCGCTTGTCTGCATCCCTTGGAATAGCTCTGTAATGTTTATTGGTAATGCTTATTAGTTTTAGGAGATCAACTTGTTTTTTAGCTTTCTCAATCAATATGCCTCGGAAATTTTAAACAAAAGTGCTGAGCATTTAGTTTTAGTAACGATTGCCATGACTGTCGCGATCGCGATCGGCATTCCATTAGGTATTCTCATTACCCGTAAGCCCCGATTTGCGCCAGCCATTTTGGGGATTGCGAACGCATTACAGACCATTCCCAGTTTAGCTATTTTTGGCTTTTTGATTTCAGTACCATTTTTAGGCGGCATTGGTAAAACCCCAGCGATTGTTGCCCTTACCGTCTACGCACTGCTTCCTCTGATTCGTAATACATACATTGGTATTCAGAATATCGATCCTGCCATTCGTGAAGCAGGAAAAGGAATGGGCATGACCGATTGGCAATTGTTGGTTCAAGTAGAACTTCCGCTTGCTTCAAGCGTGATTTTAGCGGGAATTCGAGTTGCCACAGTAATTTCTGTTGGTATCGCCACAATTGCCGCCGCAATTGGAGGAGGAGGTTTGGGAGTATTTATCTTTCGCGGCATTTCTACGGTTAACAATCAATTGATTTTAGCAGGAGCGATACCTGCGGCTCTAATTGCTCTAAGTGCAGATTTTGGTTTGGGATTAATAGAAAAACAATTGACCCAGAAAACAGCAGTAAATCCCAGATTTAATCGTCGATTAGCGATCGCATTAGGTATCGTTACAGCAATCATAATTAGTGCCATTACTTTCTCATTTCAGTCCACAGCCCAAACAATTATTATTGGCTCTAAAAACTTTACGGAGCAAGTTATTTTAGGAGAACTATTAGCACAACAAATTGAAACTCAGACCAAATTAAAAGTTGATCGCCGTTTTAATTTAGGTGGAACTTTTATTTGTCATGAAGCTGTAAAATCTGGGCAAATTTCAGGCTATGTCGAATATACAGGTACTGCTTTTACTGCCGTATTAAAGCAAAATGCTATCAGCGATCCGCAAGTTGTCTATAACCAAGTAAAGCAAGAATATGCAAAAGAATTTAACTTAGAAGTCATGCCATCCTTAGGATTTAATAATACCTTTGCGATAACTATCCGAGGTGACGAGGCAAAGCGATTAAATCTGAAAACCATTTCTCAAGCCGCGCAATATACGCCCCAATGGCAAGCTGGATTTGGTTATGAGTTTCTAGAACGCGCTGATGGTTATGCAGGTTTAGCAAAAGCATACGGATTGAAATTTGACAAGCCACCGCAACAAATGGAAATCGGTCTCATGTACCAAGCGCTAGCCCAAAAGAAGGTCGATTTGATTGCAGGAAATTCCACGGATGGATTAATCCCCGTCTTAAATTTATTCATTTTAGAAGATGATAAAAACTATTTTCCTCCATATCAAGCTGTTCCTATTTTTAATCAAGCAACTTTGCAGAAATATCCACAAGTAAGAGACGCGATCGCTCAATTGTCTGGCTTAATTTCTAATGAAGAAATGCAAAAAATGAACTATCAAGTAGATAATCAGTCATGTCCTGCTGAAATCGTTGTGCGTGAGTGGCTCAAATCTAAATCTAAAGTATAAAACTACCGCAAAACATTTAAAATAAAGTAATGATCCACTTCAAGAGATGAGGTGTATTATCACTTTATTTTGATAGGAGAATTGTCTATGCGATCACAACTATGTATTCCATTTGTCTTGTTAAATATCATTTTCCAAGCCACAGTTGCTTGCACTCAACAAACTCCTATAGATAAAGTCAATACAGATCCAACCACCAATAAATCTCAACCAACTATAAAATCAGATCCACCCCCAGTTCAGCCGATAGACAAGCAAATATCCTTGAAAGCAGGTATGTATAACGTAGGTTCTAGATATATTACAATCGCAAATCAGGGAAGTCGCACCTGTTACCAAGGTACGTCTGAACCATCTGGACGTTATGCAGTTGCCCTTGGAGAAACTACTGGTTCTTTATATGCTGAAAAGGATTATTTTGTTGCGAATGGCTGGAAAAAATATGGAAAGACTATAACCTTACGCCAAAATGGAGAGAATCTCTTGATAGCAGGGGATAAGGATTCTCAATTTGAATATGACTATTGGCGAAAAGCTGAGAGAGAACAATATTCTGAATCATTAATAAAGTGTCTAAATAGTACGGACGATTTTTTTGAGGCCACGCCTGGCTATAAAATTTCGGTGTCAACTGAAAGTCAGACCCCGCAAGTAACTGGAAATCTATTATCTCCAGAGCAGAGAGCGAAATTTCTGCAATTACCAATCCCAGTTGTGGCGCCAGCTTTTCTCCCTACAGGGTTTCGCCTAGTGCAAGCCAAAGGAGAAGCAAGCAAATATGTTAATGGTGATGATGACTCTAGTTACTCAATCGACTATGAGGGAGCTAACAATACCTGCATTAGCCTCCGCTCCTCTAGCTCTGGTTCACGCGGGCTGCAAAAGGCAAATCAAACCGAGACAGAGTTTGGTTTGGTGGAAGTTTATACAGATAATGCTCGTGACAATAGCATTAAAAGTATTGCCAGCTTTTTAAAATTAAAGGGAAATCCTATGCTGATTTCAGGTGGAAGTATTGCCGATAGTAGCGCTGATGGTGGATTTAAAAAGTGTAATTCTGTAGATATTGGTGTCTATATACAGGTTCTAAAGTCGCTAACATTGCTAAAATGATATTGTTCTAACGAGTCAAACTATGCGCTTAATTCATACTTCTGATTGGCACTTAGGTCGAAAATTGAGAGGTGTTGATCGCACTCCTGAAATTGCCTTAGCGCTAGAAGAAATCCTTGCTTATGCCAAAGATTTTGAAGTTGATGCAGTTCTTGTCGCGGGAGATATCTTTGATGTGCCAAATCCTACAACTGAGGCAGAGCGGGTTGCTTACGACTTTTTTTATAAGCTTAATCAGTTGAGTATTCCTTCAGTAGCGATCGCAGGAAATCATGACTCCGCGACGCGCATCGATAGCCTCTCACATTTGCTATCTCTCGCAGGCGTGAGAGCTTTAGGACGACCGCGCATCGCCGAAGAAGGTGGCGTTGTCAACATTGACACGGCTGGAGGGAAACTTTGTGTTGGCGCAATGCCTTTTGCCTCAGAGCGACGATTATTAGCGGCTGAGGATGTTTGGCATAAAAATGCGATGGAGCAACGCAGCGATTATAAAACTCTAGTAACCTACGTTCTCCAAGATCTTGCTAGTGCCTTTAAATCTGATGCCGTGAATGTGATGATGGCGCATATGACCATTGAGGGCGCAAAGTTTACAGGTTCCGAAGCAGCTTTTTATAGTGGCGATATTTATAGCCTCTCAGGGCAATCGATTCCTTCAGAATGCCAATATATGGGCTTAGGACATATCCATCGACCACAGCAGATTCCTAACGCCGCGCCAACCTACTATTCGGGGTCTTTGATTCAAGTGGATTTTGGTGAAGTGGGCGAAGAGAAAGGCTTTAATTTAATTGAAGTAGAAGTAGGACGACCTGCAAAGGTGCAATTCCAGCCGATTACTTGCCAGAGACCACTTAAGCGCGTGGAATGTCATATCGATCAGCTTGATGAGCAATTAGAAGCGCATCGTGATTATATTGGCTATCTCAAATTTGCGATCGCAGTCGATACGCCCCCACTCGGACTCGCCGATCACGTTCGTAAAGTCTGCCCTCAAGCAGTAATGGTAGAGCCAAAGTTAATAGTTAATGAAGTAGAGCCAGCACCAGAAAAGCAAGATTGCGATCGCTTCGATCCGATCGCTGAGTTTCAAAAGTTTTATTGCGATCGGGCAAAGACTATATCGCCTGATGTGATGGTTGCATTCAAAGATTTGTATATGGAGTTTAGCGAAACTCTCCAATAAATTGATTGAAGTAGGTAGGCAAAAGAAACCTTAAAGCCCAAAAAGCTGTAGCGCACGCTGCGCGTGCGCTACAGCTTTTTGGGCTTTGGATTTAATTGTGCTTGACTACTTATCTGCTAGCAGTTGTCTTAGCCGCAATATTTCCTGCTCTGCTTGATCGGCACGTTGCTTTTCGGATTCAGCACGTTGCTTTTCGGATTCAGCGCGTAGAGTTTCAGACTCAGCACGTTGTTTCTCGGCTTCGAGTAATTGACGCTCTTCGGCAAGTTTTTCGGTTCCCCAAAGCAGTAGATTGCCTTCGGTGTCCCACCAGCGTAACCAATAGAAGGTTTGATCTAGCCTTGTCCCAAACCATGCGCCCAGAAACAAACCAAGGCTATCGATAAAATATCTACCATTTGGATCAAGAGCACGCAGAACATATATTCCTGACGGATCTAGCTGACGGACTTCTAACCTGCCATCTTCGGGATCGAAAATCACATAGATAGGAACCTGTAAAATCTGCTCATAGAAATACATCTTGCCGTAGGGATAGGTAGGGCGAGTGGAGTACTCGCCCGTTTCCTCCTCGGAGAGAAATTCCATAACGATCGCAGGTACTTCGCCATCAAGGTGGGGACTATAACTACGGCGAATTAGCTTTTTGCCAACAGAATGCACTTTAGGGATGTAGAACCAATCGGGAGCTTTGACGATAGTTTTTTGGTTGACTCTGACGACTAGCGCCATGTTGGAGGCAACAATCGTCTCAGCAACAATATGTTTGGCAATTTCGAGGCTATCGTTCAGGGCGGCGGCGAGAAGAGGTTGCGCGATACTTTCCACAGGATCGTCAGGTAAGATGAAATTGGCAGGTAGTTTTTCCCAGACTATTTCTGGCTTGGCTTTTGCTTTTGCGATCGCTTCGAGTACCTTGGGTTGCACTGATGATGTTTGCGATGTTTGCCCAGTTTCAGGTTGATTAAGTTTAGGTGCGATTGCTTGCGTCATCGATTTCGTTAAATGACTGATTATTAAATAATTATAGCTAAGTAGACAAGCGTAATTAAACCCAAAACCCAAAAAGCTGTGGCGCACGCTGCGCGTGCGCCACAGCTTTTTGGGTTTTAATGTTTCTTTTGCCCACCTACTTATAATTCAAGAGTAATATGATAGTCGGCGCTTTGCGCTGACTATCATATTTTGTATTTTTGATGGAGTTAAGCCATGCGTCCAATTGAGCTAATTGTCGAAGGATTTACCAGCTTCCGTTCCCGTCAAGTTTTAGATTTTACAACCCTTGATTTATTTGCGATTACAGGCGCAACAGGAGCAGGGAAAACTTCCTTATTAGATGCGATCACCTTTGCTCTCTATGACGAAGTTTCGCAAAAACCTAGTGCTTCAAAAGAATTAGTCAGTCAAGGCGCAGCACAGTTAAAAGTGGAATTTCGGTTTATGATGCGTCAAACTGAATACCGCGCCGTCCGCACATGGCGCAATCGCGGCAAAACAGACATCAAAAACTTTCTGTTAGATGAATTAGTCAGTGAAGAATGGGAAAGATGCAGCACCCAAAAGACCGAAGACATCATTGGCATGGATTTCAAGACCTTCACCCGTGTGATCATCTTGCCGCAGGGACAATTTGATGAGTTCCTCAAGGGTGAAGCAGGTAAGCGGCGGGAGATTTTGCGACAATTGGCAGGATTTCAAATCTTTGAGCAAATGCGGAAAGAAGCTAGCGATCGCAATAGTCGTTTTAAAGCAGAGCGAGAGGGTTTAGAAAAGGTGCTCCAAGGGATGCAAGCACCAACTATTGAAGAGATGAACGCTCAACAAATAGAATTAGAAAGTCTTGAAGTTGCGATTCCTGAATTAGATATTAGAGCCAAAAATAGTCGTAAGTTATTAGAAGCGGAAGAAAGATTATTTGCTCAAATCCAGCAGTATGAGCAGTTTTTGCTAAAACTAGAACAACTTCAACAAAATGCACCAAAAATCCAAGCTTTAGAAATTAAGTTGCGTAATGCTCAATTAGCTAATTCGATTGTCGGAACTTGGACAATTTTACAAACTACACGCAAACGAGTCGAAACTGCGATCGCCGATCTCACCAATGCCAACAAAAAACTAGAATCAGCCAAACTCGATCTAGAAAGTCAGCAACAAAATCTTGAGCAATCTCGCGTTGTTAATATTGCGGCTCAAAGCCAAATCGAAGCGCAAGAGCGCAATCTCTCTCTAGCAGAGGCTCTCAATACACAACAACAGCAAAGCGACGTAGAACTAGAACGTGCCAACAAAAATGCATTAGAGCGATCGCAAGCTCTCGAAAAAGTTTTCAAAGCTCAAAAGCAAGCCGAAGCAGAATTACAAACAACAACTCAACAATTACAAAAAATTGAAACTGCGATCGCAAATTCTCACAACGATCCCCAACGCCTCGAAAATCTGCGTCAAGTCGCCGAGCCACTTGCTCAGTGGCAAACGCTGCAAACCAATCTCACCAAACAACAACAGAAATCTACGCAGTTACGAACAGAACGCGATAAACTTACTCAGCAATTAGATAAAGCTCAACTTGCGATCGTAAAAGCGATCAACGAATTTCAAAATACAAGTACTCTACTAGAAGAATCAGAATCGTCTAATTTGCAAGCCTTACAAAGCAGCCATGTTAACGCTTTACGCGCCGAACTGCATGATGGTGAGAACTGTCCTGTTTGCAATCATCTCTATGCTATTGAGGGATTGCCTCAACTACTAGAAATAGAACTTATTGACACCAATGATTTAAAGAGACAGCGAAATCTCAATGAGAAACAATTGGCGAAACTGCGTGAAGACAAGATAAAAATTGAGACGAACTTAGAATCATCTCAACAACAATTGCAGTCGCAAGCTTTGGAAATTACTGATGTAGAAACTCAGGTTTCCCAATTACAAAAACAGATTAATATAATCTTGCAAGCCTCATGGCAAGTGGAAGCGCTTATTCGCGATCGCCAAGAATTAGAAAGCCAAGAACTCGCCTATCAAAAGCTAATTGCGGAACAAAAAGAAATTGCGATCGCATTTCAAACTGCCGAAAGCAAACTCAATGCCAATCAAGAAAATCTGCAATTAGCCCAAACAGAATCTCAAAAAGCCGAACAAGAGCGATCGCACCGTGCATCGCAACTGCAAGAAATTTCTCAGCGCTTGCTAGAAATCACCGCAGGCAAGAGCTATGAGTCTTTGCAAAAAACAATTATGCAAGCAAAAACAGAATTAAGCGATCGCTTACAAACCATCGAAAATGCTTGTCAAAAATCCCGTGAAACTTTTATAAAATGCGAATCTGTTGCTACTAAAGCCTTAGAAAATCATGATTTAGCAATCTCTGAATGCTCTCAACAAGAAACTAATTGGCAAAGAGAATTAATATCAGTCAACTTCTCAGAGTCACAATTTTTAGCAGCGCAAGTTTTGCGATCGCAAATGGATACATGGCAAAAAGAAATTGAAAACTATCAACGCCAAGAACAAGACTTAACTACGCGATTGCAAATTATTACTGAAGCGATCGCTGAGCGACATACTGACAAAACTGCGATCGCAAAACTACGCGAAGAAGCACAACAATTAGACCAAGAGCTACAACTAGCGACAGAAAATCGCGCCTCGATTAAAGCATGGCTAGAACAAGCACAACAAAAACGCCAAGAATCACAAGAACTAGAAGCCCGTAAAATTGCGTTACAGTCTCAAGAGCAGACCTATCACACCCTCGCCCAAGACCTACAATCCAACAAATTCCAAGAGTATATTCTCGATAGTCTGCAACAAGAACTCGCGAACCGTGCCTCAGTGCTATTACAACAGCTTTCTGAAGATCGCTATATCCTCCAAATCGAAAGCGGCGACTATTGGGTGTCAGACAACTGGAATGGCGGCGAAAAACGCCGTGTCCGCACTCTTTCAGGCGGAGAGACGTTTGCTGCTTCTCTTTCAATGGCACTTGCCCTATCAGAAAGATTATCAATGGGAATCGAACTCGGCAGCCTATTCTTGGATGAAGGTTTTGGAACTCTCGATAGCGAAACCCTTGAAAGTGTCACCCAAATCCTCGAATCCCTCCGTCAACAAGATCGTTTAATCGGTGTGATCACCCATATTCAATCTCTAGCCGATCGCCTACCTACTCAGATTCACGTTCGCAAGTCTATCAACGGCTCAGAATTAATTAGAATTTAAAAAGATAAAGGCGGTAAAAGCGCAACAAATTTAGAGGATGGCTTTAATAAAAGCGATCGCTTCTTGTTTAGTTTGAATTTTTCCTTCCACTTGAGCAATTTTGACACTTTCTAATAACTCCCCAATCTTAGGACTAGGTGCTATTCCTAGATCTTGTCGCAGATCGTCGCCAGTTATTAAAGATGGAGGATAGGCGATCACATCAGCAGGATTGAGCCAACGCTCTAGCCAAGGTGCGATCGCTTCTAGCTCACAGCCATTAGCCAAAGCAAGCGCTGCGATCGCAGGAAAGAACTCTAAAGTTGGCTGAAAAAATTTATATTGCTCTCTTGGAGAAGCATGATCTAAAAGAGTAATAAATTGGGATAGATAGCGCAAAATCCCCACTAGCCAACGCTGTTCAGCACGACTTAGACCCAATGGCTCAAGAGCAGTTGCGCTATTGCTTAAAGCCGCTAATTTGATAATCATCAGTACATAGCGATCGCCTGATAATTGCTTATTAAAAAATAATTGTAAATTAGGATATTTTAACAACAGCCTAGAAATAGCATTTTCTATCTTAGTAAATCTATCTAAATTCAAATGCTGAGGGGATAACCAATCATCTAAAATGCGATCGCTTATTGCCGCAATCATCCATTGGCTTCCATTTGAGATTGACAATAAATAACCTAATTCTGTCCGTACTCTTTCAGCAGCGACAGATTTTAATCTCGGTGCAAATTTTATTAACACCTGTCGAGTTAAATCTTCTATCTCAAACCCTAATTGAGCTGCTTGCCGATATCCCCGCAAAATTCGTAACGGATCATCAGCTAAGTTCTCAGGTGCAACCATTCTGATTCTTTTTGCTTTTAAATCCCCAGTTCCATCAAAAGGATCAATATATTCTGTCGCCGATAATCTATCACCAATCACCAATGACCGATTACCAATTAACTGATGACACTCCATCGCGATCGCATTCATACAAAAATCCCGCCGACCCAAATCTACTTCGAGACTATTACCCATTTGTTGAGCAAAATCAGCCGTTCCGTCTTTAAATACCACACGGGCAATTTGACGCTCTGCATCTAGAACTACAAATCCTGCTTTATACTTACGAGCGATCGCCTGAGCTGTCTCTACTGCCTTCTCTGGCAATACAAAATCTAAATCGAGATATTTACCTTGACGATTTAATAGGCAATCGCGCACCCATCCACCCACCAAATATGCTGGCGTTGGTAAATCATTAAAATCAAATGGGAATTGTTGCAAAATCTATTTATACCAATATGTTCAAGGGTTTAATTATTTAGGATATGTTATACGATCTGCGTACTGGATAAAGCGGCGATCGCATTTTGTAACCGTTCTTGGAGATGATAAAATTCCAAAATGTACGATAACACCTGTAAATTCTTAGCCGAAAACTTCTCCACCGATTTTGCCAGTTGGCTATTGGGAAAACCTATCCCTTTAACCAAACTTAAACCATCGGAACTCTCAATCGAGCCAATTCGTGCGGATTCTGTCATCTTTTTGGAGTCATCAGAAATTATTTTGCATCTAGAATTTCAAACCAAAACCGATGAAACTATGGCATATCGAATGGCGAACTATTGGTTGAGACTTTATAGCAAATATCCCACTAAGGAAATTCATCAAACCGTAATTTACTTGAAACCCACAAATTCACCACTGGTATACCAAAATAGCTTTAATTCCAAGAGCCTCAACCACAATTTCAACGTTATCAGGCTATGGGAGCAACCCACTGAGATATTTCAGCAATATAAAGGACTATTACCCTTTGCAGTTCTGTCTCAAACTCCTGATCCTGAAGAAACATTAAGACAGGTTGCACAAAAAATTAACAATATTACAGATCAAAGAACAAGAAGTAGCGTAGCAGCATCCACAGCTATAATATCTGGTATAGCCTTAGATAAAGAAATCATCCAAAGACTACTAAGGAGCGAAATCATGGAAGAATCAGTAATTTATCAAGAGATCTTACTGCAAGGCAAAGCTAAAGGTAAAACTGAAGGCAAAGTCGAAGCAACAAACCAAATTGCTTTAAAAATGCTGAGTTCTAGCGTTTCATTCGATTTAATCGCCCAATTTACAGGGCTGACTCTAAAACAAATCGAAAAGCTACAAAAGGTTTCTGCTGAGCAGATTTAAGAGAGCGAAGTTACCAAGAGCAAAAAAATCGAGCCCTAGTTAAGACTTATTTTAGTGTGAATTGATCTCTTAGAAGTGGTTTTTCTAGTCAAAAAAATCTTCTTGGTTAGAGATTTTTGATTGGCATCTTGATTGGGGAGCCAAAAATTGGTCGTTTTAGTGTAAAAGCTCCAATTATCTTTGTGGTAAAATCAACTAAACGTATAAGTAATACAAATATGGCTCCGTTTTTGATAGCTACAGACTTAGATTCAACTCTTGTTGGTAATGATAAAGCCCTCAGCGATTTCAATAAGGTTTTTTCAGAGCATCGAGAAAAATATGGGAGCAAGTTAGTTTACGCGACAGGTCGATCTCTTAAACTATACGAAAAGTTGGAATCCGAAGTTGAGTTACTTCAACCAGATATGTTGATCACATCTGTTGGATCAGAAATTTATACTCCTAATAAACATATAGATAATAACTGGGCAAATCATCTGTCGAAAGATTGGGATGTAGATCTAGTTAAACAGATTGCAAGTACGTACAAAGAGTTAAAACCTCAGTCAAAATCAGAACAAGGAGCATTTAAGGTTAGCTTTCTTCTCAATCCTGAGTATGAATATATTTTGAAAGATCTGAAGCAACAACTCGAAGCTCAAAATATCAAGGCACAGGTTATTTATAGCGGTAGTAAAGATGTGGATGTTTTGCCTGAGCGTAGTGGCAAGGGGAAAGCCTTAAATTATGTTCAAGAGTTACTTGAAATGCCTTGCGATCGTACAATTGCCTGCGGTGATTCTGGTAATGACATTGCGCTCTTCACTGAAGATACGTTTGGGATTATTGTAGGAAATGCCAGGTCTGAGCTTAAACAATGGTATGAGGCAAACAAAAACTCCAATCTATACTTCGCTCGTAGCAGTTGTGCTAATGGGATTTTAGAAGGCTTACGTTTTTTTGGTTGGCTTGATACCTAAGCGAATAGCAGAGAAAATTTCAGAATATTAAATCTCTCTTTGATTGTATTCTCTCAATCTCTTTGACAGGCAATAACAATGTTTCTACAATATATTCTCGGATGTCACGCTCAACATAAATATTTTCGACATTGAGACATTCCCACAGAAAGAAATTGGAATTGTAATATTTCTTCAACAGATCTTGTTGGCTATTAGAGAATTCCAGATCTTGACCAATGTTACGATAATTATCCATAATGTAGCACAGCTCTTTCTTCCATTGTGAACCGTCAGTTTCATTCCACTGCTCCAACTCTTCTTGCGTGCTCGAGTATATGGGAAGGCGATCATATAATTGCTGGAGTTCATTTCTCAGTTCATTATTTTTAGTTAGTTTAAGGACATTATCGAGATCGCTCCTAAAATGGAGACTTTTAGATGCTCTAGCTTTAGCTCTGTTCAAGATAACGTAGATAGACTTATCTAACTCCAGATCAGGATAAGTGGAAGAATCAAACTTAGGATCAAGTTTACGGGTAATATCAGTTAAATCGAGCGCAAGACTGAAGTATAATGTCCTTACAACAAAAGGTTCAGAACTTGTCAGGATAGAAGAAGATTTTTCTTGCACCCATCGTAAAAAGTCCTGTAATTTTTGATCTTCAGCCAATTGTACATCAATTTCTTTTTTGATCACGAAAAGTAATTCACTTACGTCAGTTGATATATCCATCGTTAAAAGAAATACCTCACGCCATTTCGGATTAGCAAAATTGCGCGTTAATGTTTCAAACAAATCATCCTTATCTTTTGACTGATTCGTCAGTTTAATTTTTCTTGCTGTAAAGTACTCATGTAAAGTTAAATGAGAAAATGAGTAAACACCTCGAGCTCTCTCTACTAATAAACCATGACCGGCTTCAATCGATTGCAGTACTGCTTCGCTATCCTTCTGAAGTTTTTCAGTGTCGGGATCGATATCTTTTAAGTTCTTAAGAAAACTACAGATGTAATTTTCAACTTTTTCCTTTTTAAGAATTAGCTCTCCCTGCAAAAATGAGTGGAATGCAATAAAACTTAGTAAATCCTCTCGCCGCCGTACATCCAGTTTTTTGTAGAGATCATCTCGCTTGATACCTCTCGTTGTATCCCACGTTCTTAATAAAATATTCACGCTACGTTCGTATAAGTTTGCTCTACTTGTTGGGAAGTCTGAACTATCTTCAAACTCCAAACACAACAATGTCAACAATAGTGGACTACTTGCCAACTCTAAAATTGGCTTATTTAGTTTTAGCTGTTTGATAAAAAGTTCAGCTTTTGAAGGGTTGTTTTTTGCCTGAAACCAATTATTTGCAAATGTGATGATCTGCTGTTCATCAAAGTCCGCAACTTCCACTGACGTAAATCGCTCAAAGACATATCCTGTGGCAGCAATTCGGCAGGTGATCACAAATTTACTTTGCCCGAACTTCGTTACTGCCTGCTTTATTTCCAATGTGACTCTTTCGGTGTCCTTTTCTCTTACTTCATCTAGTCCATCGAGCAAAATGAGGGCATGTCCATTTTGCATAAGTTCTTCAACGATTGTGATAGGAATACTTCCTAAAAATTTTTTCGCTAGATATTCTATCAAATCAGGTATTTTTGGATCTTCAGCAAATTCTTTCAAAGACACAAAAAATGGCACTTTATCCGCAAGCTTATCGGTGATACACTGCATCGCTAAGTATTTCAAAAATGTCGTCTTCCCTGCTCCTGGTTTACCCCATATCATCAGCCACTGATGGTCTTTCACGAGAGCCAGTCCTGGAGTAGTTTTCTCTATATGGCTCGAACTAAATCGTCCTGATTGCTCAAATCTTAATTGTTTATTGGTCAACTTTCCCAAAAAATTTACGTTAGTGTAAATGCCATCTTTACCCGTTAGCGGCATCGGCTTACCCATACCAAGCACATTCATCACGCCGCAGAGTGAGTTGACCTGAGGTTCAATTAATATGCGGACTTGTTGAAACCGTGAGTTGAAGTCTACTGTACTTTCCTTGCTAACAGGGCTGTTCTCTTTGCGATGACTGTCCAAAAAATGCCAGAGTTGATAGTATTTGGATGCTCCGTTTTTATTAAGGGAGAACTTTTTGTATACGCCTGTCATCCGAGTGTTGAATGTTGTTGGCGCAATATTTAAACTCAAAGCAATTTTTTCAGCACTCAGTTTATCTGAATTTGAGTAAAGCGCTACAAAAACTTCCTCCTGCTTTGAAGTTAAACAATATTTACGCGCTAACTCTTGAAGGAACTCGGTTGAAAAAGGTTTTTGCATCACACTCATCAATATCTCACTGCTAAAAGTTTAACCCAAACTTCCAAGATCTCTATCAGTATTTGTCAGCATTTGTCAGCATTTATTTGAGAATCTACTCTCAAACCCAATTGGTTTAATAGATTCAATCAATTAAACTAAATTCAACCATGATTGCAAATAAATCCAACAAACCCAATCTTGATCGTGAAGATGCATGGATGTCAATAGTCGAACTTGCGGTCATCATGTTTGCCGTGTTCTTCAACCCTCACGCCAGCATTTTCATTTTCATCCTCAAGCTCTGTTTTCAAACTCTCAAAGTTCTTCGGCACTATCACCGCAACTCAGATTAGACCCAAGTAAAGCTCTAATTTGAGGCAGCAGTCAAATTTAAAGTCTTGACTGCTGTAAATCTTGTCTAGTGAGGCGATCGCCTAATAATACAGTCTGTTAGAATATCAACAACCAATACCTCGCTTGAATAAGCTATGGTCAACCTCATCTACGTTACCAATCGCATTCTTCCCACCGCCGAAGAATTGCCATCTTCAGACGAAACACCAGTGGATAACCAGTTACAGAATGATATTCCTAACCTCCTGCTAAGTTTGTTAGCTTCTATTTGGGCAGATCGGGATGATTGGTACTTTGGTGTCGATATGGCGGTTTATTACAATCCAGATGAACCAGCGATCGTACCTGATGGTTTCCTAGCGCTTGGAGTCAAACATGATACAGGTGAAAGAGGGCGGCTAAGTTATGTTCTGTGGGAAGAACAAAATATTATGCCGATCTTGTCTTTAGAAGTTATTTCTGAACGCTATAACAGTGAATACGAGGATAAGTTAGCAGATTATCAAGCATTAGGCATTCTCTATTACGCAATTTATAATCCCTTGAGTGGTCGCAGAGGTCGTTTTAAAAATAGACAGCGATTAGAGGTTTATCGACTAATTGCAGGAAAATATGAACTTTTACCAATCGAGCATCATCAAGTTTGGATGTCAGAGATTGGGTTAGCTTTTGGCTATGAGAAGGGCGAACATATTACTTGGCATCGTGAATGGTTATATTGGTATGATTCTTCAGGAAATCGCTATTTGACAGCTAATGAAAGATTAGCGAATTCTGAAGCGATCGCTAATCAAGAACGTCTAATCGCTGAAAGAGAGAGGTTTGCCAAACAACAAGCTGAACAAGCTCAAATTCAAGCTGAACAAAAAACTCAACGTCTTGTTGAAAAGCTTAGAGAGCTTGGAATTAATCCTGACGAGATTTAGTGGAAGTATTTTATTCAAAAATCTCGATTAGCTTACAAGCAAAATCAGGTAATAGAGGCGAAGTTATAGAATCATTCTCAAATAGAGTTTCTATTAAAACTAGAACTGCATTTTTGCGGTGATAGATTTGGATGGACTTCATTCTCCAATCTATAATCCAATATTCGCGTACACCTTGAACTGAATAGAGCTTTAACTTTAATTTGCGATCGCGGCGCTCCTGACCTACACCTTCTGACAAAACTTCTACTACCAAATCAGGCGCAGCCGTGAAGTGTCCCCTATCGTCCAGAATATTCGCTAAACGAGCTTGATTAGTCCACACCAGATCAGGAATAACATTATCATCATCTGCAAAAATGACCCCTGGAGTTATCGATACTTCCCCAAGTCGAGAGCCACGCGACCAAATAGTAAGTTCTGTTGTTAAATTGCGAATTACGCTTTGATGCTTATAATGAAGCGCTCTGGTCACAAGTAATTCTCCATCAATAATTTCATAACGAGTGTCATCATTAGGAAATAATTCCAAATCAGCCGAAGTCCAACGTACTCGATTGTTTGTAGGTTCTTTGATTACTTCTGTTGTAATAGTCATAACTCCCTCACTCTTAAGATTGGTTGTATAGTTCTGGAGTTTCCTCAACTACTACTTCTTTTGATGCTAATGAACTAGAGACATCTAGTGACAACTCCAACTGATCGCTAGATTGATTATTTAATTCTTCATCCTTATCATTAATAGAGCTATCTAATTCATTATTGGCATTAATAGGCTTAGAAGTAGAACTATCTGCAATAACTTTTTGTTCCTTACTATCACTTTCTACTACGGTACGATCTTCCCCATTTTGAGACTTAGTAGCAGCAGTCCTGATCTTGTTAGTTACCTCAGTAGTTCGCTCCGCAATTACAGCAATACTCTCTGGAGAAATATCTTCTGTTGGAGATTTTGTGGTTTCTTTTGCCATGATCGCATCAAGGGCAGCTTCTGCCGAAAGATCCATTTCGATTACTAATGCATCAGGCTGATCGATATTATTAGATTTATCAGGCGTTTCATCAAAGAGAGCCTGAAGATCGGGCAAGTCTTCTCGCACCATCCGAATTGGCAAATTCGCAATTAAAGCTGTCATCCGCTTGTCAGATTCTAAACGAATATCAAGCGTAGCTTCATCAAGCTCGACATATTTTGAGACTACACGCATAATCTCTTCGCGCATATTGGCAAACACTTGTGGCTCGATCGCAGCTCGATCATGCGCTAAAATAAATTTCAAACGATGCTTGACTTGCGCTCCACTAGGGACATTAGTTCTTTGAAATAGGCGATCGAGCAATGTTGAAATCATTTCAAGCCTCAGGCGTTCCCACTAATCCAATTTGTTAGACGTGCAAAAATGCCTTTAGGCGGAGTTTCTAGTTTTAAAAACTCGACCTCTCTGCCTTCAAGTCGCTTTGCTACATTCATATAAGCCGTGCCAGCCAGCGATGGTTTCTCAGCCAAAACCAATGGTTCCCCTTTATTTGTCGAAACGATCACCTGTTCATCATCAGGAATTACGCCAATTAATTTAACTGACAAAATATCGAGCACATCTTCGACGCTCATCATGTCGTTATTTTTGACCATGGCTGGACGGAGGCGATTCACAATCAGCTTAATATCAGTAATCCGATTTGACTCTAACAGCCCCACTACGCGATCAGCATCTCGCACTGCAGAGATTTCGGGAGTTGTCACCACGATCGCTTCTTTTGCCCCAGCGATCGCATTTTGAAAACCTGACTCAATCCCTGCGGGACAGTCAATCAAAACATAATCAAAATATCGGCTTAAAACTTCAACCAACGCCTTCATGTGCGCTGCTGTAATTGCGGTTTTATTACGAGTTTGCGGAGCCGCTAACAAAGACAGATTCGGTTGACGCTTATCTTTGACTAGAGCTTGGTCAAGCTTACATTCTCGTGCAATCACCTCTAGGGCGGTATACACGATGCGATTTTCTAATCCTAATAAAAGATCAAGATTTCGCAAGCCAAAGTCAGCATCTACCAAAACCACTTTGCGTCCTAGTTTGGCGAGTGCCATGCCGAGATTTGCTGAAGATGTGGTCTTGCCAACACCACCTTTACCAGAGGTAACAACGATAATGCGACTCATGTTTAGGGGTTACTGATTGAGCGAAGGATAGTTTAGCGTGAAATGATTAAATGATGAAAAGTCAACAACTTGGACAATTTGAATCGCAGGTGCGCCTTGACTACTCACAAATGCGACCTCTGGACAGAAAGAAGTACTAGGACTCTCAACACGGGCAATAAAACTGGCAATCCTGACTTGAGTTGCATCAAGGTGCAAAGCCATAACTATGGCTTGGGCATTGCCTTTTACACCTGCATGAGCCATGCCTTTCAGCTTGCCACACACAATGATATCGCCTTCAGAGATCAGTTCTGCGCCAGCATTAACATCACCGAACACAATGATACTGCCTGAGTGACGAATTTCTGTACCAGATCTTACGGTCATCTTAATGTACAGCGGATCGTCAGTCGGCGCGTCAGGAATTGGATTAAATCCTAATAATTCTCGAAATATAGTGCCTTGCTCGACTGAGAAGCCCATACTAGAGGCATTAATCGCGGTCTGGCGGCGATTTGTAACGATGCAATGCAGCAAAAGCTGATAATTTTGCAAAGCCTCGAATAATTCTTGTAGTTGACGCGTATCAAGCAAGCGATCGCCTGATTGCAAATACACTTGTGTGCGCGGTTTCCAGTCATGCCCACTCGCCGCCATACGTTGCTCTAGTTGAGAAAGTATTTCTTCCCAAGTCAAGCTTAATAGTGAAATATCAGAATTAGTTTGATTGATTGCCGTCTCAACTGGTTTATTGTCAGCGTTATCATTCGATTTACTAAGATCTAACTTTACCTTTTTCTCCGTTGGCAATAATAGATTTAGTTTGCCATCTAGAGTTTTAAATCGGACTTGCCAGATCTCAGGATCAGGTGTTGGCTCTGACTGAAACTTTTTGACAGGTTTGCTAGAAATGGGTTTGAGGTCACCCCCCTCAACGTCAGCAATAGTCAAAGGAGCAAGAGAAACATTAGTTTCCTCATTATTGTCTGCTAGGACAATAACTTCAGGCATCTCCGCAGACGATAAATCCCCTGCACCAGATTTTAATTTTGTAGGCGGCAGAGGATTTGATTTCACAGCAATATTTAAGCTAGTTTGCATTCTTGAGGCTTTTGAAATTTATTTCCTAGATAGATTTTACAAATTTTAAGCCCCGTGTCAACCACAGGGCTTAAATCTTTTTTCTAGGCTGAGGGCAGCAACTGAAGGGTGTTCTCACCCGCACTTAGAGCTTGTTGTTCAATAACTTTGACCTTACCATCATCATCGACATCAACTTGTACAGAAGCACCTTCACGCACTTTTCCTGTCAAAATCTCTTCGGCAAGAGAATCTTCGAGCAAGCGCATGATGGCACGACGCAATGGACGCGCACCATAACTAGGGTTATAGCCTTCTTGAACAAGCAGATCTTTAAATCGATCAGTAACCGACAAAACGATGTTTTTATCAAGCATCCGTTTGAAGAACTCATTGAGCATGAGATCAGCAATTTCCTTAACTTCGGGCTTAGTCAACTGACGGAAGACGATGATTTCATCCAGACGGTTGAGGAACTCAGGACGGAAGTATTGCTTGAGTTCTTCATTGACTAGTGCTCGGATCCTAGTATAAAGAGCATCTTCTTGACTAGCCGCAAAGTCAAAGCCTAACCCGCCACCGCCTTTTTCAATTACCTTTGAGCCGACGTTTGAGGTCATGATCAACAAAGTATTTTTAAAATCTACAGTGCGACCCTTAGAATCAGTCAGACGCCCATCTTCCAATACTTGCAAGAGCAAGTTAAAAACATCAGGGTGAGCTTTCTCGATTTCATCGAATAGCACCACTGTGTAAGGGCGACGACGCACGGCTTCAGTTAATTGACCACCTTCGTTGTAGCCGACATATCCAGGAGGCGAACCGATCAGTTTTGATACGGTGTGACGCTCCATATATTCAGACATATCGAGGCGAATCATCGCATCTTCAGAGCCAAAGAAGTAAGCAGCAAGTGCTTTAGTTAGCTCAGTCTTACCAACTCCTGTAGGACCTGAGAAAATAAAACTTGCGATCGGGCGATTGGGACTCTTTAGACCGACACGAGCGCGGCGAATAGCACGAGAAATCGCTTTGACAGCTTCGTCTTGACCAATTACACGACCATGCAGAGTTTCTTCCATCTGCATAAGCTTGACCGACTCAGATTCAGTAATCTTGAGGACAGGTACGCCAGTCCAAGAACTGACAATATAAGCAATGTCCTCTTCGGTTACGCGAATTTCAGGTGCATCTTCGGCTGGAGTCTCGGCTTTTTTAGTTTGACTAAGAGCACGAATTTGTTGTTTGAGATCAATTTCGCGATCGCGTAATTCAGCGGCTTTGTCAAAATCTTGCTTACGAACTGCATCATCTTTGTCCTTAAGGGCTTGACGCAATTCTTTATCAAGTTCCTTAGCGGCAGGAGGCAACTGCGAGTTAATCAAACGTACGCGAGAGCCAGCTTCATCCATCAAGTCGATCGCTTTGTCGGGCAAGAAGCGATCGCTAATGTAGCGATCAGCTAACTTAGCAGCAGCAACTAAAGCTTCGTCATCGATCTTGAGCTTATGGTGTTCTTCATACCGCTGACGCAATCCGATTAAAATTTCGATTGTTTCTTCAACGCTAGGTTCACCGACCATAACAGGCTGGAAACGGCGTTCGAGAGCAGCATCACGTTCAATGTGCTTACGATATTCGTCAAGAGTAGTTGCACCGATGCACTGGAGTTCACCACGTGCAAGAGCAGGCTTGAGGATGTTAGCCGCGTCGATCGCGCCTTCAGCAGCACCAGCACCAATCAGGGTATGAACTTCATCGATTACCAAGATCACATTACCTGCGGTGCGGATTTCTTCCATGATCTTTTTGAGGCGTTCCTCAAATTCACCACGATACTTTGTACCTGCTACTAGCAGACCGATGTCTAGTGTAACAACTCGCTTTTCTTGCAAAATGTCGGGAATATCACTGTTAGATATACGCTGTGCTAGACCTTCAGCGATCGCGGTTTTACCAACACCAGGTTCACCGATTAGAACAGGGTTGTTCTTAGTGCGACGACCAAGAATTTGGATTACTCGTTCAATTTCTTTCTCGCGACCGACAACTGGGTCAAGCTTGCCATCTTGGGCTAGCTGGGTCAAATTAGAGCCAAATTCGTCAAGAGTCGGAGTTTTGGTGCGTCCTGATCCACCGCCGCCTGCGGAGACTTCGGCAGTCTCGCCTAACATCCGAATCACTTGTGTGCGGACTTTGGATAAATCAACACCGAGATTTTCTAAAACTCTTGCGGCAACTCCTTCGCCTTCGCGAATTAGTCCAAGGAGTAGATGCTCAGTACCAATGTAGTTATGACCCAATTGGCGAGCTTCTTCTAACGATAATTCTAGAACTCTCTTAGCGCGGGGCGTAAAAGGAATTTCTACTGCTACAAAACCAGAGCCGCGTCCGATGATTTTCTCAACCTCAATACGTGCGTCTTTAAGGTTGACTCCCATCGACTTAAGTACTTTGGCGGCGACGCCAGTTCCTTCTCCGATTAGACCCAATAGGATTTGCTCCGTGCCGACAAAGTTATGACCGAGGCGGCGAGCTTCCTCTTGAGCCAGCATGATGACTTTAATTGCTTTTTCTGTAAAGCGTTCAAACATGGCGTTTCCCCATACTTTGCTGCATTCTGGTTAAAGTTAATACTAGCATAGCCATAACAGCATTCTGTGTGTACGGATCTCACTCCTTTTTAACCAAGTTTTTAACTAAACTTAAAGCTATGTCTTAGGGATAATTTTTGCTTTTTACGGGCTGTTTAACTCCATATTGTTAGTTTTATGTTGTTTGTAAAACCGATTAAATAGATACTTTGCTGTATAGAGATCGGATTTAGAACTACATTGAGTAAAATTTACAACTGGATAATTTGGTTGAGGCGATCGCACACTTGAGCAAACAAATCATTATTTAACTTTTCTAAGGGATGTGTCTTTGCACCACGTAGTCGCCAATCAAAGGATTTGGGCTGATGACAAAGAACATAACTGGTTTTGTCAGCTTTACGTCCTGACGCTTTACCCACTGCGACTGCAAAAGGGTTGTCGGCATTGTAGTCGGCTGTTGTCATTGGTAAACCAATCATGATCGCAGTTTTATGATTAAAAATGCGCGGTGATAGTACTAAAAAAGGATGAGTATCTTTCATCTCCTGCCCGACCTGTGGATTGCAGTCGATCCAGATGATGTCTTGGCGATCGGGTATCCATAAATTCTTTACCATTGTTCCGTGCCGAGTCTTTGCGATGTCACCATAACTTCGCCACCATGTCGGGATGGTTCAAAGTTGGCTAAGCGCTCTTCAAGGGTTAATGGCTCATTTACAGGTGTGATAATAACTTGACCATCGACAACGGATAGTTTCACTCGTTGATTGACATGAAGGTGAGCCGCACGGGCGATCGCGGCGGGTAGGCGGACACCTAAGTTATTGCCCCATGTTTTGATATCGAGTATTACTTCAGTCATAGTTCCACATGCTGAACGTTTAAACATAAGTATAAACGTTTTATTTGTTACATTATTTAGCAAAAAACTGAGTGAAAGTTACAGAATATTTCAAATCTATGCTGCTTAGACCTGATCGCGTTGTCATAAAGTTGGAATGGATTGAAAAGCGATCGACAATCCTGTAAAAAAGAAAATACAGATTGTTTTCTCTCAAAAAACAACCGTAGAGCCACAAAATTTGGATGAAAATATTTTGTTGGATTTAGACGAAGATGGTCAACTTTGCAGTATGACGATTGAACACGCTAAAGACAGAGAGTGGGGATTCCGTAAGGTAAATTACAATAAATTGCTGTGTAATCATGCTCATTCGACAGCATCATTAGTTTGGCTAAACGTAACCATCCTTGGGTATTTGCCCTTATAAAAACAATTTAGGATCGACGTTAAAGAATTTGCCTAACGCTTGTGCTTGATTTTTGCTGATTTGACGTTTGCCATTTACGACTTCAGAGACAACGCCACTTGAGCCAATCACTTTAACTAGATCTGCTTGCTTGAGATTATTTTCTTCCATTAGATGCAAGAGAATATCAAGGGGCGTAGCAGCATTCATTGGATAATGCTCGTCTTCGTATTTCTCAACCAAAGTCAGCAGCAGTTGTAAAATCCTCTCTTCTTCTGCCGTAGCATTGGGAATTGCTAATAGTTTTTCGATATTTTGTAAGGCAATTTCATTTTCAGCCTCAGTAGTAATTACATGAGGCTGAATCTTAGCGAGTAAATCACCATAAGCTTTTCGATTAATAGTAAGGGTCATTTTTCCACCTACCTGAGTCATACTCAGAGTGAGTTAGAACATATTTGATATAGATAACTTGTCTCTCGTAATCAATGCTGACGATCAGGCGATATTTGTTACCTTTGATATTAAAAATAGTGAATCTTCCTGCTGCATCAGCAGATGAGTAATATTCTTTGACATCTTGGATGTTATGCCATTGTGCAGATTTTGCAACTTGATGCCAGCTATTTAGCGAAGTAGCTACATCAGCATGAATTTTCCCAAATTCATCAAGGGTCTTCTTAGAGTAAATACGCATATCCTATAGCTTGTATTTTTAAGGACTTGATTGGTAGTCATAATCTTTTTTAGTTTTAGTTTTAGTTTTAGTTTTAGTTTTAGTTTTAGTTTTAGTTTTAGTTTTAGTTTTTTAGTTTTTTAGTTTTTTAGTTTTTTTTAGATTCTGACTTAAGATCATACTCTCATTTTGAGAGTATTTTGTCAAGTTATGGTAAGATTAATTTTGTGAGTAAAGTCATGTCAATCTAACTGTTTGAATTGATAGAGAATTGATAGATCTGTTGTACGATTGCGACTAAATCCCTTGAAATGGTTATCTCAAAAAAGTTTCAGGACTTTTAATGTAAATTGTGAGTAACCCCTTCTGAAAAGATCTCATAATCTGGAAATATGTACGTTGTCCGTCTTGCAAAGTAAGCAATCAAAGCGAGAATCCAATGGCATATAGTAACTTCACACTAAGACAAGTCGAAAAAGACTTTCATTTGCAAATTGAAGAAAAAATTGATTTGTTTGCCCATGTCGCAGCGATCGCCCCTAGTGACGACATTAAAAAGCTCCTTGGTGAAAATATTCCCCTTGCCCTTGCCATTAACACCGAAAATGCGCGATTAGAATTTCTGATTGCAACTACCTTGTTGTTAAAATCATAAATTTATAAAATTTTCTTTCGTTTTACTAGGGGAATTTGGTTTTATAGAATTGGACTGATCGCCGCAAGTAGGTTTTCACCTTTTGGCTGACAAGAAAATTATGTAGTATGGACTAAGACTTTTTAAGTTATTAAAAGCAAAAAATTATGACTGCAACACTTGTCAAACCATCTCTGCTAATCCATGAGATCCGTGTTGAGAAATTTGGAAATCTTAGTCTATTCAAATTCAGCGAACATTTACAAAATCGGATGGAATTGCTCTTAGAGAAAAGAAAGGTAGAGCCGCTTTCTCTTGAAGAGATTCCTGAGTTAGAAACGATTGGGGAACTAGATCGTATCTTCACACATATGAATGCAATGCTTGCTGCCCAAAACGTCAATCTCTGATTCAACGTAGGCAATTATGGTCAGAACATTTTGTTTGGATAAATAACGCAACTGAAATTAAAGGAGTGACTTCAATCGGTAGGGCAAGCTGCGATCGCTTTGATCTAAACGATTTGAGATATCCGCAGGAAGACTCGATTCGAGCGACAAGACTTTTTTGGCTTCAAACAGGTTTACATCCCCCAGTTAGCGATCCATGCGAAGTCTAAACTAATACTTTTAGATTGGTAATCTCGAAACAAGGCGATCGCGAACAAAAAATCGTACTTCTAATCAAAAAGTCAATATCGCGGTAAATTTCAGCGACACTACTAAAATCGAAGTACCAAGCGATCGCCTAAGACTGTAATTGCAATACAAACTTTGCCCTAGGAGAGGTTTTCTATGTCTATAGTTGTCACCCTTAATCCTAAATTAGAAGCATTGCTACATAGCAGAGCCGCCCGACAAGGACAAGATGTTAACTTTGTGGCAACTGAACTATTGGCTAGCATCTTGAATTGGGAAGAAAAAGACTCAGAAGAAGCTATTAAAGGTATTCAGAAAGGATTCGATGACTTTGAGTCAGGTAGGTATCGCTCTTTGCAAGATTTTGCTGACGAACAACGTAACAAATACAACTTGCCAGCCAATTCATGAGTTACCGCATAGAAATCTCAAGTATTGCGGAATCTGAAGCCGATCGCGCATTTCTCCAACTATCTATCCCAAATCTCTTCTCCCGCCAAGGCTAGCAAATGGTATTTGGGGCTATTAGATGCGATCAACTCTTTGTCTGAAATGCCAAATAGATGCTCATTAGCACGAGAAAATAATAATTTCAGCCAAGAAATTCGCCAATTAATCTACGGTAGAGGACGTAACTCATACCGAGTAATTTTCACTATTTAGGCTCTTCTGGGTTTGCGGGGACAAATGTATAATGAGATACAATCACTTTAAAATATAGAGATGGATATACATCTTGACAGCTTACTAAATCTAGCGAATACAACCGTTGAAAGTTGTAAGCAAGAAGAAAACAAAATCACCTTAAAATTACGATTTTTACATGATAAATGTAATTGCCCATATTGTCATACGGCAAGTGA
>JBBRMK010000008.1:0-70910 GCA_038230875.1 Pseudanabaenales cyanobacterium
GGTTAAACGGATGTAAAAGCATACTATAACTGCCTTGCAAGCATTTTGACTTCAGAAATATATTCTCAATAACGGCATATTATTGAGAATATAAGGCTCAGTTTGATAGATATCAATTCTCTTCAACACTGCCCGTAGTGGTGTTAAGAATAATTGATACTGTGGGTAGCGTTCTTTTTGGGCTGAGTAGTTACCTGAAATCTCTTGAGGTTTACAGATCGCCAATCAAATAGAACTATTAGCCCGATCGCAAAAATCATTCAAAAAAAGCCCAAAATGATAAAATTCAGCAATGAGCTTTGACAACACCTGCAAATTCCTCGCCGAGACCTTCCCCAGCGACTTCGCCAGTTGGCTCTTGGGACAACCCATCAACCTCACCAAACTCGAACCATCAGAACTCCTCCTCGAACCAATCCGTGCCGACACAGTCATCTTTCTCGAATCAGCCGAAATCATACTGCACATCGAATTCCAAACCGAACCAAACAAAAACATCCCCTTCCGTATGGCAGACTACCGCCTAAGGCTATATCGCAAATTTCCAGAAAAGCAAATCCATCAAGTAGTCATCTACCTCACCCCCAGCCAATCATCCCTAGTCCATCAAACCACATTTACCATAGGCGAACTAACCCATCAATTCCAAGTCATCCGCCTCTGGGAACAGCCAACCGCAATATTTCAGCAATACCAAGGCTTATTACCCTTCGCCCCACTATCCAACACAAAAAACCCCGAAGAAACATTAAGACAAGTCGCCCAACAAATTAATAACATTGCCGATAAACGAGTACAAAGTAACGTCGCCGCATCAACCGCTATAATATCGGGTATAGCCCTAAACAAAGAAATCATCCAGAGATTACTAAGGAGCGAAATCATGAAAGAATCAGTAATTTATCAAGAAATCTTGCTCGAAGGCGAGGCTAGGGGTATATCCAAAGGCAAGGCTGAAGGCAAGGCTGAAGGTATAGCTGAAGGTATAGCTGAAGGTATAGCTAAAGGTTTGACTAGAGGTTTAACTAAAGGTTTAACTAAAGCAGCGAATCAGATCGCCTTAAAGATGCTACATTCCAACATTTCCGCAGAATCGATCGCAGAATTCACAGGACTAACCCTAAAACAAATCGAAAAGCTCCAAAAGCTTGACACAAAGAATCCTAGAGCAAGAAAAACAACCAGAACAAAGCGATCGCTCCAGCCATAACCAAAATTAGAATGCCAGTGAGATACTTGCGATCAAAGTTTCTCTAAGACGGCTTTAAGCGATCGCGAATATTTTGGCGTGATAACTTACCTGAAGCTGATTTTGGTAAAGATTCCCAAATATAGATTAACTTGGGTAATTTATATCGGGCAAGAGATTTTTGTTCGCAATATTGTCTAATATCTTCCAATGACAATTGAGTTTCAGTCACATAAGCTTCAGTCACAATCACAGCCGCAACTATCTCTCCCCATTCGCGATCGCCTATGCCGACAACACAAGCCTCAGCGATCATGGGATGTTCCAATAAAATCGCTTCGATTTCTGTAGGATAAATATTTTCACCACCACTGATGATCAAATCAGAACGGCGACTAACTACATAAAGATAGCCATCGCGATCGAGGTAGCCAAGATCACCTGTATGCAGCCAGCCATCTTGAAGAATTGTCGTGTTTTTATTAAGATATCCCTTCATCACATTTGCGCCCTGTACAAGAATCTGCCCGATCATGCCAATAGCAAGATCTTGCGTACTATCATCCAAATCCACAATCCGAAGACGATTCCCAAAAAGTGGTAGTCCAGAAGAACCTCTCTTAATCGCAACCTCGTGGGGTAGCAGTGTTGTAATTTGTGATGCTGTTTCAGTCATGCCGTAGGTGGGCATAATTGGTAAATTTAATTGGAGAGCTTGGTTAATTAGTTCTGAACTAGCAGGCGCACCGCCTAATAAAATCGCGCGTAACTTCTGAAGATTTTGCCAGTTAGGATGTCGCAATAAGCGAGTTAACATCGTTGGCACAAGCGAGATTAGGGTTATTTTTTCTGTAGCGATCGCGTCTAAGACTTCTTGCTCGTCGAACTTGGGCAAAAGCGTAAGAGTTGTTCCATTAATCACACTTCGCCATGCGATCGCCATTCCTCCCACATGAAACATCGGCATACATAGCAACCAGTTATCATCTAAATTGACACCTAGATGCAAAGCTGACGCGATCGCGCTATGAAAATGATTATTGTAAGTTAAAGGAACTCCCTTGGGCTTACCTGTTGTCCCAGACGTATAAAAAACACCTTGGATATTCTCTAAATTAATATTCTCCAAATTAATATTTTCGATTCCACGCTCTTGCTTATTCTTCAACGAAATATTCACAGAAGTATGGAAAATTTCTGAAACTATTAAACTATCAATTTGATTCGTAATCTTATTAGCGATCGCTTTAGTAACTTCATCACAAAGTAGATATTGAGTTAGACTGTCTTTTATCTGCCAACTTAACTCTTCAGCTGTGAGTCGAATATTTAGGAAAAAGCCTATAGCTCCACACTTTATTAATGCATGAACGAGAATTATGTATTTAGGATGATTAGTTAATAGTAAGCCAACGCGATCGCCTGATTTTATTCCTAATGCTTGTAGGTAGTTTACGCATTGATTAACTTCTACTTCTAATTGTGAGTAAGTCCAACGTTCTGATTTTTGATGAGTAGTAGATTTAAAGATAAGCGCGATCGCATCTTTCTTTTGAATTGCTCGTTGTGATAGCCAGTTGGGAAATTTCATGTTGAGATTTTATCTGATCGGATGAACAAAAAATAACGAGCCAAATTTAAGATTTATCGCGATATGATATTGATAGGTGGCGCTTTGTAACCCCAAAAACAAATTAGATATTCCCTTAGGAGTAATTGCGATGAATCCATTTGGTGGTCTTGTCCAAAAAGCATTTTATTTAGGTTTAGGCTTAGCAACTGTCGCAGGTGAAAAAGCAGGTGAAACTATTGGTGAACTACGCACTCAAGCAAGTAAGTTAGCCGACGATTTGGTCGAACGTGGTGAGATGACTAGTGAAGAAGCACGAAAATTTGTTGATGACTTAGTTCGTAATGCCCAAAAGCCGATTAGTGAAGGTTCTCCAAATCCTACTACTAAGGACTCACCCCGCACCATTACGATTAATGATGAAGATGATGATGAAAACTCTAGTCAAAGTGTAGGCAATGTAGATCTACTTAAAGATAAAGTTCAGGCTTTACAAGATGAACTGAAACGCTTACAAAAATAAAACTAAATAAAACCTAGGATAGAGATACTGTTTTACAAAGCCTCTATCTCTAGATTGATCTAAAACAATTGCGATCGCCTAACTAGGGAGCAGCATCTAGAGATTGAAGAAGCTGAGCTTCTGAGAAACTAGTGGTTAACGAGGCAGGAAACTCGGTAGATGCGATCGCTTGAACATAAGCGTCATTCAAATACGTAAAGAACTCAGATCGATTATTAAGATGGGTTTGAAAAAAGGCGAGACTTAATGCTTTGGCATAGGGATGCGTAAACTCAGGCTTCACACCAAATGCATTTTCTGGAATTACCACTATTCCTTTTTCATTTCTTTCTAAAAATGAGAAATGCGTTCCTTTAGGGAAACTTACTAGATACTTGTTAGCAATGGTTAACCATACAAATGGGAAGAACTGTTCGGGAACCGCAGGCGTAAAATAGTCCTCGCCACTAGCAAAAATAGCAGTGGGAACCTTGATATTTTGGAGCCCTTCCTTACCAAAAAGGGCACTACCACCAAGTGGATTTATTGCTAATACTGCTTTAACTCGGCGATCGCTTAGATCAATCTTATTGGCGTTCAAAGCGCTAAATCGGCATTGAAAAACTTTAGAAACATTAAAAGAAGAAACATTTGGCTCAGGAGTGCCGCATTCTTTATTAATCTGATTGAAGTTAAGTTGAGCACCACCTAAAGTTAGCACTGTATAACCACCGAGCGAATGACCAATCAGTCCAACCTGTTGGGTATTAATGCGATCGCGCCATTCAGGGTCGGCTTTAACCTTTTGTTCCAATGCATCCAATAGATATTTCACATCATGGGGACGTTGAATTGCTTCATCTGATTGGGGATCTGTGGTAACGCCAGCTAAAAATGCGTCAAAGTCACGACTGCCTATTTTCGGATGCTCTAGGGCAGCTACTGCAAATCCGTGAGAAGCAAGATGCTCTGATAAATACAGTAAAGTGTCAGGATTAGAACCAAGTCCATGAGAAATCACAATTAATGGCACAGGAGTAGCTAAGCCTTGCGGCATATACACATCCGCCATTATATTTACCTTGCGATCGCTTTGCAAATAAGTAATTTGCTTTTTCTCCCATTTCACATTGCCAGCAACTCGTAAATCGTTTTGAGGAGTTACTGATGGCTTATTTGGATTGAGATTGGTTTCGGCGATCGCTTGTTTCTGAATTGCTGCGATCGCCTGTTCCTTTTTAAAAACCAATTGCGAAACTTCTGTATAAGCCTCTAGACCCCGTGGCAAATCCAAATAGATAATCGGAACTGGATATCGTTTCAATAGATTGAGAATGGTCAGCCCTTCATCACTTTGAGCAGACAGAATAAACGTCGATCTTAATGCGGAAAACCCATTTAGTTCTGGAGTTATCTGCAAAATTCTACCCAAGCGGCGCACCAAAACTTCACCGATGGGAGAATAAGTAAACTGAGACATCGCCACATGGCTAATTTTGTAGCGAGTAGATAATGCTCTGCGAAATTGTGTCTGTTGTTGAGGAGGTAGTTGTCCGAGATATAACTCTAAGCGCCTGCTCAGTTTTCCCTCTTTAACAAATTTTTCTAAATCGCTGATATAAATTGTAAACTCGCCAGCAAGTGGATATGAAAAACGGATTTGTTCAGCGCTATAGGCGGGGGGTAGGTTAGAAAAAACGTTTGAAAAGGCGATCGCTATTCCAATTCCTAAAGGAGCTATAGATGCGATGCGATCGCGCAATCTGAACAAAAATTTTCCCATAACGAACAAGTTTTCTCAGATTTTATAAATTGTGCAATGATGATATATTAGTTGTCGCAAAAAGTGCTTCAGACATGCCGATGTAGCACAGGGGTAGTGCAGCTGATTCGTAATCAGCAGGTCGTGAGTTCAAATCTCATCATCGGCTTAATTAAAAGACAGACAGGATGCGAAGCATCCTGTCTGTCTTTTTTAATTAGAATGGAATATCGTCATAGTCGGGCGCCTCGGCGGCTGATGAGGCAACAGGAACATAATTATTTGCAATCGGCACAGTATTGCTAGGCGCATTAACAACATTACTAGGCGCATTAGATGTATTACTATTTGCGGCTTTATTTGTAGTACGTGCTGTTGTCGCTGATGTAGAGGTGGGCATTGAAGTACTTGAAGTACCATCAGTAGCTCCAAAACCATGAACGCGCTGAGCAACTAGTTCTGTACGTTTTTCTTTGTAAGTGCCGCGATCAACTGTATCCAGACGCAAGCGACCTTCGACTACAACTTGGTCACCTTTATGATATTTCTCCATAATCTCGTCCGCTAGATTATTCCAGCCCACAACTTTGATTCTATAGGGCGCATCTTCGGCGCGTCCACCAGCAAACTGGACGAGAAATGAAGCGATCGAGCTTTGGTTATCGGGAGTACGGCGTAGCTCTGGATCAGACAGGACTTCCGCCATTAAGACAATAGAGTTCATATGATGATTAACAAAAGCTTTTGGCTTATCTTTATATTAATATCATATCGTGTTCTCTTCTAATTTTTTGGACAGATCCGCGCTCAGTAATATTACAGTCAATATCTTGAGTGCAATAGTCCGCATCAGCATGTATACTTTTGCAGATCCCCAGTCAAGCAAATATGCTGACCGTTAACGCAATTATTATAAGTACTATCATTCTCGATATTGGGATTCAGTTCGTGATAATCGATAGGATATTTCGAGCAAAACAAGGTAACAAGCGGCGGGAAGAAGTGGAAGAAGAAAACCTCACTCGCTACGAGTCCAACACATCTAGCGATCAGCCTAAAGGCTGGGAATTTAAAATCTTGCGTACTAGTAGCGGCGGTTTCCGCAGGCGCAAAGTTTTGAACAAAGTCTGTGCTGAAGAAGCTCAAGCAGGTTGGATTTTATTAGAAAAGCTTGATGATCGTCGATTACGGTTTCGTCGCCCCGTCACTGCCCGCGATCGCGATCAACTGACTAAAATTGATCCCTATCGTACTCGCTATGGCATCGCTGAGAGCGTTGAGACGTGGACAACTGTAATTGTACTACTAGCAATTATGAGCGGAACCGCAGTCTTAGGATTTTCGACAATGAATCGATTTTTTGGTGATTGGCAAACGCGCTCTGTTCAAAGTGCTCCTCGCTCTGGAGATAGTAATGTGATTCGGCAGTCACCGACTCCAAGCGCTAAACCCATAAATCCATCTTCATCACAATAAAAGCAACTTTGATGAACGCATCAGGTGATCCCGCAGAACTATTTGACTCAGGAAAGCTCAAAATCCACATTAGCGAAGTCTTTTCACTTGCTAATGCTGTTCAAGCACATCAATTAATGGAGACTGGTTCAACTGCAGGAAAACTTGTTCTCTCAATCTAAAAAAAGGGCTTGCTTTGCAAGCCCTTTTTTTAACGAAATGTTGCTAACTGTGCCATTTGCTTTTCGTTAGTTATGCTCATAACTTGACGTTTGAGATCAATCGCGATCCAACCCTTTTCTTTAAGTTTGTCTAATACTTTAGTAGCGTCTTCAGGACTTACTTCTGAAAGATCAGCGATATCTTGGACTGGCATATTGAAGATATCAATACCTGCTTCATGTTTACTGCCATAGCTTTCCGCCAAACCAGTCAAAATGATCGCAATTCTCACCGCAGGTAATTGCTGGCGTAACTGAGTGCGCTGATTAGTTTTCCGTAACCGTCTTACCATTAACTGCAACATCCGATGATGCAATTGGGGATCTTTAAACAAAAACTGAATAAACTTTTGAGCGGGAATACTCATGACGCGCACTGGTGTAAAAGCAACCACATCTGTAGATCGCGGAGACTCATCAAGAATTGCCATTTCCCCAAAAAAGTCTCCATTGCCCAACACGGCTAAAGTCGTAGCATCTTGACTTCGCAAAAATCGTACTTTCAACCAACCAGAAAGGATGAAATATACAGCATTACCCCAGGCATCTTCCATTAGTACAGCCCGTCCCGCAGGATAGTCTCGTTCTACTGCTTCAGCGAGGAGCCATTCCAAAGTTTCGACGCTAGCAGCATCAAATAGTGGAAATAGCTCTTTGAAGATATCCGTTTGCATGGGAGTTTTTTAAAAGACTTGTCAGGTAAGTAAAAAGGTGGCGATCGCAAAAGAAAAGTTAGTTGTATTAGTTAGCTATATTAATGAGCGCGCTAGTTAATCAAACTAAGCACCCATTACTTCGTAACCAGCATCTACATAAATGATTTGTCCCGTTACGGCACTCGATAAATCACTACCCAAGAAAGTCGCAACATTGCCAACATCTTCAGGAGTAACCAAACGCCGCAAAGGTGATACTTCTTCATAATGACGAAGCATTTTGTGGAAGTCGCCGATCGCTGCCGAAGCGAGCGTGCGAATCGGTCCTGCGGAAATCGCATTTACCCGAATATTATCTGCACCCAAATCTGAAGCTAAGTAACGCACATTCATCTCTAGTGCAGCCTTAGCAATACCCATCACATTGTAATTAGGAACGACTTTTGCCCCACCAATGTAGGTCAACGTAATTACACTCCCACCATCCTTCATCAAAGGCTTAGCAGCACGACATAGGTGGATCAATGAGTAAGCACTTACATCTAGAGCTAGCTGAAACCCTGAACGGGAGACATCTGAAAAGTTACCAGATAAGTCTTCTTTGTTAGCAAAGGCAAGACAATGCACCAGAATATCAATCTTTTCCCATTGTTCAGCAATTGATGTAAAAAGCGAATCTACTTGTGCGTCATCTTGAACATTGCAAGGCAACAAGAAACTGGGAGTCAAAGATTCAGTCAACTCAGCAACCTTGCCTTTGTTGCGATCGCGATCATCTGGCAAATAAGTTATCCCAAGTTTTGCGCCAGCCTCATGTAACTTCTGGGCAATGCCCCAAGCGATCGAACGATTGTTGGCAATCCCAGTCACAAGAGCAGTTTTCCCGCTCAAATCTAACAAACCCGTCATGTATATTTCCTAACGTGAACCCAGCGTATATAAACTTAAATCAAATGAACTTTAAAATAAGCTTACATTAAAAGCCCATACTAGCGCTTGCAGCCAATGGAGCAAGCGCGCGTTGTAAGAAACTGAGTGCTAAGAAAGCAAGCATTGGCGAAAAATCCATTCCTCCAAGCGGCGGAATAATCGAACGAAATATATTCAAATAAGGATCGGTAATCTGGCTAAGTGCTGTAAAAGGCTGATTAGACCAATTGATATTTGGAAACCAAGTTAGCAGCACGCGAATAAATAACAAGCCTAAGTAGATTGAAATAAAGGAGCTGACCGTACCAAGAATAACTGCCATAAGAGGTTGTTAGGTTATAGAACAATTAGAGAAATAGCTTCCATCATTCTACTAAACACAGTAAAAGTCAGGATTTTTAATTATCATTTAATGATTATTTATTATCATCAATATTTAATTCGCGCAATGATTCAAGCGACGCTTGCTTACGACCGTTCTTACCTTCAGTCGTCGCTAGCTCTTGACTAACTGAGTCGATCGCTGCATTAAGTTGAGCGATTTTCTTTTCGAGGTTGCGGCGGGCAAATTCGTTAGCAGTCTGAGGTTTATCAAGTAGTTGATCACCATTTGATTTTCCATAAATTGTCTCATCTTCTGGTTCAGTGAGTTTAATGGCAACCAATGCGCCAACTACTCCGCCGATCGCAGCTCCGAAGAGAAAACCTCCCCAAAAATTACCTGAGTTATCTGCCATAGCTTTGCCTTAACGCTCTCAACAACCTTAAACAGCGAGATTTTTGGCTCATCATATCATTTTGACTAGCACTGTAACATGACAAACCCGAAAAACTAGAGGCGGTGCAAAGCGCCGCCTCTAGTTTTTTATAAAGCTTAATTGGCAAAGATTAGCGGCGATTTTTAGGCTTTAAAACGATAGACGTCGCACTTTTGCTTTCATCAAGTTTGCTTAGTAATTTTGTAAAGTTACTTTCTAATTCTTTACTAAAAGCACTGTGAGTTTTAAAACCCTCTTTTAATAAATCATTACGCTCGGTGCGAGCAACATCATCTTTAGGATTTTTAGATAACCAATTAGTGTAAGCATTAATCGCATCATACCAATATGCATTTTTTGCATAGATCCTTGCTTGCTGTAGATCATCTTTGGCTTCAGCGATCGCTTTTAAAACCATAGGATCATCATCCCGACGGATCGCAGCATTGACATCGACTTGCGAACCAGTAGTTTGCCAGCGAATTTGCCAACGTTGTAATTTTCCTGCGACTAACTCAGGAGCACCTTCTGGCAAGGTGAATTTGTAAAGTCCTGATTTATCGGCTTTGCCTTCCGCAGCAAAAACAGATTTTGCTGATAATTGATTACCATCACGCAAGATGAATGTAATCTTGAACGAGTTTGTATCATCTCTTTTAGGAACAGTAGTTAAGGATGTTGGAGCAATCTCAGGAGGTGCAATATACCAATAAAATGTAGGGCGAGAAGCTAGGGTTTTTGCCCCATCTTCTGGTACCAACATTGTAATCTGAGGCAAACTTCCTCTTGTCGCCCCACCTGAACCTGCGGATTTTGACAGCCCCAAGCCATATTGAGCAAAAGCTGAAGGTGTAAAAGGAAGCGAACCTACTACAGAAGCTAAGCAGATTGTCCCTAAACATATCGTGCCCAGATATATCTTGCTTAAAGTAGTCACTTTTTTTGTTAAAAGTCTAGTTGAAGTCATTTTTGTAATGATCCAAGTTAATGGTAGTTATTTGTCCCAGTAGTTTCCGTAGAGTGAAACATTCCTCTACTTAACCTTTTTATTTCTGATCGCTAATTTATGCTAGCAAGTTCCCTTGTTACAAAAATCTTTATATTTGAAATCTCTATTTATAGTTGTCGCCAGTGTATCAGGACATAAAACCCAAAAGAGAGTTGCGGCGCTCCGCGCCGCAACTCTCTTTTGGGTTTTGATTTTGTCCTAACATGGCTGACGACAGCTATAAAACCTATTTAAAACAAAGAGGAGACGCAAAGCGCCTCCTCTAATTAGGAATTTGATAAAGGCGCACAGCGCTCTATAAATCTTTAAATCTTTAAATCTTTATGGTGCAACTTTAGCCGCGATCGCCTCAGCCATCTCTTGTGTACCCACAGACAAGCTACCCGCTGGAGCAAGGTCGTAAGTAACAAACTTACCTTCAGCAATGACTGCTTCTACAGCTTTTTGTACGCGATCGGCAGCGGCTGGCTCACCGAGATGCTTAAGCATCAAAGCACCCGACAAAATCAAAGCCGTGGGATTAACTTTGTTTTGACCCGCATATTTTGGAGCAGATCCATGAATTGCCTCAAATACGGCAATGTCTTCGCCATAGTTTCCCCCTGGCGCTACCCCTAAGCCGCCGATCATACCCGCAGTGAGATCAGAGAGAATATCGCCATAGAGGTTAGGCAAAACCAGCACATCATACAGTTCAGGCTTCTGCATCAGTTGCATACACATATTGTCAACAATCCGATCTTCAAACTCAATTTCAGGATAAGACTTAGCTACATCACGAGCTACTTCCAAAAACAACCCATCTGTAAATTTCATGATGTTAGCTTTGTGAACAGCCGTAACTTTTTTACGTCCGTTTTCTCGTGCATAGTCAAATGCAAACTTGACAATCCGACGACTACCAAATTCTGAAATTGGTTTAATACCGATTGCCGAACTTTCGCGAATTGATTTACCAGAGAGTTCTTCCATAAACTTCTGCGCTTTTGCAGCGGACTCTGTACCTGCCTGAAACTCAATGCCAGCGTATAAATCTTCCGTATTTTCGCGGACAATGATCAAATCAACGTCAGAGAATTTGCTTTTTACACCTTTCATAGATTTAGCAGGTCGCAGGTTCGCAAATAGATCAAGTTCTTTACGAATCGCCACGTTAACTGAGCGGAACCCAGAACCAACAGGCGTAGTAATTGGACCCTTGATTGCAACTTTGGTTTTGCGTACAGATTCCAATACGCGATCGGGTAGAGGTGTGCCGTAAGCTTCCATGACATCTACGCCCGCATCTTCAATACTCCAGTCAATCTGAACACCTGTAGCATCAATAACTGTTTGCGTAGCTTTTGCTACTTCTGGACCAATGCCATCGCCGCGAATCAACGTAACTGAATAAGCCACAAATCTTCTCCCTAATTTTTATATATTTTAAATTTATGAGGGGCATAGCTTCGCTCAGCCCTTAACAAACTTAAGTTACTCCAAACAAATTACATCAAATCAATTTCATGACATCAAAAAATAAAATTTTTTCCATCTTCTTTGATATTTGACTTCACCCAAATGAGTGATCAAATTTTGTTGTTTCTGTTTAGAAATAAAGGTTATCAAACTATGTGATCAGGTAAATGAAGCATTTGTGACAATTGATCATAAAAATCATAGCTATGATTGCTACCTACAAACTTTGGTTACATAATTTTCTTAAACAAAATTAAAGATAATAAATTGCGCCTGTAAAGAATAATTAGTTATACACAATTTATATTTACTAATTTATACTTGGTTAATTTTATATTTAGCTAATAGGGCTATCAAAAGATAGTAGATGTTTCTAAAAATTTAATTATGGAAACCTTTAAATTAGTATTACCGTCATTCTTTAAATAGATTAGTCATTAACCCGCAGTCAGTCAATGCGTTCACCAATCAACGGTTATTCATGGCTTGCACACATTTTTCAATGGCTATTTTTCAACAGCAATCTTTTAGTTTGCTAGTTTAAGCTTCAGGCTATTTTTATCTAAATTCCTAAACTAGATAAATGCATTTTTTAAAGTTAATATTCAAATTTCAATATTAAGGCTTCGTAATTTCATCTGTAATAACAAACTAATTTTTGGATCAAGCTAAAAATAAGACTAGTAAGTGTAAATACTTAGTTAAATTCTTAGGTAGATTCATCTGGTCAAATCTTAGTCAAATCTTTAGAGAGATAGTGTTAGCCGCCCTTTGACTTTTTTAGTTTGTTTGTAATAATATGTAACTCCAGACGCAAGAAATAAAAAGGTTAATCTTGTATTATACAAAACAACCTAAAAGCTATTGATAAATTTGAATACCAAGCTTACAAAACTTAAAGTTTGTGAATTTAAGCTGACAAGTTAAAAACCTTGGAATTTAGAGTTATGAATCCTTTATTTCATTAGTTTTCTGGTTTTAAAAAACACTCTTTAAAAACGCTTAGTTTAAAACATTAGGAGCGATATGTCTGAAGAACCATTGACCCCAACCACACCAAAAACAGTGGATAGGCAAGCTAACAAGCAGGTCGGTCTGTCTGCTGACATGGTTCGTACATATCTACATGAAATTGGTAAGATTCCTCTGCTTAGTAATGAAGAGGAAATTATCTATGGCAAACAAGTGCAACAGATGATGATGCTATTTGAAGTGCAAGAAAGACTTGCTCAAACTAGCGATCGCTTACCAACTGAGCAAGAGTGGTTGGAAGCAGTTGGCTTAGCGCCTGAAGTTTTGCATAGCAATATTCGGGTTGGTACTAGAGCTAAGCGTAAAATGATCGAGGCAAACCTAAGGTTGGTTGTTTCGGTTGCCAAGAAATATCAAAAACGAAACTTAGAACTTCTAGATTTAGTTCAAGAAGGAACTCTTGGCTTAGAACGGGCTGTAGATAAGTTTGATCCGACTAAAGGCTTTAAGTTTTCAACTTATGCTTACTGGTGGATCCGTCAGGCAATTACTAGAGCGATCGCTCAACAAGCACGGACAATCCGCTTGCCAGTTCATATTACCGAAAAGTTAAATAAGATTAAAAAAGCACAGCGACAACTTTCGCAAGATCTCGGTCGAGTTGCCACTGTCGCCGAAATTGCTTATGAGCTAAACATTAAAACTGATCAAGTTCGTGAATGTCTCTCGCTATCGCGTCAGCCAATTTCACTTGATTTGCGGATTGGCGATAATCAAGACACAGAACTTGCAGAATTATTAGAAGATACAGGTCGTTCTCCTGATAATTATGTTGAGCGCGAGTCGCTACGTACAGATATTCAGAGCTTATTGAAAGAATTACCCGAAAAGCAACGTCAAGTCATGATCTTGCGCTATGGCTTAGAAGATGGTCAAGAAATGTCACTTGCTAGCATTAGTAAGCGTATGGAGCTTAGCCGTGAGCAAGTAAGACAACTTGAACGTCAAGCAATGGATTATCTTCGTAAGCGCAAAATAAGAATGCAAGAATATCTTGCCAGTTAAATCTATTACAAGGCAGCGTGTAGCTTTCCTTTTATATATTTTTAATATAAAGAGAGCATATAAATAGAGGTGATACTTTGTATCTCCTCTATTTTTTGTTATAGAAATTTGCAATAATCTAAAGTTAGTAAATTTATAAACCCTATGCCGCTAAAATCTACGACTCGTCACATTCAGATTTATGCTGCTGTTATTGAAGAGCAGAACGATGAACTCATCGATAGCGAAAATATGCTGACACTGGATGTCGATCCTGATAATGAACTGAACTGGACTGATGGCGCTCTGCAAAAGGTATATCGTAAGTTTGATCAGCTTGTGACGGACTATAAAGGTGCTGACTTGAGTGATTACAACTTGCGGCGGATTGGTTCAGATTTAGAGCATTTTGTGCGATCGCTATTGCAAGAAGGTGAAGTTACTTACAACCTCAATCATCGATCACTCAACTACAGCATGGGTTTACCCCAAATTGTTAACACTGACGCCCAATAGCCTCAATTAACAGCTCGTGCCACCGATTCTGCCGTCTTTGATATTTACCTACAAACTATGTCTGAAACTACTGAGTCAAATCCTGAGCAGGTAATGGCTAAGCCTCCTGCTAAACCTAAAGTCGAAAAGCCTCCTGCGATCGAAGAGTTACCGTTTGCAGAATTTATTAACACCCACTATCTGCCTGCATTAACCAAAGCTTTTAATAAGCAAGAAGTAGATGATCTACAACTGGAGTTTGACAATTCTCAAGTACGTGGTAAGTGGATGCAAGGATTACGCCAATTTACGGTGTATTTTTCTAAGTCTGATATCAATGCTCAGAAGGCTTTTTCTTGTGCTGATAGTGGACAATTGCCTAGTACGATCGAACCATTTTTGATCGATGAGCGTAAAGCTCCACTTGACCTACTAGTATTTGGTGTGATTCAACGTTTAAATGCCCAAAAGTGGCTTAAATCTAACTAAAATCTAATTAAAATCATAATTTTTGCTCTGTTAAGTGGGGCGAAAATTATGATTTTAATTGAGGAGAATTTTTAGGCACAATCACAGGTAAATCATTTTCAACCTGAATTTTCATACCGAGTTTGTCCAACTCTTTAGAAATAGTTTCTACCGTTTTTTTATCCGTAGCATTTCGTAACACTATTGACCAAGCCGCTATCTGCGCTTTAGTAAGATCGCGATCTTCTTCCAGCCATTTTGCAGATTGACGGGATATTTGTGCAATTACTTGGGGATCTTCAAAGGATTTGTCTGTCGCTTTTGATTGTTCAGCCCATTCTGCAGCTTTGAGATAAGAATCTCTTGCCCCCTTTGCATCACCCAAAAATAGAAGTTGATCAGTTGCCTTGCGCCGCCACACAGTATATGCAGTTGACTGTTTATCAGGATCTAGAGAGCGTAGCCCTTTTGTATAGAGGCTGATCGCCTCACTAGGGACTGCCGCAAACATCGACACACTAGCTGACATATATAGATAGCTATTGATAAATCTGGGATCGCGATCAACAATATTTTCAAAGTAACGTGGACTGAGGCTATAACCTGTCTGAAAATAATTCCTTGCCGTGTCATCACCAAAATATTGCAAAAATTGCAAAAAGGTAAAGTTAGCAATCATATTGTTAAAGCCAAGACCACGCATCGGCAATTGCCGAATTAATTTGAGACGAGCTTCTTCATCGATTACGCCTTTACGAGTATCTGCTAAAGTCTGTCCCAGCAAACGCTGATTTAGTTTTGGCAACTGCAAACTTAGAGCGATCGCTGCCAAAATCGCGATCGCTCCCAAATTAATAGCAAGATTACGAAACCGCATCTGACTTAATTGCCTTCTGAAACAAATGTATCTTTACTAAGACTATCAATTAGTTTATTGCTTGCTAAGCCATTTGCTGGACTAATCGTATAAAAGTTTTGCGCTCTGACAATCGCATTACGAGTTTCTGCATTCAACACGCCATCAGGTTTGCCGTTGTAAAAACCCCGCTTAGTCAACAAGTTTTGTAATGCTAAGACATCTGTATCATTTGCACTAGTTTGCGGTAGAGGTACTGGTGATACGGGTGTTATTCTTGGTTGAGGGGCAACAGATGCTTGAGGTGTAGGCTGAATTTGTGGTATAGGCTGAGCTGGCTGAGTAACTGTTGGCTGAGGAGTTGCTGACTGAGTAACTGTTGGCTGAGGTGGTTGAGGAGTTGATTGCGGTTTTGTCTCGACACGAACAGTTGGAGTGACATTATTATTTACTCCACTTTGCTGGCGTGGCGCTCCTGATTCTAAGGCTGCTATAGTTTGTGCACCAGCTAAACCGTCGGGAGTCAAACCATAGGCTTTTTGTGCTGCAATAGTCGCGTCTTTGGTACGTGAACCAAGGAAACCTGTGATTGGTCCAGTATAGAAGCCACGATCAGTAAGCAAATTCTGTAAATTGGCAATATCATCTTTAACAGGTACTACTACAACAGGATTGGCAGCTTGTGGGAGGACTTGATTATTAGTAGTAGGTTTTGGGCTTACTGAGATGGATGGCTTCACATTGGCTGGGATGAATGGCTTCACATTGTTTTGCAATGCTGCCATAGTTTTAGCGCCAGCCACACCGTCGGCAGTCAAACCATAAGCAGTTTGAGCAGAAGCGATCGCAGCTTTAGTTTGTGAACCCTTGACCCCATCGAGCGCACCTCTATAAAAACCACGGCTAGCTAATAACTGTTGCAATGCTAAAACATCTTTGTCAATAACTTTAATATCAGGAGTGGCTTTAGATAGAGCATCACGATTCCTATCAGCAATGTTGACATTACTACTTCCAGATTCCAATGCGGCATAAGTCTCTGAACCAGCAATACCATCAGTTACTAATCCATAGTTTCTCTGAGCAGCAACGATCGCTGAGCGTGTTTGTGGACCCATGAGTCCATCCACCGCTCCATTATAAAAGCCACGTCTACTAAGTAACTCTTGCAAATTTGCGACTTTAGCACTTTTAGTTAAAGACGGAGTACTTACAGGTGTGACAGACGTTTTATTGCCATCGGATTCTAAGGCGGCTAAGGTTTGCGAACCTGCTACACCATCAGGCGTGAGATTATAAGTTTTTTGAGCCGAGATGATTGCAGCACGAGTCTGCGAACCCATCACACCGTCAACTACACCGTTGTAAAAACCACGATCTGCCAATAGTTTCTGAAGATTCATCACAGATGATGAAACAGTAGCAGTAGGTTCTTTTAGTTCGGCTTTCGTGTTGATCGCAGTTACTGAGCCACTATCTTCTAAAGCCGCAATTGTGCGACTTCCTGCAACACCATCAGTAGTCAGACCTAGAGATTGTTGGGCGCGAATAATCGCATTTTTAGTTGATGCTCCTGCCACACCATCGATCGCTCCAGGGTTAAAGCCATTTTTTGCCAGTAATGACTGTACATACCTAACATTCGCTGATGGCGCGGTTTGGGCGAGAGCAGTTAGGGTTGAGCCTAAACCAATAAATACTGTTGTACTAGCGAGGATCACACTCAAACTAAGTTTGGCAGATTTAGTCGTTATTCTTTGTAACCAAGTTTGAAAGTTAAATTCAATATGCGAGGGTGAAGAAAGATTATCGTCAGGGGCGATCGCCTGATCAGAATATACAAATTCTTCATGAATATAAGCTAGGAGTTCCATAATTTAGACCTTGTTGTAATTTAGATTAAGATTTTTAATTAGTATGAATTGAGAATTAATAGGGGACAATTACTAGGGGCTGTAAGGGTAAGTTTTGGCTGGAAACTGGAGTCTGAGAACTATTTATCGGCTGGACATTTACTAGCTGGACATTTGCCGATTGAACTACTGCCTGACCATTTACTGGCTGGATAAGCACTGGCTGAACATTTGGCTGAACATTTACTGGCTGTACCCCTACTTGTTGAACATTGTTAGAAATCAGACGGATATCTTGATTGTTTGAAACATAGGAAATGTTTTGAACATTGTTTTGCAGTTGAAGAGCCGTGATCAAATTTGGATTCCACTCTCCTGTTGCTGGCTGGCCATAGGCAAGTTGTGCCCTCAAGATACTTGACCTAGTACGAAGGTCATATAATCCGTTTAGCTGATCCTCATAAAAACCTCGCTCCTTGAGCAATTGTTGAACTTCTACAACATTTTGTGGTGATGGCAAACGGTTAAAAGCAGGTTGAGTAAAAGCGACATTACTACCGCCTGCTAGCAATGCTCGAATTGTTAAAGGTCCCGCAAAACCATCCAAAGGCAATCCATAAGCCTGTTGCGCTCTTAATACTGCATCAGTTGTGACTTGTCCTTGCCGCCCATCAATTTCACCTTGATAAAAGCCCCTTTGCTTGAGTAATATCTGCAAATTACCAAATTCCTCTCCCGCAAATCTCTGAATATTAATTTCCTGAGAATTATCAGCGCGCACAATAATTGGCTGTCTAGCGCGATCGCTACTAATAACTTGAGTCGTTCGGTTAAATGATATTGGCACTGTCACTGAGGAATCTCTGTAAGGCTCACGCAACAAAGCAAGTGTTCTCTCTCCAGGAACACCATCGACAGTAAGATTTTTTTGGGTTTTCTGAAAATTCATTACCGACTGTTTGGTATTTTTGCCGTAGACTCCGTCCATTACATCTACAGCAAAACCACGTTTAGCTAATAAGGTCTGTACCTCTAACACATAACTCGTATCACATAAATATAAGTTTTCGCACCAAGGTGGAGCATTTACAGATGGCTCTAGTAATTGGCTAGCCTCAACTGCATCCCTGAAATCAAAGCCAAGCCCACTAAGACTGGCAATAGCGATCGCTGGCAGCAAATAGGATTGCCACTTGATCCCAGTCAAGTGCCAGCCCTGTATATTTAGATGATCTCTAACATCAATATCATCCAAAGAACCCAGATGTTCTTGATTGGCTTGTTCATACGCCCAAGCATCATATATATAGGCTGCAAGTTCCATAGATGCCACCAAGTGATCTCTGTTTAACTTATTTTAAACGATTTTTTATGGCTTCTTACGTCAAAAAAATTTATACATATCTAAAAGTAGAGAAAGGGTGTTTACTTTTGGATTAGACATCATATTTGTTAGGGGGCTCAGCCGCTATAGGCTGACTTTTTTGAATGTCGCCACCATACTGAATTCCTATTTGAACTACTTTGTCTTTTGAGTTGTCAGTCGGTAGACGCGATCGCTCAACTCCCCGCCGACGCTCAGAAGTGCGCTCTTCACTCGTATCTTCGGTCACGACTTCATAGAGAATAGCTTGTTTATTTGCCTCACTTCCACGTCGCAACACCCGCCCTAAACGCTGGATATATTCACGGGCTGAACCTGTACCCGATAGCAAGATAGCAATACGCGCATCAGGCACATCAACACCTTCATTTAAAACATGAGATGTAACTAAAGTTTTGTACTTACCTTCTCGAAAAAAAGTCAAAATTTCGTGACGTTCTTTAACAGGAGTTTGATGCGTGAGTGCAGGAATTAATAAATCTTGAGAAATACGATAGACCGTCGCGTTGTCATTAGTGAAAATTAGAGTACGTTCAGAAAAATGTTGCGCGAGTAAATCTGACAGAACTCGCAATTTTGATTCTGTACCTAAAGATAATTCCTTTGATTCGCGATGTGCAAGCATAGCTCTTCTACCCGCCTGCGATCGCCCACTAGCTTGGACAAATCTTTGCCATCCTTCCAAACTGCCGAGCGATATTTTCGATTCTTTTAAAAAATGATTACGACTTTTAATAAGCGAGTCGTAGCGATCGCGTTCTTGTTCGGACAGCGAAACTTTAATCTGCACGATTTTATGTTCTGCTAAAGCCTGACCTGCTAGTTCTTCGGCAGATTTGCGATAGACTTCCTCACCAATGAGAAATTCTAAATCAGCGTGTTTACCATCGCTACGTTCTGGCGTGGCGGTTAGTCCTAAACGATAAGGAGCGATCGCATATTCAGCAATTACACGAAAAAAGTCAGTGGGTAGATGATGACATTCATCGAATACAATCAAGCCGTAAAGATTGCCTAACGCTTCGGCTTGAATCGCAGCACTATCATAAGTTGACACTAAAATCGCCGTGCGATCGCGAGAACCTCCCCCCAATAGACCAATCTCAACGTCAGGGAAAGCTGCTAGTAAATGGGCATACCATTGATGCATCAAATCAAGAGTTGGTACAACGATTAAAGTACTCCGATTTGTGACTTGCATAGCAAGTTGCGCTAGATAGGTTTTACCTGCGGCAGTTGGCAATACCACCACACCTTGCTTTCCTACTCTCTGCCATGCGGTGAGAGCTTCGCTTTGGTGTGGATAAGGTTCCATTTGAGAATGAGAAATTAAGTTAAGTTCGCTATATTTCCGTGATTTATCTTCGATCACAATCCCTTCGGATCGCAAAGTCAAAATTAACTCGCGATATCGATTAGCAGGAATACGGAACTTCTCAATCCGATCATCCCAAGTTGCAAATTCAATCCATGCCTTGCCTTTAGGCGGTGGATGAAGAATTAAGGTGCCGCGATCATAAGTAAGTTGAGGTGTGCGGGGCATATTTCTAAAACTAGGAACTCAGAAATTAAGATTTGATAAAAGCTCTCAATAATTTTCCAATTATCACAAACTAAAATTTTTATTAATATATAACTTTTGAAATTATATTTTTGTACTTATATGAAGTTTAATTTTACTCAGTGATCATGTGAGGATTGTAAAAAGTTTATGCTCAAACCTAAATCTGGTAATTCAGTCAACTTAGTTGCTCTTACAGCAACGATGATCGCCTCAACATTTATTGTTGGTACTTTAAGCACTAGTTGTGCTCAGGCTGAAGCTCAAAAGAATACAACTATTTCTACAAATGAATCTGAGCTAGTTCAGGCAATTGGTCGAGATCCGATGATCATGCCTGCGATCGCTCCTAACAAAATCGAAACATCTACATCCCCTGCAAATCTCAATACCGACTCGCAAATTATTAAAGCGATTAATGCTGAGGCATTTCCGACTAAACCGATTAAAACCAGCGAGCAGGCAAAACAGAACTCCACCGCTCAAAACGTTACCTCAGTTTCCCAACTAAGTGATGTCAGACCCACAGACTGGGCTTTCACCGCATTACAATCTTTGGTTGAGCGCTATGGCTGCATTGCTGGCTATCCTGATCGCACTTTCCGTGGGAAACAAGCAACTAGTCGATATGAATTTGCGGCTGGATTAAATGCTTGCTTAGATAAAATCAATGAAATTATCGCTGCTGGGCTATCTGACAAAGTTGGCAAAGAAGATCTCGCTACTTTGCAAAAGCTTCAAGAAGAATTTGCTGCAGAACTCGCTACTTTACGCGGTCGGGTGGATGCTCTTGATGCTAAAACAGCCAAGCTTGAAGCTCAGCAATTTTCAACTACGACTAAGCTCTATGGGCAAGCAATTTTTGGCTTGCAAAACCGCTTTGCTAATACTGGCAGTTTAACCCCTAGAAATGGCATCAGAAATACCCCTGATGATGCTACTAATCTCACCTTTGGCTATAACCTGCAATTGAGCTTGGTGACGCAGTTCGAAAATCGCAGCATTTTACTGACAGGCTTGCAAGCAGGTAATGCCTCCACAGCTTCGACAACTTTTGTTAACAACAACTTTCTCACCAACACCTATACTCGCCTAGGATATGAGCTTAACACTGGCAATTCACTGCAACTTAGTGATTTGTCCTACCGCTTTTTGGTCGGCGATCGCCTTGCGATAATTGTTGGAGCAGCAGGTATAAGCCCATCAAGTGTCTTTCGTGGACCCAACCGTTATGAAAGTGCAGGTCAAGGAGCCCTCTCAGCCTTTGCTCAGCGCAACCCAATCTTGAACTTTCCAGGACAAGCAGGGGTTGGCTTTGATTTACAAATCAGCGATAACATCAGTTTGCAAGCTGTTTATGCAGCATCTTTAGCATCGGATCCTCAAAATGGTCTAACGGGTGGACCTTTTACGGCAGGCGCACAGCTTTCGATTACCCCTACAGATACTATTGACCTTGCGCTTTATTACCTTAATTCCTACACAACCAATGCCAGTCTAAATACAGGTGTTGGTGATAATTTAATTGGTCCGATCGCTGGACGTTTCTCAACTAATGCTTTTGGCGGTACGTTGGCATGGAGACTCTCTCGTCAGATCACTTTAGGGGGTTGGGCAGGTTACACCTCATCCGATACAAGAGATGCTGGTTTGGGTGGCACAGTTACCACATTTAACTGGATGGCATTTTTAAACTTCCCTGATTTGTTTGCGGAGGGCAATTTGGGCGGGATCTACGTTGGTCAACCTCCCAAAATTACTAGCAGTACCATTACTCAAGGTGGAGTTCCTGCATTCAACATTCCTAGCGCGATCGGTTTAGCTGGCGTAAACGCTGGAGACTTTGGTGGACAGCCGTCTAGCACTACGCACTTAGAGTTGTTCTATAGAATGCGTTTAAATGACAACATCAGCATCACCCCTGGAGTACTGTTTATTTTTAATCCTGTACAGACTGCTGGTAGTGACACAATCACTGTGGGCGCTGTTCGTACAACTTTCACGTTTTAACGCTAAATCTATAAAACAGGGCATAGAAAATCACTGCCCTTGTTTTGTAGACCAATCTAAAATTTAGTTTATTAAGAAGAAAATCTTTAAAATCTTGGGAACCATAGAAATAGCTTAGCCGTCTTGGGTGAAATAAGTTTTTAGTTGGAACTACTTCGAGCTATTCACGTCGCATCTGAATCTTTTGGCAATTAATGCCTCAGTTTCAGCATTAATCAAGCAATAACAAAAAATATTAAGAGGGACAAGAAAATGCTAAGTCGGATTAAACAATATACATTCAATTTGGGGGCGATCGCACTTACTTTAACTGCCTCAGCGATCGCGGTAAATCCGTCACTTGCTCAAACGACCTCAGTGCCAATTACAGGCGGGAATTTTTCCGTAAATTTAACTAGTGCAGGTGCAGTTAGCAATCCAACTGGTGCAGGCATAACAGTTTTAACTCCAGTGGGCACAGCTCAAATTACGAGCTTAACAGGAACCACGGCTACCTCCACACCACTCACGACTAATGGAGCATTCGACATTCAAGGCACTTCTACTAACGGATCTGTCAACTTTGATGATGGTAGAACTTCAACTTTTACAAATGCCCAAAGCACAATCAAAGGTAGTATTTCCACTGTTAACGGAGCCGCCCCTGTTGGTTCTTTGCCAGTATCTTCACTTGCATCTCCTGCAACAGTAGCAGGCTCAATCAAAACAGGTTCTTCAATTCAAGTACCGACTTCAAGCATTTCAGCTTTACCTGCGAATACAGTTATTGTTCCAATTACAAGTGGCACATTTGATGTAGTTCGTTTTTCAAGTACTACAGTTGTCAATAATAGTCCGACAACTGTTCTTACTCCCTATGGCACAGCACAACTCACTAAGTTTGAATATGCCACAATTGACAATTTGAATGGCACAAACGTATTCAACGTTAACGATGAAGTACGGGGTACTGCTTTAGCTTCGGGTTCAATTCCTACCAAAGTTAGCAATTTCACTGATGCTAAGGCTGCTGTTATCGGCACTGTTACAACTACCTCTACAAATAGTAATAGTTCAGTTAACCTAAAGGGTAATATCACCAGTGGAAATCTGATTGTTCCAGCTTCTAGTACATCCGCTTTACCACCCGCTAGTAATGAATCAATTCTCATTATTCTTACCAACCGTCAACTGTTTAAGTTGGTTGGTCTGAGTCCGAGCTTTTTGGCTCCTAGCAAGACCAAATTCTTATTCGTGCTTGTCAATAACCAAAGCTTGCTGAACTATGTAGAGTCTAAGTCTACAGAAGTATCAAATACTGAACCTGTATCAATTGGTAACAGCAATGCAGTAGATTCACTTGTATTTTTGTCTTTTCAAAAAACCGTTCTTTTTCCTAGTTCATATGAAGTTGCTCTTACTCGCCCAGTCTATTTAGTTGGTAAAATTCCACCAGGTCAACTTAAGAAGCAACGTGTTGTCTTTATTGGTATGGGAAGCCGCCTCATACCTGGATTTGGTGTAGTTTCTAAAGTCGAGAATGATGATTAAGCAAATCTCTTGCGATTTGCTTAATCATTCATAAACTAAAAAGAAGAGGCTTTTAAGCCCCTTTTTTTTAGTTTTACCGAGCCTCAGGAGAGGGGGTAATACGCTTGGGAGAGGGAATAAGGTAAGCAACTACTGCACCACCGACAAACCCTGCGACATTGCGAACAATGGGAACCCATTCACTAGTCCTTGTCAAAACGGGACCAAGACCGAAAGAGATAAACAACATTCCCCATAGCGGCGTGAAAATTAGCGCCCATTTCCATGCAAAGATCTCGCCTTCTTTGCGCGGATGCCCTGCAAAACCAAAGATGATGCCACCAACAATTGAAGTGATTAGGGTAAGAATCCATTGCTCTTGAGGAATACCAGGGACGGCTATGCAGCCGTCTTGATCTAAACAAGTGGCGATCGCATCAATAGAGGACAAAATTGATTGAGCATGTCCCTGTTCGCGCACATAAAACTGATTGCCATAACGTGATTGCAACTCAATCCAAAAGCCCCGTGATAGCAGGGGATACACTGCATCGCCAACGCTAAAGTTGAGTAAATTACGTCCGCGTGAGTCTGCAACTAGCATCACACTGGCATTGTCTAGTCCCCAAAATTCTTTGACTGCTCGACCAGGAGTGCGATCAACTTGAGTGAGTACTCGCAATTTCCAGCCTGTTTTATCTTCAAATTCTGTCAGTTTTTGATCCAAAGCCAATTCTTCCGAATCAGTTAGGAATCGTCCTAAATCAATCACATTTGTATATTTTTCAGGCAGCAACTCTGGCGCGTCAAAAGCATGGGCAGCAGGTATATGAATAAAAGCGATCGCTAACGGCAGAAAAAAGGCGATCGCCAAAGTTATAAATCTTTGAAAAATTTTTGGAAAAGTTAATTTGTACATAAGTATTTATTATAAAGAGCGTCTTAATATTTCTTAATATCTTAGCAGGGGTATATAGTTTAAATAACTCTTCTCAGTATTTTTAGTAGTATTTTTAATTAATGGCAAGCCCAATTCAGTGGTATCCCGGACATATAGCTAAAGCTGAAAAACAATTGTTAGAACAGCTTAAGTTAGTGGATGTAGTAATTGAAGTGCGTGATTCGCGCATTTTAATGTCTAGTAAACATCCAAAAATTGAAAAGTGGGTGGAAGGCAAGTCTCATATTTTGGTGTGCAATCGCATTGATGCCATATCTTCGAGCGTAAAATCTCAATGGATGCGCTGGTTTACTGAGCAAGAGCGCATCGCCTACTTCACCGACGCACAGGCTGGCAAAGGTATGGTGGATTTACTAAAAGCTGCCCAAGTGGCAGGCGAAAAGGTAAATGAACGGCGGCACGGTCGAGGAATGTTGCCGCGTCCAGTGCGCGCCGTGGTAGTAGGATTTCCAAATGTGGGTAAATCAGCGTTAATCAATCGGTTGCTCAATAAAAAGGTAGTTGCTAGTGCGAATCGTCCAGGGGTAACCCGTCAATTGCGCTGGATCAGAATTTCCGATCAGATCGAATTACTAGATACGCCTGGCGTAATCCCTCCTTTGCTGCACGATCAAGATGCGGCGATGAAATTAGCTATTTGTGATGATATCGGACAGGCTGCTTACGACAATGTATTGGTAGCAGCCGAAGCAGTAGATCTGTTGATCAAATTAAATGTGAAATTAAGCAGTCGTTACATTATCGATCCGCAGACCGTGACTTCAGGGATTGAATATATTCACCAAGTCGCTACTTTAAATAAGTTTCAAGGTGATTTAGATAAAGTTGCGAGGTTGATTTTATATGATTTTCGCAAAGGTAAGTTAGGTGCGATCGCTTTAGAGATGCCGCCATTCTAAATTTGCATATAGTTCGATTTATCAGAAAGATATTTTTTGCTAGCTTTACCTAGAGATCTGCATAGAAGGTGATCGATTGAGTGATAATAAGTTGCTTAAATGAAGCTTAAAGGATTATGTCAACTAGCAAAATTTATCTAAAAGGGGTAAGAGCCTACGGATATGTGGGTTATTTACCCGAAGAGAATGTATTAGGTCAATGGTTTGAAGTTGATGCAACGTTATGGGTGGATTTTGAGAAGTCAACCTACAGCGATGATATTGAAGATACAGTCAACTATATTTCTTGTATCAATAAGATCGAGACGCTGATTCAGACTCAAAAATATAAACTAATCGAGCGACTAGTTGGTGCGATCGCTGACTCTCTTCTCGAAGACATGATGATTGAAAAAGTCGAACTGCGAGTAATTAAGCGTCCGCCAATTCCTAACTTTCAAGGTTCAGTTGCTGTAGAAATTGTGCGATCGCGTTCTCAACTCTTAGAAACAAATACAAAAGAATCTATCTCCACATCGCAACCTCAAAACTCAATCCCAAAGACTTCACCAATCAATACTTCTCAAATTGCAGATTCAGGCGAGTTAAAAATTATTAGCATTCACACTGATGGTGCTTGCTCCAAAAACCCAGGTCCTGGCGGTTGGGGAGCAGTTATCCATTTTTCAGATGGCAGCACTAAAGAACTTGGCGGCGGTATTCGCGAAACGACTAACAATCAAATGGAACTACAAGGCGCGATCGCTGCTTTAGAATTTCTTGCAACTCATAAACAATCAACGCCTGTCGATCTTTATACCGATAGTAAATATGTGCTGGACGGAATCACCAAATGGATTAAAGGCTGGAAAAAGAATGGTTGGAAAACCAAAGACAATAAACCTGTCAAAAATCAAGAATTTTGGCAACAACTCGATCCCCTTAATTCTGCAAATATCCAATGGCATTGGGTAGAGGGTCATTCTGGCGATCCTGATAATGAGCGTTGTGATGTGATCGCCCGCAGCTACACCGCCAAATATATGTAAAACAGTTGCACTAAGCGATCGCACCATAAGCACCTCAAAAAAGCGATCGCTGCGATCAGAAAATATCCTCATAAATATCTGCCATCGTTAAAGATAAATTTAGTGAATTTAGAACTAAATTATCCTCAAGCCCCAATGTTTCTTTAGTCCAATTACCTGCCAAATCTTGGCGATAGACTTCTATCTTTATTTTGTCTTGCGAAACCAAAACATATTCTTGCAGACTACTAATTGTCTGATAATTAATCAACTTTTCGCGGCGATCGCTTACCTCAGTACTTGGTGACAATACCTCAAAAATCACACAAGGATAATTTACCAAATAGGTATCTCTATCTTCAGGACTGCAAGTAATTAGTACGTCAGGATAATAAAATACAGTCTTATTTTGATAGACAGACTTTAGTATTACCTTCATGTCTGACATAAACACATCGCAACTTCTTCCTCGTAATTGAGAACGCAAGCGACTGGCAATATTCAACGTAATTATATTATGGGCTTTGCTTCCTCCAGCCATCGCAAAAATCTGACCATCTAGATATTCATGGCGAACTTCGCTTCTACTTTCCGCTTCTAAATATTCCGTGACCGAGAAAATGGGTATTGGCGATCGCATAATTTCTAGTTCTCAGTAATTTTTACTTTAACTGTCATTACAATTATATGCTTCTGCTCAAAATAAAGCGATCGCCCCAACCCTTATCTCCAAAATTTTACACAACAGCGATCGACCTCCCTACAACATGTCGAAAGATTTGAAATCGAATCTATTCTAAAGCGTTAAAGTTGTTAAAATGTAAGCTAATCTATAACTTCAAGCCTATGCAACTTCCTAACGGAGATCGAGCCGTACTTGGAGATAAACTTGAGCGATATTGTCTGAACTACGAGCATCAAAAAGGTAAATACAAAGCCTTTTTGTTTGAAAAACGCCTTGGCATTACCATAGCCAACAGAGAAATTTTAGAGGGGCTTTACTTGAAGCTGCTAGTGAAGGTGAAGCTGAACTATATAAAATCGATCAATATGGCAATCATTACGATCTTGCCTTTTCGCTTCATACCGATGTTGGCGAATCTCTGATTTTAAGTTGTTGGATTATTAAAATCACTGAAGACTTTCCGCGCCTGACAAACACTTACCCCATCGACTAGCTATGAACGAAATCAAAGAATACGATCTGGTTGCACTAACCGAAGATGCGATCGCTACGCACAAAGTTACCCATCAGCAAATTCTACTCCGTCGAGGACAAATGGGAACTGTCTTAATGGCATTTGAGCACAAAGCATTTCTAATCGATTTTACAGATAGTCGAGGTAATACTTTTGCAATGGAGACTATTGAACCAATTAAACTGTTACGCCTCATCAATGAACCAGAGTTAGTCCACACATAAAAATTAAATGCGATCGCTCCAACCCTCATCTCCAAAATTTCGCATAACAGCGATCGCCCCATAAACATATCAAAAAGCGATCGCCCCAACCCTCATCTCCAAAATCTCGCATAACAGCGATCGCCCCTTAAAAACCTCAAAAAAGCGATCATCCCAACCCTCAACTTCCAAAATCCTACACAACACCGATTGCCACATAATCACCCAAAAAAGCGATCACCCCAACTTTCATCTTCTAAATTTTACATAATAGCGATCGCGACATAAATACATTAAAAAGTGATCACTAATATATTTACTGATAATCCAATACAATTTAATCACTTCTTAATTGGCAGTAACAAAGATTTTTTGCGGAGCAGTTTTGATGAGAATGCAAAAGTCAGTTAATTGTGTCTGCAAAGAGTCTGTTATGATCGTGTTTTAATAGATTGTGGATAAGCTAACATTCAGCCTTTCGCTTCGCGATTGGATGATAAAGTAGTCTGGGATTTTTTACTTTAATTGCTCTGCTTGGCATCTGGCATGAAACTTTTTAATAATTTATCTGATTTATTCTATTTAAGCTTCTATCATCCCCAATATAATTATTACGAAGATTGCTATGAAGACAATGAAGAATTTGATGAGTATAGTAATACTATCTTGGAATTAAAAAATAAGGAAGAATATGTAATTAATTTCTTTCTTAAAGAATTTAGAAGTTTTCTAAGTGATGAAGATATAGCCATTGTTACCGTGCCATCTGGTAAATCCACTAATATATATTCAGGTATTCGTGAATTATCTAAAAGATTAGTTAGTTTATATACCAATTGGTCTTCAGGATGTTATGGTTCTCATTCTCGGTCTTCCAACGCGCTCTAGCTGATTCAACGACTTCTACAACATTGTCTGGAGCGATAGTGTGATTGGTGATAAACGCATTGTAATATACTACCGAACCATCTTTGGTATCTAGAATCGTGAGTTCACACCAGTTCACCAGTAACGATGGTTGCTGGTCTCGTAATCGAATCTGATTCACAAATCGATAATTGTATATTTTTTGTGACTTTCTTTGCTTATATTTTGTGCTAAAACTTTGGACTCCTCCATTTTTGTCCAAGTATTCTAGCCACTCATATAACTGGGATGGCTAGATGCTAAACAGGTAAAGATAAAGTTCATAGCAGTATCTAAACAATGCTGACACATTGGCTGACGACTATAGAGATCGTCCCCTAAAAGCGTCACTGCTTGACCTTTAAACAGATGCCGATGATGGCTAATCCAGCGTTTCGCGGCGGCTGTTTCACAATCTTGTTTGTCATGTCCATCTTGCGGTACAACCAATTCTGGTGGTAAAGATATTACTTCTTTACAGTTAGGCGCTACGATCACTGGCAAAATCGCAGTGTGTGAGTATGTTACCTTGCCATTGCTATGGTTGCGAATACTACAACACTCACAGGAGATTTTTGCGGAACTATGATACTGGGTTCCATCCAAACAAATCAATAAGTTCCCACATAGTCTTTCGTAACTTTTTAGATGCTTTCCTAATTGTAGAAATTGATAAACTCGCTCAAACACTCTGTTCAGGCTATTTGCCTTAATTAAATCAAGGATGTTCCGTGTTTGTGGGTCGCTTGGTATTTTCTCTAATCCAAATATACTTTGGACATTATCTTTACCCATTCGACTATACATTTGTCTTTGATGTTCTAAGAATGATTCGCATTGCATGAAGAACATTGAAAATGCGGCAAGCATCACATCACTGACTTTATATTTTGTGGCTTTACTTGCCTCACGAGGATCTTTAATCTCACTGATCGTCTCGTGCAGAAACCCTAAAATAATACCGAAAATCAACACTATTCGTTGCATTTCTTAACTGATGTCGTGTTTTTGTCTCTTCTTTACCTCTACTGCTATTTGTAAACTTATATCTGTATCTTTTGCTGCTTTTTGAATTTGGAACTGCTGGGCGATCGCTATCTCAGTGCTATTGGTCTTGAACTAACGCTAAAGTAAGTAATAGAAAAATTTAGATCGCCACCATAATTTAGTTATGGTCAAAGCGCGCAATTATGTATCAACTGCCCAAGGATCAAAAAACCCAGCTTATCCGCATTGATCGAGGGATTAGTCAATATAACCATGACTATTATGCTGCGTTGGGCTTACCAATTATCACCAGTCCTATTTATATCCGTCATGTATATTTAAGCATTGCCCGAATATTGCACCCTGATGTTTATGGCTTTTCAAGCGAAGAAAAGGAAATGGCGACTCAGTATCTAGCTAAACTGGTCAATCCTGCTTACAACGTACTAATGAAAGAGCAAGAGCGCCAAGCCTATCAAGGAATTTTTAAATTACTTGCTAAGCGCTTAATGCAAAAATCGCGGAATATTCCAATTTACTCGACAGTTGCCTGTGAGTTAATGTTCGCTCCTAGTGATGGTTTTTATGAGCGATCAGTTTCAACAACCGCCAAGGTGCAATACCAATCTCTGAAAAATATTCTAGAATATACGGCTCAGATAAGTGAACTAAATCTGGTATACATCCTTTATAAAGAAGGTTATCAATATGGGGCATCGAATTTGCCGCCTGTACTTCAGCCAATGGTACAGCCAAAAAGCGCCAATCCTATTTCAAGTTATTTATATCCAAACTCTACCCAATATGCAACTTATGCAACCTCCAGCGATCGCGAAGCTGATGAAACCGTAGTTCAGAGAAGCATGGGAGTGGGTGATGCTAAGACGATTAGAGATCGCCTAAAAATCTGTGAGCGCTATTTGAGTAAGAGTGAGTGGAACGCGGCGCTCAAGGAACTCCGTAGTATTTTGCTAGTCGATAAAGATAACAGCAAATGTCTCGCCCTAATTGGGGTAGTTTATAAAAATATCAATCAGCCGCAAATGGCAAAAATTAGCTTGATGAGATCGCTTGAGCTTAATCCACAAGAGCCATTAGCACTACAGCATATCAAAGATCTTAGCAATCCTAATCCCACTCAAGCTGGTACAACAACTAAGAATAGTAGCAAAACCAATAGTGCTCACAAACCAAATCCTATCCTGCCTACCAAGAAAAAACCTCTTCCTCCTCCACAAAAACGCGGTTGGTTATTTAATCTCCTCGGATGGGCTTCCGAAGACGAGTCAAAGTAAAAAAGAAAGCGTTAGGCACTTTCTTTTTTATAGGACTTACGCAGAAATTGATTAAGCCCTCACCCCTAGCGCCTCTCCCGCAGGAGAGGGGAACAAGAAAAACAATATAATTTTGCTCCCCTTCTCCTGCGGGAGAAGGGGTTGGGGGATGAGGGGAAATTTACTTTGCGTAAGTCCTATTTTATTTACTTTCTTTTTTATTTTCAGTCATCACCAAATAAGGAGCCAAAATGTTTCGGCAAAGATTCACGGTACGATAAAAGGCGAAGACTGAGAGAACTGTAATGGTGCATCAACTGCCAACTGGCGCAAAAGATTTACTTCCCCTAGACGTTGCTCAAAAGCGGTGGATTGAAAGCCGCATCCAACAAATTTTTCAGTCATGGGGGTATCAACGCATCATTACCCCAACTGTGGAACATTTGCGATCGCTCACCGCAGGCGGAGCCGTCGATCCTGAGTCCGTAATCCAACTGCATAGCAGTAGCATCGATATTTTAGGCTTACGTCCCGAATTTACCGCCTCGATCGCTAGAGCTTATGCCGCCCGTCTGGGAGGAGATGTGGCAACTTGTCCACAACGACTCTATTACAATGCCAATGTATTTCGACGCAAAGCCAATAACACCTCGGAAGAATCATTTCAGGCAGGTGTAGAATTGCTCGGCGCCTCAGGCTTACTAGCCGATGGCGAAATCTTAATGCTTTTAGCTGAAAGCCTTGATCGGGTAGAACTCCAAGATTGGCAAATCATCCTTGGCGACGCCAGACTGACAGGCGCATTGCTCGATCTTTTACCTGAGCAATATCGTCACAAAGTACGACAGTGCCTAGCTAACCTTGATCGAATTGCGCTGACAGAGATGGATTTACCTGCTGATGTCAAAGGCTATGCTCTCGAACTAATCGATTTACGTGGTAAGCCCAAAGATGTTCTTAGTCGTCTGGCTTCTAGTGTGTGGACATCAGGACTGACTGGCGAAATTAATTACCTTAAGTCGTTAATCGATCTATGGGAAAACACTGGCAAAATTTCAGGAAATAGCGATCGCCTAATTCTTGATCTCAGCTTTATGCAAACTTTTGACTATTACACAGGGCTCGTGTTTGAAGTTGCTTGCAATAATTATGTCGTTGCTCAAGGCGGACGTTATGATCGCCTTCTTGGTGTCTATCATCCCCAAGGCATGAGCTACCCTAGCATCGGCTTTTGCATTAATCTCGAAGATTTACAACAAGCTTTGCAGTCGCGATTACCGCAAACGCTAGCCACCTCTGGTTGCTTAGTTGTCGCCAAAACTCCAGATGCAATGCAAGCGGCCTTTGCCAAAGCCACCCAGTTGCGTCAATCGAGTGACCTCGAAGCGATCGAGATCGAACTAGAATTTCGTTCTGACGATGCTGTCCGCGACCATGCAAAATCACGTGGTATTTCCGCGATCGCATGGGTAAGTAATGACGGGGCAATCATCACAGAAATAATCCAGAAATAATTTAGAGCGATCGCACGCATCGTTAACCCAAAAATGAGGAGCAAAGCTTCCGTCCTCATTTTTGGGCTGGGGAATTATTTTAAAGTAATTTACAGCAAATCCCGAACAAAACCACCACTAGATTTTCATAAAAGTCTCATTTCGCGGAGCTTTTATGAAAATCTGGGTTTGGTTTGTTCTTAATCTGCTGTAAATTACTTTAAAAATCTCTATTGAATTTGTTAAATTTGAAGAACTTAAGGTAATCTATTCAGTCAATCCTCAATTTTGCTAGAGATTGGATCGTGATAGGTACGTTTGAATGAGATTTCCAGAGACTGCAAAATCCAGTGTAAGTTTGGCTTTTAGCCTAGGATTGATCGGCGCAATTGTTGGGTCAGGCTGGTACTACGTAATTTTGCCCTATCAGAAACATCCTAAAAAGCCTGCTTTTTCCAATGATTTAAAAGCTGCTCCTGCTCCCATGTCGCCGATCGCAGCAATTAAAATCCCGACTATGCCTCAACCAACTGTCAAAGCCAAGCCGAAAGCAACAGATGCAAAATATCAAGGCAAAGTGAATGCCAGTATTGGTTTAGTGTTTCGCGCTGATCCTAATCAATCTGCTAAAAATATCGGTGGCGCAGATTTTAATACTAAAGTTGCCGTTCTCAAGGAAGCACCTGATCGCGAGTGGTTGTATGTAAGAAACGAAAATACGAAAGAAGAAGGCTGGGTCAGAGTCGGAAATATTACCAAAGAATAAAGAAAAGCCTCGCATTGCGAGGCTTTTCTTTATTTCAACCATCCTAAAGCTGTCTGTACCAGTAGCCATACATTTAAACTGACAATAATCACGGCAACTGCGCTAGCTACAACCTTTAGCCAAAGCGGATTCACAAACTCACCCATCAAACGGCGATCGCTAGTAAACATAATCAGTGGGATCACCGCAAATGAAAGTTGCAAGCTCAAAATTACTTGACTAAATACTAATAATTGGCCTGTACTTTGCTCACCGAAGAAAATGATCGCAATTAGAGCAGGAACAATCGCGATCAGTCGAGTTAATAATCGCCGCAGCCAAGGTTGAAGCCGTAGGTTTAAAAAGCCTTCCATTACGATTTGTCCAGCCATGGTTGCGGTTAAAGTTGAGCTTTGCCCAGATGCTAACAGCGCAAAACCAAAAATTGCACTAGCAGCACCCACACCTAGCAAAGGTGACAGCAATTTGTAGGCATCCTGAATTTCAGCAACCTCCTGATTGCCCGAAAAATGAAACGTTGCCGCCGCCACAATTAGGATCGCCGCGTTAATAAATAGTGCTAATGACAAAGCCACAGTGGAATCGATTGTGCCAAATTTGATCGCTTCCCACTTCTTTTCGGGAGTGTTCTGCCATGCACGAGTTTGCACGATCGCTGAATGCAAATAAAGATTATGTGGCATCACGGTTGCTCCCAAAATCCCCACTGCGATGTAGAGCATTGGCAAGTTCTGGACAATTTGATGATTTGGTACAAATCCCATCAAGATGCTACCCACATCAGGGCGCGAGAAAATGATTTCTGCTGTAAAACATCCTGCGATTGTGGCAACTAAGGTAATCACCAAAGCTTCGATATAACGAAATCCCTTACTTTGTAATAACAGCACCACAAGCACATCTAGCGCCATAATGCACACGCCCCAGAACAGAGGAATACCAAACAGCAATTGCAGGGCGATTGCGCTTCCCAATAATTCGGCGAGATCACAAGCAGCGATCGCAATTTCGCATATCACCCATAGCCCAAAATTTATGCGCGGACTAAAATAATCTCGACAGGTTTGAGCCAGATCGCGCCCCGTTGCCACACCTAAACGAACACACAAAGATTGCAGCAAAATTGCCATCAAATTTGACAACAAAATCACACTTAGTAATATGTAGCCAAATTTTGAGCCGCCAGCAATATCGGTCGCCCAATTGCCAGGATCCATATAGCCAACTGAGACTAAGTATCCAGGACCTGCATAAGCCATCATCTTTCGCCAAAAACCTTTACCGTCAGGAATAGCGATCGTGCGATGCACCTCTGGTAAACTAGGGCGTTTTTCTGCGACTGTCATTCCAGAACCACCTTTCATAATCGTTTCATAATTCAATTTATGATAGTTGACAATCTAAAAAAGAAACTTTAATGAAAGAAAATATTTATGATTCAGTCCCTACTTTTATTGATCGCGTTGTCCCTGATAAGTTTGACCTATCGGTGGTTGGATTGTATTTTTAGGCGTATTGGTCATTATGTACACCCTCAAATACAGCAGATTGCGAACAAAGAACGACAATATTTTCGTAAAAGCCCAGCTTTGCGGGGCTTTTACAAAAATCTGGGTTTGGTTTATTCTCAATCTGCAGTAAGAAGACTAATCGAGCATTTACTCAAACGTTGTTATGTTCCATTACCAGAATGCTATGTCAGTTGGCAAAGAGAAATTAGAGCTTTTTATAACGATATCAAAGATATTTTAGAAGATGCGCCTAGTTTAAAAACTGATGTTACGTGGAGCGAAAATTACCCCTCATCCCCCAACCCCTTCTCCCGCAGGAGAAGGGGAGCAAAACCCAAATTATTTTCTTGTTCCCCTCTCCTGCGGGAGAAGGGGTTGGGGGTGAGGGCTTTAGAAACTTCCACGTAACATCAGTAAAAAATCAAATCGCTGAAATCTTGCCCAAGGTGTTTGAGAATGCTCTTGCCTCTATGAGAGAAGAATATCCGCAAGTAAATTCCCCTGATTCTTGGCTTGATAATTGCGATGTTACAGCAGATTGAGAACAAACCCACCACTAGATTTTTTATAAAAGCCCCGCGAAGCGGGGCTTTTATAAAAAATCTGGGTTTGGTTTGTTCGGGATTTGCTGTAATAACATCTTAAATCGTAATTTTTTGGGAAATTAATCAGCCCTAAGGCGATTTATTAGAAAGATTTTACCGTAGTTGTACCGCGCGAAGCGCGGCACAACTACATTTTGGTTTTAATAAATCGGGTACTTTTATTGTTAGAGATCACCTAAGGATCGCATTGTTGGTTTTGGTGAAGATTTTGTTGTGATTAAAATCAGTGTAAAAAACAACAATATTCAAAAGAGAAAGAGTGCGGAGTATTGATTGGTTTGTCAGATTGAGTCACCTGTCTGCGTGCTTTCGTTAACGATTTACTTGAAGAGCGATCGCGATGCTATTAGTGCATCGGAAGTCTTGGATATTTTGTCTTCTATCGCTTATGGTGAATAGGCGATCGCTAGCTTAAAAAATTACTTTCCTAGTTCGTTATTTTGTAATGTTATGATCAATCTGATCCAAAGAAGTTTACGGTTGAGGCGATCGCGTAGAACAAGTTAGTGCAAGAAAAGTAAATGCTAATGGTGATGCTATTTTTAAGATCGCTCAAAGAGTTAATTAGATTGCAAGGCTGGAGGTTAGAGATATGGAAGAGTTGTTAGAGCTTAAGGAATTGCTCATTGGCGGGAATATTTCTGATGCTTTGCTGTTGGTAGAGGAGATGACGGAGATGAGTAAGGATGACAAACTGAATAAGATTTTCAGTTTCAGTATTATCGTTCTACTGCATTTAATTAAGCAATCTGCTGAAAAGCGATCAACGCGATCATGGGAAATGTCGATCTCTAACTCTTTAAAACAAATTCAGCGCTCCAATAAACGGCGTAAGGCAGGTGGGAACTACCTAATCGAAGCAGAGATAAGAGAAACTCTTGAGGATGCTTATGAAACTGCTTTAAATCAAGCTTCTTTGGAGGCGTTTGAAGGCAGATATGAGGTGTCGGCAATCGCGGCAATGGTCGATCACTCGGCAATTATTGACAAGGCGATCGCTCTAATTTCTAGTGGTGAAGCGTGAGCTAGTCATAGATTACCCTATACTCGCGATGATATTAGTACATCGGAAATCTTGGATATTTTGGCTTCTATTTCTGATGATGAGTAGGCGATCACTATGTTTAGAAAATCGCTTTTCTGTTTTGTTATTTTGTAATGTTATGATTGTTTCCATTAAAGTTATAAAAATACGGCTATGGCAGATCCTTTAACGGCTGAGGCGTTGGTGGTATTGGCGGCTTAGAAGTTTGTTGAGTCAAGTGCTGGAGAACTCGCTAAGAAATTTACGACTGAGGCGATCGCAAAGATTCCTGACCTATGACAGCAAATCAAAAATAAGTTACAGGGTAGATCTGCCAAGGTTGATGAGGCTTTGGTTAAGTTGGAATCGGGCGATCAAAGTGCCATTGATACAATTACCAAAAATCTCGATGTGGTGTTGGATGAAGATGAAACTTTTGCGTCACTGTTGCAAAAATTGGCTAAGGAAATTAATACAGGGAAAATTAGTCAAGTTGGTTTAAATGGTATTACTGCGAATCGAGTAGCGGCGGAAATTGTACAAGATGCTAAGGGTGATCGCGTAGAGAAAATTGGTGCGAGGGATGTAAAAGCGACTGGCGATACGGTTTTTAAAATCAAGCAAAATGTAGATTAGGCTGCGAGGTTAGGAATATGGAAGAGTTATTAGAACTTAGAGAACTGCTGATTGGTGGCAATATTTCTGATGCTTTGCTGTTGGTGGAGGAGATGACGGAAATGAGCAAGGATGACAAACTAAATAAGATCTCTAGTTTTGCGAAGATTCTCCTTCTCCATTTAATTAAGCGTCAAGCCGAAGAAAAGACAACAAGATCGTGGGATGCTTCGATTGATAATGCGGTGTATGAGATTCAGAAAACTAATCGCAGACGGAAGGCTGGAGGTGCTTATCTTTCGGCTGAAGAGTTGAGGGAGGCGGTGGCGGATGCCTATAGGGTTGCCATGTCTGGCGCGGCGGCAGAAGCTTTTGGCGGTTGCTATACGGTCACGCAACTAGCGGCAATGGTCGATCGCTCTGCAATTATTGACAAAGCGATCGCTTTAGTTTTTGGCGGAAATGCGTGAACTAACCACAGACTCCCTCATCCATCTAATAACATTGAGACTATACTCATCGCGAAGATATGATTGCAGTGGAAGTCTTAAATATTTTGGCTTCTATTGGTAGGAATGAGAGAGCAGAATATGGTTCAAGGTTGTTAACTCGATTATCACGGGATTTGAAAACAGCTTATGGTAAAGGCTTTAGTCGTCGCAATGTTTTGGACATGCGCCGCTTTTATGTTAGTTATTCAAAATGGCAGATGGTGTCTGCCAAATTAGGTTGGTTACATTACACAGAGCTTTTAGCTATTTCAGATGATTTGGCGCGATCGTTTTATGAGCAGCAATGCATACGCGATCGCTGGAGTGTGAGGGAATTAAAGCGTCAGAAGGATTCGGCTTTGTTTGAAAGAGTTGCCATGAGTAAGGATCGAGCTGAGATTTTAGCTTTGGCTCAGAAAAGATAGAAAATCGAGTCAATTTTTTGTGTCGAGATATCAGCTTTATTTGCCTAATGTGGAAGTTCTGAAGCAGGAGTTAAGGCGGCTTTTGGATGAGTGCGATCGCTAATGTTATGATTTAATTTCATCCAAGTTATAAAAATATAGTTGTGTCAGATCCCATAACGGCTTCAATATTGGTAGGTTTGGCTGTTCAAAAGTTTGTGGAGTCAAGCGCGGGAGAACTCGCTAAGAAATTTACGACTGAGGCGATCGCAAAGATTCCTGAGCTATGGCAACAAATCAAAAATAAGTTGCAGGGCAAATCTTCCAAGGTTGATGAGGCTTTGGTGAAGTTGGAAGCGGGCGATCGCTCTGGTATTGATACTGTGACAAAAAATCTGGATGTGGTGTTGGATGAGGATGAGGCTTTTGCGAAACTGGTGCAAAAGTTGGCGCAGGAAATCAATTCAGGGCAAATTTTACAGGTAGGTTTAGAGGGAATAACGGCGAATCGGGTCGCGGCGGATATTGTGCAGGATGCTAAAGGCGATCGCGTAAAGCAGATTGGTGCAAGGGATGTCAATGCGACTGGTGATGCTGTTTTTAAAGTTAAACAAACCAAAGATTAGGCTGCAAAGCTAGAGGTCGAAGCTATGGAAGAGTTATTAGAATTACGGACATTGCTGATTGGTGGCAATGTCTCCGATGCTTTGTTATTGGTGGAGGAGATGACTGAGATGAGTAAGGATGACAAGCTGAATAAAATTTATAGCTTTGCAAAAGTCTTATTACTTCATCTCATCAAACAACAAGCGGAAAATCGCACTACAAGGTCATGGGATCTGTCAATCAAAAATGCGGTAAGGGAAATTCAGCGAACCAATCAACGACGTAAGGCTAAAGGAAATTATTGCGAACCTTCAGAACTACGAGAGACCTTGAAAGATGCCTATGACATTGCTTTAGATTTGGCTGCTACTGAGGCGTTTGGTGGACATTATGAATCGGCGGAGTTGGGTGCGATGGTCGATCGCGATCGCATAATTCAAAAGGCGATCGCTTTAATTTCTGGAGATAATGTGTGAGCGAACAGCAAATTAATCAAACAGGATTTAAAGATGTCTCGGTTGGTGGTAATCTCACTGCCAATCTTGATCAAAGCGTCAATAAAACGGTTATTCATCAAGCTCCAAAATCCTATCAGCCAATTCCTGATAACCTGCGGCAGGGTTCCAAAAACTTTGTGGGACGAGAGGAGGAACTTGCGGATATTCATACAAAACTGCAAGAGGGTCAGGGTGTGATCGTCTGTGCGGTGGAGGGGATGGGCGGTGTCGGTAAGACGGAACTGGCGCTGCAATATGCAAATCGCTATCAACAGGAATATGTGGCGCGGTATTGGTTGTCCTTGCGGGAGATGGGATTAGCTCAAGCATTGGTAACAATGGCTAGTCCTTATCTTGATTTACCCGAATCGATGCAGTCGGCAAGTCTAGAGGAACAAGCAGCATGGTGTTGGCAAAACTGGTTGCCTGAGGCTGACAAGTTATTAGTGATTCTCGATGATGTGCCGAGGGCGGAGAGTATTCCTGATCTGGCGATGCCCATCGATCCGCGTGTACGGGTATTGGTGACAACGCGAGAACGGGAATTGAATGTGGGTTTTGAGTCTGTGCCTCTGGATGTGCTGTCAGAGGAGAAGTCTCTGGAACTGTTAAGAAAAATAGTTGGCGTGGCAAAGGTTGAGAAGGAACTCGTCACGGTTAAGGAGATTTGCAACACTTTGGGCTATTTGCCCTTGGGTATCGAGTTAATCGGTGAATATCTGAGCAAAAATCGTCATCTGACTTTTGCCAAGTTACAAGAAAAGTTACATCTTGCCGATGAGTCAATTTCACGCGATCGCAAAGGTAAGTTTTATGGCTATCGTGGTGTGGAGGCAGCAATCCAACTGAGTTGGGATGACATCAATACTGGCTCTCAGGGAGTGGCGATGTTGTTGGGGCTGTTTGCGCCTGTGGAGATTTTGTGGGAGTTGGTGGCAGCAATTGGAGCAAAAGCCAAAATTACGGAAGATGAACTGAATGAGGCAAGAGGACAGTTAGACAGTTTGCATTTGATGCAACCTGTTGATGATGAATGCAACTTTTATAAGATTCATACGGTAGTCCGCGAGTTCTTTCGTGCCAAGCTATTAAAAGCTGAAGAGAATCATCAGTTTCGGCAAGCATTTGTGACTGGTTTACTGACAATTGCTAAAATGATACCCTCATCGCCAACGAGAGTTTTGATTGCATCGGTAGCTCCTGCTATTCCTCATTTGGATATGCTGAGTCGCGAGATGCTGGATGATATTCCTAACCCTGATGAAAATAACAATTTGGTTTGGGCATTTTTAGGAACTGCGAAATTTTATGAAGGACAAGGACTATACGCATTAGCCGAAGATTCTTCTCAAAGATGTTTGACTTCTGTTCGAGAACTGTTAGGAGATCGCCATCCCATTGTCGCCATTAGTATCAACAACCTCGCAGCGCTGTACGATTTGCAAGGGAGATATGCAGAAGCAGAACCACTCTATCAAGAGGCGATGCAGTTGATGCGAGAACTGTTAGGAGATCGCCATCCCGATGTCGCCACCAGTCTCAACAACCTCGCAGGGTTGTACGAGTCTCAAGGGAGATATGCAGAAGCAGAACCACTGTATCAACAAGCCCTCGCTTTGAGGCAAGAACTGTTAGGCGATCGCCATCCCGATGTCGCCATTAGTTTCAACAACCTCGCATTGCTATACCATTTGCAAGAGAGATATACAGAAGCCGAGCCACTCTATCAACAAGCCCTCGCTTTGAGGCAAGAACTATTAGGCAATCGCCATCCCTCTGTCGCTGGAAGTTTGTTTAATCTAGCGGGGCTTTATTACCAGATGCAAAGATATTCCGAAGCGATGATTTTGATTCAGAGAGCGATTCAGATTTATCAGCAAACCCTCGGCAACGATCATCCAAATACCAAAGCCGCTATGAGTTGGCTACAACCGATCAAGGAAAAAGTAGAAAGGTAAAAGTTAAAAGGAAATGGCAAAAGATTTATTTCATGATGCAGTCAAAAATGCCCTAATCAAAGATGGTTGGCAGATTACTGATGACCCATTCTTCTTGAAAGTTGGAGGTGTTGAACTTTATATCGATCTAGGAGCCGAAAAACTCATTGCCGCCGAACGCAATAATGAAAAAATCGCCGTAGAGATCAAAAGTTTTATCAATCCTTCATCGCTAACGGACTTTCATCTAGCGATCGGACAATTTCTTAACTATCGAGTAGCATTAAAAGCAAGAGAGCCAGAACGCAAACTATTTTTAGCAGTTCCAAATACTGCCTACGCCAGCTTTTTCCAAAAAGAGTTTGCCTATATGGTTATTGCTGAATATCAATTGGAAATTTTTGTTTACGATATCGAAAATGAGGTAATTGTCACATGGAAAATCTAGAAAAAATTGCTAAATATCGCACCATCATCAAAGAGATTTTGGGACACTATGCCTCCTATAAACCCTCTCATGGCGAGATCGAGATCCAGTTTCTATCGGATACAGAACATGATCACTATCAAGTATTAGGTGTGGGATGGGATCAAAAAACACGAGTTTACGGTTGTTCCATGCACTTAGATATTAAAAATGGCAAAATTTGGATTCAAATCAACAATACCGAACTTGATATTGGTCAAGCCTTAGTCGAAAAGGGTGTGCCAAAAGAAGATATTGTCATCGGTTTTCAGCCCGTTTATATTCGCCAAGTTTCAGGCTATGCGATCGCCTAACCACCGCAAAAATACATCCGTAATTTTTAAAGCAGCTAAACTCGTGAGTGTATTTGGGCTTAGACCGCTAAAGTATGCCTTGACCACAAGTAACATATAAGTTACTATAGTACTTAGTATGAAAGTTCAAGAATACATCCAAGAAGACGGCTCAAGCCCCTATCAGAAATGGTTCGATAATCTAGATGCGATCGCGGCGGCAAAAGTGTCCGTTGCCAAATCGCGTCTAGAGCTAGGTAACACATCAAATATCAAATGGTTTGATGGAATTGGCGAATATCGAATTGATTGGGGTGCAGGATACCGAATTTATCTAGCCCAAGATGGCGATCAACTCATCGTTCTATTTGGTGGAGGCACGAAAAAAAGTCAACAATCCGATATTGAACGCGCTAAAGAACTGCATCAAGATTATAAAAGACGTAAAAAAGAAGCTAGGCAAGCTGCCATCAAGAAAGAAACCAACAAAGAAATTGACAAAAAGAAGAAAAAGAAAAAATGACAACTACACCCCTAACACGCGACTTTAAAGAAACAGTTAATGCAAGAGTCCAGAGAGATTCTGCATTTGCCACTGCTTTACTGGATGAAGCTATTTCCCTCTTCCTCAATGGCGAACCAGAAACCGCGAGACTCATATTGAGAGATCTAGTCAATGCCACTATCGGGTTTGAAGAACTAGCGATCGCCACCTCAAAACCCAGCAAAAGCCTTCATAGGATGCTATCGGCAAAAGGAAATCCTACAATGGATAATCTCACCGCTATTCTTCAAGTTTTGCGTAAAAACCTTCAAGTTAGTATTAAAGTACAGACATTTACTTGCGCTTAAAATATCTACTACAGATATCTTAGAATGATAGATCTTACGCACATCCATAACTTTTAGAGCAGCTATGCGATCGCAGGTTTAGATGCTACTACATTAACATTGACCAACAAAATAAAGGGAACAGTCATGAATCGCAACTACAGCATTTCTATCCAATGGTCAGAAGAAGACAGCAAATTTATCGCCCATTTACCCGAATTTGGTCCCTACGCCCATACTCACGGCGACACTTACACTAACGCTCTAGAAAATGCCCTAGAAGTTTTAGAATTACTAATCGAAGATTACACTGCACGTCACAAACCCTTACCAACACCACGCATAATCAAAAAATCCGACTTCATCGCCGCTTGATTAGGAGAAAATCATAGAATTTGTTCTTTGTATTCGCGTAGATTTTACGCACATCCGTAATTTTTAAATTAACTTAGCCTCCCATTCATCAATTAACCTGACTATGACCATCAAAGAACAACTCATTCAAGAAGTAGAAACATTTCCTGATGCACTCCTAGCCGAAGCCCTCGACTTTGTGCTATTTCTCAAAACCCGTTATATCGATACCGAAATCACCACCGAAGAACAAGACACGATCCTCGCATCTCAATCCGCCTATGAGCTAGGAGACTACCTCACCCTCGAACAATACGCATCAAGTCAGGCATGAGCTATCAAATTATTATCCCCAAACCAGTTCAAAAGCAACTAGATAGCTTGCCGAAAACTCAACGCGATCGAGCAATTATGGCAATGCGATCGCTTACTAACGAGCCACGACCAACTGGAGTCAAAAAGCTCAAAGGCTACGATGAAACTTATCGGATTAGATTTGGCGATTATCGCGTCATTTACAAAGTTCAAGACAAAGAGCTAATCATTCTGTTACTGAGTGTTAGCCACCGCAAAGATGCTTACTAATCACAAAAGAGATATGAGGTGATTGTCACATGGAAAATCTAGAAAAAATCGCCAAATATCGCACCATCATCAAAGAGATTTTGGGACACTATGCCTCCTACAAACCATCTCATGGCGAGATCGAGATCCAGTTTCTATCAGATACAGAACACGATCACTATCAAGTATTAGGCGTGGGATGGGATCAAAAAACACGAGTTTACGGTTGTTCCATGCACTTAGATATTAAAAATGGCAAAATTTGGATTCAAATCAACAATACCGAACTTGATATTGGTCAAGCCTTAGTCGAAAAAGGTGTACCAAAAGAAGATATTGTCATCGGTTTTCAGCCCGTTTATATTCGCCAAGTTTCTGGCTATGCGATCGCCTAATCATCGCAAAAAGACATCCATAATTTTTAAAGCAGCCTAGCAGAAACCCTCAACAATCCCGATCAAGTTCGTCAGAGCAATCTCGATCGCTCCGCCCTCCTATTCTCTAAATTCTATTCTTTTCCAAACGTCTACAAACCCAAAATATCTTTAAACTGCCAATAGTCGCTCAATTACAACTTGCCAGTTAGCACCCTTTGTTTTTCACCCATCACCAGAAATTTTAACTGTGGGCGATCCATTCGCGAATGTTATATTAGAAATCATGATCAGGCTAAAAACTATTCCTATCTGCCTTAACCAGTAATGCGATAGGCAAAAAATAAAAGGAGAAAAAAATGCTGACAAAAGCGCAAGTGATTCGGGAAATAGAAGATACTCCTGCATTTATGCTGACAGAGATATTTAACTTTATTCAATTCATGAAGTCTAAACAACCACAAATTGACTTTATGGAGTTTGCAGGTATCGCCGCCGATGCAGAAGACATTATGCAAGAAATTATTGAAGAAGCCGAAGCCAATCGTCAACTCGACCTACATAGAATGGATAGTCTATGAAAAAAGCACTGCTCGACACAAATATCATTTCTTATTTCTTGCGTGGGAACCCTTTAGTAGTCGAAAATTTCCGACTTTATCGACAACATTATTCCTATCTCTCATTCTCAATCTTTACTTACTACGAAATCAAAAGCGGATTGCTCTACAAAGATGCTTAAAGACAAATGCAGCAATTTGAACGCCTCGCTGAGATAAGCGAAATAATTCCCTGCGATCGCGAAATTGCCGATACCACCAGCCAAATTTACAACCATCTAAGAACGAGAGGCTTAGCAGTTGCTCCAATTGATCTATTTATTGCGGCTACGGCTGTATATTAAGATTACCGTCTAATTACAAACAACACAAAACACTTCCAAAACATTCCTGACCTCGATTATGCTGATTGGTCTCAATAGGAAGTCAGCACCCTTTGCTTTTCGCTCCTCACCAGAAACTTTAACTGTGACGTATCAGCGCAAATGTTATATTAGAGCTTATGATTAGGCTAAAAACAATATGAACCAAGTCATTGGCAGTTAGGATGTAAATGATATGAATGAACTTAAACTACGCTCAAATCATCCCGAATCGATCAAAGAAATGATCGAAATTGACCTTGCCAAAAGACTGCAAAGCCTTGAAACAGGATTAGAACTTACCCAAATACGCCTCAAACACTTTGAAGCACAATATCAATGGTCAACTGAAAACTTTGTTAATCTCTTTACCAACGATCAATTACAACACAGCCTAGAATTTGATGAATGGTTAGGAGAATCTTGGATATTAGAAAAATTGCAACAAAAGATAGCCATCATCAAGGAGATCGAATTTGTTGATTGACAACTATTTTGAGAGAATCAGAAGCATACTTGCCAACTCTCCAATCATCCAAAACTTTGAACTTGAGACAGAAAAGCGGACAGAGACCCTTGGTTTCATCAGAGGCAATGTCTATTTCCATGATGGTTCATTGCTACATATTCGAGAATTTGTCGATGTAGAGATAGCAATAGAAAGAGGCAAATATACCTATCAATACATGAGCAGCCAAGGCAATCTAATTTTTCGCTATGACAACGCTCCCCACCATCAAAAGCTTAATATACCGACATTTCCCCACCACAAATACGATCGCCACGAAGACAATATCATTGCTTCAGAAGCTCCATTACTAGAAACAGTTTGTCAAGAAATGGAGCAGATTATGAACCAAAAGCAATAATTGACCGTAAATCTCTCCCATAATTCCAATTTGCTCCTCTACCCTTTGCTTTTCGCCCGTCACCAGAAACTTTAACTGTGGGGTATCAGCGCGATCGCGCCCTAACTTCAACCCAGCCAATTTTCCACAACCAAACTTTGCACATGCGAAAACTCACGCACATTAGCAGTAACAACCGTTAAACTCAAAGCTAAACCATGCGCCGCAATCAGTAAATCATTCGCGCCAATCGGTATTCCCTCCCGTTCCAAATATGCCCGAATCTCAGCATAATGAAACTCAATTGGCGACTCAAGCGGCAACACTGCGATCGACTCAAGAATTTGATCCACTTGTTCCTTTAAACGCAGTGAACCATTTTTTTTCTGCCCCAAACCGCAACTCAGAAGTAACAACAATACTCGTGCATATTCTAGCCTCATCAACTTCAGCAATACGTTGAGCAATTTCCCCAGATGGATGTTTCACCAAATCCGAGACGATATTTGTATCCAACAGATAGAGATAAGTCATAGCTAAAATTGAATATCATCAAGTGGAAGTAAGCCTTCGTCAACAGTAGGAAAATATTCATCAATATCTGGCAGAGTTGCCAACAATTCCAATAAAGATCTTTTCTTAAATGGCTCAATAATTAATCTCTCCCCATCCTTCCGAATCACCACATCATTACTAGGCATTTCAAAGGCATGAGGTATATTTAGAGTGTGATTGCGTCCATTATGAAATAAACGAACTTGATATTGACTAATCATGGTTTTCATTTTCATCCCACCTGATAGTAGTAAAATCTGACATTTAGTATAGCTTCATTAACTCGCTAATGGAGTAAAAAACAAACTGATTTGAAGCAATCTCATGCGGCTCCTGAACCCTTTGCTTTTCACCCATCACCAGAAACTTTAACTGTGGGATATCAGCACCGTAACCTTACTAGCTAGATATCCCCACTTTTGGAACTTCTCTTGTAACTCAACCACATCTCGAAAAGCCAGAAAATAAAGATACTCAGGCGCAAAATCAACACCATTTATCCATCGAACCGTACCCAGTTCAGCATCAACTTCAAATCTTTGAAACAAGTCCAAATCTTGCAATGGTTTAAACACCTTGCCAGTCAAACTTTCAGACAAATCAGCAATACCATCACGACCATCATTAAATTTAATTTTAATCCTATAGCCACTAACGTAATGAGCAGAAATGATATGCAAAAACATAAACTTACTCCAAAGGACTAATAGATTGCAGTTCTTCTTGCTCGCGACAGAGTTCTCAATTTGCCATTAGCTCTACCTGATGCAGATCGTGCCATTCCAAAACATGACGAAGCGCCCTTTTTGGAAATGTCCCAGTCACTATCCCTGTCTTGATTTCGACGGTGATCTCATATTTTCCATACCTCGCATGATAATGAGGTGGTAAATGATCGTTCCAGTAGAAGCTAATTACGATTCCTAGAAACCGACTGACAATAGGCATGGACTTGACAAATAAGAAGCTAAGAACAACATATAGCCACATTTTAGCACCTTTTCTATCCTAAAATTATAGTGAAAATAATATTATAAGTAATCTACTTTTCACCTATCACCAGAAACTTAAACTGTAGGTAATCGGTGCGAATGTTATATTAGAAACCATGATCAGGCTAAAAACTATTCCTATCTGTCTTAACCAGTAATGCGATAGGCAAAAAACAAAAGGAGAAAAATAAAATGCTAACAAAAGCACAAGTGATTTGAGAAATAGAAGATACTCCTGCATTTATGCTGACAGAGATATTTAACTTTATCCAATTCATGAAGTCTAAACAACCACAAATCGACTTTATGAGATTTGCAGGTATCGCCGCCGACGCAGAAGACATTATGCAAGAAATCGTCGAAGAAGCTGAAGCCAATCGTCAACTTGACCTGCATAGAATGGATAGTCTATGAAAAAAGCACTACTCGACACAAATAGAAACTTTTATGCAAAATGATATTTGTTGGAAACAATGCTTTTACAACTATCAAAAAACACTCATTTATCTTACCAAATTCATCGAAAAAGGTGAACTAAACGAATTAGAAGAACAAGGAATAATTAAAGCCTTTGAGTACACCTACGAACTAGCATGGAATGTGATTAAAGACTACTACGAAGAACAAGGAGAAGTTAGCATCCAAGGCAGTCGAGATGCCCTGCGGTTAGCCTTTCAGCGTGGATTAATCGCCGATGGTAACAACTGGATGAAGATGATCAAGAGTAGAATTGCTTCAGTACATACCTATAATCTCGAAGTAGCCCAACAAATTAATCAAGACATTCATGATATCTACTTTCAGCTATTTATCGAACTAAAAGAAAAGATGGAATCCCTATGAATCAGTTTGGACTAAAACCCAAAGCGATCGCCGAGATCAATCAAATTTTTGCTGCCTATTCCGAAATTAGCAAAGCAATTCTCTATGGTTCTCGCGCCAAAGGAAATTATAAAAATGGCTCTGACATTGATTTAACTTTGATTAGCGATCGCCTCAATCATCGGTAACTACTCCAAATTCAACATCAAATCGATGACTTACTTTTACCATACTCCATAGATTTATCAATCTTTAGCTCAATCGATAATTTACACCTAATCGAACATATTGATAGAGTAGGAATAACTTTTTATGAGAGAACTACGTCCTCTCTAAAACCCTTCAAAGCGATCGCTACCTCTAAATCCAGTATTTACTATTGCCGTTTTGATTGATTTAGGCAGGGCTTAGGATTATTCAAAATGCTCGTACAGCCAAATCTAGTTTTATTACTACCTTAATCACTGCATAATAGAGATAAAACCAGTAAAGATAATTCTGCAAATTAAGTAGATTGTCTTGGTTAGATAGAGCAAGCAATTGAGTTAGAAATGCATTTTATTGATCGAGTTACGATAAACGTAAAGTCTGGAGATGGCGGTGATGGGCTTGTTGCCTTCCGCCGTGAAAAATATGTGCCTGCGGGTGGTCCTGCCGGTGGTAATGGTGGCAATGGTGGCTCTGTTATTTTGCAAGCTACGACAGATCTGCAAACCCTTTTAGATTTTCGCTTCGAGAATATTTTTAAAGCTGAAGATGGTGAACGCGGCGGTCCTAGCAATATGACAGGCAGAAGGGGCAGCGATCGCATTATTTTAGTCCCGCTCGGTACGATGGTGATGAATAAGGAAACAGGTGAGGTTTTGGGCGATCTGACTGAGGTTGACCAAACTTTGTTTGTGGCTAAAGGCGGCAAAGGTGGCTTAGGTAATAAATATTTTTTGAGTAATCAAAATCGCGCCCCTGACTATGCCTTACCAGGTTTACTTGGTGAAGAACTGACACTTTTTCTAGAATTAAAATTAATTGCTGAAGTCGGGATCATTGGTTTGCCGAACGCTGGTAAATCGACGCTAATCTCGGTTGTCTCGGCAGCGCGTCCCAAAATTGCTGATTATCCTTTCACGACACTAGTCCCGAATCTAGGCGTGGTGTCTAAACCATCAGGCGATGGGATCGTCTTTGCGGATATTCCTGGCTTAATTGAAGGCGCATCCGATGGCATCGGTTTAGGACATGATTTTTTGCGCCATGTCGAACGTACAAAGCTATTAATTCATCTAATCGATGTCACTCAAGCCGATCCACTTACGGCTTATCACACGATTCAAGAAGAGCTATTGGCATATGGTCATGGCTTAGCAGACAAGCCGCAAATTCTTGCCTTAAATAAAATTGATGCGATGCTGCCTGAAGATGTCGAAGAAATTGCCGCGCAATTCGATACCCCGATCCTCTCAATTTCTGCTGCGTCTAAGAAAGGTTTGGATAAGCTGTTGCAATCAGTCTGGAAGCAGTTAGAGCAAATTGAGTAATTGGTTGATTTTTCAAAACCCAAAGAGTAAAAGGTTTGCAAACACGTCCTCTAATCTTTGGAGCAAAAATGGATTGAGAAGTTAAGTATTTAGTTGATATTTTGAACTTCCTGTTTGTTCTCAAATCTCAAGTTGTTCTCAAATGTTAAGTTTGGAGCTTTGCTCTCTAGCCTTTTTACTTGAACATATAAAAGTTGCCAAAAGCGCCGAGAGTGGTCATTTTTTGATTAGGTAAATCGGTAACATAGAGGCTGAACAAAACAAAATTTTGCTGCTTCGTGGAATTTTCAACGAGTGACTTGACCACACCCTTTCCCTGAGACAATACAAATTTGCATGATTGTTGCGCCGCTATAGGCATCTCCCCAGAACAAAGGGAATTTTTGCCTGTTTCAGAAAACTGCTCTGTTGCATAAGCGACGTAGCGTTCTTTGCTGGGATTGCTAAATGCCATTACGCCAGCGATGATAACCGCACCAATTGAGATTATTTGTAATTTCATAATTAGAACAGACAAGGGGCTTAAGCCCCTTGTTCCTTAAATAGTTAGAATCTAATAACTTTACTGACATTTGCTACAGAAAGTAGAGAATGTAAAGCAGAAAGTGTAAAGTACCTTTACTTTTTATGAGGAGCGATCGCCTGTTGGCTAATTTGACAAATTTTGTTATGACAGTGACCATTACTAGCAACAATCGTTCCCCACTGACGTAATTCGAGATTGTTGTAAGACAGCAAGGACAAGTCAGCATGGGTGAGTTGCCCCCCTGCCTCGGTCAGAATAATTTCAGGAGCGCAATAATCCCAATCTTTGGGTGCTGATGCGCCTGAAACAGAGATATAAACATCAGCTTTTCCTGAGGCGATCGCAGCAAATTTACCGCCAATGCTCCCAACTGCGATTTCAGCGGCTTTGGGTAATTCTTGGAGAATACTTTCTAATTGATGATTGCGATGGCTACGACTTGCCACTACCACCATTTGATCAAGTTCGATTTTGTCTGAAACTTGGATACATTGCTGCAAGCCATCTCTAGTTTCAATATATGCTCCGTTACCTAAGATCGCTTGAAATAGACGCTCTTGAGGAGGAGTTGCGACCAGTCCAAGGACAGGACGTTGGCGATAAGTCAAGCCAATATGAACAGCAAACTCATTAGTGCGGCGAATAAAGTCGCTTGTGCCATCCATAGGATCAATGATCCATACCCACTCGTGATTAAGGCGATCGCTATTGTCTTCAGTTTCTTCACTCAAATAAGCAAAATTATCAGTTCCAAATGCTTGCTTTAACTGAGCCAAGATAAAATCATTAGCGGCTATATCGGCAGAAGTGACGTTGCCTTCTTCACCACCCTTAAACCGAATTTCTAAGTCCTCAGGCTCTTGATAGTACTTCATCAAAATATCAGCCGCACCCCAAGCGATCGGGCGAGCAAGTGACATAATTTCGTTTAAATTCAGCATTTTGAATTTTGGTGAAGCTAATGATTTTTACTATAGCGTAACCAAAAGCTAAAAAGAAGAAGGTAGACTTTGCCTACCTTCTTTAGGCGATCGTTATGTAATCGCGATTGCTTTCAGAACAAGGAGCTTAAGCTCTGCATTCTCTAGGCGGTTAGTTAGTTAGCCACAGCCACAACCAGATTTTTTACAACCTGCTGATCCGACAGGATGTCCATCAGCGCAGGCTTTACTGCAATAGGGTTTACCATTTGCCATAATTGCGTCAGTTTCAGAAACACTGCAAGTACATTTAGGGCAAGCACATTTAGTTTCAGTCATTGTTGGCATATTTTTATCTCAAATTAGATTAAATTTATAATATATGAATATACGTTCATATGTCAAGGTGTTATTAAGGTATTATTTAAGTAATGTAAGTTCGGGTTAAGCCTTCTTCTAAAAGCGCAACTATCCAAGAACTCAAGTTCTTGGCTCAAAGCTAAAACCCGTTGAAACGGGTTAAAGACGATTTTCAGGAATTTGTCAGTCGGTTTTAACCGACTTAAGCTTTGAGCCAAGAACTTGAGTTCTTGGCTCAAAGCTTTTAGGGCAAAACCTTATCCCGAACTCACGCTAAGTAATGTGCAAAGCACTATTCTTAATTTTGGCGATCGCTATAAAATACATCAATGCTAAATTCCTCTTCAGTTTCTGTTGATAACTTGCCGAGCTTGCCGACCTGCGATCTTGTTTCTTGCGATCTTGAAGCATTACAAAATTTAGTTGATGAGATTTTGCCAATCGAAAAAGCTCAAAATATGGCAGAGTTTTTTAGCTTATTAAGCGATCCTAACCGCTTACGGATTTTGTCAATCTTATCTAAGCAAGAATTATGCGTTCACGACATCGCGGCAGTTGTAGGAATGAGCGAATCAGCGGTATCTCATCAATTACGAGTCTTACGCACCATGCGTCTGGTTAGCTATCGCAAAAGTAAGCGCAAAGTCTATTATCAACTTCTCGATCATCACGTTCTAGAACTTTATCGCGCTGTCTCTGAACATTTAGACGAATAGCTATTTTTATTTAGCTATTCGTATCAAACTGTCGAGAATGCAATTGAGCGTAGCGTCCTGCTTTTTGGAGCAGTTCGTCGTGAGTTCCTGATTCGACAATTTGACCTTGTTCTAGAACAATGATGCGATCGCTATTTCTAATTGTCGCCAGTCGATGCGCGATGATAAATACAGTGCGTCCTTTCATTAGGCGTTGTAAAGCTTCTTGGACAAGGCTTTCAGACTCGGTGTCAAGAGAGGATGTTGCTTCATCAAGAATTAGGATTTTTGGATTGTGAAGAACGGCTCGTGCGATCGACAGGCGTTGACGCTGACCGCCCGATAGATTGACGCCACGCTCTCCCACCCATGTATCATAACCTTGAGCAAGTTCCATAATAAAATTATGAGCATTAGCAATTCGGGCGGCATCTTCCACTGCTTGCGGATCGTAATCCTTCTGCCCAAACGCGATATTAGAAGCAACAGTTCCTGAAAAGAGAATATTCTCTTGAGGCACGATCGCTAGCTGACGGCGAAGGCTTTTGATTTGGACATCGCGAATGTCGTAGCCATCAATCAGAATTTGCCCATACTTTACATCATGGAATCGCATTAGCAGATTCATAAGCGTGGATTTTCCCGCGCCAGATGCACCAACCAAGGCGATCGCTTCACCCTGATTTGCAACAAGATTTATATTTGTGAGCACAGAGCGATCGCTTTGATATTGGAAGCCCACGTTAATGTATTCAACTTTACCTGTCACTCCAGGAAGCGCAATTGCATTAGGCTTTTCTCTAACAACGGGTTTAATCTTAAAAATCTCGAAGATCCGATCTACAGAAGCTTCAGCTTGTTTGATTTCGTTGTAACTGCCAGTCGTATTTGCGATCGGGTCAATCAACAGCGCTACTCCGGCACCGAAGGCAACAAATTGTTCGGGTTTTAGCCAATTGTTAGAAATCAGCCAACCACCTAACAAAAACAAAAAACAAATTCCTGTTGCTTCCAAAAAGCCAATCACAGGATATTGAATAGCTCTAATCCGATCAGTAGCGTATTTACGGCGGTTATTTTGCTCAGATTCTTGTTTAAATCGATCAATTTCATAGGATTCAGTTGCGAAGGCGCGGACTAAACGGATGCCACTAAAAGTTTCCGATAGTAATGCTGCGAGATTGGAGACTTGATCTTGGCTGCGGCGGCTAAGGTTTAACATGCGGTTGCCAAACCAGGCAATTAATATGGCAATCAAAGGCGCAACGGCAAGAGTGGTCAGTGTCAAGATCCAATTTAAATAAATCATATACGCCAGTACAAAAATCAATTGCAGTACTGACGGAATGAACTGATGGAAAAATTTGCCGATTACTTCACCAATGCGATCAATATCTTCAGTGAGACGATAGGACAAATCACCTGTACGTGACTCGGCAAAATATTCTAGATCGAGAGTTTGTAAATGCGAATAAACATCAACGCGCAAATCTCTTGCTGCATTCAGCGCGGCTTTCGACATCATTGAGTCTTGCCCATATTGCGCCCATCCCCGAAACACAAACATGATTACTGTAAAAGCGGCAATCTGCAAAATTGCGTTGACATCACCTTTGCCCAGCGCCTGTGAAACCCGCCCCAACAAATCCGCAAGAAGGGGCATCGTGCCGATAAAGACTAACGTGCATAAAAATGCTTTAGCAATAAGAAAACGTTGAGGGTAGACGTAGTCTTGCATCTGCCAATAAGAAGATCGCACTAAAGATCGCTGTTTCAAACTCGTAGCTCTAATTGTTTGCAATTCACCAAAGATTAGTGTCGCACTTTATCGCACAAATTCGCGGCGATCGTCATGCTGTCATCCTATCTTTTGGCGATCGCAATGCTAGTTTGTGCTGATATCGCGATTCTACAAAAAAAGGGAGATGCTCTGCATCTCCCTTTTTTTGTTTATGATTAAGCGGTAGCTATAGGCTCTTTCGCGAGAAACTTCTCAAGCTCTGTAATTGCATCAGCATCAACTTTCTGTTGCATTGGACAGAACTTCGGCCCACACATTGAGCAGAACTCAGCGGTTTTATAGATATCCGCAGGCAAGGTTTCATCGTGGTATTCCTTGGCTCGTTCTGGATCGAGTGACAACTCAAATTGCTTATTCCAATCGAAGTTATAACGAGCGGTCGAGAGTTCGTCGTCTCTATCACGAGCATTAGGACGATGACGGGCAATATCAGCAGCATGAGCCGCGATCTTGTAAGCAATCAATCCATTACGCACATCTTCAGCATTAGGCAATCCAAGATGTTCTTTAGGAGTGACATAGCAAAGCATCGCCGTGCCGTACCAACCAGCCATTGCCGCACCGATCGCCGAAGTGATGTGGTCATACCCAGGGGCAATGTCAGTAACCAAGGGTCCTAAAACATAAAAAGGAGCCTCGGAACATTCTTCCATCTGCTTCCGCACATTGAACTCAATCTGATCCATTGGTACATGACCAGGACCTTCGACCATGACTTGGATATCATGTTCCCAAGCACGACGAGTAAGCTGTCCGAGAGTTTTTAGTTCTGCAAGTTGCGCCGCATCAGAAGCATCATGTAAACAACCAGGACGGAGCGAATCACCTAAGCTGAAGGAAACATCATGCTTTTTAAAGATTTCGATGATGTCGCCAAAATGAGTATACAAAGGATTTTGTTTGTGATGATGCAACATCCAGCGCGCCAAAATACCACCACCACGAGAGACAATCCCTGTGAGACGATTTTTGACTAATGGAAGATGCTCGATCAAGATTCCTGCATGAATGGTTTGATAGTCCACACCTTGTTCGGCGTGCTTCTCGATGATGTGCAAGAAGTCATCGGGCGTAAGGCTTTCCATATTTCCATGCACACTTTCGAGAGCTTGGTAAATGGGAACTGTACCAATGGGAACAGGAGAAGCATTAATAATTGCAGTACGAATTACATCTAAATCTCCGCCACCTGTGGACAAGTCCATCACGGTATCAGCGCCATATTTAACAGATAGATGTAGCTTGGCAACTTCTTCATTAATGTCAGAAGTGTTAGGTGATGCGCCAATGTTGGCATTTACCTTACATCTAAAGGCAATACCAATTCCCATTGGGTCAAGGTTAGTATGATTTTTGTTGGCGGGAATGATGGCTCGACCTCTAGCGACCTCAGCCCGTACTAGTTCTACAGGCAAATTTTCTCGCCATGCTACATACTGCATTTCTTCAGTGATGAGGCCCTGACGAGCACAATGCATTTGCGTACCGCGATATTCTCCGCGCCTTGTGGGTGCAGAGGTTACTTTTAATCCAACTGTCATATAAATTTCCTCAAATAATGTGCTTTCCTACGCCGATGTCAATCGGTTCAGGTTCTAAGGATTTGCTCTCAGTCTAGTAATTCCAGACACTCCTAGCGTGTTCAAATCATAGCATTGTCAAGCTAGTGCTTATGGAGAGTTATAGCTAGAAATAAGGTGGGATATAAAATTTAACTATTTATAGCTATCGTCAGCCATGTTAGGACAAAATCAAAACCCAAAAGAGAGTTGCGGCGCTCCGCGCCGCAACTCTCTTTTGGGTATTATGTCCTGATACACTTGGCGACAGCTATACAACGATTTGTGCTCAAAACTTTATTTAAGTAAAATCAATATTGTCGTAAAGATCGGCTATGTGAATTTGCAAATCTGCAAACTTCAGAGAAATGGTCACTGAAGGGTCATCATATTCAGAAAATAGCCATTGATTGACAGCAGTTTTGACATGATGCTCGACATGAATACGGTACTGATCGATTAACAAATATTCCTGAAAAGTATTAATAGTTCGGTAAGCAGCAAATTTTTCACTGCGATCATAATTTTGGGTGGATTTAGATAACACTTCGGCGATAAAGCAAGGATTGGTAATCGTGTCTTTGCGTCCAATTTCCATTTCGAGAGGTTTCGGAGCAACCATCACATCAGGATAAGTATAGATCTTGACATCAGGAATCCAAAGGCGTTGATCGGCAGAAAATAGACGAAAAGGTTTTCCGCGTAAGCCAATTTTAATGACTGACAATAAATTTACGGCGATTTCAGTATGGTTTGGGGTTCCACCAGTCATTGGGATAATTTCTCCATTACGGTACTCGCTGCGAATGTCTGACGCTATTTCTAGTTCTAGGTATTCGTCAACGGTGTAAGTTTTCTGGGCAAGTTGTGTAACCATAATGTTTTACCTGCGATCGCGTCCTGATGATATTTGTTTAAAATATGGCTTGGTAGAGTCGAGGCATTCTTGTAATTTTGGCGATCTACGTGATGAAGAATCGCCCTCGCGCTCATACACAAATCGTCGATGTTGACAATTGGCATCTCATGCGAGGGACTCTACTTGTCATCCGTCCCATATTCTTCTGGTATATTTTTTGGGTGTTTATTTTTCCAATACTTATCCAATCAGATATTCAAAAAGCATTTAGACGATTTCTTGAAAAGATTTTACCGTGGGTGTGCCGCGCGAAGCGCGGCACACCCACATTTTGGTTTTAATAAATCGGGTACTTTTATTGTTAGATATCACCTTAGTTGTACTCTCCAGGAATATCAGTTTTTCTAACAGTAATCTTGCCAACTTTCTTACCTGACATTCTCAATAATTCATCACCTGAAAATTCAAAACCAAGCTTTAGTGCTATTCGCGCAACATCATCTGCGGTTGATGCTGCGACCACCTCGTTTTTAAGTTCAGGTTCAGACTGCATTTTCTTTAAAAATGCTTCGATTTGCTCAAAAGCCATATTTAAAATTCCTATTCTCGCTAGCTACTCATATTATAAAGAAAACCAGCAGTATATTCTTTAAGACTAATAGCACAAGGGTATCAAGATTCGGGGGGAAGATAATTATTGCGATCGCACTGCTCTTCATTCAGAATATAAAAAAGGAACCTTAGTCGATTGACGAAGAGATGCTCAAGTCCAAAAACTAGCTTAGCAGGCATTAAAAGCTCAAGTAGATGTTTTAAATCGCTAAATCCGTACAGCCTGAGATAAAAACTGAGCAAGCACTACCCCTAAACTAATTAAACCAATTACACATAGCAAAAATCCTATAAATAAACACACTAGAAACCAGCGATTAGCAGTTGTGCTGGAGTGAGGATTGTTGACATGGACTTCTATTAAAGCAACATTCTTACTGCTGGCTTTCCAACCAAAGTCAAACCAATCGCCCAGAATTGGTACGGTTCCCACTAAACCATCTAACAAAACATTAATAGCCATCCGTCCCAATGTTGCGGCTGGTAATCCCAAACGTACTGCTTCGAGGACAATATAGGCTCCAATAGTTGTACCCAAAACATCTCCGATGCCAGGGATTAATCCTATAACTGGATCAAGTCCAAAGCGGTATTTCGTACCTGGTATAGTGATCGCACTGTCTAGTAAACGACTAATTAAACGGACACGCTGTAAAGTAGCTATTTTACGATCAGTTAGTTTTAGTAGTGGTTGAGAAGGTGAAGATAAGTTAGGCATTGGTAATAGGGGGCAGGCATAAACCGTAGCCTTTTACCAGAGTAATAGTTAAGGCTGCAATGCTATCTAAGCGAACTTTTTAAGGCGTGTCTTGTACCTAGAGTGAGATTTATCCCTGATTGACTGACAAAAATTGACTGACAAAAGTGGTCAGAGGAGAGGTAACCCTCAAGTTTTACCTGCGATCACGTCTTAATAAAATCTGTTTAAAATATGGATTGGTAGAATTGAGGCATTCTTGTAATTCTGGGGATCTCCCTGATGAAGAATAGCCATCGCGCTTATACACTATTCCCTCTCGTACAAAGCGACCAACTAATTTACCAAAAATGATGCGATCGCGACTAGCCGCATTTTGCTGAATAGCAAGATTATCTAACTTGTTTTTCTGTGAGCTTTCCAGACTATAAACCTCATAATCAATACCAGTTTGATACCGAGGAATAACTAATTTCATGGAGACAGTCATTGAACCATTTGGCGACATGCCGCTATAACAAACGCGATCGCTGTCTGCATCTCCAGTAGGGCTAGCTTGTTTGGTAATACGGATATAGCGTGAACCGCCACCCCAATAAAGTCCTTCTTCGATCGCTTGAGCCGTATCAATCGCGACAAAGTTAGAACCAAAGCAACTAATCGCGATCGTGAAAACACTTTTGCAAATGTTATTAATAATGCTATTAACAATCTGTTTCATAAGTTTCCAAAAATTTGCGATAAAGGACAAGAAAATTCTGGTAATAATGGCGAAGTTAGAACATCACTGACGAATAAAGTAACGGCTAGTTTGAGAATGCCATTTTCGCGACGATAGATTTGCATTTGTTGCGATCGCCAATCTGCAATCCAGTATTCTAATACTCCATGCGATGAATAAAGTTTAAGCTTCAGTTCGCGATCGCGTTTCTCATTTTCAGTTCCTGCTGATAGCACTTGAATTGCAATCTCAGGTGCACCACGGAAATGTCCTGTGTCATCGATTAAAGCCGTATATTTCTCTTTACTCATCCAGATCACATCAGGAATTACATCATCATTTTCTCCAAAGATTAATCCTGCCCCGATTACTGCATATCCCAAGCCTGTTGCTTTTGACCAAACTTTCAGCTCATAATAGAAGTTACCGCAAGTATCTTGATGTTTGTTATGAGGCGCTCTAGTCACGTAAAGTTCTCCATCAATAATCTCATACCGTTTGTTGTTTTTGGGTAACAGGTTTAGATCAGCACTTGTCCAACGGACTTTAGCTTCTAAATCTGAAATAGAAGATTTAGAGTCAATGGGACTAATTAATACTTCAGGGATAATGATCGCTTGAGTCATGATGGCATTCCTAAGAGGAGCGATATAGTAATAGTATAGCAAGAAGAAATTTTTTAGACGCAATTTATGATTACTCTCGTGACTGGTGCAACTCGCTCTGGCAAAAGTGAATGGGCTGAATATCTAGCTATGCGATCGCAAAAAAACGTAATCTACATCGCCACCGCAACTCGATATCCTAATGATTCAGAATGGGAAGCGCGTCTACAAAAACATTGCGATCGGCGTTCTGAAAGTTGGCAAACTCTCGAAGTTCCCATCGAACTAGCCCGAACTATTTTAGAGATTGATTGCAATCATTACATTTTGGTGGATTCTTTAGGAACTTGGCTAGCAAATCTTTTGGAGCAGGATGAAGAAACTTGGACAAAGATTGAGAATAAACTCTTACAGTCAATTCAAGCCTGTGCAGTAGACATCACTTTTGTTTCGGAAGAGGTGGGTTGGGGAATAGTACCAGAATATAAGTTAGGAAGAATATTTCGCGATCGCCTTGGGGGTCTCAGTCGCAAAATTGGCATGATCGCTGATGCTGTTTATCTAGTCACAGGTGGCTATGCAGTGAATCTCACGCAAATTGGTGAGAGGTTGCCATAGTCGCACCTAAAAAATTACAGCGTCAATTCAAATCTGAAGTGCAACACCTAGAGATCCATGCATAAGGGACTCATAAAGATATTTACAGCAGATTGAGAACAAACCAAACCCAGATTTTTTGCAATCGCGTCACAATCAAGCTATTAGGGAAAGTAGAACCAGCAAATTTAAAGACAATGACATTTGATAATGGAAGAGAATTGTGTGGGCATGAGAAGCTATCTAAAAGGTTGAAATTAAAGTGTTTCTTTGCAAATCCATATCATTTATGGGAGCGTGAATTGAACGAACATACAAATGGATTAGTTCGACAATTCTATCCTACAGCAATTTGCTTTCAAACCTACCACAAACAATAATATAAAACCCGTTGCGGGGCTTTGCCCTGCGACCCTCATCGTGGTGGGTTTGATCAACAACTGCTGTAAATCTACGAACTTCAAAATAGTTAAGGAAGATGACTTTCAGAAGATTGTGAACTTGATCAACCATACACCAAGAAAATCTCTTGACTACCGCACTCCTCATGAAGTATTCTTTGGGGCATCAGAAACTGTTGCACTTCAGATTTGAATTGGCGTAGCTTTCTGGCAGATTACATATGCTTTATTCTCTTTTAGTGATGCATGTTCAGTAATATTATTGCGATCGCCTTGTCAGGTGGAAAGAGTTCTCGAATGGGAAGTGATAAAGCCTTATTAAAAATAGAAGGAGAAACTCTATTATTTAAAATTTGTCGAACTGCATTACAAGTTGCTGATGAAGTTTATATAGTTGCGAGGAGTGAGCAACAATATCAACAAGCGATCGCTGACTCTCTAGATCATACTTTTGTCGTGATAGATCAGGAACTTGATGGTGCATTAATCGGATTCTGGCAAGGAATTCAGGCGATCGCTGAGCCTCCCGATTGGATATTATTGCTTGCTTGTGATTTGCCCAAGATCGAAGGTGAAGTATTACAAATTTGGGCTAATCAGTTAGCATATTTACCTGAAAATGCGATCGCTTATTTACCTCGCTATTCATTAGATGATGCTTCTCAAAAGCAATGGGAACCTTTATGTGGTTTTTATCGATGGCAATGTCGAGATTCGCTAACAGAATTTATAGCAAATGGAGGACGATCATTTCAAAACTGGTTAGACGAGCAAGAAGTTATCGAAATATCAAATGTGCCTCTACCCATGCTATTTAATTGCAATACTCCAGAGGATTTTCACGTTATCTAGAATTTCTTCAGGATGACTATTGAATTACTGAATTTTCTAGGGTAGAAGACATTAGGATATTGAGGTTAAGAATAATTTATTGATTTAATAAATTATCCTTAACCTCAAAGTGTCGAGAAGCACATACGATCATAAATGTATACCTTACGCTGATATGACATATACGTTTTCTAATTTCAATCTTAATTCCACTACCTCTGTAGTTGATTGGCGGCGATCACTTGAAGAAATTTATCGCGGTCGCACTATGCACACTTACAAGAGTGGACAAATTATACCCATGTATACACATGAAGTATGGGTTGTTTGTCGTGGCGTCGTTCAGCTAAATACCCTGCATCCTTCAGGCGATGAAGTCTTAGTTGGGTTTGCAGTGCAAGCTATGCCCTTTGGTCTGCCCTTGACCAATCTAGAACCATATCAAGCGATTGCTCTATCAGATGTTGACTTGATGCGGTTCACATTACTTGAACTAGAGCAGTCTCCGCTTCTATATCAAGGAATCTTGCAACATCTCAATCGCCGTCTCCAGCAAACTGAGTCTTTACTAGCCCTAGTTAGTAACAAACGAGTTGAAGAACGGTTGCGCCAAATATTACTTTTGCTTAAGCAAGAGGTCGGGATCACTGTCGAAGGTGGAACCCGTTTAACTGTTCGTCTTACTCACCAACATCTTGCGAGTGCGATTAGTAGTACTCGGGTCACGGTCACTAGAGCAATGAAACTACTACAAGATGAAGGATGGCTAAAAATTGATCGCGATCGGCATATTATTTTGGTATAAAAAATTTGCTTTTGTGTCTTACAGCAATTTGCTTTCAAACCTATCGCAAACAATAATATAAAACCTGTTGCGGGGCTTTGCCCTGCGACCCTTATCGTAGTGAATTTGATCAACAACTGCTGTAACTGAACAAGGACGTTGCTACAAAAACAAAAAAGCCTTGCTTTGCAAGGCTTTTTTTATTTAGAAAGAAGCAATTCTTTGCTCCTCACTACTTTTTATTTGTTCAGAATCGTCACAACTAGAGCAGTAGTTTCAGTTACAGGCTTAACACCTTCAGGGTAATTAATTTCGCTAACGTGAACTCCCTTACCAATTTCGAGATCGGTAATATCGATTTCAAAACTTTCAGGAACGTTATTAGGAGAGCAAGCTACCCGAATGTAGTTCTTGATTGTATCAACTGAACCACCGCCAACTTTTACACCAACAGGAATGCCTATGAAGTGCAAAGGAATATCTACCTCAATCTTTGACTGAGACTCGATCGCAAAAAAGCTAAGGTGGTAAATAGCATTTTTGTAAGGATGATTTTGAACTTCGCGTAATAGAGTTCTGCCTTTAAAGTCGCCATCAGTTACATTTACTTCGATCATGGTGTTATTGATCGTTGCTTTACGGAGCAAAGTAGTTGCTTCTTTAGCGTCTAAACTAATCGAAATAGATTCTGCGCCTTTATGACCATACACAGTTGCAGGAACTTGACCACTGCGACGAAGAGCGCGATTATTAGCAGGAGGGCGGGTAGAGGCGTTAATTTGGAGTAGCATTTTTTTGTAATTTAATAGATGGTGATTAGTTTCAAGTTTTTTATAAAAAATGAAAACTCAAAACTAGAAATTTAAGCTCTTAACAAGCCACGCTTCGGTCCGTGAATCGGATCTTCCACGATGATAGTTTGTCCTCGGCTTGCGCCTAGAGAAATAATTGCGATCGGAATTTCCATCAAATCTGCAAGAAACTTGAGATAGTCTTTTGCTTGTTGTGGTAAATCTTCAACGTTTTTGCATTCGCTAGTTGATCGCTTCCAACCCGCTAAGGTTTCGTAGATTGGAATGGCTCTGGCAAAAGCTCGAGCATCACTAGGGAAGTCACGCACAACTTTGCCATCAAGTTCATAAGCCGTACAAACTTTGATTTCTTCGAGATCGTCGAGTACATCAAGCTTGGTGACAGCGAGGCAATCAAGCCCGTTAATGCGAACTGCATAACGACCAATCACACCATCAAACCAACCACAACGGCGTTTACGTCCTGTGGTTGTGCCAAATTCGGCACCGCGATCGCCGATATGTGTACCAGTTTGATCATGCAACTCTGTCGGAAAAGGTCCTTCTCCAACGCGAGTTGTATATGCTTTGGCAACACCGATCACACGATCAATGCAGGTTGGTCCTACGCCTGCGCCGATGCAAGCACCACCTGCAACAGGGTTGGATGAGGTGACATAAGGATATGTACCGTGATCGAGATCAAGCAAAGTTCCTTGTGCGCCTTCAAACAAAATATTGCGACGCTCACGGATGGCTGCATCTATTTTGAGCGAAGCATCGACTACATGCGGACGCAAGCGATCAGCATAGCCACGATATTCGGCGATGATTGCTTCAACATCGAGTGGTTCTAAATTATAAAGCTTTTGTAAAACAATGTTTTTTTGCTCGATCGCCCAACGCAGCTTTTTAGGCATACGTTTTTCGTCCATTAGATCGCCTATGCGAATACCAACTCGCTCAGACTTATCCGCATAAGTGGGTCCAATACCACGCCCTGTCGTACCAATTTTGTGTTCGGCTCGCTGAGTTTCTGAAGCGCGATCAAGTTCGCGATGATAAGGCATGGTGACATGTGCGGTTTCCGAAATAAACAGGTTGTCTGTCGATATACCCAAATCTTTGAGTCGATCCACTTCTTCTAGAAGCACCTTCGGATCGATCACTGTGCCATTGGCAATGATACATTCCGTCTTGGGATACAGGATTCCCGAAGGAATCAGGTGTAGCTTAAAGGTGCGATCGTTAACGACGACCGTATGTCCTGCATTATTACCGCCTTGATAGCGTACGACAACATCGGCAGAGCGGCTCAGCAAATCTGTAATTTTGCCTTTGCCTTCATCGCCCCACTGTGCCCCAATAACAATTACATTAGCCAAGAGTCTTGCTGCTCAATAAAATCTCACAATCGTTTATCATTACAAAAGATTGTCAGTTTTGTCAAGAATTTTTTAATTTTTTTAAAATTTGACCTATCTTGCCATAGCGATCGCCAGTTAATCCTTCTAACTGATGCTCAATATCCTCAAGTGCACCAAGTTTGCTAGTCCACATCCCAGACGGCAACTGTCGCGCTGCATGGATAGGAATTCCCTCATCGTTGATATACAAGGCGATCCTGACTCAATTGTGCGATCCTCACATGGCTTGTACCCCAATGTCTGGTAAGCCTGTATATATGCTGATAAAGTCTCCTCCATCGGCACACCCTCAACCCAATAGAATTGATCTTCAGGTGTAGGTTGCCACCATCGCTCTTGATCTCCTGCTGCCCAAGCGAAACAATTATATTCCTGAGATCTAGGGCTAGTAACGTTGTAATCGGTAATCGCTAGATTGGGATAACGTAGCTCCAAGTGAATTGCTTTTGTCATGCGTAATTAGGCAAGATAACCTTGTTGTTTGCCCCAATTTAGCCAATCTTCTGCCATTTGTTTGATTTTACCCTTGTGTTCTGGAGAAACAGGATTTTCTTGGGTGATTTGACGTAATGCGGTTAGCCAATAAAGTGGATTTTGGCTTAGATCTTTTAACATCAGAGGGATCGCTGCTTTTCCCATATTAATAATTTCTTGATAAGCAGGATGTTTGGTCATTTCGACAGTAGATGACATCCCCTCTACATCTTGAATCCACTGCTTGGAAAGTTTAGTAAATTTTTCTTGGATTTCTTCAGAAACTGGATTGACTTTTTTAGAAGGAATTTCAAATAGTTTGTACGTCATGTGACTGTTCCTAACATCTTGATAAAACTTGCTAAATCTTCTCCCTATATACTAAGCGCTATATGAAAGCCTAAGAAATTATAGTTTAAGTTTTAAGTAACTCGATCGCTGATTCAGATGCCGCTATACCTGAGTGATAGGCAGCTTCAATATTTTTGCCAGCACACCAGTCACCAGCACAGACAAGCGCTAAGGGGATCGCTGTAGACAAGCAAGAAACGCCTAAAGATTCTTCTACAAGTGCATAGCGCCATCGATGAACTTGCCACCATTCGGGATTGGCTAACCATTTTTCTAATAATCTGCCCACTTGATTGAGCATTGGTTTGCCTGCGATTTCTAAATCAAGTTCATCCATTGATTGTTTGGCAAATTCGGCAGTGCTTTGAAAGACAAAAACGGGCTGTGCGGCTTTGTCTGGATGTTTGCTACTGTCGTAGCTAATCCAATTCAGAATTGGGTCTTCCACACATTGAATTGCCTGCCATTCTTTAGGAACCAAATTATTAGGGTTATAACCAGCCATGATCGTGACGCTGGGCGCAAATTTGACTGATTTTAAAGCTTGTAAAAAATTGGGGGCTGAGGCAAGTACATCTTCAAATATGGGTAAAAATTGAGGCGCTGGTATAGTTGAGACGATCGCTGAAGTTTCAAAAATTGCTTGGCGATCGGTGACTAGTTGCCATTTGGAGTTATTGTGGCTGACACCAACTATACGAGTGCTGGAAATGATTGGAATTTCACTGGCAAGATATTTAGCGATCGCGGTTATGCCCATCGGACAGCTATAACGAGGATGTCGCGTATCGTCATTGGGAGGAAGCAAGCCTAATGTTGAGAGTTGATAGACATTGCGAGTCCATTCTTGAACGATCCCTTTTTCTTGAAGCTTGTGTATAAATCTACTAAAACTATCGCTCTTAGCGGAAATTAGTTGTGCGCCATGATCGACCCAAGTTCCTTGCAAACGTCTAGTTGCCATCCGCCCCCCCAATCCTGCTGATTTCTCAACAATGGTGACATCCAGTCCCGCTTTTTTTAATTGTTGAGCGCAGATTAAGCCTGCTATCCCTGCGCCGATCACGATTACATCTTTCATAAAATTTCAGTTCATGCCTCTTGAAGCAGCTTAACTCATCTTTATCGCGATCGCGACAAGCAAAAATAGTTTTTCCACATCTACGGCTTAGACTATTTAGACTTCCCAAAAATCAACATTTAATATCGTCTCTAATACTGTGTATTGTGCTTCTTGTTTATCTTGTACTGTGCAAAGCACAGTACAAGATAAGAAATGACTCTTTTTTATAGTGACTCTTTTTTATAGTGACACTTTTTTATAGTGTAAGTGTATCCTGCATTTTCTCTCCGTCATGGTAAGCAGCGAACAATATTGGACAGGTCTTACCCCATGCGATCGCTCCAGTAGCATCTAAGCAAATTGCCCCAAAATCGCGATCGCGGCTTTTTGCCTCGTTGATCGACTTCTCAATAGCTTGCTGAAGTGTCATGCCATCGGTTACACGCACCACAACGCGAGTAGCAAAACCTTCATCGAGAATATCTTCACCAACACCAGTACAGCTAACACCCGCAAATTTGGTTGCATAATTCCCCGCAGGTGTTGCCGAGTCACTGACTCGACCGATACGCTCAAACCCACGTCCGCCTGTAGATGTACCTGCGCAAATGCGCCCTGATTGATCGAGGATCACTGCACCGATCGTCCCCATCGCCACATCTGCCATTTTGCGCGTGAAATTAGTTTTACGTTCTTCTACCCATTCGGCAAGGCGTTCATCGGTGAGGGGATTGTAAATCGGGATGCCGAGTTCGCGAGCAAGTTCGGCAGAGCCTAAATCTGATAACACACGATCATCGCAAGATTGCAAATGCTTTGCCATTTCAATCGGGTTTTTGACTCGAGCCGTATTAATTACGCCGCTAAAACTTTGGCGATCGCCGTCCATGATTGACGCACTCATGCGTATTTGTCCATCAGACTGCAAAACTGAGCCAGTCCCCGCATTAAATCGAGGATCGTCTTCGAGCATTTGGCAAGCTTTGACCACAGCAGCGATCGCATTTTCACCATCGAGCAGCATCGGATACACAGTTTCGAGAACAGCAAATAAGGATTTGCGAACGGGTTCATAGCCGCCTTTGCACTCGACTGTATTGCCAGCACCGCCATGAATAATAATTTTCGGTTGCATAGAGTTATAGTTCGCCAAAGCCTTTTTTCTTTTTCTTTTTCTTGCCATAGGCGGGATTGCCTGATGGTGCAGCATTGCCCATATTACCCATGCCTGGGAAACCACCGCCGCCCATATTTGGCATACCAGGGAAGTTTGGCATATTACCCTGTCCCATTTGCTGCATTAGCGATCGCATTTTCTGGAAATCGGCAACTAGCTTGGTGACATCTTGGAGTTTATAACCAGCCCCATTGGCAATTCTTTGTTTGCGGCTAGGACTCTTGGCAATGAGATCAGGATCTTTGCGTTCTCCTTTAGTCATTGAACTAATCATCGACTCACAACGTTTGAGTTGTTTTTCTGCTTCTTGAATTTGAGCATCATTGATTTTCATGCCTGGTAGCATTTTCAACATGCCACCAAATGAACCCATATTTTTCATCATACGGGTGTTTTTAAGAAAATCATCAAAGTCAAACTGAGCCTTAAGAATTTTGTCTTGAAGATTGGCTGCGTCGGTGAGATCGATTTCTTCCTGAGCTTTCTCAACCAGAGTCAGCACATCACCCATGCCCAAAATTCGTGAAGCCATGCGTTCGGGATAAAATGGCTGCAAGGCTTCAACCTTTTCGCCGACTCCGATAAATTTAATCGGCTGTCCCGAAATCTGTCGCACTGATAGGGCTGCACCACCGCGAGTATCACCATCCATCTTCGTGAGAATTGCGCCCGTAATCCCAATTTCTTCATGAAATGTTCGCGTCAGGGTCGCCGCTTCTTGCCCTGTCATCGCATCGACAACCAGCAGCACTTCGTCAGGTGCGATCGCATCTTTGACGCGCTTTAGTTCATCCATCATGTCGCGATCGATCTGCAAGCGCCCCGCCGTATCGACAATCACTGTGTCAACGCCTAATTCTTTAGCGCGAGCCAAGCCTTGACGAGCAATCTCCACTGGATCGGCATCAATGCCCATTTCAAAAACTGGCACATTAATTTGCTTACCGAGAGTAAGCAACTGGTCAATTGCCGCAGGACGATATACGTCAGTGGCAACCAGTAATGTCGTGCGCTCTAATTTGCGTAAGTGTAGTGCTAACTTTGCCGTAGCGGTAGTTTTACCCGTACCCTGCAAACCTGCCATCAAAATTATAGTCGGGGCCTTATCAGCGATCGCGAGCGGCACATTTGCCTCACCCATCGTTCTTACCAATTCGTCATAGACAATCTTGATAAATTGCTGATCGGGGCGCACACCTGCGATTACATCTGCCCCTTGAGCCTGTTTAGAGATTTCTTCAACAAATTCTTTGACAACTTGTAAGTTGACATCTGCCTCTAATAGCGCCCTGCGTACCTCGCGAATCGCGCCTTGGATATTGGAGTCAGAGATTTTGTCCTGTCCACGTAACTTTTTCCAAGCCGCCTCAAATTTATCGGCGATTTCATCAAACATATCTGGTTTTGCTGTTGCTGTTTTTGGTTCTAACTCTAATTTACAGTCACAGTCACTATATTGTTACAGTTCTAGGAAAATTGGGTTTGCGATCGCATAGTCATAACAGTAAAATCGAGATGACATCATTAGGATAAAAAGTCTGTCAGAAAAATTTCCTAACTTATTCCCAGAGGACTTACCAAGAATTATTCAAAGGTCGCGCTTAGTTTACCGTAATGGAAAGTGGAGAGAGATGATGTCAAATCAAGAAAGCCGCACTGCGTCAGGTGTCTATAATTTCGTTACTCAAGAAGGCATTGTCTTTATCCGTAAAGCTAATGCTAAAGTAGGAAGTAGCTTAATTGGTCATGTCGATCTGGCGATGGGGCGGGATGTGGACTATGCGGGACGACTCTATTTTTCAGGACGGACAAGTAGGGGGATTTTGCGGAAATGGACTAATGAGTCTGGTCACTATCGTCCTCCTGCTAATGCGCGAGAAAATGCTGGACTACCTGTGTCGCTGTTTCAGGCGGGGCGTTTTAAAAGTTTGATTAGTTTAGGAATATAGATTAGGAACACGATCATGACGAGCCAATTAAATCTTAAAAATAATTCTCCAGCATTGATGAGTCTGTCGGAAGAAAAGCAGTTTCAACAGGTTTGTGTATTGCTTAAGAAAGATGTTATTGAAGCTCTACAATTGGCTAATTCTACACTGAGAAGTAAAAAATATTTTCAAGATTTATTGGCAAGAGGATTAGAAGTTGCGGATGCTAGTGAGATTGAAGTTTGGTTGAAGTATCTAGTTCCTCGTTTGGGAATGCGATATGTGATTAATGTTCTTGAAGGAAAGTTGATTGAGCAACCGCAGCAGGTTAACAAAGCTATGTATTGGTTGCCAAAGTTTTTAAATAGGGCAAATGATAAAGAGATGAATTTGTTTAAAAATTTGGAGAATAAAATTCTGGAGTTAACAGTAAGTCATGTCACTGTATGACTTTTGACTAGTGCTATGATGCTGTTTAACTTTAGAAATAAATTTAATGGCATAAATTATGACAGCCTACGCTTTAAAGTTACCCGATCGCTTAAAGCATGAAGTCGAACAATTGGCTGATAGTCAAGGAATTTCGCTTGAACAGTTTGTCCTATGGGCTGTCACAGAAAAGGTTAGTACGCTCAAAGCATCTATGTCTCTCATAACTTATCGACAAGGGGTAAGTGGACAGATTTTTCCTGTGATTAAAGGAATAGCAATAAGAGTACAGACATTAGCGATCGCATTTCACAAATGGAATATGAGTACTTCTCAAATTGCGGATGAGTACGATCTGTCTGAGGAGCAAGTAACTGAAGCGTTGAGATTCTATGAATTAAATAAGGAACAAATTGATATAGCGATCGCATCTGAACAAGCCTTAGAAGCGGTTCATGGTTAAGTTGAAATTTTAGTTAGATGCTAATACTTCGACCCCTTATATTACAATCTTGTAAAGCTTTTAGATTTTTCGATTATTGCTCGACCTTGGTGTGAAATGTCAGATTTAACAAGTATTGAAAAACTTAAGTTAGAAAGATTGCTCGAAATGGGCAGTGGTTATGTGCTTGATTTCTCTAACAAAACATTTCAGGAGTTTATCTTAGAAAATGTAAATATTGATGTAGACGATGAAAAATACTTCTATAACGGTAGTTCAAAAGCAAATCGATTAAGAACCTTTTGGAAGATAGAATCAAATCAAATAGTAGGGGAACTACTTGAAAAACTTTTAGAATATTGGCGAGTAAAGAGGCTAATAGATCAGAAGGGAATTAGACCTGAAGAACAGACATTGTTTAATGAATGCAGGGATATTTCGCAAAGGTTAACAGGAGGAATCAAAAGAAAGCAAGATGAAGATTCTTCAAAGAAAGATAAATTTTCTTTGCTTCAATCGGATCTTTTGTTGGAATTCGATAGATTTGCCACTTTAACAGGTACGGAAGATAAGAAGAAGCGAGGCTTTTTACTTGAAGGTTTACTAGAACGTGTTTTTTCTCTACATGGGATTCCAGCACAGAAAGGCTTTAAGAGGAATGAAGGAGGAGAACAGATTGATGGTGCATTTAAGATTGAAAACTCGTATTTTTTAGTTGAATGTAAATGGACTCAAAAACTAACGGACATAAGGCAACTCGATAGCCTTTATGGCAAAGTGAGCCGCTCTGGCAAGCTCACTTTAGGATTGTTTTTATCAATTAATGGTTGGTCAAATAATGTAATCCCATTGTTGAAGCAAAATCAAGATAAATCTATCATTTTGATGGATGGTTATGATTTGAGATCTACTCTTGAAGAGCATAAAAACATAGACTTGAAAGGATTGCTTTTAGAAAAACTAGGTTGTTTGCACATTGAAGGAGAGCCATTTTATAGTGCTGTCCAGTTTTTAAAAGATATTGAGAGCTAGTAAATTATCCCCTGTCGCAATTAAGGGGCGATCGCATTTATTTGAGTGATATTGAGATCGCGGTTAGAGATATCGATTTTGGGCGATCGCTTCTTATCCGATTCTATTTTAGACAGCTTTAAGTTTTCATAAAGGAGAAATAATTTTTATGCAAAATCGAATCACTATTCACCCAGACATTTGTAACGGTAGACCGATCATTGCTAACACTCGAATTACTGTCCA
>JBBRMK010000009.1:0-64832 GCA_038230875.1 Pseudanabaenales cyanobacterium
TCTGAATAATACGCTTTTAGAGGATGTTATCCAGAAAGTTTCTAGATAATACGACCAATTTGGTACATTATCTAGAAACTTTCTATATAATCACCTTGTATTGGGCAGTTATACAGAAATTTTCCGTATAATACATAGTTATGCTTCAAATGGAGTGAAGAAAATGATTATCCGAGAAGCCGAAGAAAGTGATTTTAATGACATTTGGCTTATCTTCTATGAAATTGCTTCTGTCGGTGAAACCTATGCTTATCCGAGAGACATAACACAAAAAGAAGCTAAGAGGATTTGGCTAGAATTGCCCCGGAAGACTTATGTGGCACAAGAAGGCACAAGAATATTTGGAACTTACTACATCAAGACAAATCAGTTAGGTGGTGGTAGTCATGTCTGTAACTGTGGCTATATGGTTTCTTCAAAAGCAAGAGGTAAAGGTATTGCAACCGCGATGTGTGAACATTCACAGCAGGTGGCGCTTGATATGCGCTACAAAGCCATGCAATTTAATTTTGTGATCTCGACGAATCAAGATGCTATCAGGCTTTGGACTAAATTAGGTTTTGAAATTGTTGGGCATTTACCCAAGGCATTCAATCACCCTGAGAAAGGCTATGTTGACGCTTTAGTGATGTACAAATGGCTAGAAGCATAACAACGCGGTTGGATCGGACTGTTGAGAGATCTGGGTGACGATGCAGAAGTTACTTACAGCCGCTCAACCTGAACGTTAGACATCTGTTGAGTTCAAAGCCATAACCTGAGAAGACAAAGGAAATCTACGCTAATACCAAAGTTCAACAAATACACCTATGGAAAATCCATTTAGAATATTGGCTATTGATGGAGGGGGAATTCGAGGAGTCATTCCAGCTAAAATTTTAGAGGCTGTGGAGAAAGCCACTCTCTGTCCAATTTCTGAACTGTTCGACTTAGTTGCAGGAACTTCAACTGGTGGAATCATTGCTTTAGGTTTAACAAAACCGCATCCAAATATTTTGGATAAATCACAAGCTCACTATTCAGCCGCAGATCTAGTAAGGCTTTATGAAACCTGTGGAGAGCAGATATTTTACAAACCATCTCCTCTGCGTAAATTAAGAACGTTCTTTAATGAGGCAAAATTCTCTTCACAGGGCAGAGATGCAGTATTAGAAAAATATTTTGGAGATACTTATCTAAAAGATGCTGTGAAGGAAATTCTAATAACAAGTTATGATATCGAGCGTCGAATTCCAGTGATTTTCACTAGCGTTTTAGAGAAGCAAAACGCAAATTCACAACTACCTCAAAGATTATGTGATGGAGTAATGATGAAGCAAGCTGCAATGGCTACCTCAGCAGCACCAACTTATTTTGAACCTTATCAAATCTCGGTTGAAAATTCAAATGAATCATATACTTTGGTTGATGGGGGACTTTTTGCAAATAACCCTTCTTCACTCGCCACTACCGAAGTAATATATAACTTCGTGAGTAAAACTAGGGGTAAGTACAAACTAGACATGAATGAAGTATTGGTAGTGTCTTTAGGGACAGGTTCGCTGCAAAGACCTTATTCTTTTCAACAAACAAAGAGTTGGGGCATGTTGCAGTGGGTAAGACCCGTGATTGATATAAGTATGGATGGCAACAGCTCTTCTATAGATAATCAAATGAGGCAGCTATTTACACAAACAACAGATGGAGTTAGACATTACTATCGATTTAATCCAATTCTGAATGAGAAGAATGAAGCTATGGACGATGCTAGCCAGTCAAATATTAGTAATTTGAGTGAATTGGCTGATAAAACAATCGCAAAAAGTCAAGCAGACTTGGATCAATTGTGCGAGATTCTGTTGAAACACAAATCTCCTTGGAGAGGATCAGAGTTCTTTTAAGGTCTTTGAGTGGTGTGTAAAGAAGTCTAACAAAGCCCATGCACAGCGACTGCCGAAGGTTGATTATTAAGATGCAAAGGCTATTTGCAGCGGGTGATGGGCAAAGTTATGCAGAACCGATAAGTCCGTTGAGATTGTCTGTTTTTATTCGAGATTGGGCAAGCAAAAATGGTTGACTTCGTTGATAAGTTCCGAGAAATTATTGGCGATCGCCGCACTTAATCTGTCTCCAGCCCCAATAATCAAAGCAGTTTTCTGTAGTTCGTTCATGTTTTTCTCCTTTAGCATTAAATATTTTCAAAGTACGGGCATTGTAGATTGTATGGAATCTCGATGATTGAATTCCTCAAACCATGTGGTTAGTTGAGAATGATTTTCTCTCCAATTCCATTCAGGAATGCGGAAATCAAGCTGCCCTAAAGCACAGGCGATCGCAATTTGACCAAGATCGATCTGTTTAGGAAAATCCCTGACATCGCTTTCTAATAAATCCAAACTGCGATCGATTGCCAACTGCCAACGTTTCAGCCACTCTCCAGAGCGTTCGGCATCGGTACGCCGAGTTTCGGTAACTGTGGCAAATGTAGCATCCATAATCCCATCTCCCACCGCTTGTAGACGTAGAACTTGAAATCGCTCTTTGCCTTGTGTTGGAATCAACTGAGGGTCGGGTCTGAGGGAATCCAGATATTCGCAAATTACAGAACTGTCGTAGAGAGAACTCTCATCCAGTAACTTTAGGGCAGGAACTTTGCCTAAAGGGTTCACCTGTTGTAGTTGGGAAACTTCGGCAAAAGGACTACACAAGATTAATTCAACTCGATCCTGAAGAGACTTTTCCTGAATACAAACCCGCACCTTACGAGAGAAGGGGGACATCGAAGTGTAAAAGAGTTGCATAGAATTTTTCCTTATTTCAGTAGGGTGAGAGCAATGGAAAGTTGTGCGAAGAAACCTGCCAGAAAGGCAAGTGTGGGAATCACGGGAATTCCTAAGGTGTATACAACCACATGGATCAGGCGAGCAAAGAAATAGACCTGACTAGCAGAGCTAATATCCTGTCCTTGAAATGCAGCGATCAAGACTAAGGGAGCAAAAATCATGAGATTCTCCACAGCATTTTGATGTGCTAATCTCAATCTTCCCGCCCATGCTGCTTTTACGGGTTTACTGAAGTTAGGATTTTGTAATGTCCGCCATACGCCAGTTTCCAAGATGCGATTGAGGATGTAAGGAATCCACAGTAGTCCTGTCAATAGCAGGTTTAAAGTCAGCCAATAGAGTTCGGGTTTCATGATTCTAAGTTCAGTGCCAACCTTGAAGTGTGCGATTCTGTCACCAATTTCCAAATCGAGATTAGATGAAACCATAACCACAGTGGTGCTGGTAGAAACACGGCATACATCATGGGATGGTGAGGGGTTAACTTGGGCAGAAGAATCAGCGCAAGAGAACTCGCAACTACTAATATGTCCAATAGTCCAAATAGATTGGCAAACCATGCCCGCCTTGCGCCTGAGTGGTTTGCGGCTAAAGAAAAGGCAGCAATCAGTCCAAAGAACCCAGCACCGATATGTGTCCAACCATCCAAAATGCCAAATTCAAGCGGCAAATTGCCTAATCCTGCCTGCATCAAAAATCCTGCCCCAAAAAAGACGCGAATCCCTTGAAAAAGCAAGAGATATTTCTGATCTAATCCTAAAACTAGACTTCTAATTGGCGCAATTAATAAGAGAACCGCGCCTACGATTCCGACCCAGCCAAAAATAATCAACAAAAAGGCAATTCCTGATATATTCGCGGGAAAGAGTTGCTTGCTCGATAGCCCCAAGTGCAAGGCAACCAACCATCCTACCAACCCCGAACCGAGTTTTAGTCGGAGCGAAAAGGAAGGTTTCGCCAATGAAACTACCCACAAGGTATAGATAATCATCGCGATATCCAGAGCGATCGCTAAACCAACTGACGTACTTTCGTTCATTATCTTTGTTTCCAAATGCGATAGAATAATTAGTAGAATAGCTTGGTTAACTGGTGGATTCAATGCTTAAAACAACTGAAAGTTTAGCTAAAACAACTGAATTTATGTCGGGTCACGATATTCTTAGTGATGCCTTGAGTGACCTACGTATTTCTGGTAATACGCTGATCAATGATGAATATGCACTACCTTGGGCGATCGCCGTTCCCAATGCCAGTGTACTGAGTGAATTACTGGATGTTCCAGCAAATATTAGGGTAGTGGCTTTTCATCTAGTCAAGCGCGGCTATTTAGAAATCGAGCTAGACGGCGATCGATTGGCTTTAGAAGCGGGAGAGGTGGCAATTTGTTTTGGTGGTGTGTCTCACACACTATCTCAGGGAGAGAATGCGCCAATTTATCCTGTTGAGCATTTTCTGAATGCCAAGGATAATCCTTTCTCTGCGCTTAATACCCCTGCATATCGCCCAACTGCGCTGACTTGTGGAGTCTTTTTGCTGCAAAATACCGAACTAAATCCACTATTCATTGCCTTACCCAAATTTCTTTGCCTATCTCTTAATCAATTTCCAAATCTTCATCGCTTTACCGAAATCCTGATTCAAGAAATAGATAGCGAAAGTCAAGGTAGAAATTTTATAATTGCGCGACTTCTTGAGATTCTCTGTGCTGAGGCAGTACGTTCCTATGCTCAGACAATGGTAAATCAAGGTTGGTTTGGTGGACTCCATGACCCAATTGTGAAACAAGCGATGATCCTGATGCACAGCCATCTCGAAGCTGATTGGACTGTCCAACGACTAGCAGAATCTGTGATGCTTTCTCCCTCTCGATTTGCGGCAAGATTTGGTGCGGCGATTGGTGAGAGTCCGATGTTATACCTAACTCAATGCCGCATGAATTTAGCTAGCCGATTGCTTAAACAAACTAACGAGAGCGTAGAAGCGATCGCTCAAAGAACAGGCTACTCTAGCCTTCCTGCTTTTAATCGTACTTTTAAGAAGTATTTAGGCTCTCCACCTTCTACTTGGCGGCATAACAAATCACTGCACCCGACCTTGTGATAAGGTATTCGCAGTCTTTCAGAGTTATTGGCGGCGGCTCAACTTTACCGTTAGGCGACATCAAACGAACCCAAAGTTATGAGCGATTCACCAATTACCCCAACCAAGAGACCATTCCTCGTCTGCATTGGTCTGTGGGGACTCAAGACGCGACAGTCCGCATTGGGGTTTATGTGGCTATGCATCATTGTCGCTGTGATATCGATCATCCTGAAGTTTTGGATTGGCTCACTCCTACTGATTTCGGCTTGGTGGTATTGGTATGCGTTGAGGTGGGTAGACAAGAACGGAGGATGGAGGTGAGGACCACGCCGCCAGCCATGCGCTTCAGCGAACGGCGGCAGGCCATCGCGGTTACAATCGGCACGCCTTGTGGCTGCTGTCGCTGAGCTTAGGTCGTTAAGCGTTTTTCAGTCTGCTTTATACAAACAGCTCAAAGGCAGATGTTGACATTTTTTGTAGGATTGGTTAGTATGACAATGTAGTCCTACTAGACTGTCGCAGAGAGCTTAAACAATGAGTAAGAAAGTCAGCATCACTTTGGACGATGAAGTTTTAAACTTTGTAGATCGGTTGGCAGGTAATCGCAGCAGTTTTATAAACGACATTCTTTGGAAAGAAAAGAGAAGAATTTTTATGCAAGAACTGGAAGATGCTTACAAAGAGCAGGTTAATGACCCAATGTTTCAAGAAGAGATTTCTCTTTGGGATGTTACGGCGGAAGATGGTTTAAATGCCTAACGGTACCTTGACTTATAAGCGAGGAGAGATATGGTGGGTAGACCTTAAGCCCGTTATTGGTAGTGAGACTGATAAAAAGCGTCCTTGTTTAATATTGCAAAATGACATTGGCAACCAAAATGGGACGACTACAATAGTTGCCCCTTTTCTTCCTGGAATGAAGACTTATCCATTTGTTGTCAATGTTGCACCAACCCCGCAGAATGGACTGGATGGAGATCGACATATCAACTTAAGTCAAATGAGGGCTGTGGACACTCGAAGAATTAAGAATAAGCAAGGTGTTCTAGAAGACAATTATTGGGAAGAAATCGAGAAAGCTGTATGCATTGAACTTGGTTTTAGCTTGGCATTTAAAACTGTATAGTCTGCCTAATCAGGGCTTGCAGCGGATGGTCTTAACACTTTGACGATGGCTCAAAGACCCCTGCCCCCGCTGAACATGATCGTTAATTGGCATAGTTGCAGAAGGTTTCCAGAAATCTTTGTACTGCTGCAAATCTTCAGGTGCAACTTTTATTTTCTTCTCGTAGATTTTGGTGATTAAATGCACAATTGGCTTAACGCCTTTCCAAGCCATATTGCTAGCCCATTTTACAGCAGTGGGCACTGGTCAGCTAATTCTTGATAAAGCTGTAAACTATTGATTTGTATGGCTTTGAAGATAAATCGCTGTAAATGGCAAAAACCTTATTGAGTCAGGATTATAGCTTTATACCCCGAATTAGCTGACCAGTGCCGATGATTTCATAAGTGATGTCAGGCGATCGCTATAGACAAAAAGCAAGAGGTTTCAGCACTTTATCTCCTAGCCACCAAATCCACCTAAAGAATTAAAGTTAGCCGCACTCTGACTAATTCGCATGGCAGATTGTGAGAAGACTTGAAACGCTTTGCGAATTTCAGCATCGCTATTAGCAGGTGTGAGAATCCATTCATCTCTTATTCCCATCTCTTTAAAAACTTGGCGAAAATTCGTAGAGTTATCGTCAATTCCCATTGCTGCAATAATATGGTTTTCCATTCTTAGTAAATCATGGGCGATCGCTGCCACATCTTTAGCAGAATGGCGCATTGAATGACAGTCGTCACCGTCAGTAATAATAAGCGTCACAGTCCGAACAGGTACGCCATTATCCGAAAATTCTTGCGCTTTTGCCAATACAGTTCCTAATAGAACTACGGCTTGATCATAAAGTGGTGTGCCTTGATTTGGGGTGTAATTTTTGGTGTCCATGCGGATCGCTTGTGCGATCGGGCAGTATGGATAAAGTACACTCCCATTCAGATAGCGATTGTGAATCAGAATATTATCTTGCTGTTGCGAAGATGTCAGGGCATCGAGTACTGAGTTATGACCACCGCGCACTGCTTGAGCATTTCCTGCATACTGAATCGAGCCAGAATCATCGGGCATAATTGTCACTAATACGACTTCGCTAGACATTACATCATCAACATGGATGCCAAGCCCTGCTTGAATTTGTGCGCCGAGGTCATAAACAGTAAGTGCTTGTAAAGATTCATTGGAAAGGGTTCCATCGTCTAAAGCAGATTGAAAAAGATCGTTAATGTTAGTCATGGTGATTGGTTGTTAAGGTGATTCCCTAGATAGATACTCCCTTCCCAGTAGAAAAATAGACATTAAAACCCAAGAATTAGAGGTGCGGCGCGGCGCGCCGCACCGTCTAATCTTTCACTGGGAAGGGAGTAGTTACTTGTTTTTTGCGCGCAATTATATTGATAGAAGCCGTTCAAAAATGTTTTTCTTAGGTTGAATAGTTCCCCAATGTTCGCGCAGCAAGCGTTCAATTAGTTCAGAACTTGTAGTGTTCTCTTGCATAAGAATTGCCACAAGATACCTTTCGGTATTGCCATCCAGATTTATGCTGATCATAAAATTTTCCTCCAAAAAATCTAAATGTTTTAAAGCATGAGGTCTGCCCAAGTTTCCATCGCATCAGTTGATTTAACTAAATGCATTCCTGCATTTGCAAACCGCTGAAACGCTGCATCGGCTTGATCAGTGAAATCCACAACATTTGGAACAACAACTGGCGAAGTACAATCTTCGAGCAGATAGACCTTACGCGCTAATTTGGGATCGTGGGCAAGGATTTCGCTGAGCAAGTCTTCGATTGTCCAAGCAACGCAATGGCTTTTAGCTTGTCCAGCGATAATTACGGCATCAAATTCTAATAATCTTTGCAAAAAACGCGTGTTCTTCTGGGCGATTGGTCTACCATCGGCTCCATCCATTACTTCAGGTCGCAAAACTGAATAGTTCTCAGTGAGAGGATTCCCCCCTTTAATCTCGAAATTCGTCTGGTTATGACGGGTCATGTTATGAAAAAACATCGCTTCCTCAACAGAAGAAACTAACGCATGACCGATGCCGCCAAGCATAGAATGATATGCCCAAATTGTCAGAGGGAATTTGCCGTCATCGCTGAGTTTCTGCACATAGTGCATGGCGTGACGTTGGAGCGCCATGTAGTTACCTTTAGCAAGACTATAGGCGATCGCAGGATTTACTTTCCACTTGCCCTGCTGTACATCTTCTAAAGTAATTGATGTTGCATTAGGAGTAGGATGTTCGCCAGCATCATTTACCCAAAAGATCGGATGGAAAATCTGCATAGCAGTGTGAGTATCCATTGTCGGCGCAATTTCGCTAATGTGGTGCAAGTTGCGATAGATAAATTCGCACAGGCGCACATTGTCATCAATCGCTCCAGTGCCAGATCTACCGCCAACAAATAGCTCAAAGTCAGAAATACAAAATGTATTCTGGACATCGATCGCCATCAGACAAATTTTCTTGCGATCCTTAGCAGCAGGAACGATGCCATGTTCTTTTGCCCATGCTTCGGCTTGATTAGCACGATCTTGATAGGGTACGCGCCATACCGAACCGACTTTTTGGCGATCAAAGAATGCAGGAATGGGAAGTTGGGTAGTAATTTGAGTAGTCATGATTAGAGTTCTCCTTTTGGTTGATTCAATAATGATTCCTGCCTTTCCATAAGAATCTTTTTGTGTTGATTTTCAATATGTTCAGCAATCAAAGCTTTACGAACATCACGAGCTGATAAATCTGGGCGACCCTGTAAAAAGTGTCGAGGGCTTCCTCTCGATTTTTCAGATTCTTGCAGCTTTTCCATAACAGTTTTATGTTTTTTATCGGCTAAAGAATTATTGATTTTGGATTCTTCAGCCTCCTCTAATTGTCTATCCAGTTCTTCTAGTTGTTGCAAGAAAGTCTTTGGTCTTGCGTTTTTCTGCAAGTAATCGCTAATTAATTGCTTGATTAGCTCTTCAGGTGTTGTCTGTTGCTGCGAAGAAAGTTGATTAAGCTCGCAGATCATTTCTTCATCTAAACTCAATTGAATTGTTATCACGATATCTCTCCTAAGTTTGAAATGATTTTAGCGTGGTTTTATTGAAATGCTAGGGATAGAATACCTAGAATTTTATCAATATTGGATAACTGATATTCAGTTAAATCGATTTCGACAAGGCGATCGCAAAGGCGTAGAAATTTCCAATCGTTGCCAGTGGTGGCGGCTCCATAAATTACAGAAATATCATTTTCATGTTGCTGGTTGAAGAGTTTTGCCGCCCACATTTCGGCAATACATTGCCCTAAAGCTCCGTTTATGTTCTCTTTTTTTGCTTCCATAACCACGACTACAGGCGCTTTAAGCATTAATTGTGATGGAGATCGGCTTAACAGGAAATCACAGACGCCATTTAATCCGCGATCACGATCTATGTTTAATTCCACACCTGAGAATAAACTAGCTCTATCTAAAAAATTTTTGCGAATTTCTACTAGAATGGGCGCAATAATTAATTCTGATCGCGCTTTTTCAGTATTCATGGCAAGTGCTAAAGGAGCGAATTCTTTTAATAGTTCTTTGAGAAAGTCGCTAGATTCACATATGGCTGTGTCATCCAACAAATTAGCTCGTTCTATAATCGTCAGATCAAAGGCAATTTGGACTGATTCTAAGGTAAATTCGCTATAGGACATGGCAGATCACCTCAATGATATTTTTGTTAGGACAATTGTAACTGCAAAATCTTCTGAGCATGAATTACATAAATTCCCTGAGAAGCAACTATTAAGGAACAGCCGCTATCGACATAAGCTTCGGTTTCTGGAAAACTTTTCGTAATCATAATCTGTCCATTTTGCACTTCAATCCTGACGATGCAATCATCGGTGGCAGCAAATAGCCAATCGCCGATCGCACTGCTACTATGCAAATTATCTAGCCATACAAGATCACCTTTTTGAGCAGCAAGCGTGGCGACTAATTCACCAGTGGAGCGCAGAACCGAAACGCGATGGATGATTTTGCCTTGCTCTTGGGTGGCGGTAAAGAACCAGCAGAGGCGATCGCTAAAGATACAATTTGCCTCAATTAGTTCGCCACGTATAGGCGGGATGGCAACGCGATCGCAGATTCCTGATCGTTTAGCGTCAAAGGTGAAGGCGACACTAAGATTGCCTGCACGATAGAAACCAAAGCCGAAGCTTTCTCCGATCCAAAACTGGGTTTGTCCTTCCAAAATATCGCCAATGTATTCATTGCCGAGTTTGCCATCGCGCAATAGCTGTCCATTATCGATCCAATAGCGAGAGAATGAATTTGCTCGAATAAGATCGGCGGCGATCGCTTGCGGTGATTGCCCTTGACTGAGAGTAATCGCTTTGCCCTGCCCATTACCTTTTTTCGTAACGATTGTAGACTTTCCGAAAATTTCAAATTGAATATTTGCATCTAATTCTCCTGACAGCAAAACTTCGCTATCTTCGCGTTTAAATTGACTGCGATCGTAATACAGATAATAGAGAGAATTATTCTGTAAAACAGCTTGTAAGATTACACCTTCTGTCTGAAAAATCTGGATGACTTTGCAGACTTTGCCATCAGCCATTTTTTCTAAAGGAGAAACGAGTGTTTGGATAGATAATGTACAGATTGGACAACTAACCTTTAAATGTTCGATTCCACATTGCTGGCACTTTGTCCAACGCATGGATTCGAGCAATGATTGCGGAAAAGCGCCGCGCCAGTCTTTTTCAAAACAGTTATGAAAATGATGTAACAAATCATCAGAGAGAATCTGATAGGGAATTGCGGGTTTTGGGTAACGTACTTCAGGATAAAAAACGGTGATGCGCTGCAATGGTCTGGCGCTATGAGGAATCATCGCGCTTTGTAATTTTGGCTTGTACACGCCACCATAAGGATCGACATAAAGTAGGCTCTGCATCAACATTACGGTGAAGGCATACCAATCAGAATCCGCATTGTGCGATCGCATTAATATCGGCTGATTGGCGCTGCGATCGCATAACATCGGATCAACAAATCGCGCTGTAAAAACCTGACAAGCAAACTGTCCAAACTGGAAAGAATCAGCATCAATTAGATGTACTTGATTTTGAGAAATCAGTAAATTGAGATCATTAAAATCGCCAATCGTGACATTTGCTTGATGGATTTTAGTAACAGAATCGTGTAAATCACGAAATAAAGTTGTCACGAATTGCGGTGAAATGCTATTGATGCTGCGATAAGTGCGATCGCTATATTTCAACAATGGAACTGTGTTTTGCAAAAAAGGCATTGTATAGCCAAGTATGTTCACCCCTTGCTTATCCATCGCCAGAGTTTCAGGCTTGACAACACGAGAGGGTAGATTTTGAGGAAAGACTCTTAGCTTTTGTTGATGTAGAGCCAGCCGAGCCTTTGCTGCTTGCTGCTCTTGGGGAAGCAGTTGATAATCAGGATGATCGTCAGGTTTAAATAGCTTGAGAACCTTGCCATTGCCAAGATCATAAATATCTGCTTCGCCACCTTTGCCGATCGCTGCTTTAAGATTAAGTTTGATCCGCTTTTGATTGAGATAGACTTCCATAAAATTGTTTGACAACTTCGCGCATATTTGGATCAAGATAACTAAGTGCTTTTTCAGCGATCGCTTTGGGGACACCGCCATAAAAGGCTTCGGCAATACCGCCTGTGATGCAAGTGAGTGTATCGCTATCACCACCTAAAGAGATTGCATTGCGAATTGCATCTTCAAAATCATTTGATTCGAGAAAGGCAATAATTGCCTCTGGGACTGTACCTTGGCATGATTCATTAAATATATAAACAGGACGAATCTCATCTACAGTTCGATTTAAGTCATAGCCAAAAGATTTAGCGATCGCGGTTTTAATCTGTTCTTTGCTCTGACCTTGACGAGCCATAAAGATCGCCACGGCGGTCGCTTGCGCTCCTTTAATTCCTTCAGGATGGTTATGGGTAACTTCAGCCGATCGCTTAGCTTCCATCATTACTGCTTCCAAATCATCATAAGCAAATCCTACCGCACTAACTCGCATCGCCGAGCCATTACCCCAGCTATTGTAAGGCTCCATATTCTCTGAAATTATCCATTGTTTAAACCGACCACCATAGCCTCGACCTGTATATTTACGAGCATAATTTTTGATATATTCAGCATAATTGCCATTATCCATTAAGCAATCTGCTACCGCTACAGTTAGCACCGTGTCATCGGTAAAAGTACATTTTTCACCAAAGAGAAGGAAATCTTTCGAGCGATGATTTGAAAATTCATAAATCGAACCGACGATATCGCCAACAATTGCACCTAACATAGAAAACTCCAAGGAAAAATTTAAAATTACTCTAATCACCAATCACTAATCACCAATCACTAGTCATTCTCCTAATCACCACCAAACTCGTGTCATCAGACAAAGCCCCCGATCGCTTAACTAACTCGCGCTTTTGCCAATCAGGTTTTGTCTCTTCCCGATTCAGCATCGCCAGCTTACGCCTTACCGCATCAGGATTTTTGAAATAACGATCCTCTTGCCAAAATTGCGCGATCGCCTCAACCCTAATCAAATCATCAATTCCATCGGTTGCGATTAGAATTGATTCCACTTCAGAAGTGGGTAAGCGATCGCGAATCTCAAAACTGACAGCATCAGGACGATATAAGCCATAAGCGAGATAGGGCGGCGCATTATCAGGATAAGTAGGAATCTGATTAAGTTTTCCATTCAACGCGATCGCGCCATCTCCCATTGAGAAAGTAACAGTTTCGCTGGGCGTTATCAACACACCGACAATTGTAAATAACAAATAATCATTCACAAACTCCATATCTCCGTTAGATATCGCCACAAAATCTTTTAACTTCTGCAACAAGTTTGTTTGAACTGCATTCCAGAATTCGCGATCGCTAATTACTAAATCATGATTGAGCAGATCAGAGATCGCATCAATCACAATTCGCGCACCGAGCTTTGCACCAACTTCACTATGCTTACCACTACCGCAACCATCGCAGACGACTGCGATAATATGCTGCTCTCGCATGACAACTCGAAAAGCATCTTGATTGTTTTTACCAGCAAGAACATGATTGCGCCCAATAATTGAACCATTTGCATATTCAAACTGATCAGATAGATCGAGAATTTGCAGCGATCGCGTATTGGGAAGTTGAACTTGTTCTTGCATGAAGTTATAGTGTATAAACTACACAAACTACTATAGTGTTATTTATACACTATGTCAACTACTAAATTTAATTTGCATATCTTAGATCCCTATTTAGATACTTATGCCCCACACTTACGAATATCCTCGACCTGCTTTAACTGTTGACTGCATCGTATTTGGACTCGATGCCCAGCAAGAACTCAAAGTTATGCTAATCCAGCGGAATATTCCGCCATTTCAAGGAAAATGGGCGATCCCAGGAGGATTTGTTAGGCTCGATGAAACTCTTGACGTAGCGGCTCTGCGCGAACTCCAAGAAGAAACAGGAATCCATAATGTTTTTTTAGAGCAGCTTTATACTTTTGGAGACTTAGCTCGTGATCCCCGCGATCGCACAGTCACTGTCGCCTATTACGCCCTAATCAACCTTGCTGAACAAGAAATTAAAGCAACCACCGATGCGCGCGCGGCAGCTTGGTTTGCACTTTCAGAAATTCCTCAACTAGCCTTTGACCACGAGCAGATCTTGCAAACTGCGATCGCTAGACTACGCGGCAAGATTCGCTATGAGCCGATCGGATTTGAGCTATTACCCACCCAATTCACCCTCTCCCAGCTCCAAAAACTTTACGAAACTGTCTTAGATCGCTCTCTCGACAAACGTAACTTTCGTAAAAAAATCCTACTCATGGACTTACTGATCGATACAGGTGCAGTTGAGCAAGGCGTTTCTCATCGCGCCGCCAAGCTTTATCAGTTTGATGAGGCTAAATATCTACAACTAAGACAGAAAGGGTTTAATTTTGAGATCTGAATTATTATTAGCGATCGCAAGGGGAGAATTACCGATACGATATATAACTAATAGCTATCGACTCGCTAGCCATTCTCTTCGCCTACCTATAAGCAAAACTTTATGTATAAAAGGGAATTTAAGCTTCCAAGTCAGTATTCAAATAACTTTTACGATGGTTCAATCTACGATCTTGTTTTTCTAGACCTCGAATGGTGTCGTGACTTTCATAAGGATGGATTAGTCCAAAAAATGTTTGGTTATACCCTTACTCGCATTTTAGAAGATAGCAACGAACAATATATTAAAATTCAATTTATCGAATCAGGCTCTCAAGAAAGAAAATTAATTCAAGATATATTAAATGACTTGCAAAGTTTACAGAACAAATATTTCATTGGCTATGGTCTATCCACTAGCGATATGTTTTGTTTGCGTCAAAGAATAGAAGCATTAGATATCATTCCCAAAGTTGAAAGCATTAAAATTCTCGATCTACAAACCACAAGTCAACGCCCAGATTTAAATCAAGGTTTAAACAATCTATTTGCTCATTTAGGAATCCCTATTCATAAAAAAATCAAAGGGTATTACGTTTTTCGGAATGGGATTAAGGTGTTACGAAAAGAGAAAGGGTATGAAGCAATTCTCAACGATATTTATGAGTATTGTTTAGAAGATGCCGAAAACTACTTCCATATTGTTAGCAATTGGCAAACTCAATTTCCTCTAGTCGGTCACGATAAACACCTTAAAATCAATCTAAAAATCGATCCTCGCTCAGAACAACGCATCCGCTCTAGACAGCGCAACGCATTGCAAAGACCTTCTTAAATCATCGCGATCGCTAAAGTCACTCAGTTAGCCTTAATATTTCATTGCAAATTTAACGAATCGTCCCTTTAGTGTCTGTGAAAGTAAATAGCGATCGCAAGCAAGTAAAATAAAGAGAATATTTATTCTGAATCTTATGGTTATGACCTTCACTGAGTTATTGCCCAATCTCCAAAAATTAGCCCCTTGCGATAAGATTAAGGCTATTCAGTTTTTGGCGACTGAATTATCAAAAATGGATGATTTCGCTGCCAATGACACAGAGTCTCAATTTTGGTTAGAAGATAATTTGAGTAATGACTTGCCTGAATATGATTGGGGAGAAGGTGGGATACCAAGTATGAAACCTGTGGAATATTTGGCTGGTATTGGTTTAGTGGTAAGGCGGGATAGAGCTTTTGAATAGTCAACTTCTCAAAGGTGGTGATGTTATTTTTATTAACTTGCCATCTCATAATCCTAAAGGACATGAACAGGAAGGGACAAGACCTGCGGTAATTGTTGGTGTACCTTCGGGAGATGTACGTTATCCTGTTGCAGTTGTAGTTCCATTAACTACGCAGTTTGGTGGTTGGGTAAAGAAAAATCCTGTGCTATATCCGATTATTCAAGCTGGAACTGCGGGACTACCTCAAAAGTCAGTTGCTTTGTGCGATCAAATACGGGCAGTAGATATCCAAAGGATTACTGGATATTTAGGCAGTCTAAGTTTTAATGAATATTTACCGATAATTGATGGGATAAAACGAGTTTTGATGATGTAGGAGTAGTAATGCTGGGATCTGCCTTAAATCTAAAGCTCTAACAGCGCGATCGCCGAATTCACCGCGATCGCTAAAGTTACTCAGTTACCTTTGATATCATCCTATTGTAAATTTAACGAATTGCTTTTTTAATCTGTGAACGTAAAGTGCAATCGCATGTTGGTATATTTTAATTCACTAAGCCGCTAAAGAGTTAAGGAAACTTCAATCTATGGTGATCGAAAATCAAACACAATTATTGGAGGCTTGGTATGAGTACTTTGGCGATTAAGACGGATGAAAGAGTTAAGAATGTTAGCTTTACTGAAGATACGAGCAATGTTGATTTGATGGATGGGCGGACAATTGCAGTTCCCTTAGTGTGGTATCCAAGGTTATTGAATGGAACTAATGAGCAGCTTGATAAGTGGGAAATCTGCGGTGGTGGCTATGGTATTCATTGGGAAGATCTTGATGAGGATCTGAGTACTGAAGGTATGTTACGGGGTGCGCCTGCGCCAAGAAAATCAAGATCAATTAGTTGAGGCGATCGTTTCTTTAATCTCTGTGAAAGTAAAAGGCGATCGTCTCTTGGATACTATATTTCATCCCAAAAATCAATATTTAGTATGTCCTCAATATCATTGCTAAACTGCCATGTATCAGAAAATTGACATTGAGAATATTCTATCTTTGCCCTGTTTAGAGAACCTTCAAAACACTCATCAAATACTTGCTCGAAATAGCGTTTGAGGCTTGGAGATTGCTTCAAAAGTTTCTTAATATCTCTACGTTGATCGAATATTGTCAACAGCCATCCCCTATAGCAATCAGGCATATCAACATAGCAACGCTTAAGGATATGTTCGATTAAACGCTCTAATCTATTTTCCAGTTCACGCTTATTACTACCTGACAAGCCTTCTAATTCCTCGATTAAATTTTCAACATCAAGATTATGAAAATCACCAATTTTCAACTGCGCGATCGCTGTCTCTAACCACAAATTAAGATCAAGATCGTACAGTGATGTTCTTTGGACAATTGTCTGAGTCATTGAGGTTTACTCCTGCGATCATTCATCTCAATTTGTTCCAAATCTTGATTTTGATTATAAGCGATCGTCTTGTGATCTATTTATTTGACTGGCGTACTAAGCTAAGCATATTTTCTATAACTCAGTAAAACAACATGGATGCTATCACCACAATCAAAGCTACTTTGCAAGAAAAAATCGGAGCAACAATTGTCGAAATTGACGATCGCAGCGACTTGCATAAACATCATCAAGGGAGGATGAATGCGCCTGCGGGTAGTGGTCATTATGATGCGATCGTTGTTGCTTCTAGCTTTGCAGGAAAAACCACGATGCAACAACATCGCATGGTTTATGCAGCCTTATCAGAACAGATGCAGACAACTATTCATGCCTTATCACTTAAAACTTATACGCCTGAGCAATGGTCGCAACAGTAAGTGAGCGCAGATCGTGAAGCGAGTCTCTGTTACTGCTATTTTTATGTTAATGCTCTAGGAAGTTGGTAGATGGAAAACAGTAAAGATAAAAGCGGCAATCCTATCTTATATAAAATGTTTAAGTGGACTGTAGTTAGACCACTTTTGCATGTGTTTTACCAAGAGCGAATTTATGGTGTTGAAAATGTGCCACTCACTGGCAATCTCATCGTAGTCAGTAATCATTCTAGTGACTTTGACCCGCTGATTGTCGGTAGTTGTATGTCTCGTCCTGTTGCGTTTATGGCTAAAGAGGAATTATTTGAAATTCCTGTGCTTAACATCGCAATTCAGGCTTTTGGTGCTTATCCTGTAAAGCGGGGGGCTGGCGATCGCGCTGCGATAAGGTCAGCGATCGAATCGATTAATAAAGGTTGGGCGACTGGTATTTTTTTGCAAGGGACGCGCACTCTTGACGGGTTAGTGACTGATCCAAAACTAGGCGCAGCGATGATTGCTGCCAAGACTCAAGCACCTTTTTTGCCTGTCAGTATTTGGGGAACCGGCACAATTTTGCCGAAGGGGGCAAGATTTCCGAAGTTATTTCAACCTGTTACGGTCAGGATTGGGGCCTTAATACCACCGCCTGATGCAAGCGATCGCGCCACTCTCGAATCCTATACACAAAAATGCGCGGATGTGATTAACTCACTCCACGCACTAGGTCGATAAAAAAAGCCTCGCAAAGCGAGGCTTTTTTCTAGTCTGGAGAATAAGCGAGCAATGTGCCATTTTGTCCAATCACAAAACCGCGATCGCGAGAAAAGAAGTAAATACGATATAGGTTTGCACCGACGTTTTTAGCAGACTCATCGCGCTTCCAAGTTTTGCCGTTATCTTCACTATGGATTAGGCGTGAACTCCCACCTGATATCCATACATTATTAGCATCTTGATAGGCAAGATCCAGCAGCCCAAATCCACCACCTTCTCTAGGAGTTTGCTTTTTCTCCCATTGTTCAAATTCGCCAACTTCACTAAATTGGACTTGACCGCCGCGATTGAGCATCCATAGGCGATTATCGGGTGTATAGCCCATGTTTTGAACACGGCGAGAGCTATTACGATTATGTTGAATCCAAGTCAGATCGCCTGGTTGCCATGTCGAATAAAAGTTGCCATTTGCCGAAATTGCCACATAACGACCATCAGCACTGCGATTGAGGTTGCGCGCATTGCCGACTGCTTGAGTAACTAGAGCCTTCCAGTTTTGACCCGCATCTTGAGTGGCATAAATTGCGCCCAAATCCGTGACCATTTCTGCGGAGTTTTTACCACCAGCCACGATCGCAAAAGGATCGCCAGGCAGTTTGGAACTCAGCCCAATCCGCGACCAAGACTTGCCAGCATCAGTAGTATGCAGAAGCAGAGCAGGCTGACCAGTAATCCATCCTTCATTGCCAGAGAAGCTAACTGACGAGAATCGGTAAATACCATCACCAAGCTCAAGCTTTCGCTCTTGCCAGACAATGCCCCCATCAGTAGATTCCAATAAAGTTGCATCAGTACCAACTAGCCAACCGTGATTAGGGTCTGCTTTGTCAAACCATAAATCAAGCGGTGTAATCGCTACTGGCAGATCGACTTTGTGCCAATTGCCATGATTTGCAGAAGCATTGGGCATTCCAGTGCCAAATAAGCTCACGCAAATTAGTAAAACACAAAGAAATAAAGAGGTAAGAAAGCGTTTTATGCTTTTATTCATAAAAAAATTTGTAAAGTTATGATGTCAAATGAATAAATTAATCTAGAGCGTAAAGGCTAATGAAGAAAATTACCGCTAAAGCTAAAGAGCCAAATATTAGTAAGTTTTTTTGACCAGGGGTGAGAACGTTAACGCCAAACCCATATCCTAAGTTTTCGGTAAAACCAGAAGGCTTTGAGGCGATACCGATATCTGCGAATACTTTTTTCTTCGCGTTACAGACAGGGCAACGCCAGTCTGCGGGGATGCTTTCAAATGCAGTACCGCTAGCAATATTTCGCTTAACATCGCCTACGGATGGTTCGTATATATAGCCACATACACCACATTCATGACGATGAAGTTCCTCCTCGATTTTTGGAGAAACTACTTCTACATTGGTTGTTTCTGGGCTAATTTCTGGGCTGACGGTTTCCGTATTTGTTAATTCGGGTTCCATAAATTTGATTGCGTTTGTGATCGCAAAATAAGCGATCGCTTGTTATTTCTGTTACAAATTATTACATCTTTTTGACATGGCTTGATATTGTGACGATGTGAGAAAGTATAGGATTGCATTAACCCCCAAAATAGTTAACGAGCGTGCAATCTTCTCATCTTATTTCAACCAAATCAGAGCATCTATCTGTCGCCGATCGCATCGAATCTTTTAAAGCTGGGTTTCTTGGCGTGATCGCGAGTGTTTTTGCCTTTTTTACGATTACCCTATTGCATCACTCTCTAAAACAGTTTTTGCCCCATATTCTTCCAAGTTCACCTGTGCAGCTAATCGCTAGCTTTGAACTTGGCATTCCCTTAATTTTGTTGATCAAGTTAGGAATGATTGGCTTTTCAGCTTTTTTGTTTGCAGTCACCTATCGCTATATTGTGCGGCGCGATCGCAACTCACATCTCAAATCAGGTGCAATTTTAGCTTTTGCACTTATTCGCACCTTTGGTGCAATTGATCGCGATTTGTCTACACTAACGCTGTTGCCTTTAATCCAAAGTGCTTTAGCGATCGCTATCTTGTTACTCGAAAATATTGCATGGTTAGCGATCGTGCAAAGTATCCTCGAAACCGCAATTCAGCACAAATGGATCGCCGCTTTTGGGTCTGTAAAAGATTAATGAATCAAATAAATTTGATTCAAAGGATTTCCAGTCAGAAGATCGCCTATGAAAAAATTGACTAAAATTATATAAAACCGAGGATTGTATAGGTTGTGAAGGTAAGAGATGTATTAAAAAAGTTAGAAGAGGATGGTTGGTTTATTGTCAGAACAAGGGGCAGTCATCGGCAGCTAAAACATGCTACTAAACTAGGAACAGTAACAGTTGCGGGTAAGCCTAGCGTTGAGATGCCAATTGGAACGTTAAAAAGTATTTGGAAACAAGCACAAATAGAGGAATAGTTTATGAAATACGCAGTTGTGATCGAAACTGGCGAAACTAGCTACGGGGCTTATGTTCCTGATTTACCTGGTTGTGTTGCTGTCGCGGAAACTGTGGAAGAGGTTAGAGAATTAATTCAAGAGGCGATCGCTCTTCATTTAGAGTCACTTACTGAGGATGGAATGGTGATTCCGCGTCCTAGAACTCTATGTGAATATGTTGAACTTGAACCATTGAGTGCTTGAGCTAATGAAGGCAAGCTCAATTTTTTGACAGGCTTACTTAGTTGCCAAAAAGTGAAACTTTGGTTTGAAATCTTAAAATCCCGTAAAATAAGGCTTGACAAATTTATCCATCTATCATGCCAACTGTAGATCAAGCGATCGCCTGTGTTAGAGTTTGCTAGATGCTCTCAAATGGCTATCGGCCAGTACATATATTTCGCTACAATTCCGAATACTAATACAGTTTTTATTTTGGCTGGTGTAACTGAGAGCCTAGAAGTTTTGATTTTTCCTGATGGTCAATGGAGGTTTAATGATGATGAAGCCTGACTTTAGTAAAATGACTCGCCTAGAATTACGAGCTTATATCTTGGCTAATCGGGAAGATGATGATGCGATTGCTGCTCTAATCCAACGCGGAAATCCTAACAGTCACAAATTCCCTTTTCCAAAAAACGATGTAGATTTAAAAGCAATGCATGAAATTCTTCAGAATAGGTTAGGTAACAAATAAGCTAATGATGAGTTTTTAATTCTTCTCTAAAATAATTGTGAATTATAGTTTGAGCTTCACCAATCACTTCATTGATTAGATTTATATGGGACGGATTATATCGGTCAAATGAATAAGAGCCTGATGGAGAAAACCCCAAAAATTCTTCTAGAATCTTTGTTGTATTTTCTTTATGTTTAATTCCTTTACCTCCAGCAAAACCATGTGCAACTAAATGCCTAGCATTTCTAAATTTTTCTTCGAGATTAAAATTAGATTCTATCTTTTTGTGTTTGGTGAATGCTCTTTCTAAACGTTTATCTGAAGGCTGACTTTCTTTTATATATTCGTATAAAGAAAACAAAGTAATAAGATGTAGAACTGGATCGTTACTTAGTTTTTCAAGACTTATAAAGCGATCAATATATTCATCAAGATTATCTTTTTCAACTTTTAAGACAGTATAAATCTGCTGGCAAGATATATGAGGATCGGGACGAATGAGTTCACCACCGGAGCCAAGATATATTCCTCCTATAGGTGTCAGAAAGGATGCTTTGACTCCAGTTTCATAATCTAATATATCAACACTAAAGTTTTCATCATTTCTTATTTTGGCAGTATGTTCAACCTGCATTCTTACCCCTAGAAATGCAACTTGTAGACGATTTAATGAATTCCTAATTACTTTTTTGGCTTCCTCTTCAAAAGATTTATTATTGATTTCATAAAAAGCTTTACCTTCTTGATCAGATTTATAAATTAATGCATCAATTTTTTCACCTTTATCAATTTCTGCTAATAATTTATAATTATTAGTAGAAAAAAGTGTGATATATCCTTTATCATCTAATACTGGATCTTTGAGAGGAAGTCTACGTAAAGCTGAATCCAGAGATAAGCGATGAGTAATAATACAGCAATACTTTTTTTTGATATTTTCCATTTCTAGAAATATTGATTATTATTGAATATTAATATTGTCAATGTGTTATGAGGTGATTTTATTGCAATAGTTATAAAGATAATAACATGGCAAATTTAATAGTAGTGATCGCAGAATTGTTGGCAACAGTAGGCTAAAACAATGACTTTAAAAGAATTACAACCCCAATTACTAGCACTTTCTTCTGTAGAAAAAGCACAAGCAATTCAATTTCTACTCCAAAATCTTACCTATAGTTTGCAAGGGATTGAAAAAACTGCTGGTGTATGTGGTGGGGATGCTTGTATTCGTAGTACGCGCATTCCTGTGTGGTTACTAATCAATTATCGCCAGCAAGGAACAAGTGATGCAAAAATTTTGGAGGCATATCCATCTTTAACAGCGATCGATTTGGCAAATGCTTGGATATATGCAGAAGCTCATCCAGAAGAAATTGAAATAGCCATTCGTAGAAATGAGGAAGATTAGCGAATGGCTCGACTTTATGCTGATGAACAGTTCCCATTACCTGTTGTGAAAATATTGCGAACTTTAGGGCATGATATTTTAACTGTTCAAGAGGCAAACAAAGCGGAACAAAAAATTCCTGATGATCAGGTTTTGTCTTATGCAATAAGTTTAGATCGTGCTGTCCTTACTCTTAATCGTCATGACTTTATTCGCTTGCACAAACAAAATTCACAACATCAAGGAATTGTTATTTGTAAAAGCAATTCTAACTGGGAAGAAATAGCCCAAAGGATACATGAAACAGTTGCAGCTTTTGAATCGCTTTCAGGACAGCTTGTCCGAGTTAATCGGCAAAAATAAATCTAATTTGACACTATATACCTTAACCAATAATTAGTTTTGATATTTATACAAACACTTCCTGCACTATTTCCCCAACTTGCACAGATTCCTGTCTGGCAATGGATCGCTGAGCCGCTTGGTTTAGAATTTATGCGAAATGCCTTAATTGCAGGTGGTTTAGCGGGAATTATTTGTCCAGCGATCGGTTGTTTCTTGATCGTGCAGCGCATGGCACTACTTGGGGATGTGATGACGCATACCGTGATGCCAGGCATGGCGATCGCCTTTTTTTATAAAATTGATGTGGCGATTGGGGCGTTTATATCGGGTATCGGTAGCGCATTTTTGATTGCATGGTTGCGATCACAAACTCGGGTTAAGGTTGATGCGGCGATGGCTTTGACTTCTTCTAGTTTCTTTGCGATCGGTATTTTGTTGATTTCACTTCTCAAAATTAAAATCGATCTACATGGCTTTTTGTTCGGCGATATTCTCAGTGTTTCGCAAACTGATACAATGCGCGCCGCGATAATTACCGTAATCGTGCTGACAGCGATCGCGATGTTTTATAAGCAATTACTGTTTTACACGTTTGATCGGATTGGGGCGCAAGCGTTAGGATTACCAACAAATCTGATTTATTTGGGATTGATGGCTGGTGTTACCTTGACGATTATTGCCAGTATGCAAACGATGGGCGTGGTATTAGTAGTGTCTCTGTTAGTTGGTCCCGCAATTACCGCTTATTTATTAGTAAAAGAACTTCACCAGATGATTTTTGTTAGTGCAGGCTTAGGAGTTTTGGCAAGCGCGATCGGTTTATATGCTAGCTATTATCTAAATTTACCGTCTGGCCCCGCGATCGTCTTAGCAGTTTTAACTTTATTTTTGTTAACTTTAGTTTTTAGCCCCAGTCAAGGATTACTCACACGATCTAAAAAATAAAGGAAGCGCGAAGCGCCTCCTTTATTTTTTAGCAATTTGCTTTCAAACCCGCCACAGCAAAAACTTAAAATCCTTTAAAACCGATTGGGTGGGGGCTTCGCCCTGTGACCCTTTTTAGGGCGCTTTTGCACGATACCTGCTGTAATTATGCTTCGGTTGTTTCTTCAGGAGTGCTTTCTTCAGGTGTTTCCGATGCTTCATCAGATACTTCAGCAATAACTTCTTCAACGATGGGTTGAGGCTTGGTTGGCTTGGGACCTCTCACTAAAGCGAGATTTACAGGCTGTTTTACTTCTTCGTCGCGTGAGCCTCTTTTACTGCCTCTTTTGTCTTTGTCGCCGCCGCCACGATTAGAACGCTTGTTGTCGTCATCAAACTTTTGGGCTTTAGGCGTGCTTTCGGTGGCTTCAGAGTTTGGCTGACGGTCAGCTTTTTTGATAGGGCGTTCTACCATGATTGATTCCTGATTACTGCATTAACTAATGTATGTATTTGTATCCTAGCCTGTTTGGGTATAGAAAAGTAAAGGGGCTTTGCTGCCTTAGCTATTGCATTAGGAAAGCCAAAATCTAAAAGCGGTGCTTTTTATACGACTGATTTAGTTAGAAGTTGGAAGAGTGATCGTAACTAAATTAGTGAGAGAAGTTCTATATTTATACTGCAAGCACAGTTAAATGCGGCTTCGTTTACAGGCTTTTAGGTTAAGCATGAAGCGAATGTACCAATTAGTCTACCAATCGCAGAAAATCACTTTCAGCCGTTAGAATTACCAATTTATCCATAATTAATCTATGAAACCTCCCCTACCTCCCTTTACGTTAGAGACAGCCAAAGCAAAAGTGCAAGCAGCGGAAGACGCTTGGAATACTCGCGATCCGCAGCGCGTTGCTCTTGCCTATACCGAGGACTCACAATGGCGTAATCGTGCTGAATTTTTTAGTGGAAGAGAAGCGATCGCGGAATTTTTTAAACGAAAATGGGCTAAAGAACTAGATTATCGACTTCGTAAACAGCTTTGGAACTTTACTGATAATCGAATTTCTGTTTGTTTTGAATATGAATGGCATGATGACTCTGACTATTGGTATCGGGCCTATGGAAATGAACAGTGGGAATTTGCTGAGAATGGATTAATGCGCCGCCGTGAAGCCAGTATCAATGATGTTTTGATTCAAGAGTCCGATCGCAAATTTCGATGGGAGCGTAATCCTGCATGAATAAACAACAATTAATTACGGAATTACAAACTAAAGGCTTGCATTTCGTTGATCGTCAATTGGATCATAAAATTGGTGTAAATGGGCGTAAAAGTGCGATCGCAAATGCAAATCTCGTAGGGTGCGTTAATGAAATGTAACGCACCCTATACGCATGTTAATCAGTGCGTTACGCTGACGCTAACACACTCTACGGGTTTTGGTTATAATCATCCCAAAGCCTTGAGGTTTTTCTTTGCGATCTCCACACCACGAATCTTGGGAATAAACTCCTGCTGCTGAAACTTATTACAAGAATGATTACATTGACCTTAATGACGATGCGATCGCTACTTGCGGATCACTATCGGTATTTTTAGAAATTAGTTGACAAATTTTTTCAAGGTATCTAGAGTCATTGTATAAGGGGGATAACGCCACTTGATATCAAAACGGAAAGAGTTTTTAAGTACACTTTTGCGATGACTGAATGTATCAAAACTTGCCTTGCCGTGATAACTTCCCATGCCGCTATTGCCAACTCCTCCAAATGGAAGCTGGGGATTGCCGAGATGCATGATCGTATCGTTGAAGCATCCACCACCAAAAGATATTTCTTGCAGAATTCGCTCTTGATTCGGTTTGTGATTGGAGAAGAAATATAGCGCCAGTGGTTTAGCATGGGTATTGACAAAGGCGATTGCATCTTCGATTTGGTCGTATTCTAAAATTGGCAAGATCGGGCCAAAAACTTCTTCTGCCATTACTTTAGAGTTAGGCGAGATTTGATCGATTAGTGTAGGCGCAATGAAACGGTCATCGCGATCGCTGTTACCACCGATGAGAATTTTGCCTTGATCGAGTAGATTGACGAGGCGATCAAATTGACGATGATTGACGATACGAGCAAAGTCGGCGCTTTTTTGAGGATCTTCACCAAAGAAAGTTTTCACATATTCTAGTAACTTCTCAATTAGAACTGGTTTAATACTTTTCTGCACTAACAGATAATCGGGTGCAACACAGGTCTGTCCTGCATTGTAGAACTTGCCCCAGACAATCCGTTTAGCGGTAGTTTCTAAGTTACAATCTGCATCGACAATACGAGGGCTTTTACCACCCAGTTCAAGTGTTACAGGAGTGAGGTGTTTAGCTGCCGCTTCCATTACAATTTTGCCGATCGCTGTTCCACCTGTAAAGAAGATATGGTCAAATTTTTCAGCAAGTAATGCTTGATTGGTTTCAATACCGCCTTCGATTGTAACGATGAAATTTGGGTCGAAGTTAGCATTGATCATTTTAGCGATCGCCTTGGATGTATGTGGCGTATGCTCAGATGGTTTGAGAATCGCACAATTACCTGCGGCGATCGCGCCGATCAATGGCTGCATCATCAGCGCAAATGGATAGTTCCATGGGGAAACGATCAGGACAACGCCTAGAGGTTCGGTATAGATGAAACTAGAACTAGGAAACAAGTTAATAGGTGTGCCAACTTTTTGTGGCTTTACCCAAGCTTTAATATTTTTTAGGATATATTTAATTTCGGAAAGCGTTATCAATATCTCGCTACCAAAGGCTTCTATTGCAGGTTTATGTAGATCTGCATAGACCGCATCAAGAATTTCTTGCTCATGTTCTTTAATTAATTGAGCAAGCTTTTTGAGTTGAGCAATCCGAAAGTCCACATTTTTAGTTTTGCCTGTGCCAAAAAAATCACGTTGTTTGGCGATCGTTTCTTTTACATCAAGACTGCTAGCAGGTATCGTCATCATAATTTATTAATTCTCTAAAGTTTAGTCCTATCTAAAGGATAACGCATGAGAATTTTAAAGTCATCAGGACTATTTTGCGGAAGCTTATACATGTCAACTTTCATACTCCCTTCCCAGTATAAAAATAGGCATTAAAAACCAAGAATTAGCATTGCGGCGCTCCGCGCCGCAACGTCTAATCTTTCGCTGGGAGGGGAGTAGGACTTCTATTTCAAGAATAAAATTTTAAAGAATATCACACTCGAAAGGGGGGCTTATTGGGATTTGCGATCGACGATTTTGCGTAAGTCCGACCTGTTACAAACGCTAGCTGTTAAGATGCAGATAGCAGTTACGGTATTAAACGACGCAAGCGTCATGACATTAACCTACGAAAAGACTTTGGCAGATCGGGTCAGAGCAGATTTTGAGATTTTAGATCAAGAGGTCAACGGCAAGCCCCTAATTTATTTTGACAATGCCGCCAGTTCGCAGAAACCCAAAGCTGTGATCGATGCATGGAAATATTATTACGAACATGACAATGCCAACGTGCATCGCGGCGCACATACCCTCAGTGCCCGTGCGACTGATGCTTATGAAGGAGCGCGAGAAAAGGTCGCAAAGTTCATTAATGCCGAGTCATCTCAGGAAATCATTTATACCCGTAATGCCAGTGAAGCAATTAATCTAGTTGCTTATACTTGGGGGTGGGCAAATCTGAAAGCGGGTGATGAAGTGATTCTCTCAGTAATGGAGCATCATAGCAATATTGTGCCTTGGCAAATGATTGCTCAGCGTACAGGTGCAGTTCTGAAGTTTCTAGAACCAACGCTAACAGGTGAATTGAACATAGAGCAGTTCAAATCTTTGCTTAACTCCAAAACCAAGTTGGTATCAGTTGTTCATGTTTCCAATACGCTTGGCTGTGTTAACCCAGTGGAAGAGATGATTCTATTGGCTCATGCTCAAGGTGCAAAAGTATTACTCGATGCTTGTCAGAGTGTGCCGCATATGCCCATTGATGTACAAGCTTTAAATTGCGATTGGTTAGTGGCTTCGGGACATAAAATGTGTGCGCCAACAGGAATTGGCTTTCTGTATGGGAAGCGTAATCTGTTACTAGAAATGCCTCCATTTATGGGTGGTGGTGAAATGATTGCTGATGTGTTTCTTGAGCATTCCACTTACGCAGATTTGCCACATAAATTCGAAGCGGGAACTCCTGCCATTGGTGAAGCGATCGCCCTTGGTGCGGCTGTAGATTATCTCACGGCGATCGGCATGGATAAAATCCACGCTTATGAACAGGAATTGATTAATTACTTAATGGATTGTCTAGATGATATTCCTGACATTAAAGTATATGGTCCCCGTCATCATCGCGCAGGTTTAGCAGCATTCACGATCGCGCATGGTATTCATGCCAATGACATCTCTGAGATGCTCGATCAAGATGGCATCGCCATCCGTTCAGGACATCACTGCACCCAGCCGCTCCATCGCTTTTTAGGAATTAACGGCACGGCGAGAGCAAGTGTTTATTTTTATAACACCAAAGCCGAAATCGATACTTTTGTCGCTTCTCTTAAAGATGCGATCGCCTTCTTTAAAAGCGTGGGGGCATAACTCAAATGGAAAGAGCCTACTGGCTAGCATGGTCGCAAGTACGAGGCATTGGTCCTGTTTTGATCAAGCGGCTTTATCTAGCTTTCAGCTCGATGTCAGAAGCTTGGCAAGCTTTGCCAAGCCAACTGCAAGAGGTCGAGGGCATCGGTGGTCAAACTCTAGAAACAATTCGTCAAGCCCAGCGAGAAGTTGAGCCATTGTCGCTTTTGGCAGTACATGAACATAACAATCTCAATTTTTGGACTCCCAGCGATCGCGAATATCCGCATTTACTTTGGGAAATTCCCGACCCGCCCCCAATTTTGTACTATCGCGGTCATCTCACTCAGTGGAATGAGAGAAACACAGTAGCGATCGTGGGAACCCGCAGGTCAACTCCTTATGGAAGACGTTGGACAAAGAAGCTAGTTACCGCCTTAGCAGAGCGTGGGTTTACCATCATTTCGGGGATGGCAGACGGCATTGATGGTGAAGCGCATAAAGCTTGCTTGGAAGTTGGCGGTCAAACTATTGCTGTAGTAGGGACTGGTGTAGATCAAATCTATCCTCATAAGCACAAAGATTTATATGCACAGATTCTAAATTCAGGATTAGTAGTGAGCGAATATCCACATGGTACTACTCCCAACAAAACTCATTTTCCTGCGCGTAATCGGATTATTGCAGGACTCAGCCGTGCAACTTTAGTGATCGAAGCCCCTTTGTTATCAGGAGCATTAATCACAGCATTTCAGGCGAATGAATATGGGCGTGATGTCTATGCACTTCCAAATTCTCTAGAAGTAAATGAGGCAAAAGGTTGCTTGAAGCTATTGGGTAAAGGCGCGCAGGCGATTTTGGGTGTGGATGAGTTGTTAGAGGCTTTGGGAATGTTGCCTAATTTAGATAAGCCCGCACCTACGCTTGCTATTTCTGAGCTTCCACTTTTGCAACAAAATATTCTCAATGCGATCGGTTTCGGCGATCCTGTTGGATTAGATTGGATTGTCGAACAGACAAATGCTGCTTCAGGTGAAATACTGGGCGCTTTAACGCATTTGGAACTCGTCGGAGCGATCACACCATGTCCTGGTATGCGCTATCAACGCTTAGTATAAACGAGTAGAAGGCGATACCAAATCTTCTTCGATTTTTAATAGCTCTTTTACCGTATCAACTAAATCTTTCGGGGTAAAAGGTTTATTAATATAAGCATCTGCACCTTGCTTAAATCCCCAATGGTGATCGATTATTGTTGATTTTGTAGAACATATAATCACATGGATATGCTTGGTTTGAGGATTAGTCTTCAGTTGACGGCACAAATCATAGCCGTTCATGCTTGGCATGACGATATCCGAAATAACAAGATCGGGTAGCATCAACTTCACTTGAGCGATCGCATCTAAACCATTACAGGCTGTGGCAATTTGAAAATGATTGTTTTTAAGCAAACTTACGATCATTTCTCTTTGCGATTGGCAATCTTCAACAACTAAAATCTTAAATATAGAATTAAACATAGAATTAAACCTCTCATTTCTACATTCCAATCCTATGGTTTCTAAAGAGAATGCACATGAAGAATAAGTACTAAATCTAAATAGGACTTTATTCCTACACTCAATTAGGACTATGGCTACTTGATAGATTGTATTGAACCCGCTAAGCTGAGGGTCAATGAGCTTCTAAAATTAAATAGCAAACTCTTATGAAAATTAGCGTTTTACTTGTAGATGATCATTCTTTCATTCGTCGCGCACTCAAAATTTCTTTGGGCGATGAGTCTTGTTTAGAAATTATCGGAGAAGCTGAAAATGGTGAATCAGCGATCGCTCAGGTGGAACTGCTCCAGCCTAATGTCGTATTAATGGATATCCAAATGCCTAAAATGGATGGTGTGGAGGCAACAAAACAGATTTGCGATCGCTTTCCAGAAACTAAAGTACTCATTCTTACAATCGATGATTCGGAAGAATATATCTCACACGCATTAAAATATGGGGCATCTGGTTATATCTTAAAAAATACACCTCCAGAAGAACTGTCATTTGCAATTCAGGCAGTCTATCGAGGTTATATGCACTTAGATTTGAATTTGGGTAGAAAAGTAATTGCTCGAGTTCCTGAAATTTCCGAAGTTTCCACAACTGACTGGGATAAACTCACACCAAGAGAGCAAGAAATTGTCAGATTAATCGCGATTGGTGCTAATAACGAGGAAATTGCCAATAAACTTTATATCTCCCCAAGTACAGTTAAAAATCATATTACAAATATTCTGAGTCAGCTAAATTTGAGAAATAGAACTCAAGTTGCGATCTTAGTTAATTCTATTCTGAATTATTCTTAAGAAGCGATCGCTTTATTCAGATTCTAATCTTCGTTCTTCTGCGGTCATCAGGATTACCTCATCCAGACCAAGTTTCTTGAAAATCGGCATAGAGGGTTAATCCCCCATCAATGAACAGCGTTTGCCCAGTTATGTAAGCTGCTTCATCCGATGCTAGAAATGCCGCCGCTGCTGCCATTTCTTCAGAGGTTCCAGCGCGTCCCATGGGAATATGACTCTCAACGATCGCCTGTTTGTTCGGATCATCTGTCCAGCTTTCATTAATGGGAGTAATGGTGGCTCCGGGAGCGATGCCATTCACCCGAATACCTTGCTTTGCATATTCCAATGCCAGAGTTTTTGTCAGATTTCCCATCCCTCCCTTGCTGATAGAGTAGCTAATATACATCGGGCGCGGAATGATTTCATGGACGCTGGAAACATTAATGATCACACCAGAGCGCTGTTTTTCTAGTAGGTGTTTAATCATTTCTCGCGCACAGAGGAACGCACCGCGTAAATTCACTGCGATTACGCGATCGAACTCATCGGTTTGCACTTCATGAGATGCTCTTTCAGTCTGAATTCCGGCATTGTTAATTAAAATATCGAGACTGCCGAATTTGTCTATAGTGGCGTTCATCATTTGCAAGATGTCCTTTTCTTTGGAGACATCCCCTTGAATGAGCAGCGTTTCAATCCCGCATTGTGCTGCCTGTTCGCAGGCTGTTTGTAGTGCTAATTCTTCCGTGTCTACGGCATCTTCTACACTTTTGCGGTAGTTGATGGCGACATTGCAGCCTTCTTGAGCCAGACGAACTGCAATCGACTGTCCAATTCCAGAACTTGCTCCCGTAATCAATGCAGTTTTTCCAGCTAATCCTTTCACGCTCGTTTCTCACTTTTAAATGAATTTTACTTTAGCATCAATGGCAAATGTGACATGATGACAGACTCGAAGTTCATTTTGATGAATGTTTAATCTGTATCACAGGATTCATGTTGATACATCCTTACATGATCCAATCATCACTACAGTTGTGTTAATGAGAACGGTAACTAGTTGAGAATTTTCCATTATCAATTTGGCTAGGTTCGGTTGAGCTGAAGATGCAAGGCAATCATCGCTAAATTATGTGATTATTATGTGATTTTGTTCAACGTTCATACTCTGTAGATTCGCTTGAAGCTATTTTTTGAGGATCTGTCCATTGATCTAAAACATCTTTTACTAACACTTCTTTAAGCCAGATTTGCGTGACTACTAAAATTGGTAATCCTAAAAATAATCCCAATATGCCAAAGAACGTTCCAAAGGCAGTGAGTATAGCAAGCGTTGTTGCAGGCAATAGAGACACTTTCTTTTTCATAATGATGGGCGTGATCAGATTGCCTTCAATTTGCTGAATCAAAAAATATAGCAGCAAAACTTGGAGCGCCTTCCAAGGAGAATCTAACAAAGCTAATAGGACAGGTGGGACAACGCTAACGATCGAGCCAAGGTAAGGAACAAACGCTGATACGCCTGCAATGAATCCATTCACAAATGGCAAGGGAACCTGTAGCACCAGCAATCCTATTGTTGAGGTAATGCCAATAAAAGCCATGCTCAGGGCAATTCCACCCAGATAGTTGACTAAACCAACTTCACACTTTGATAGAATTCTATTTGCTCGTCTGCGGTAGAATGCAGGAAATCCTTGAATCAATAGGTTGCGATACTGCTTTGGGTTTGCCAATAACATCAGTGTTAATACTGTTAGAAATAAACTGTTGAGCAGTAGAGATAGAGAGTTAGAAAAAATCTGATAAAAGTGATTGATTGCCCAGTTTGCGACACCCTGAAGTTGAAGGCTCAATTCACTTAAGTTAGGAAGATTGTTAATAATTTGATCGGGAATTTGTTTCTGTGCCCAATAGTTGAGGTTTGTAACCTTGTCAATTGCGCTTGGAATCAGGTCACGTAGTTGATCAACCTGCCCCATAATTTGAGTGGCGCCAAAAATTAAAACCAGTCCTAAAATCATGAGTGCGATCGCTAACGTCAGCGCGATCGCAATCCCTCGCTTAAGTTTAAATTTCTGAAACTGGCGCACGACTCGATTTAACCCAGTGGCAAAGATCACTGCCATGAAAAACAGCAGCACGATAGAATGAACTTGCCACAGAACATAGAGCGAAATGAGCAGCGAAATTAATCCAAACCAGCTTCCTAATGTCAAAATTTTGCCTTCCGCTTTCTGAGAAGAAAAACTGCTGAACAACAGTTTGCTAAAGATTCTACCTTTTTTTTCAGGTAATACAGCTTGATTTACAAAACTTCGGCTGTAATGAAGCTATTGCAGAATATCTATCTCATGATAGGTGACAACTCAAAGTATAAAGATGGCGGACAGATAGTGTTCAATCTCATTCAAAGTGTACATGACTCGAATCAGATTCCTTGTTAATCTTTGGGCAAAGTAGCGAATGGAGAAGATTCAGGATGAATTTTCGTTCTCAGTATGCGGTGATGTTGTAGATTTGTGAAAACAAAATTTAGATAACACAACAAAATCTAAGTCGATTGATGAATATGCCAATGGCTATATTTCCCATTTCTACAGATCTACAACACTACCAAGTCGCCTATTGCAAGACTTTAATGCCACATCGCTCATTGATGTCATTGTGCTAGAAGCGCCTGATACTAAATCATAGAATTGAATAAACCCAATGCAGCAATTTGATCGACCTGAGAAGCAAGCAATCGAACATGAACAGCAGCAAATTCTGCAACAGCTTGAAGACTGGCTAGAGCTACCAATGCTGTTGTTGAGCTTGGTTTGGCTCGGTCTATTTGTGGTGGAACTCACTTGGGGACTTACACCACTGCTTGATGCGATTAGCATTGCCATTTGGGGTGCGTTTATTTTAGAGTTTGTCCTCAGATTATTTCTTGCACCCCGCAAAGTTTCTTACCTAAAAACGAACTGGCTTACGGCTATCTCTTTGATTTTACCTGCCTTACGAGCATTGCGGTTTGTGCGCTTCCTGCGAGTTTTGCAAACGAGCCGTGCAGTCCGAGGCTTGCGATTGCTGCGCGTTCTCACTCGAACCAATCGCAGTATGCGATCGCTCACCGCCAACTTTGCTCGACGCGGATTCGGCTACGTGGTAATGACGACCACGATCATCACACTCGTGGGTGCTGCGGGGATGTATGCTTTTGAACAAGAAGCTCCTAATTCATCTGGGTTTGACAATTACGGCACGGCACTTTGGTGGACAGCGATGCTGATGACTACGATGGGATCAGACTACTTTCCTCAAACCCCAGAGGGTCGCATTCTCTGTTTTTTGCTGGCGTTGTATGCGTTTGCCGTGTTTGGCTACGTAACAGCAACTTTAGCCAGTTTCTTTATTGGACAAGATGCCGATGATGACGAAGCAGCAATTGTCGGAGCAAAATCGATCGATGCCCTGCGAGACGAAATCACCGCCTTGCGAACTGAGATTCAAAGCTTAAGACAAAACCATTAGATAGAAGTTAACCCTGTTTCTTTTCTGTATACTGCTGGCGTGAACTGAGGCAATCTTGTCATGAATACTGAAATAGCAGCTTTTGTAGCCAAGATGCAGGCAATGCTAAACGGCTTTATTACCTTACTGCCCAATATCATACTGGCGTTAATTGTCTTTGCTATCTTTTTATTCGTTGCTAGAACTATCAAGAAAGTCGTTAGAAACCTGACGCGCAATCGCCGACAAGCTCATAATTTAGGGATGGTGCTAGGGCGATTAGCGCAAGGTACAACCATTTTGGTCGGTTTATTTATTGCATTGTCGATCGTGATTCCCTCTCTCAATGCCAATGATCTCGTACAGCTACTTGGAATCAGTGGTGTGGCGATCGGTTTTGCATTTCGAGATATCTTACAAAACTTTTTGGCGGGTATTTTAATTCTATTAACTGAACCCTTTCAAATTGATGACCAAATTGTTTTTAAAGACTTTGAGGGAACCGTAGAAAATATTCAAACGCGAGCCACAATCCTTCGCACCTATGATGGGCGGAGGGTTGTGATTCCAAACTCTGAGCTATTTACCAATTCCGTTACGGTCAATACTGCCTTTGAGCATCGCCGCCTTCAGTACGATATTGGCATTGGCTATGGCGATGATATTAACGAAGCGCGACAGCTAATTCTAGAGGCAATGCATGAAACGGATGGAGTGCTAGAAACGCCTGCCCCTGATGCGATTGTTGTCGAACTTGCGGGTAGCTCGGTCAATCTTCGTGCCCGTTGGTGGGTCGATCCACCCCGTCGGGCTAATGTGTTAGACCTTCAAGATCGAGTGTTGACAAATATCAAAAATAAGCTGACAGCAAATGGCATTGATCTACCCTTCCCGACGCAGCAGATTCTGTTTCATGACCAGACAGAAGCAACGGACGGCGATCGCGCTCATCAACGTGAAGGTTGGCCCGCTGGTAAAGGCAAAGTACCACAATCCCGCAGCATCAGCAGTTCACTCAAACGACTTGCTGAAATCAAAGCGCAGCGGAATGGCTCTGAAGGGAATATAGCCGATCACTCCTTAGAAGAGGCGGACAAATGAAAACTAAGCTTAGTAAGCTGTTAGATTCGCTGCATTCTAGCTTTTGGTTTGTCCCAACCTTAATGGTCGTGCTAGCGATCGGGCTGTCGTTTTTAACTATTCATATTGATCAAAGTGCAAACGCAGAAATTATTGGCGATTTGGGTTGGGCTTATGCGTTGGGTCCAAGTGGTTCACGCGCTATTCTTTCAGCGATCGCAGGTTCAATGGTCAGTGTTGCGACAACAGCCTTTTCCATTACGATCGTTGCCCTTCAGCTAGCCTCTTCGCAGTTTGGTCCTCGTTTGCTGCGGAACTTCATGCAAGATACGGGCAACCAAATTGTTTTAGGAACTTTTATCTCCACATTTGTCTATAGCCTGCTAGTGCTACGAACCATCAATGGTGTAGCTAAAAACGAGTTTGTTCCACATATTGCCGTCACTTGCGGTATTGGATTAGCGATCGCCAGCATCGGCGTTTTGATATACTTCATTCACCATTCAGCATCGTCGATTCAAGTCGATCATGTCATCTCGAAAGTAGGACGCGAGCTAGATGACGCGATCGACAAACTATTTCCTAAACAGATCGGACGAAGCGCATCAAAGTATCGGAATGAACCTTCGATAAATGATATTCCAGCCGATTTCGCTCGTGGTAGTCGCTCAATTCAAGCCACTAGCAGCAGCTATATTCAAGCGATTGACACTGATCGGTTAATGGAGCTTGCAACAGAAGGAAATCTTTTACTTCAGATTCAGAAGTATCCTGGAGATTTTGTTGTTAAAGGCAGCCCGCTCGCGATCGCTTATCCCGAAAAAGCGGTTGGTAAAAAGCTAGCTGAGCAAATTAACAGAGCTTTTGTAGTGGGTTCACAGCGGACTGACCAGCAAGATATCGAGTTCTCAATTAATCAACTGGTTGAAATTGCGTCACGCGCTTTGTCACCGGGAATCAACGATCCGTTTACTGCCGTTCGCTGTGTTGATCAACTGAGCGCTGCACTTTGTCATTTAGCACAAAAAGAAATTCCTTCTGCGTACCGCTACGATGACAGAGATAAGCTGCGTATAATTGCTGAACCTGTATCTTTCATCGATGCGCTTGATGCCGCTTTTAATCAAATTCGGCAGTATGGACAAACGAGCGTAGCAGTCACAATGCGTCTGCTGGAAGCGATCGCCGTCATTGCTCCTTTTACACATACCCAAACAGATCGAGCCGCACTGCTACGACATGCCAACATGATCGATCGCAGTAGTCAGGACAAGATTGCAGAAGAGCTAGATCGTAACGATATCAAAGAGCGATATTTAGCCGCTGTAAAAGCGATCGAACAGCGATGAACCTCTATATAATGTAAAGAATCTATATTTATATTTATAGCCAATATACCTTTAGAGATTTAATCACCATTCAATTGCAAAATAGCCATAAAAGCTGCTTGTGGAACTTCCACAGTGCCAATTGACTTCATGCGTTTTTTACCTTTTTTCTGCTTCTCTAAAAGCTTCTTCTTCCGCGAAATATCGCCGCCATAACACTTGCTGAGAACGTTCTTTCTTAATGCCGAAATATTTTCGCGAGCCAAAATTTTAGAACCGATCGCAGCTTGAATTGGAATTTGGAATTGTTGGCGGGGAATAAGTTCGCGAAGCTTGGATACTAGTGCCCGACCGATATTATAAGACTTGTCGCGATGGACAATACAAGCCAACGCATCTACAGGCTCATCATTTACTAAAATATCAACCAATACCAGATCGTTGGGGCGATAGCCGATTACTTGATACTCCATGCTGGCATATCCCTTAGTCCGCGACTTCATCTGATCAAAGAAATCTGTTACCATTTCGGCTAATGGAAGTTCATACATCAAGGTTGCACGCTCAGTAGTGATGTATTTTGTGTCAAGAAATATGCCGCGCCTTGCTACACAGAGTTCCATCAGTGTACCGATGTAAGTTTGCGGAGTCATGATCTCTAACTTGACATACGGCTCTTCGATTTGTTGCCTTGCATTTGGTGGCGGTAACTCACTAGGATTATCAATCATCAAGATTTCATCGGCGATCGTCGTGACCCGATAAATTACCGATGGCGCGGTCACAATTAAATCGAGGTTGTATTCGCGTTCGAGTCGTTCCTGCACAATTTCCATATGCAGCATCCCCAAAAATCCGCAACGGAATCCGAAGCCCATCGCATTTGAGGTTTCTGGCTCATAGTTAAGAGCCGCGTCGTTTAGTTTGAGCTTGGTTAAGGCTTCGCGCAATTCTTCAAACTGATCGGCATCGGTGGGAAACATCCCGCAGAAAACCATCGGTTTGGCTTCTTCATAACCAGGGAAAGGTTCAGGCGCCGAGTCAAGCGCCGAAGTAATTGTGTCACCAACCCGCGCATGGGCGACCATCTTGATCGCTGCGGCAAGATAACCCACCTCACCCGCATGTAACTCATCGACTTGAACTTGTCCTGGAGCAAGGATCCCAAGCTCATCAATTACATATTCTTGCCCTGAAGCCATAAACTTGCAGCGATCGCCTTTTTTGACTGTGCCATCCATTACCCGAAAATAGACAATTACTCCCCGATAGGCATCGTAATAACTATCAAAAATCAAAGCTCGTAATGGTTGATCGACCGTATCTTTAGGCGGTGGCACTTGCAACACGATCGCCTCAAGGATCTCGCGAATACCGATCCCCTGCTTAGCCGAAGCTCGAATCGCCTCAGCGCAATCTAAACCAATTAGCTGCTCAATCTCAGTAGCAATGCGATCAGGATCTGCTCCTGGCAAGTCGATCTTATTTAGTACAGGGACAATCTCTAGATTGTTTGCCAAGGCTAAATAAACATTAGCAAGAGTTTGGGCTTCGACACCCTGCGACGCATCAACTACCAGCAAAGCCCCTTCGCAAGCCGCTAAACTTCGAGATACCTCATAGGAAAAGTCCACATGCCCAGGGGTATCAATTAAATTAATCGTATAGTCTTCACCATTGAGCGCCTTATAATTCATCCGCGCTGCTTGCAACTTAATCGTGATCCCCCGCTCTCTCTCCAAATCCATGTTATCGAGAAACTGAGCTTTCATATCCCGATCCGCCACAGTGCCTGTAAATTGCAACAAGCGATCGGCAAGTGTAGACTTACCATGATCGATATGAGCAATGATTGAAAAGTTGCGAATGTGAGAAACGTTTACGTTGGTCATAAAATCAAAACACTAGGTCGAAACATTGGAGGGAAAACAAAATATTGCAGGGCAAAATGCGGGGCAAAACTGTGACACTATCCGATCCTACCTTAAAGTAAAGTAGTGTAAGCATTTGTAAGAATGCTAATTAGGTTATATACCTCGTCCATATTGAAAACCGAAGTTTTCAATATGGACGCAGAAGAAACCCGAAGCGGGGCTTCGCCCTGCGACCCTCTAAAATAACTATAGGTTTCATCCTAGACGCGGTATAGATAAAAAATTATTTTTAAATTTAGGTTTTAAAGCGCTTTTTAGAGTTAACGTACAAGAACTAATAAATTAAGTGAGATTTTGCTAAAGTTTATGAGCCAAGTTTTTTAACTGCTTATAATTACTAGTCTGTATGAGTAATAATAGCTATAGTAGTTTCGTCTAAAAAATGAAACTTAACTCGCTAGCCTGTTTAGCACAAATAGCTATGCGCTTCTAGGATTAACTATGGTCAATGTAATTCAGTCAATGTAATTCAACCTAGCAAAAGATAGGAAGCCACTTCTATGTAAATTCAATTTCACCATGTACACAGTTACGCAGGGCAGAGTAAGCAATGAGTATAAGCAATCGAGTTCGACTTTATGAACTTTCACGAGAGCTAGATATTGACACTAAATATGTAATCGCAGTATGTGAGCAGCTAAATATAGTTGTTAAAAGTCATAGTAGTACAATTACAGAATCAGAGGCAGATTTGGTACGTATCAAAGCTCCTCAAGACTATCCTAAAACTGCCGATTCAAGAGCTTCTGAAAAGAAAGTGGCGACGGCAAAGATTAAAGAATCCGAAGTTCGTAGTGCCAAGCAGCAGATCCTTGTTGTCAGCAGCAAACCGACTATTCGGCTTACCTCTCCGCCTGCCTCTGTTAATGCAGGAGATCCGCCTCCTCTTAACCCATCTCTTAATCCGCCTAATGCGATCGCTGAGCCTATCTCAGCACCTCCTGCTAAAACTGCTGTTGTTGTTAACCCTCTCTCGCCCATGTCCCCTGCTTCTTCACTAGTCATGCCTCCTAGCCGTCCTTCAGTCTCAGATGGCGAACCTGTAAATTCCGAAAATATTTCTATACCTAAATCTGCATCTAAAATTGAATTGCCTCTAGAAACAGCATTGAACCCACCCGTAATCCCCCAAGCGATCAAAGAATCTCAACCAGTATCGCAACTTGAGTCGAAAACAGAATTGACTTCACCTCCAACTCCCCCTAAGGCATCTGACAAAATTGCGTTAGCTAGCGTTGCAAAAGGGGCAGTTCATGAGATAGCGAATGCGCCTGTAAGTGCACCTGTAAGTGCACCTGTAAGTGCACCTGTAAGTGCACTTGTAAGTGCCAATGTCAATCCGCCCATCAAAGAGAAATCATCACGCAAAGAGTCTGCGCGGGTAGAGCGTCCACCATCAGAAAAAGCAGAACGCCCCCTTGTACCAAAGCAATCTTTGGTTAGCGTGTCACCTCCGCAAGTTAAATTAAACAAACCTGTTGCAGCAGACCGACCTAAGCCTCCTGCTGCACCCAAAGCACCTGCGGCAAAGCCATCAGACGAGTCAAGGTTATCTGCTAAGTCTACTCAAGATAGGTCTGAACAGGTTAGAGCTGATTCAGATAAAATTGATTTCAACGTTGGTATTGATTCTGATCACAACAATGTTGCGACAGCGCCAAAGAATGAAGCTGTTCAGGTAGCCAAGCCTGAAAGACCTAAACTAAACAAACCTGTTGTTGAACAATCTAGCGCACCTAGCGGCGGAAGACCTCAAAGCCGTGGTCCTAAACTAGTCAAAGACTCGGTATTAATCGAGCGTGGGATCACAGCTCCAACCGAACCGCCACACAATTTGCGTCCACCGATGCCGACATTGATGCGCGCGCCTGAAAAGCCTGTAATTGCTGATAAGAACGCTAAAAAGCCTGAAGGAGCAAATAGTTTTAACCCATCTACACCTGAGCTTTTGGAAAAACCAACTCTTCCAGGTAAAGGTAATAAGCGTAAAGGTAAGTCCAAAGAAGAAGAAGAAAAGGATTTATTAGAGCTTAAAGAAAAAAATCGCCTGAATAAGCCTAAGCGCTACTTGCGTGATTTTGATGATGAAGATGATGACGGTGCTGATGCTGATGCTGCAAATGAGCTAGCTCAGATCAGCTTATCTCTGGCTCGTCCCACGGCTCGCCCTAAGGCAGTTGCTGTGCCATCGAAGCCAACTATGGCAGCCGATATTAAGCCATCTCAGCCCAAGAAGAAATCTGCGCCTAGTCGCGATCGCCGTAATACTCACGTTGAAGTCATTCCCGAAAAACCTACTTCCGTACAAATCAACGAGGGTATGACAGTTGCGGTACTTGCCAAGCGCTTAGCACTTTCAGAAACAGAGGTAATTCGCACCCTGTTCATGAAAGGCATTATGGCAAATATTAACCAAACGCTGGACGTCGCCACTTCAAAAATGGTTTCGGCTGAGTTAGGTTATGAAGTCCATGATCCCGAAGTTATTGAGCTTGCGCTCAAGACTGAGATGATTGATGTTGGCGATCTTGACAAGCTGCAACGCCGTCCGCCAGTTGTCACAATCATGGGACACGTTGACCATGGTAAAACCACCTTGCTTGACGCAATTCGCAAAAGTAAAGTCGCCCAAGGAGAAGCAGGCGGCATTACTCAGCATATCGGTGCGTATCATGTTGATGTTGAGCATAATGGTCAAAAACAACAGATTGTCTTCCTTGACACCCCTGGTCACGAAGCATTTACCGCGATGCGAGCGCGTGGTACTAAAGTCACTGATATCGCCGTGTTAGTGGTTGCTGCTGATGATGGTGTCCAACCGCAAACTATCGAAGCAATTAGCCATGCTCGTGCTGCGAAAGTGCCAATTGTCGTGGCAATTAACAAAGTTGATAAAGTCGAAGCTCAGCCCGATCGCATTCGTCAAGAGCTAACCGAGTACTCCCTAGTTGCAGAAGAATGGGGCGGCGATACAATCATGGTTCCTGTCAGTGCGATCCGCCGCGAGAACCTTGACACCCTGTTAGAGATGATTTTGCTAGTGGCTGAAGTCGAAGACTTACAAGCTAACCCTAACCGTACTGCTAAGGGTACAGTCATCGAAGCTCACCTTGATAAGGCAAAGGGACCAGTTGCCACATTGCTTGTCCAAAATGGGACATTGCGAGTTGGCGATATCTTTGTTGCTGGTGCAGCATTTGGTAAGGTACGCGCCATGGTGGACGATCGCAGTGTACGTGTTGACAAAGCTTCGCCATCATTTGCAGTCGAAGTGCTTGGCTTGGGAGATGTACCTGCGGCGGGTGATGAGTTTGAAGTTTACCTTGATGAAAAACAAGCCCGTGCGATCGCTGATCAACGCACAATGGATCAACGTCAAGCCCGCTTGGTACAAGCAATGGCTTCTCGTCGAGTTACCCTCGGCACTTTATCGGAAAAGGTCAAAGAAGGCGACCTCAAGGAACTCAATATTATTCTCAAGGCAGACGTACAAGGCTCTCTCGAAGCAATTCTGGGTGCATTGGCGCAATTACCTCAGCGCGAAGTTCAACTCCGCATTCTGCTGTCGGCTCCAGGTGAAATCACTGAAAACGACATCAGTTTAGCGGCGGCAAGCTCGGCAGTTGTGTTGGGATTCAATACGACAATGGCTCCTGGCGCAAGACAGGCTGCTGATGAGATGGGTGTCGACTTCCGCGATTACAACGTTATCTATAAGCTCTTGGAAGATATCCAAGACGCGATGGAAGGCTTGCTCGATCCCGAAATGATTGAGGAATACCTTGGACAAGCTGAGGTTCGCGCTATCTTTACGATTGGTAAAGGTGCTGTGGCAGGCTGTTATGTCCAAAATGGTAAGTTAATGCGTAACTGTAATGTTCGTGTTAAGCGCGGTAACGAAGTTGTTCATGCAGCCGTACTGGAATCTCTCAGACGGGTTAAAGATGATGCTAAAGAGGTCGCCTCTGGATTTGAGTGCGGCATCTCGCTTAGTAAGTTCTCGTCATGGAAAGAGGGCGATATTATCGAAGCCTTCCGCATGGTAACTAAGCGTCGTACGCTAGCTACTTCTTAGTAAAAATAAAAAAAGCGCCCCTCGGGGCGCTTTTTTTATAAAGCAAATCACACTAATTGCAATTCCAGATCGAATATTGTGGCAAAAGTTTGCGCGATCGCATCTTTTACCTTTTCAATCGTTGCATCAAGCGCAAATTGATTAAGATTACATACTTGGCAATCGCTAATCCCACAGGGGACAATCCGATCAAATCCTGATAAGTCCATGCATACATTCAGTGCAAAGCCATGCATTGTAATCCATTGGCTGACTTTGATCCCGACTTGAGCAATTTTCTGATATTGTCCTGAAACATTTATCCAAACCCCTGTTAAGCCTTGAATGCGTTGCGAAGGCAGATCAAATTTAGCTAATACTTGAATAATCACCTCTTCAAGTTGACGCAAGTACCAATGAAGATCGCGCTGATGATAATCAAGATTAAGAATTGGATAGGCTACTAACTGCCCGATCGCGTGATGCGTAACTTCACCACCACGCTCGACCCGATGACATTCGATATTTGAATCTTCTGGATTAAACTTTAGAAACTTTAGATTCGAGCCTTGCCCAAGTGTATAAACGGCGGGATGTTCAAGCATTAGCAAAACATCAGGCAAATCTTGTCCCCCTCGCCTCGCTTGTTTGCGCTCCTCAACTAACTCTTTTTGCCATTGCCATGCTGTTAAATAAGAGATTGGGCGATCGCATTGATAGAGCAAACAAGTTCGGCGCATAGCAAGATCCTTAACAAATAAATAAAAAGCACCTAAAAGGTGCTTTTTATTTAAGTATAGAGTGCGCGAACATGCTCAATTCTTAGAATGGAAATCTAGGTAAGCTGGGAATCGGAATACTTGGGATGGGAATACCAGGGATCGAAATTGGAAAACTCACTCCTGGGAACAGTCCATTAAACACTGCTTGAACCTTATCTATGCCTGGGATTTGATTAGTAAAGCCTTGAAATAAATTCCCTTTGAGAAGATTCACAAATTCATTTTCTGTAAGTTGCTGAATGATTCCAAATGCTCCTCCATTAGCGACTTCAACTTTTTCGCCTGCCTTCAAGACAACTTCATTCTGTTGGTTAGTAGGCTGTGAACTCTGCTCAATTTTAAGAATTGGTTTATCATTAGCTAGATCATTATTTAAAGGATCTAAAGGACGTGCTTTTTGAGGATTATCTTGAGGTGTTAATGACCATGTATTTACATTTGATGGCGCAGGATCTTTAATAGGGGTAGGAATGCTAGAAGGGGCAGTAAATTGCTTAACTTTAGGTGCGGTAGTCGGAGAAATTATATTAGGTTTCTGCGTTGATGGCTTATTAGTCGGCTTACTAGTCGGTTTATTAGTTGGTTCATCATCTTCATCAATTAAGGGTATGGCGTTTCGTTTAACAATTACCTCACCTTCTAATACTTTGACCTGTTGATTGCCTAACTCATCAACTTCTAGCAAATAAGTTGTACCACGCACTCCTGTAGTAATTCCAGACGAGCAAGCATTAACTGCTCCATTGATCAAAATTGTTCCCCGTTTTAAGCGAGCGCATTGACCAATTTTTAAGACAGAATTTGCAGATAGTCGCGCCACTGCACCTGTATTAAACAAAAGCGCAGTTCTAGAATTGCCTGTACGAACTTGTTGTTCCTGTTTGGCTACAGCATTGAGAGAGGCTCTCTGATTTTGGATAAAAACTTGATTACCGTCAAGAATTTCTTGAACAGTTGCTTGCGTTGATTGAGCAGATGCGGGGGCTAACTGAGGCGCAGCTAAGGCAAAGATGCATAAACCTGTAAAGAAAAGAGCAAGCCGCTTTTGTTGTTGAGGTAGTCTAAAAAAGTTTTGTAAAGAGTTCCATAAAAACATATCTGATTATTTTCCCTTATTGAGCTTGAGACAAGGTTTAATGAATTGAAGGCTGCGTCTCAATTCCCTGATCGCTAATCACGATCGCTAATCACGATCGCTAATCACAAAGACAGATACATTATGCAAAAGGTTTCATTAACATCTGATGTAATTCCTGATATTGGGGCGATCGCTACAAATCAAGTGAGTTACCAAACTAAATTTCGCACACTTTTAACAAATATATCTGTAGCGATCGCTAAGGGTAGCAAAACTGCATTAATTGGGGCAACAGGTTCGGGGAAAACCACATTTTTACGTTTACTCAATCGTTTGACCGATCCTTCGGCGGGGACAATTACGCTGAATGGCAAAAATATTCAAGAGATTTCCATTCAAACTTTGCGGCGGCAAGTGTTACTTGTGCCACAAGAGCCGAGCTTATTAGGTATGACTGTAACTGAGGCGATTAGCTATCCTTTACGATTACAAAACTTGCCGCCCAGCGAAATTGTTAAGCGATCGCAAAAATGGGGAGACAAATTGCAAATTGATCGCAAGTTACTTAATCGCTCAGAGCTAGAGCTATCTCTCGGTCAAAAACAATGGGTAGCGATCGCCAGAGCCTTAATGATGGAACCAACAATATTATTATTAGATGAGCCGACTTCAGCTTTAGATCGGGGCTTATCACATTTATTGCTAGATATTTTGACAGAACTAACTCAGCTACCACAACCTGTCACCGTGGTAATGATCAACCATCAACTCGATTTAGTGAAAACATGGTGCGATCGCTTGATTTGTTTGCACCAAGGACAACTAGTTCAAGATACCGAAGCTAGTCTTGTTAACTGGCAAGATATTGATGATTTGTTAAGACGTGATTCTAGTTCACAGCAAAGCGATAATTGGGATTAAAGATTAAAGTTGGTAAAGCTGCCTTAATTCTTTTTAGCCAAATCTTTTTTAGCCAATTGGATAAATTTGATTTCTACCTAACTCCTTAGCACGATAAAGAGCATAGTCAGCAGCAGTGAGCAATATGGACGGATTAGAATCAACATGGGGAATTATAGCGGTTACGCCCATACTTAGGGTCACAAACTGACTAACTGATGAATCATCGTGGGGAATTGCCAACTCTGACAGATTTTGACGAATAACTTCCGTAATGGCAAGTGATCCTTCTATATCAGTATTCGGTAAGACCACCACAAACTCTTCGCCACCATATCGGGCTGCTAAATCTGCAGGACGACGTACCGACTGCTTAATTAAAAGTGAAACTTTGCGTAAACACTCATCCCCCGCAACATGTCCATAGGTGTCGTTATAGTTTTTAAAAAAATCAAGATCACACATGATCAAAGATAACGGTAGTTGTTCTCTAGCTAACCGTTGCCATTCTTGTTCTAGATATTCGTCAAAACACCGACGATTGGCAAGTTGAGTTAAGCCATCTAAATTAACTAATCTTCCTAACTTCTCATTAGCTTCTTGAAGCAACGTTTCGGCAATGATTCGATTATTGATTTCTTGTTTTAGCAGATCATTCTGTTCCTGTAACTGTTTTTGTAATCTCCGTAATGTCAGCTGATTTTCAATCCGGGCAAGTACTTCAGCAATTTGAAAAGGCTTGGTGATATAGTCTACACCGCCCACTGCAAATGCTTGCACTTTATCTAAGACTTCATCTCGGGCACTAATAAAAATGACTGGAATATCACAAGTGAAAACATTTGACTTTAGTTGTTGACAAACTTGAAATCCATCAATATTGGGCATATTAATATCCAATAGCACCAAGTCAGGCAGTCTCTTCTGCATATCTGCCAATGCTACTAAGCCATCAGTTATGCCCTGAGCTTCATAGCCTTTACGTGTCAACATAGTTAACAGCAATTGCAAGTTAGGTGGCGTATCATCTACAACTAAGATGTATTCTTTTTTAGGCGCGGCTTCTGATAGTTGCATTTTGCTCTTATTGATTACGTCTTTAGCATTTTGAACGTAATCCTGAAATTTACTACTACTTGCGAAACGGCATATCAGTTAAGATACACAATGATAGCGGATATTTTCGTAAAGCCATCTCACAAATTCCTTAAGCTTTTTTTACTTTCATCGTGTTAGCCAATGTCTGATAGTGCATCTCAAAGAATTGATCTCTCAGGAAGCGCTTTGGGAATGGTCTCAACTATTAGTTTTCCTGCGATTGTTGGAACAGCTGACACAATGCTTAAGTCGGCAACTGTAAGATTGGTCGGGTATGAAAAAGTTGGCAATGGTTTTTGTACAGCGATTGTGCGGGGGCGGATTACTGACGTTCGTATGGCAGTAGAAGCAGGAGCCGAAACAGCCAGAGAATTTGGGCAATTGGTTTCGACAATTGTAATTGCTCGTCCTTATCCTAATTTAGAAGCTATTTTGCCGATTAGTACCCGTCTGAGTCAATTGACGGACGGACGATATAGCCGTCTCAGCAATCAAGCGATCGGATTGCTGGAAACACGCGGATTTCCTGCAATGGTTGGAGCTGCTGATATGATGTTAAAGTCAGCCGATGTGCATTTAGCAGGCTATGAAACGATCGGGGCAGGATTATGTACAGCGATCATTCGCGGAAATGTGGCGGATGTAGCGATCGCGATCGAGTCAGGCATGTATGAAGCCGAGCGCATTGGCGAATTCCACACTTTAATGATTATTCCTCGACCGCTTGATGATCTTGAAGAAACCTTGCCAACTTCAGAATATTGGATTGAGTCCCCAATTCCTGTGAGCATTCCTATGATGGAACTGCAAGAGCAAGAGCGAGAATTGATCCAACTGCCAAACTTAGAAGTTGTTGAAGCTGAAACTATGTCGATTAATGATCACAATTCTTAAACTCACAATTTATAAACTTTAGATTAAGCGTCGCGACCTCACTCAATTTCTACTTAATTTCTACTTAATTTCGACAAAATAAGTCTTCTTTATCAATGCCATATAAATTTATCATGGCTGCTTATATTGTCAAATGTACCTCCAGTGGTTATCGTATATATAGATAGATTTGAATACATTAATATTATTCAATTTATCTAAATTATTCAGATTTATAATGACCTTCTCTGTAGTAATAAATACTTATCTGTTTTTATAGGTAGTAAATTACGTCAAGAAGTCAAAAAAGAAGTCAAAAAACATCTGTCATTAGCTGCGAAAAAGTAGCTTTTAAAAGCTGGCTGCGAAAGTAACAAGCGTCATCTGATTTTTATTTTGTATTAAAAATTTTAAATTTGATGTTTTAAGCGAACCGATCGTAGCTAAGATCAACAGTTGCGCTCGTGCATCTACATATTTTTATAGATACAATCGCGAAAACTTCTGTTTTTAAAGAGTCGTAAGGATACTAGCTTAAATTATGGCGATCGGTATTGGAATGATCGAGACCAGAGGCTTTCCCGCAGTTGTAGAAGCGGCAGATGCTATGGTCAAAGCAGCTCGAGTTACCCTTGTGGGTTACGAGAAAATCGGTAGCGGACGGGTCACTGTCATTATTAGAGGTGATATCTCTGAAGTGAAAGCATCCATCGCTGCTGGTGTTGAAGCTGCAAATCGGGTAAATGGGGGCGAAGTTGTTTCGACTCACACCATTGCTCGACCACACGAAAACCTAGAGTATGTTCTACCAATTCGCTATACGCGAGAAGTAGAGCAATTTGCTTTTTAAAGTGTTTTTTTGATTATCTCAAAAAGATTTTTTCAAGAAAGTATCAAAAGACTGAATTTTCATTATTTTCATTATTTATTTTTTCAGGAGAGCATGAATTATGGCGATCGCAGTTGGAATGATTGAAACCCTTGGTTTCCCTGCCGTTGTAGAAGCAGCAGATGCTATGGTCAAAGCGGCTCGTGTCACTTTAGTAGGATACGAAAAGATTGGTAGTGGTCGCGTGACTGTTATCGTTCGTGGCGATGTTTCAGAGGTACAAGCTTCAGTAGCCGCAGGTACTGAGTCTGTAAAGCGTGTAAATGGCGGACAAGTACTTTCCACACATATCATTGCGCGTCCTCACGAAAATCTTGAATATGTTCTACCTATTCGCTATACCGAAGAAGTCGATCAGTTCCGTGACAATGTAAACTCCATCCGTCCAATGAATCGTCCATAGTATGGGTTTGACTAGCTCTGTCGCTTTTACTTCACTATTTTCTCTGTACTTGACTTGCATTCACTTAAATCTGTACAAGCATCTGTACAAGTACTCATAACAATATGCAAATAGCTAAAGTTTACGGTACGGTCGTCAGCAACTATAAAGAGTCCAATCTATCTGGAACCAAGTTTTTGCTCTTGCAACTCGTCGATTTGCAGGGGCAGTTACTTCCAGATTATGAAGTTGCCTCTGATACTGTTGGCGCAGGTATAGATGAGTGGGTTTTATTTACCCGTGGTAGTGGTGCTAGACAAGTACGAGATAGTGCAGATCGTCCAATTGACGCGGCAGTTATCGCGATTATCGACACGATTAGCCTAAGCGATCGCACTCTCTACAGCAAAAAATATAGTGAGAGAATTCTTTAGCGATATTAGCGCTGAATATCAGTCAAAAATATTCAGCGGCAGCCACTAGTAAATAAGAGTAATCCACCGTTTAGCTTAAGTTGTTATTTGGAGGTGCGCTTTTAAATTATTTGTATTCTCGGTTTTGATAATCAAGATATAGGCAAAACTTAAAAGTGCCGATTCATTATGGTAGTTCGTAGCTTTGCTGCTCCTCCTACACCTTGGTCTAGGAACTTGGCAGAACCCAAAATTGATCCATCTGCTTACGTTCATTCTTTTTCCAATCTAATTGGCGACGTTTATATCGGCGCGAATGTTTTGATTGCTCCTGGCACTTCGATTCGTGCTGATGAGGGCAATCCTTTTTATATTGGGAATGGCACAAACGTCCAAGATGGCGTAGTTATTCATGGACTAGAAAAAGGTCGCGTGATTGGCGATGACGGTAAAGAATATTCCGTCTGGATTGGAGATCGCACTTCAATTACGCACATGGCTCTGATCCATGGGCCAGCTTATGTTGGCAATAACTGCTTTATCGGGTTCCGTTCAACAGTATTTAATGCGCGAGTCGGAGACGGCTGCATTATTTCATTACATGCTCTTGTCCAAGATGTAGAAATTCCTGCGGGTAAATACGTCCCTTCTGGTGCAGTGATTACAACGCAGAAACAAGCTGATCTGTTACCAAATGTGCAGGAATCAGAACAAAACTTTGCGAGTCATGTTATCGGTGTCAACGAGTCCTTGAGACAAGGTTATCGCTGTGCTGCTGATATTGCGTGCATTACACCGATTCGCCAGCAACAAGATGATTTAACAAAATCAAGCAGCCCCATATCAAGCAGCACAAAATCAAGCGGCACAATTACTGCTGACTTTATTAATACTCAATCTTTTAATCAAATTAATCAAAATCTTACAAATACACCAGCACAGAGGAATGAACCAATGAATGGGGATTTAGCGCAGCAAATACGACAAATTTTAGCTCAGGGCTACCATGTTGCGGCTGAGTACGCAGATGAGAGACGATTTCGCACTGGGTCTTGGCAATCCTGCGCGATTCCACATACCTCTGAAGCATCAACAGTAATTTCGGCTGTCCAATCGGCTCTTATCGAAAATGAAGGCGAGTATGTCCGCTTATTTGGAGTTGATCCTAAAGCTAAGCGTCGTCTTACCGAAACAATTATTCAGCGTCCAACCGATAAGCCTGCCGTAATTAGTAATGCGGCTCCTACCAAGGCATTTAGTAATGGAAATGGAGCTAGCTATAGCGCACCCAAATCTTCATCAAACGGTGCAGCTAATGCTAGCAATGGTGAGATCTCTGGACAAGTACGTCAACTTCTTGCCCAAGGTTATCGGATTAGTACTGAATATGCTGATGCTCGTCGTTTTCGTTCCGCTTCATGGCAAACTGGCCCCGCGATCGATGCGTCTAACGAATCTACTGTGATCGCGGCTTTAAATAGCATTCTTGCTGAACATGAAGGTGAATATGTACGCTTAGTTGGAGTTGATCCAAAAGCTAAGCGTCGCGTTGTTGAAACCATCATTCAACGTGCTGATACTCAAGCTGTAACTATTGGTCAGTCCCATGGTAATGGTTCCTTAAGTTCCCACGCTCCCCGTGCTAGCAATGGCAATGGTGCTTCCATTGATATCGCAGCTACAGTACGCCAACTTTTGTCTCAAGGACATCGTATCAGTGTCGAACATGCTGATGAGCGCCATTTTCGGACAACTTCTTGGCAAACGCTTCCTGCAATTACGGCATCTAATGAATCTGCGGCGATCGCTGCTTTAGAAAATTACATTGCTGAATATAGCGATGAATATATTCGTCTTGTTGGTGTTGACACCAAAAATAAACGTCGTGTCGTGGAATTGCTAGTCCATCGCCCTGGTGGTCAAGCGATCGCAACACGTACCACAGTGAATAAAGTAAGCAACTCTAGTAATAGTTCTTACGGTGGTGGTTCGGCTGTTAGCCTCAGTGCAGATATGCTGTCACGTATTCGTCAACTCTTGTCTCAGGGTTATCGCATTGGCACTGAACACGCTGATGAACGTCATTTCCGTACTAGTTCTTGGCATAGCTGCTCGCCGATTGCTGCTTCTAATGAGTCGGAAGTAATTCGGTCTTTAGAAGCTTGTTTGGCTGAGCATGGTGATGAGTATGTGCGCTTATTAGGAATTGATCCCAAAGCTAAGCGCCGTGTATTTGAGGGTATCATTCAACGTCCTGCTAAGTAATTTGTATAGAGAACCGCGCTTTGCGCGGTTCTCTATTTAGTGAGTAATTAAAAAATGATGCAATCGAACTACTTACCACCTTTAGAACCAATCGGAGATTTTCGCTCCTATGTTTGTGGAGATGTAGTGATCGATCAAACTGCGGCGATCGCTTCGGGCGTATTAATTCAAGCCGATCAGGGTAGTCGGATTACGATCGCGGCAAGTGTTTGTATTGGTATGGGAACCGTGATTCATGCTCAACACGGACTATTAGAAATTGGGGCTGGGGCAAATCTGGGGGCTGGAGTTCTGGTTTATGGAACTAGCAAAATTGGTGAAAATTGTTGTATTGGGGCTTCGAGTTCGATTGTCCGCGCTGTAATTGGCAAAGGATCGATCATACCGCCATGTTCTTTGATAGTGGATCAAGCTGAGCAAGTGACTACACTTGTTGAAGAAAATGTTGCTGAGAAGGTAACTGAAAATATTCTTGAGCGATCGCAGACTGAAACAACTTATGTGCAAACCAATGTCAATGTAACTTCTGACAGTATTGCTGAGCAGCCAGAACAATCTTTACAATCTCCTAATATGTCTTTAAGTAACCAAATTGAGCAAACAGAGCAAATTAATACATTTATAAATCCCGTAGACGCAAATGCTTTAACGCTTACAGATGCCAACTCTGCTCAATCGAAGGCATATGCTCAATCTCAAATTAATCGCTACATCAAAAGACTTTTTCCCCAAAACTAAATTATTCACCCAAGTGATCTCTAACAATAAAAATACCCGATTTATTAAAACCAAGATGTGGTTGTGCCGAGCTTCACGCGGTACAACCACGGTAAAATCTTTCTAATAAATCGCCCTAAAGCTTTGAGATTGTTGTTCAAACCTTTAAAGTTAGGAAATTTATTTAGCCTCACTTAATTAAACGAATTTTACAGCTTAATTTTGTTACAACTAAGACGCCAATAATTAGAGAATGCGCTTCTAAGTTATCGGCGTTTACACTTTTAATCAGAATTCAGCCTGTTGAGGCTTTGAGTAGTACAGAAAAATTATTAAAAGTGCCGCTTCGCGGCACTTTTAATAATTTTTCTGGGTTTTATAACAGCGCAAAGCGCTGTAACGATAATTATAAATGTGACTAAGATCACTTAAAACTTAAAATCCAAATTACATTCTTATTTAGATTTACCGATTATCGTAACTTTTGTTAACTCAATTTTTATGACTTAACTCAAGCTGAAGTGATGTGAAATAGTTTTTTAGATGCCGCTCAGCTAAGACATGGAAACAAAAAGACGCAAAGTTTAGTCATTGGACGCATTAGAACAATATTGTTGGAGGAATATGAAGATGAATAACACTTTTAGCCTCAAATCTAGTATTGCCTTGCTAATTTTGGGTGTTGCCATAATTGGTACTCCCTCTCACACTCAATCAGCAAAATCAACATTAGTTACCCCTAATGATTACCAACTTGCGATCGCTTCTTCTGCGGTTGAGCGCGATCGCTAGCAATAAAAAAAATTAAGAATATCCAAAAGAAAAGCAGGTGCCTCGCACCTGCTTTTCTTTTTAAGCGTTTACCCTAAGCTCGACGTAAGCCACAGTTAAAAAGGTAGAATATTAAAGAAATTTTTGGCTTTGGTGGACAAGGGGCAATTTTGGAAAAAGGTACGCTAGTCGAAATTAAATTACATGGCGATCGCCGCCTTGTTGTTATTGATCGTCCTGAAGGCAAGAAACACTTTCAAGCGATCGATGAAAATGGCAATGCCCATACAGTCCACCCCCGCGAAATTAATTACATCATTAAAGCTAACGGTGAAAACTCAAGTTTCACCTATTCCCAAATACCTTCTTTTTTGCAAAAAATCGAGAAATTTCTCGATCCTTCTAGTTTAGAAGTTGCTTGGGAGATTCTAATTGAAGATAATCAAGCAACTAGTCCTGCTGATCTCGCTAATCTTCTATTCTCAGAGATCTCAGCGGTTACTTCCTATGCTTCCTATTGCTTATTAAATAATGACAAAATTTATTTTAAGCAAAAGGGTGATTTGTATGAACCGCGATCTAGTTCACAAGTTACAGAATTAAAATATCAAGCTGGTGCTGCCGCTCAACGCGCTAAATTAATTGAAGAGTTTCAGCAAAAGCTGACTACTAGACTCTCAGGCGTAGATGTGACGTGGATAACTAGCGATCGCAGTCGGTTAGATTGTTTAGAACGCTATGCTCTTCACGGCGATGAATCCTCCGACAAATCTGCTGCCCAAGAGCTTTTGAGTTTTGCTAAACGTTCCAAGAATGAACAATCCGCGTTTCAAATGTTAGTTGATTTAGGCATTTGGGATGAGCATGAGAATCTAAACTTACTGCGTAGCCAAATTCCCATTCGCTTTGCTAACGAGTTAATTGCTGCTGCTCAGGAATGTTTCACTGCGCCAATTCCTGACAATATGCAAAGTTTACGACGCGACCTTACCCATCTGCATGTTTATACAATTGACGATATTAGCACCACGGAAATCGACGATGGTCTTAGTATCGAGACTTTGGCTGATGGTCGCAAACGCATCTGGATTCATATTGCCGACCCTACAAGATGGCTTGATCCTGAAAGTATTTTAGACAAAGATGCTCGTAAGCGCGGTACAAGTGTGTATTTGCCCACAGGCGTGATCCCGATGTTCCCGATGGATCTTGCCACGGGACCAATGAGCTTGATCCAAAGCCAAGTCTGTCATGCGATGTCCTTTGCAATTGATCTTGATGAGGTAGGTGCAGTTAGTGATTATGAAATTATGGCTAGCTTAATTAAGCCCAATTATCGACTCACTTATGATGATGTTGAGGAAATGTTGCAACTCGGTGTAGAGGATGATCTAGAGCGCCTCGCCGACTATGCTCGTCTTCGCAAAAAATGGCGATCTTCTCAAGGTGCGATCGAAATTCATCTGCCTGATACTAGTGTCAAGGTAGATTCTAAAGCTGATACCTTATCTGGTACTAAAGGCGGCGATCGCGTGACTTTAGAACTAATAGAGGATACCTTCTCGCGTCAGCTAGTTGCTGAGATGATGATCCTCGGCGGTGAAGTCGCCGCCAAATTTGCTCAAACCAATAATATTCCGATCCCCTATCGCTACCAAGAACAGCCTGAATTACCGCCCCTTGATACTTTGATGCAGTTGCCATCAGGACCAGTACGTGAATTTGCGATTTGTCGATGTATGACAAAAGGGTCTCTAGGACTATACGCCGCTCGCCATGCAGGGTTAGGACTTGATGCTTATGCACAGATAACCTCACCGATTCGTCGTTATAGCGATCTGCTTGCCCATTGGCAAATTAAAGCTTTTTTAAGAGAGCAGCCTTTGCCATTTACTGCCGAAATGCTTACGGAAATTTTACAAGCGATCGATCCTGCAATTTGGGATGCTAATCAAGTCGAAAAGCAGTCAGTGCGTTATTGGAGTTTAGAATATTTGCGCCGTAACAAAGATACGGTGTGGGAGGCGCTAATGCTAGATTGGTTGCGTGAAAACGAAAAGCTAGCTCTAGTACTAATTGAAGATTTGGGCTTGAAATTACCGATGCGAATCACTCGTCATATTCAAGTTGGTGATAATCTTCTAATTAAAACTTCTGAAGTTGATCCTCGTAAAGATATTATCTATTTCCAAGAGGTGCAACAGTCTACTTCAATTTTAGAAATGGAGATGGAACGGGCTAGTGATCAAAGCAGCGATCGCCTTGAATCTGAGTTCGCCACACTTTAATTTGACAAGCTCTATAAACATCGCAATAATCAAGCTTGACTAAAAATTTCAGACTTTAAAACTTTATAGAAAAATGAGTATTCTAACTAACACAATTAAATATGAATCTGCGGACAAATTTAAGACAAGCATTACTGATAACGGCGAATATCCAGAATTTTGTGATTTAGCTATTCATGATGACAGCTTATTTAATGATTTTCGGAGAAATCCAATTTACAACTATGCCTTAGAGCATGATTCTGAAGCTCAAGGCACACAATATTTAGCATCTGCCCAGAAATTAAAAAATCTGTCAGACTACATAGAAGAATTTAAAAAGAACGATCAAGTCGGTAATCCAATCACAGCTTTCTATAATGGGTTTGGAGAAATATCCCCCACAACTACTCGCTATATAAAAGTTTTGAGCGATCTTCAGCAGGAATTTGGAACTCTTGATAACCTGAACATTTGTGAAATTGGCGTAGGCTATGGAGGATTGTGCAGAATAATTGATAGCTACTTCAAAGTGCGAAGTTATTGTTTGATTGATTTAGGCAGTGTACTTAGACTTGCTGAAAAATACTTGAAACAATTTCAGATCAACGCTTCTGTTAGCGCAAAGACTATGGACGCTCTAAAATCGGAAGATAATTACGATTTAGTTATCAGTAACTATGCGTTTACAGAACTCAGAACCGAAATTCAAGACATTTATTTAGAGAAAATCATTCTTAAATCTGATCGAGGCTATATAACTTATAACAATGTAAACCGCCCAAACTTTAGTTCTTATACTAAGGATGAACTACTAAAAATTATTCCAAACGTGAGGGTCTTAAAAGAAATCGAGCTTACTAATCCACAAGATTGCATACTTGCTTGGTAAAACCATAAAGTAAAGGCGACGCAAAGCTTCGCCTTTACTTGAGTTTGCGGTTAGCGATTACCATAATATATCCCCCGAGACATTATAAGAATCTCATTGCGAGCTTATAGTATCAATTAACGATTGAAGCGACGCGAATTGTTTCTTACTGGGATGGGGATCAACTCAGGTTGGGGTTGATTTTGTCCTAAGAGGGCTTCCAAAACGCGGTTTAAAACTTCGCCGATATCTTGCAATATTTTTTTAATCGCTTTCACTATGCTTGGCTCCCTATGATCATTAAAGTTTATTTAATTAATCATAACAAATCTTTTTCTAAACAAATCTAAAGCTGACATTACAGTTGCCTTTCTAATCCAATTTCTACCTCTAGACGGAGTAAAGCGCAACTCGATCGCTTCAACTTTGCTACTAGGATAAGCGATCCCAACATAAACTAAGCCAACTGGTTTAAACTCCGTGCCACCTGTTGGCCCTGCGATCCCCGTGATGCTGATCCCCCAATCCGATTTGAGTTTTGCTTTTACCCCGATCGCCATTTGCTCAGCAACGATCGCACTGACCGCACCATTTTGATCGAGCACTTGTCGGTCAACATTTAATAAATTAACTTTGACATCATTGCTATAACTAATCACGCCACCTAGAAAATAACTCGAACTTCCCGAGGCTTCTGTAAGCGTCTCGCCTAACCATCCACCTGTGCAGGATTCAGCAACTGCCAAAGTTTGACGGCTTTCCAGCAAAAGTTTACCTGCTACAGTCGCTAGGGTATCTTGATCAGTGCCATAACAAAACTCGCCTGTGAGTTCACGGATTTCAGCTTCGACAGGAGCAATTAAAGCGATCGCCTCTTGCTGAGTATTTGCTTTTGCGGTAATTCTTAGTCTCGCTTGTCCATAGTTGGCGTATGGCGCAACTGTAGGATTTTTAAGATCAAATAAATGATTAACTTTGGTTGCAAGTGTGGATTCAGCAATCCCCCAATAAAGTAAAACTTTGGAATGAAACGTGCCTTGACCATAGTTTTTGGCTTGTAGCAAAGGTGAAGCGTTTTGCTGCCACATTTCATAAAGTTCGCTAGGTACACCAGGAAAAGTAAGGATCAATAAATTTGGTTGCGGTTCCCAAATCATGCCAGGTGCAGAGCCTACTGGATTATGCAAAATTTCTGCACCCCTAGGTAGCAATGCTTGCTTACGATTATTTGCCGTGAGCGTTCTACCTGTTTGGGCAGACATTTGCTGGATACGCTCCCAAATTTCAGGACGTTCTTCTAAAGGTGTATTAAAAAAATCAGCGATCGCCTCAGTAGTAAGATCGTCGGGAGTAGGACCTAGTCCACCAGTGGTGATGATTAAGTTGGAGCGACTAGCCGCGATCGCTAAAGCTTGATGAATGCGATCAGGATTGTCACCAACGACGGTTTGATAAAAATGTGGGATTCCCAATAAAGCCAATTGTTGGGCTAAATACTGAGCGTTGCTGTTAAGTATCTCGCCTAGCAATAACTCTGTACCAATGCAAAGAATTTCCGCACCTACATTCATCTTCTTGATTTCACTCTATGGATTTTATATACAAATAAAATAAAGGGGTCACATTGTGACCCCTTTATTTTATTTAATTTGTGATTTCGCGGCGTTTCGGCTTTTCAACATTAATCCGAGGACGTTCGGGTTGTAATTCTTGACTTTCTTGACGCTCTGAATGTCTCTCTGAATATCGATCTTGATATTCATCAGATGAGGTGTCAGGGGTAGGATCGAAAATTTCCAATCGAGCACTATGACCAACTTCTTCGGCTGCGGTCATAACGACTGTCCGAATCGCTTGGACTATCTTTCCCCCTTTGTCAAATACATGCCCTCTATCTTCTGGATCGAAAGCAACTCTAATCCAAATGCGATCGCTGTTAACGTTTGACTCAAAATCTACCTTCAAGGCATCTGGATGAGTCAATAATGGCTTTAGCAAAAAACTAATTAAAGCGTTGTAATCAGGCACAGGTTTTGGTTATTTTAAGCGTTAACGAGATCGAATACCTTTGCTTTCTCAAGGATGCGGCGTACTGTATCAGTAGGTTGAGCACCTTGTTTGATGCGAGTGACGATCGCAGGTACATCAAGTTGGGTTTCTTTGGTGCGAGGATTATAAAAGCCAAGCTCAGCAAGGGGGCGACCATCGCGACGGCTAGTGCTATTTACGGCAACGATGCGATAGCTGGCTTCAAACTTTTTGCCAAATCGCTTTAATCTCAACTTCATCATGGGTTTATGGCTCTAATTTTCTGCGTGATTCGGTTCAATATTTTAGCAGAATTATAATCTTACCATTATTAGAATGTGTTTGAAAAGTATGTGTTGAGAGTTTACCTTTATTTTTAATTGAATTTGGCTGTGGGAAGATGCTCTCCAATATAGCCAATAAGTATCTTCCTTGGCTTTTCTGGATAAAAATGAATACGCCAAGCCAAAGGCAGTCGAACGTGCCAGCTAAAAATACGTTTTCGACCATCAGGGCAGATGAAAGTCCGTTCTTTGGAATATTTTTTTAACGTAGATTCACTTTCAGGACTAGCACTACAATTTAATAAATCTGAGTTAAAGCTTTTTTCTGTCCAGCTTTCCGTATATTTTTGTAACTTCCGCAATCTTTCTTTCACATGCTCTAACATAAAATTGCCAGTTGATAAACTTTGTAGCTGATTTTCAACAGAACTACAAAAGTGGAGATTGGGGAATAAATAATCTTTTTGCTCCCATAAGTCTCGTCCATCAATGCTGCTATGGATACGATTCTTAATCCAGTCAATATGATCTTGTAGATGTTCTTTCCGACTTGCATGAACAATTGTTATTTTTTTATCATCTTCATCAATGGAAATAGCATCTAAATCTAAGTAACTGAAATCCCAACAAATTTCTGAGAGTAAACTTACTGAAATAATATCCAGTAGGTAAGCAACACCAAGTCCGATCGCGGGTTTACCCTGATATCGAAATTCACAAGAACCTCTATTATTTTCAAGTAATTGGACTTCGTCAGAATCTGGTACACCTTCAGAAAATGGAGTTTTTGTACTAAGAGACCTAATAAATCGACGTTCTTCTTTATCTACCTCGATATCATTCAACCATTGGCGTAATGTATAGTCAGATGCCAATAAAGTTAAGTGAAAATTATATTGTGTTATAAGGATAGCTCGACTTTTAGTCTCAGCGTTTATAGATCGCACAGTTTGCATTAGGTTAGACATCCATTGCCGAGCTATGGATGCGTTTGGGGCAGGAGTTTCTATAGACAACTCATTTAAGACTATATTTAGAGCCATGCTTTACCCCTGTGCAGGCTCCAATAGTGCATCTAAGCTTTTGTCCCATTCATCAAAAAAGCCATCCGGCCATTGATCAATTCGACCGTTGCGATCAATTCGAGGTGAAGAGACTTGGGTAGAGGCTTGATCATTCTGCTCAATGCGTTGAAAGAAATGTAAACAAACATCTTCTGGTTTGATTTTGCCTCCATGCACTGCAAGTCGAACCCCATTTAGCACATGATCGCTGTGGGTTTCTAGGACAACTTGCACACCACAATTAGCAGCGAGAGCCAATAAGTTACCCATCATTGCTTGTCCTTGAGGATGAAGATGAGCCTCTGGATTTTCGAGAAGGAGGAGTGTACCTGATGGTGCGGATAATATAGCGATAAGGATTGGCAATGTATAGGTAATTCCAAAGCCGACATTGGTTGCTCGATAGGGGTTGCTCAGTCCATAAGAATATTGCAAACTGACTAAACCCATATCAGGACTCAATTTTCTTTCAATTCTTGTCCCTGGACTAACCTCTCCCATCCAAGCTCTGACCTGTTCAATTAAGCTATAGGATTCAGCTTTTGGGTGACTAAGGGCAATGTTGGGGATATTTTTATCTCTATAAACTGAGAAAAAATGTGCAGCATATTCTCCTCTAGTGCCAATTTGTCTAAGTTGCTGTACTTGAAATTCTGAGGTTTCAAAAAATGGGCGAGGACCAATTCGTTCTGCAGTAAGGTATTGAAAAGAGTTATTAAAGAGGCTCTTATTATAAATCTCAAGGTCCGTAGGTTTAGATTTTAAGCTTAAAACATCAGTTACTCTATCGTAATTAACATCAGCTACTCTGTCGTAATTAATATCAGCTACTCTGTCGTAATTAAATAGCCATTCACCCTCTTTGCCATCTTTCCAATTAACTTTGAAGCCAATTTGATCTTCCACTGCACCTTCAAATAGTGCATCTTGTGCAGTACCAATAGTAACTAAATCACCATTCAGTGCTAATCCAAAATCTGGAAGAAGCCCTTGATCATATGATTGTCGCAACAATAAAATTGATTGAATAAATGTAGATTTTCCAGAACTGTTAAGACCAGTTAGCAGTGTTATATTACTTAACTTTAGGGTTCGTTTTTCAAAGCATTTAAAATTTGTTAATTCTATTGTATCAATCATATTTAACTTTCTTCTTTATTATATAAATCTTTTTCATTTTACTTGATATTTAGAACTGTATCAATCAACCATTTGACTTTGCTAAAACGATATTTAACCCTTCCTATAGAGCCAGTTCCTTCAGAGATAGAGTCAATAAAGCGACGATCTGCATTGATATTTATAAATAAACCTATAAGATCATCTTTTCTCATCTTTAATAATTCTATTTGATCAGAATTTAAATAACTTAGATTTACAGACCAAGACTCAAATAGAGCTTTATTAAAAGGCATTTTTCTAGCATTTTTATCAGCCCGTTTACGAAATGCTTCATTGTCAAAGATATCTATCGCAGCAGACATAGCCTTAAAAAAATCATATTCTAAATTGTCAAGACATTCATCTGACATATCATTCATTGTTTTCATAGCATTATTCAGAAATGTGTCTAGATCGATTGCATCATATTTTGAAAAGTGAGTGATCTTAAATGCTAAGAAGCGTAAAACTGTCTCACGATCCGCCATACGTTCATCTCGCACAGAATTTGCTGTAGCATTTTTAAACTCTTCAGTTTTAGCAAGTTTCTCAAGAAACTTTGTTGCTTTACCTTGATTAATCGCATGACGAATTTCTTGCGGTGATAAAGGTAACCCACCAGTGTTAATACGTTTAAAAATATTAAATTTAAATTCTTCTGATGTTCCCTTTTCAATCAAGTGAAGGGTGATTTGAGTTTCATTAATTCTTCGCTGATAATTTCTTGGTATTTCTTCATAAGACTTATTGGTAAGCTGTGTGAGAAACTCTAATTTTGACAATCTAAATATATCTTTGTCATCATTATTTTCTTCATTCTTACCTAATACGAAATGTTTAATAGCAGTTAATCTCTGCTGTCCATCTATAACTTTCCATTTATTCTCATCAGTCGCATCAATATAAAAAGCTGGCAATGGAATGCGGATAAGCATTGACTCAATCAATCGACTTTTAGCTACAGGATTCCAAATAGTAGAATTACGTTGAAAATCTGGAGATAATTCAATTTCGCCAAATTTAATTCTATTGAGAACTAAATCAATTGTTATTTGTCTTGTATCAACTTTAATCTTAGTAGGATCAAATGGCTCAATAATTTCCTGCTCTTTTTCTATCTCAATCCCTAAAATATTATTCTCAAAAATTTGATTTTGCTTGTAATTATCAATGTTTTCTTGTGACTGATTTTTGATTGTATTCACGGTAATTAACTCTCATTATAAATAATAACTTACTAGATTTAATAGACTATTAAATTAGATTCAGAATATAGATTTGGTATAAGTATAATGTAAACTGAGTAATGGTTTTTAAGTGAGTACAAATATTGCTTAGTATTAACTAATATTGAACACATATTTAGTCTTAAATACAATAACCGAAATATGAAAGGCAAAGTTTTTATTGTGGGGGCAGGGATAGGTAGTGTGGACTTTTTGACGGTTCGTGCTAGAGATTTGATTAGCGATGCAGAAGTGCTGATTAGCGATGCGCTAGTTGAGCACACTTTATTAGATCTCGCTCCAGACAACTGCGATCGCCTAATTGCTGGCAAACGCGGCGGTCAGGCGAGCATCAAGCAAGATGAAATTAATCAAATGTTGGTGAATTATTGCTTGCAGGGTAAGCGCGTTGTGCGCCTGAAAAGTGGTGATCCTTGGATATTTGGTCGATCGCTACCTGAGATACTTGCCTTGCAAGCGTCAAATTGTGATTGGGAAGTAGTTGCAGGAATTTCTAGCGCGATCGCGGCTCCGATGTTGGCAGGGATTCCGCTCACGGAAGTTGAGTCTAGTTCTTGTTTTGCAGTGATGACAGGGCATGATCTGAGTCAGTTACCTTGGGAGGCGATCGCACAAATTCCGACGCTAGTGATTTTGATGGGAACAAATAATCTCGCAGGATTATTGGAAAAATTGCAAGGGGGAAAATCTGCGGATACAAAAATTGCGATCGTGCGTTGGTGTGGAAGAGCAGATCAACAGGTATGGGTAGGAACTTTGACAGATATTCAATCAAAATTGCCTGAAGAATCGCTGTCGCCAGCAGTGATTATTGTTGGAGAAGTCGTAAAGTTTCATGAGCAATTGACAAGTTATTCCTTTGAAACGTTAGAAAATTTTGAACAAAGTGCAAATAAGGAAAAGTTACCATTGCAAGACAAAAGAATTTTAGTTACAAGGGCCGTGAACCAAGCTAGCCAGTTTACGGATTTATTGGTTAGTCGAGGCGCAATAGTAATTGAAATGCCAACTCTAGCGATCGCACCGCCGACTAGTTGGAAAATGTTGGATCAAGCGATCAGCAATCTATCTAATTACGATTGGTTGATTTTGACATCTGCGAATGCAGTTGAAAGCTTTTTTGGACGATTGCAACAGGCTGGAAAAGATAGCCGTGCTTTGTATTCTTTGGATGTAGCTGTGGTCGGACGTAAGACTGCAGAAGTGTTGGCAAATTATGGGATTGTGCCAGATTTAGTGCCTACGGATTTTGTGGCGGATGCTTTGGTTGAAGCTTTTGTCAATAAAAATCATGTCTTAACTGACAAAAAAATGTTGTTCCCGCGTGTCGAGTCGGGAGGGCGTGAGATATTAGTGGAGCAGTTGCAAAAGCATGGCGCAATAATTGAGGCGATCGCTGCTTATGAGTCGGTTTGTCCAGAAGCAATAGATCATGCTGCCCTAGATGCCATTCAAAATCAACGACTTGATGCGATCGCTTTTGCTAGCTCTAAAACGGTGAAGAATTTTTGCCAATTACTTGATCGAGTTGCTCCCAAAGACACTTGGCAATCGTGGATCACGACCGTAAAAATTGCCTCAATCGGGCCCCAAACATCTAAGCCCTGTTACGAATTAATTGGGCGTGTCGATTGCGAAGCTTTGGAATATACCTTAGATGGCTTAATTGAAGCGCTTAATAAAAGTTTTAATCATTAGCTCAAAGCTCACTAAAAACAAGCAATTTATGACATTTACAGTTTTTTTCTATACAATAAATTAAATGGTTCTTTTGGAGTTGTAATGTATTTTCTGATTCATGTTGACATGAGTACTAGAAAAACATCTATTCATTACTTTCCGCGTGCTAAAGACGGATGCAAAAGAGCCAATTGATTAGCTAAATGGGATTTTTATTGAGGCTGAACTATATGGAACTTGTTGCTTATCTCCACAGTGAAATGCTTTGCGATCGCTTACAGCAAGGCGAAAGTATTGATCAGAATCTAGATTGTCAATTGCTTGAGACGATTGCTCAGTCTTCGCATCATGCTAAGTCGGTCTTGTGTATTGGGTTAGCAGCAAGTGCGATCGCCATCAATGCCATGCCAATCGCTGCATTTGCTTATACGCCAGAAATTGCTAGTATTCAACAACTATTAGCTAGACGCGGTTTTGACCCTGGAGCAATTGACGGTGTTAAAGGTGCAGCTACTAAAGAGGCGATTATTGCTGCACAAACATTTTATAAGTTAGAGACTGATGGTGTAATCGGATCAAAAACTCTCGCTGCATTGCAAGCTGATACTTATGGAGGAAATCCAGAAACGTCTAATCCTAGCAATCCATCTAATGCAATTAAAAATGTGCAACAGTTACTAAGCGATCGCGGCTTTTATGGTGGTGCGATCGATGGAATCTCAGGACCAATGACCAAAGAAGCAATTATTTTGGCTCAAAAGACCTATGGCTTAATTGCTGATGGAGTTGCAGGATCTTTAACGCTTGCGGCTCTAGAAGTAGGTGATAACAATGTCGTCGGACCAGTTGTTAATGTTGGTTTTAAAGAGCCAAGTAATATTCCTGATGGTTTGAGCAACAGCTTGATCGCACAAGGACAGAGGCTGTTGAGCAATTTGGGATTCTATGATGGCGCGATCGATGGTGTGCAAGGCTCAAAGACTACCGCCGCTATTAAAGAAGCCCAAGCTTTGTATGGTTTGACTGTCGATGGAGTTCTTGGTTCGCAAACTTTAAGAGCTTTACAGTCATAAAGTTTAATAAGATTATTTAATAAGATTTAGGAGGCACTCTTTGCGTGCCTCCTAAATCTTATAGATAATAAAAGCGCAATTCGCTGATTAATTTATGACTGCTATTATCGATCTGAATATTCCTAAAATGGCGATCGCACTTGGAATGGTAGCGATCGCTATTAGTTTCTCGGTCTGGCAAAAGCTAGCGATCGAAAAGAATTTATTAATCGCTACTTTTCGCAGTGTGATCCAATTGATCGTAGTTGGATTTTTGCTGGATGCAGTATTTGAAATTAAGCAGCCTTTAGTAATTCTAGTGATCATTTTACTAATGAGCTTAATGGCGGCGCGGGAAGCCAAAAATCGGGTGCGTGAAAAAGTGCCTTACGTCTTACCAATCATGTGGATATCAGTTGTGGTTGGCACTGGTGCAATTCTCGCTTACACCACATTTTTAGTCGTCCAACCTGATACTTGGTATTCGCCGCAATATTTGATTCCATTAGCAGGAATGATTTTAGGAAATTCGATGAATGGTGCCGCGATCGCTGCCGAGCGATTTACTCAAGATTTGGTCAAGCGATCACGAGAAATCGAAACGCATTTATGTTTGGGGGCAACACCACAACAAGCGATCGCTAATTATCAA
>JBBRMK010000010.1:0-64565 GCA_038230875.1 Pseudanabaenales cyanobacterium
AAGCTCTATTCGGCTTTCGTGATCGGTTGTTTTTGGGACAGGCGATCGCCTACTTTGCTTTCCTAACCTCTGCGGGTTTCCTATATTTCCAAAGCCTCACAGGAAAACTCCTTAACGATCTATCTGATCAAAAAACAAAAAATTAGAGCTAATATAAATCCAAAATCAAAACTTGCTAATAACTTTGCTTAATTATTTGACTGTTGCATTGAGTATGAAGCATTTTGCTTCTTTGGTAGAAACGCTGGAGATTTTGAGCGATCGCGAGTTTATGTCAGATTTACGGGAAGGTATCCGAAAAGCAGGTTTGGGGCAACCGATTAGTTTAGAAGCCTTGAAATTAGAGTTGATGATATAGCACAATAAGCATTTATGGCATATGTATGTAAGCCATAAATGCTTATTGTTAAATATTTTGGATTTATAATGAGCAAAGTCTTTTTAAATAGTTTGCAAAAAAGAGGTTCCATTGAACAAAGATAGTCAAGAAACAACTGAGAACAAAGATACTACTCTAATTAGAAAGATAGCGACTAATCCTATTTTTCAAGGAATTATTGGAGCTACAATAACGCTAGTAATTGAATACCACACTGGCATTTTTCAAGCTTCACAAAATGCCTCAAGTTATTCAATATCACCAATTTGGTCAGGCTTATCTGTTTTTACAGTAATTGCTTTCTTCGGATCTATTTTCAATCTTTTACATATCTCTATTTACTCTAGCAAGTACTTTCGTGAAGAGTTTTCCTTAGAAGCTATATTCACAATTATTTGGTTAACTCTTGCTTTAGGTTTATCCCTAGCTGGGAAAATAATGGTTTGGCATCCAGTTTTAGCAATATTATATCTTTTGTCGAATCAAAAACTTGATGTGCCTCAGCCATCATCTTGGGAAGGTCACGCTTTATTGCTTTTATTATTAATACTTTTATATCAAGTTGCGTCTGGGCGACAAAAAAATTGGGATGGGCGAAAGAGTATTCAACAATATCAATTTGAGCAGAACAGTGAATCTATTGATGTATTTATTGAAGGAATAGGTCAATTAAAAAAGATTTGGAGACATGAAGGTGATTTAGAAGAGTATTCAGCTAGTGACTCTAATCAGTTCATCAACTTAGAGCAATCAGTAGATCAAATATCCCAATCGTGGATGAGGCAAGCACGAGAACTAGTAAGGCTCTCATCTTCATCGTATGTAATTGATGAAGATTCTGGATGGCATGACAAACAAGGTTGTTGGGTAGGTCAAAATGTAAATATAGGCACATTATTCTTTCTCTATCCCGCACAGTCTATATTGAGCAATCAAGATTTAGATGTTTTTCTGAACTATTCAAAAGAAGTTGCTCAGTCTCAGGATAAGCAAATAAGTGAGTTTATAGTCGCTTTTCAAGATCGAAGTGATAAATTAGATACTTTAAAAAAATTAAATACTTCAATTAATTTATTTAAAGAGATTAAATTTAAGTCAGAAGATGATTTATTAGATAGTTTAGTTAATTTTGCGGACTATCGTATCGATATTCGGAAACGGGTTTCGTTTACTAAACTGCCAGAATCTGACTTGACTCTAAATGATGTCTATGTTCCTTCACAGTTGTTTACTTCAGAATACGAAAAAGCTGACGATGATGTTGAAGTCTATTTGAGGAAATGGCTTGACGAACCTAGCCAACGTCAAACTGCTTTGTTGGGGGAGTATGGGCAAGGTAAAAGTTCCGCAACACTAATGTTTACTTATCATTTGATGTGTGAAAGTGATCAACTGCCCAAAAGGATTCCAATTTTAATTGAGTTGCGCGGAAAAAGCCCTAGAGATTTGAGACCTCTTGAGCTTTTAGGTGCTTGGGCATCTCAATATAGAATAGATCCACAGGCTTTAATGCGTCTTCACGTTGCAGGTCGTTTAGTCTTGATATTTGAAGGCTTTGATGAGATGGCACTTATTGGTAACTCGGAATTACGGCTTAAACATTTTAAATCTCTATGGAGTTTTTGTTATCCAAATGCCAAAATTATAATTACTGGTCGTCCTAATTTCTTTTTAGATGATAAAGAGATGAAAACTGCCCTTGGAATTATGAAGCCAATTAGTGATATCCCTTATTGTGAAGCAATTAGGTTAGTTCCATTTACTGTTGATCAGATTCAAAAAGCATTGAGAGCGCAAAAAGAATTAGTAAGAGCGCAAATCTGCACTCTTGCTAAAAGTGAAACTCGTTTTCTAGACTTAATTTCAAGACCATCTTTACTTCATGTGGTCTCTGTACTTTGGGAAAAAGAAGAATTGTATAAAAAGACTGCGTCACTTAACTCAGCATATGTGATGGAACGTTTCGTTAGAAGCAGTTATCGTCGTCAAGGGCTAAAGGCTCAAGGGTCTAAAGATTTTATGGCACTCAATAGTCATGAACGAGATTACTTTATGTGCGGTATTGCTTCTTACATGGCAGCAGCACAGCTAAGTAATCAAATTTCAAATGAGCAACTTAATGAATTGATTAATAAATTGATTGATACTATTCCTGATTCAGTATCAACTGATGTACCTGAAATTTCTAATGAAGATAGACGACCATTACAGCAACGAATCCAAACTCCTGATGATATAGAACATATTAAAACTGATGTTCGTACTTGTGGTCTATTAGTAGACGATCCATCAGCTCTAGGGACATTCAAGTTTGGGCATAAATCTTTCATGGAGTATCTTTTTGCGAAAACTGTCAAAGAATATATTTGGAGTTCTGACTCGGAAAAGTCTAGAGCAGTTAAAAAAGTGACATCTTTTCCCATAGAATCTATTCTTGATATGACTGTATCGCTTGGCTTTCTCTCTGAAATGATAGGTACTGACCCTTCTACAAAACAATCTACTAGCTCAACCAATACTAGTTTAAGAGTAGCGACTAGACTTCTAAATGTCATTTTTAGCTCTAGTTACAATTTCTTTCCTCAATTTTTTCTATATATTTTTCTTTCTGACTATTCATATATTGAATCTGGTAAACACTATAAGCCTTTTAAGAGGTTTCTTATATTTAGTACTAGTCCCATAAAAGTTTTTTCTCTTTTTGTAGGGCTTGTTACTTTAATAATTTACTATTCCAATACTGAATTGGCTCGTTCCAATACTGAATTGGCTCGTTCCAATACTGAGTTGGCTCGTAATATAGAATTTACAGTAAGGAATAACTTCGCATTTATAATGCTAGCTTACTCGTCAATATTCCTATCCCTAATCATTTATAAAAAACTATTACCTGAATCAACTAAAACCTCTGAGTCAGGTATACTTCGTAAATTGTGTCTTTGGAACTCTTTATGCAAAGAACTACAGATACACGATCAAGTATTACATCAGGTAGCAAGAACTTCATGGCTACCTTGGACTAGAAATCAACCTTTCGATTACTTTTTGAAAGAGTCAAAGTAACGGCTATGTCACAGTAGATTTAAATTCTGTAATCATTGCTATAGCTGAATAGATGATCGCTGGTTTGATGAACTTGAAGATTTTGACGATCGCAATTAGTTTTTAGATGTGTAAAAGGCAAGCTATGCCACATTAGCCATAAGCCTAACTGACGGTCTATCTGCACGAGTTGGCAAACGAAAACAACTTATTGGCAGAGTAACAACAGAGACAGTATTACCCAGCATATCAAAAAACTCAACACTGTAGCCTGTTTCCAATCCAATCACATCATGTCGCTCAACAACCGTACCAATGTCGCCAGCATAGACACCTTCTTCAGGTAAATTCGTCAACAGAATTACATCTGTGTAAAGTGGAAAATGCATTACAGCCTCCAATATTGCTAATCAGGAACTAAAGTAATTAAACGAGGAAAATCCGTACCTTTATCTATCTGCCAGACTGTTTTCACAAATAATTGCCTATTAATTGGAGTTAGTAGATGTGTACTAATTTCATACCTGACACCATAAGCAGTTTCTTTAATTACATTAGCATCAACCACAAGATGAAATCTACGGATATCTGCTTCTAATTGTTGCCAGTTTTCTAGCGAATAACCAAACTGAATCAGCAATTTAGCTTTTGTGCCACCACGTTTATGCTCAGTATTTAGCAAATATTCAATCAGCTTTGATGGCTCAATGATTGCGCGATCATTGTTTGGAACTTTCATACTCTGTGTAGTATTTAGCCTGTTGGTAGAGTTTATCACAAGTGATTTTGATAGCGATCATCATTATGATTTACTTTTAGATTGAGGTGATTGCATTGTTTTTTTAGATAGGTCAACAAGCAATCGCTGTTAACCAAGCTATGGCGAGCGATCGCACTGTATTGTTAAGCATTTCCTAATAGTATAAAATACAAAAATCGCAGTCCTATCGGTTATCCCTAGCCATCATCCCACTTACGAAAAAAATGACTCAGGATATAGACCATATAGAAACAGAATATATTTCCGTCAGCGAATTAAAGAAACTGCATGGTTTTACTGATGCTCTGATTAAAAAACTTCTTGGGGAATGTGATACGACTAAGCCAAATTCCAAATCTAAAAGTGCTATACCTATAAAACTTTATAGCGTGGAACGGGTTAATAAAGTCTTGACTGACGATGCATTTATTGAATGGAAAAATAAGAAAGAATCAGCATCTTCAAAACTTAATAGAACCCCTGTAAAAATAGTTGAGGAAGTAAAGGCAACTGTACAAATAAAGACAATAGTAGTTGAGGAAGCAAAAACAGTTTTGGCAATAAATGCTAAAGCTTTTGATTTTGTTTTAGGGCTGTCGTTACTAGAGACAGCAGAATGGAGTGATTTTAATTGGGAAGATTTTAGAATTGACGATGAGAGCAAATTCTCAGAAGAACAAAAAATACACGCGACCGCGACTGTAAAAAAAATGCTCTCTGCCTCATATTGGTTTCAACCTGAAGTATTTTTTGATGCTTTTGTTCAATATGGTGCTGATCGCGATAATAGACAAGTACTTGCAAGCAACTATAGAGAAAGCATCCTTACCAATGGATGGAGGGGCATACCCCTTGTAACCTTGATGATTCGCGATCGCCAAGACAATACCAAAGTTATTCTAGATTCTGGACACCACCGCTGGATTGCTCTCAAAGAATTATTTGAAATGGGCAGTCTTCCTAATGATTTTAAAATTCCTGTCTTCGATTTAAAACGCCTACGATCCATGGTCAGAAGTCAGTACAGTTCAAACTTAGACTTCGCCTTATCCTACGCCGTAACAGGTGGCACATTAGGACATGACTTTGCACGGCGAGTAATTTCAAAAGGTTGGTTTACAAGACTTTGCACTGGTGTTGACTGTTCATACTGAACTTACAGCAGGATTACTGTGCTACATCCATTTTCGGCATAAATTAGGCTTGTTTAGAAAATTTCCTACCTCTGAATTTAGGGAAATCAAGGAGGGAAATCAAGGAGATATCACTGTTACCACTTTTTGTAAGCTAGGAATTTACCGTTCATCGTTACTTTAACGCGATCGCCTTTGGGATCTTCTACTTTGTCGATATCGAGAGTGAAATCAATGGCACTCATGATGCCATCCCCAAATTTTTCATGGATAATCTCTTTAATCGGATATCCATAGACCTGCATGATTTCATAAAAGCGGTAGATAAGTGGATCAGTGGGAACAATTGCCCCTAAACCTTTGCTGGGATATGAACTCAAGGCAGTGACAATATCTGAGCCTAGCCCTAATGCATCAGCTATTTTTTTTGCTTCTTCCGCAGAGGTGCTGTTTTGACCGTAAAAGAGTGAAGCAATCCACACCTCATCATGTCCAATCAGCTTTTCGAGATCGGCAAAGCTCAAACCTTTAGCCTTTTTCGCAGCCAGCAATGTATGGGTGAATGCAGGAAATTCTACAGTCATAAATTTTAGATCGATTACTTAAATTCTGAGCTCTAAAAACTTAAGACATTATGACGACAAACATTTGTAATACTGCACACAAAACGACGAAGAGAAAGATCTAGGCGCTCACTTTTTACAGCAATTTGCTTTCAAACCTACCGCAAACAATAATATAAAACCCTTTGCTGGGCTTCGCCCTGCGACCCTTGTCGTGGTTAGTTTGATCAATAACTGCTGTAGTTAATATCCCAAACTTTCATTTGGCTTATTTTTAGGAAGTTCAGACACAGTTGCCGGAACATCACGCTTTGGGCGCAAAGGTGCAGCTTGCAAAAAAATTGATTGCTCAGGACGTTCGCGCACTAATTCCCCTGGGTTCTTTTGCACTGAGCGCAGCATATCGTTATCAAAAGCACCTTCGGCGGTAGTCAGTTGCCGCTCTTGGCGCTTGAGTTGTTCAAGCTTTTTATATTGTTGATTCCATTGATCTTGAGCATAAACTGTCCAGCCATAAATTGCGAATACCGAAATAGTGAGCATTACGGTCATTGCGATCGACAGCTTTTGAGTGGACATCAACACTCGCAACCATAGAGGCAGGGGAAAAGAAGTGGTGCGAGGAAGACGTTTAACGTTCTTGTTAATTTCTGATTGGCGACTTGCAGACAGGCGTTTGCTCTGGCGATCAAGAGGCTGAGGGGATCTCTGCGGTTCAGGATTTCTCACTCGGCTAGCTGTCATTTTCTTAACTCTTCTTTCACTCAAGATTCACCATTGCTACTTGTAGCACTTTCATGCAGAAATTACCAAGTAGTTTTGAACATTCTGTAATTTCTATGGAAGTCATATAAATTTAAATAACTATGCCACGCTTCGCGCAGAGCAATTATTCTAATTTTAGAATTATAGAGGCGATTGATTTTTTGGCAACAAGAATTTGACAGAAATACGATCGCCTTCTTGTAAACCAATTTCTTGAGTTAGTCCTGCCCTCACTTCTAGTACGTTATCGGCAACAACGCCATTGGCGGGATAAATTGGACAGGGATCAGTTTTGCATATCGTGGCATTACGGGCGATCGCTTTAACTTCGCCATCTAATAAAAAAATAATATCGAGAGGCGAAGGCGTATTTTTCATCCAAAAGGAAACAGGACGCGCTGGTGTAAAGGGAAATAACATCCCGCGATCATCCGCTAAGGGCGGACGAAACATCAAACCTTTTTCTTGTTGACTAGGAGTATTAACAACTTCAAGCTGAATCTCGCGTCCAGAAATTGTGGCAATGGCAGTAATAGGCAAATATTGTCCTAACTCTTGGACGGGAATAGGTTTAGTCTGAGGAGATATTGTTGCAGGGCTCACTGGAGCAGTAAGGGGCTTAGCCGTATCAGGAGAACTACAGCCCATCAGACAAAGGCTAAGACTAACCGTACATAGTTTTACAGAAAGTTTTTGGATTGAAATCCTTATAGGTGTGTCACAATTTCTAAAAGTATCGCCAGTCATCTTATGTCTTTTCCTTTACATATCGCTTTTATCTGGCACCAACATCAACCTCTTTATAAAAGCGCGATCGCTGGCAAATATCATTTGCCTTGGGTGAGGTTGCATGGCGTAAAAGATTATTTGGATTTGGCGTTGATGTTGTCAAGATACCCCAAACTACATCAAACGATCAATCTTGTTCCATCTTTAATTTTACAACTACAAGATTATGTAGAGGGAAAAGCTTTTGACCCGTATTTAGCGCTTACTTTAACTCCTGTTGATAGCTTAACGCGATCGCAAAAACATTTTATCGTCGAACACTTTTTTGATGCCTATCATCAAACAATGGTTGAGCCGTATCCGCGCTATGCAGATTTATTGGCGCAAAGGCAAGCCTACGGCTTTGATTGGTGTGTAAATAATTGGCAAGCGCCTGATTTTAGCGACTTGTTAGCATGGCATAACTTGTCATGGATTGATCCCCTCTTTCGTGAGGGTGATCCCGAAATTGCAGAATGGTACAATCGCGGCAAAGATTTCACCTTAGCCGATCGCCAGAGAATTTACAGCAAACAGCGGGAGATTATTGCCCAAATTTTGCCTCAACATCGGCAGATGCAAAAAGATGGACAAATAGAAGTCACTACTACCCCTTATTGCCATCCGATCATGCCCCTACTTGCCGATACTCAAGCGGGAAGAATCGCAGTTCCCCAAATGCATTTACCAAATCCCCGTTTTCGGTATGAACCAGATATCACCCTACATTTAGAGAAAGCCAAAGAAGTTTACCGCCAGCATTTTAACTGCGACCCTAGAGGGCTTTGGCCGTCAGAGCAATCAGTCAGTCCCGCAATTTTACCTCACGTTTCTAAACAGGGGTTTTCATGGTTATGTTCTGATGAAGGCGTATTAGGCTGGAGTCTCGGACATTATTTCCGTCGAGATGAACGTGGCGAGATTAATGCACCCCATCTCCTCTATCAGCCCTATCGTCTCGAAACTGTACATGGTGATTTAGCAATTATTTTTCGCGATCGCTTACTCTCGGATTTAATTGGGTTTAGTTATGGCGCCCTCTTGCCTAAAGCCGCTAGCGATGACCTATGCGATCGTTTAATGCGTATTCAAGAGCAGCAAAATGAATATTTATCGGAACATCCTGATAGTCAGCCTTGGCTGGTAACGATCGCCCTTGATGGCGAAAATTGTTGGGAATTTTATCCTCAAGATGGCAATCCGTTTTTGCAGACTCTTTACAAAAACTTTTCAGAAAATGAAAACCTGAAATTGGTCACCGCCTCTGAATATTTAGAAAAATTTCCACCCATTGAAAAAATCCCTCCTCATCAATTACATAGCGGTTCATGGATTGACTCCAGTTTCACCACATGGATCGGCGATCCTGTCAAAAATCGAGCTTGGGAATTACTTGCTGATGCTCGGCAAGTCTTAGCAAACCATCCCGAAGCCACGCTAGACAATAATCCTGAAGCATGGGAAAGCCTAATGGCAGCCGAAGGTTCTGATTGGTTCTGGTGGTTTGGGGAAGGGCATAGCTCCAATGACGATGCGATGTTTGATCGCTTATTTCGCGAACATTTGCAGGTGATTTATCGCGCCCTCAATCAGCCAGTACCTCACGCACTGCTTTATCCTCTTGAGCCTCATGATGTACCAACTAGCAAACGTCCCACTAGCCTGATTAATCCTGTGATTAATGGCAGATTTGAGAATGATGATTGGCAAGGTGCAGGCAAAATCGAAATTAGTGGGGCGCGAGGAGCGATGCATCAAAATGCTCCTGTCAAGCGCTTATGGTATGGGTACGATCATTTTTATTGCTACTTACGCTTAGAATTTAGTAATTTAGAAAGCGTTGCTCAAAATAAGCTACATTTATTGTGGTTTTATCCTGATCGCATACATCCCAACAGTCCTGTCAAGCTTCTTGATATGCCTGATGTATCACCGCTAAATTACTTGTTTCGCCATCACTTAACGATCAACTTAGCTGATAAATCGATCAATCTTCAAACATCTACAGAAAAATTTGATTGGGAAACCATCGCCACTTATACGAAAATAGGTTTGGGGCAATGCTTAGAAATTGCCATACCTTGGAGCGATTTAGCAGTTAAGCCTCAGTCCGTGGCGCGACTAGTAATTATGCTTAGTCAAAATGAGCATTTCCAAATGTCTCTACCTGAATATACGATCATTCCCATTGACGTACCCTAGTATTACGTTATTAAAGAGATAACAGTGGAAAAGCTACAAAAAACCAGCATTGAATCGATTGTCGAACAGGCTTTGCAAGACGGCTATCTAACGCCTGCTATGGAAGCCGAAGTGGGGCGAATTTGTGATAGTGCCTTTGAACTCTCAGTCGAGGAGTACATGGCTCTTGATCGCTTGATGGGTGCATTGCTAACAGGCGAAGTGGTTGCTGTTCCCCGTAAGCAGTTTATTAATGTGATGGAAGAATTGGTTTTGAGTGAGGCTGTGGCAAGGGTCGCAGAAATTGAGGCAAATAGTAATAAAGTTTTGGATCTAGGCGATATTGCTGCTTACGCCCTCAACCGTTTGCCGCCTTTATATGCAACCACCGAGCAAGGTGCAAGCTATCAAAGGGATAGAGCCCTCGCCGATCTGCAACACTTAATTGCTCAACAAGTCAAAGAAGCAATTGACCGCAATATTGATCGCCCAGAATTTTTCCCTGATCGCTCTAATTTCGGATCGGTTAATAAGGAGTCTGTACTTTCACAGCTTAGTAATTTGTTGCAAGCTTATGCCCCAGACTATGAGGAAAAGCCCTAAATTTTAATCGAATCTAATCAAAATTTGTAGCTTTACAGCACATGATTAAGATCGGATGGGGATAATCGATCGTTAACAATTTGACCGTCACGAAACCAAATAATCCGTCGCGTATTTCTTGCGACATCGGCTTCATGGGTCACCATAATTACGGTGATGCCACTGGTGTTCAATTCGCCAAACAACTCCATCACTTCGGCAGTGGTACGCGAGTCGAGCGCTCCTGTCGGTTCATCAGCGAGTAGCATTACAGGATTATTAACGATCGCTCTGGCGATCGCTACTCTTTGTTGTTGTCCACCAGACATTTGGTTGGGGCGATTGTTTAACCGATGCCCCATTGCTACCCGTTCTAAAGCGGCTGCTGCTCGTTCTTTTTGCTCTTTTGGGCGGACATTGGCATAAGCCATTGGTAACATTACATTCTCTAGAGCAGAGAGTTGTGCTAAGAGATGATATTGCTGAAAGACAAAGCCGATTTTGAGATTGCGAACTCCTGCGAGATCACGCTCTTCCATATCAGAGACATCTTCTTCATCTAGAAAATACTGCCCTGAAGTGGTGCTATCAAGACAGCCGATGATATTCATGCAAGTCGATTTACCAGAGCCTGAAGCTCCCATGATCGCGCAATATTCGCCTTCTTTGATTACAAAGCTAACATCATCTAGCGCTTTGACGAGCGTATCGTCTTGACCGTAATATTTACAAACATCAGTAAGGCGGACAATTTCACGTTTTGAATCAGACGATTGAGAAATTGTCGCGATCGCATTAGTAGTAATCATTTTTTACAGTATTTGTAAATTATTTAAATTAAAAGAGGCAAAAGGGCTAAATACTGCGTAGCGCCACAATTGGGTCAAGTCGAGCCGCTTGGCGGGCTGGGAAAATCCCAAAAAATAAGCCAATACCACCAGACACTCCTACCGAAAGACAAATTGCGCCGATCGATACCCCAGCTTGCAAAGGCGAAACTGCGGCAATCAGTAAAATACCGCTAATGCCGATCGCTGTACCAATTGCCCCCCCTAATAAGGACAAAATCACGGCTTCAATCGTGAACTGGGTAAGAATATCGCTCGGTGAAGCTCCTAGAGCCTTACGAAGTCCGATTTCTTGAGTGCGCTCGGTAACTGATACCAGCATGATATTCATGATGCCAATTCCACCGACAAAAAGCGAGATCCCCGCGATCGCCGCTAGTAATATCGTTAATGCACCTGTAATATTGCCGACAATTTCGAGAGCATCCTGCTGAGTGCGAACTGTAAATGTATCATCGGCATTAATATCGGAAGTGCGATGACGCAGCCGCAACAGGTTAGAAATTTGGAATTGAGCAGCAGCTACATTGTCATTGCTAGTTGCTGATACATTAATTACCGCGATCGCTACGCCATAGGGTGAAGTTTTGCCAGTCAGTCGGTTAGTCATGGTCGTGATTGGCAAAAAAATAGTGTCATCTTGATTTGTACCCAGAAATGCACCTTTCTCGGACATGATGCCGATCACTTCATAACTAGTGCCGCGAATTCTTACTGTTTGTCCAACCGATGAACCTTGCGGAAATAATTCTTTAGCGATCGCTGCTCCCATAGTGACAACTCGCGCATTTCGCTTGATATCTTCTTCATTAAAAAATCTACCAGAACTAACTTCTGCATTACGAACGATCGCATAAGTGTCAGTTGTACCGATCAGAGTCGCGCGTTTAGTATTATTACCAGCGATCGCTAGTTCTGAGCCAGTGATTTGTGGGGCGACACTGCGAACAGTTGGTACTTGAGTGGCGATCGCTTCTGCATCAGCAAGAACCAATCGATTGGGCGGCGCAATCACATTTCGCCGTGCATTGTCAGTACCTGTGATCACAAAAATTACATCAGTACCTAAGGACTGAAACTGCTGTGATGCATATTTCTGTGCGCCCTGTCCGACCCCGACCATCAAAATTACCGATGCATTACCAATAATGATACCTAGCATCGTCAATGTGCTACGCAGACGATTAGCGGCGAGTGTCTTTCCCGCCATGCGGAAGCTTTCCCACGTATCCATTCTGATTGTGACTTATAAGTACTAAATGGAAGTTAGCATAATATCTTTCACTCAGCATCATCTTACAGAGCGAAATTTAGTGACAATCAAGTTTTGGGTTAGCATAAACTTAGTTAAAGTTCTTACTTGCAGCAATTTGCTTTCAAACCTACCACAAACAATAATATAAAACCCATTGCGGGGCTTTGCCCTGCGACCCTTATCGTAGTGGATTTGATCGACAACTGCTGTAAAGCTCTTAGTTAAAGCTCAATTATTATTCTTGTATGCCTAAGCTATCAAAACCACCCGATCCTAATGATCCTGAATATCAAACTCTTGAACGTAGAGTTAACTTTTATTTGCACCTTGCTCTGTACTCAGCTTGGAATACCTGTCTGTGGTTTGTGCAATCAATCACTAACGAGATTTGGATATGGTCAGTCTGGGTAGCCGCTATCTGGGGCATCGCCATCCTCGCACATGGGATCTGGGTTTTGTCTAAAGAAACATTTTTACAAAAAATTTAAATGTAGATTTCCTTGTGGATACAGCCTGTTAAGGCTTTGAGCAGCATAAAAAATTTTTTGAAAGTGCCGCGAAGCGGCACTTTCAAAAAATTTTCTGGATTTTATAACAGCGCAAAGCGCTGTATGGAGATTTGATTTATGGCGATCGCATTAGAAACAAGCACAAATACATTACTACTTGAGGAGTTTCTTGCCTTACCAGAAACAAAACCAGCTAGTGAATACATTGACGATCAAATTTATCAAAAGCCTATGCCACAAGGTAAACACAGCACATTGCAAGCAGAAATAGTTATGGCTATTAACCAAATGGCTAAACCGAAAAAGCTTGCTTATGCTTTTCCTGAATTGCGTTGTACGTTTGGTAAGCAGTCAATTGTGCCAGACATTTCTGTATTTGAATGGTCGAATATTCCACTTGATGATGATAGAGAGCCATTAAACAAAATTTCCATCGCTCCTGATTGGATTATTGAGATACTTTCACCTGCTCAATCTCCATTCTTGATTATCGATAAAATTGGATTTGCTTTAAAACATGGAACAAAACTCGGTTGGCTGATTGTACCGAAAGAAAGAAGGATTTTGACCTTTAAGAACGATAATTTTAATATCTGTCAAGGAGTTGATATTTTACCAGTGCTAGAGATTCTTGGAGATTGGCAGATATCAGTTCAGAATGTGTTTGATTTACTTAAGTTTTAGTTTCGCTTTATTCTATTAAACTTAATTCTATTAAACTTAATTCTATTAAACTTAATTTCAATAACTAATCACTAAACAAATGAGTAACTCAGAACGCATCGAACAACTCGCCGCCGCGATCGCTGAAGATGTTTATATTGATATTGCCAAGTGGCATTTGTACTTAAATGATGCTCATCTGCATCGTCCTCTTGCCGAGAAGTTTTATCCCATGCTGCCAGATGGAATTAAATCGACGGATGTTAGTAGAGTATTGAATGAAACAGCGATCGCGATCGGCGGTGGCAAGCGTGAGATTCCTTTAAGCGACTTGATTCCTAGTTCTTGTCAAGATAGATTGTTAACTATTCTCGAAGAATTTGAATATTAAAATTCCTGCCCCCAATCCTGTTTTTCTGGCTATGCGCCGCCGTCTGACGCTTTGGTATGCGCTTGTGACAGCGATCTTATTAATTGTGTTTGCGACAGGTTTCTATCTGTATGTACGAACCACATTGATTGATCGCATTGATGATACGATCGACCATGTTGCCGAAGTGATCGAGCGATCGCTAATTCGGTCTAATTTAATCGATTTGGAATCAGATTTTAATCATAATTTCTCGGCAAATGCTCAAGTAATTAATGCTGATCATATTGATATTGATTGGTTTAGTGCAAATGGAGAAATACTCTGGACAACTAATAGTAATCCTGATTCTTTACAGGAGCGTGAAAGAGGAATTTTGCAACCATTTTATCGCACCGTACATTTGTCAGAAGCAGAACCATTGCGGCAAATGACCGAGCCGATGATGATTAATGGAAAACTATTGGGATATCTGCGGATAAGTCATCCTTGGTTTGAAGTCACTAAGCCTGTAAAGCAGTTATTCCTAGATCTTGCAGTTGGTACAACCTTGATGGTAGGAGTAGTTTTATTATGCGGCTGGTGGCTAGCTGGAATTGCGATAGAACCTGTACGCGAATCTTATCAGCGTTTAAAACAATTTACGGCTGACGCATCTCATGAGCTGCGCAATCCGATCGCGATAATTCAAACCAATGTCCAAGTGGCTCTCGCTGACCCAGGTGCTAACCCAGAATTTCAGCGATCGCAGCTTGAAGCGATCGAACGAATTACGCGCCGTTTAGGGAAATTACTTGAAGATTTACTATTTCTAGCCAGACACGATAGCGGTATTAACAATCAGCGGCGTGAATCTTGCAATTTATGGCAAATCTTAAATGAAGTGGGTGAAGAACAACAGGCGATCGCTCAACAAAAACAAATCACGTTGGAGTTACTAAGCGATGAGCAAAACTTAGTTATATCAGGCGATCGCGATCGCCTAGGTCGTTTGTTTACTAATTTAGTAAGTAATGCGATCGCTTATACTCCAAAGGGCGGCAAAGTACAGATTACCGCGCAGCCAATCACTTCTCAAAATCAAATTCAAGTTCAAGTCATAGATACAGGAATTGGTATTCCTGAAGCGGAACTATCGCAAATTTTTGAGCGCTTCTATCGCTATCAACCGCAAAAAAGTATTAAATCTAGTTCTAAATCTGGATCGGTAAATTCTTCTACAAGTGGATCGGGTTTAGGGTTAGCGATCGCCAAAGCGATCGCAGATAGTCATCAGAGTCAGATTGATGTTGAGAGCAAAGTCGGACAGGGAACAACTTTTACGGTTAATTTATTAAAATAAAAGTTATTAAAATAAAAGCGGCGCTTTTTTATTTGCTTTTTTATTTGGTAGATCGCTTCGGCAGTAAAAACATGGCGATCGCGCCCAGTGCAAATCCGCTAATATGAGCCAAATAGGCAACCCCTGGTAAATTTGGATTCACCATTGCTGCATACACAGTTTGTCCAGCAATCCATAAGCCCAGAAATACTGCGGATGGAATGGGAATAGCGGTGATAAAAAAACCTAAAAATATTAAACTCAAAATTCTCGCGCGGGGAAATCTGACCAGATACGCGCCCATCACTCCCGATACAGCACCGCTCGCACCAATCATGGGAATCATCGACATTGGTGCAGTCATCGCTTGCACCAATCCCGCCACTACTCCACAGCATATATAGAAAAACAAAAACTTCCAATGTCCAAGCTGATCTTCAATATTATTACCAAATAGATAAAGAAACCACATATTTCCAACTAAGTGGAAGATGTCAGCATGGAGAAATTGTGATGATATTAAGGGAATAATATGCTTTGAGGGATTAGCAATTAACTCTTTAGGAATTAATGCAAAATTGCCTAACCATTCTGCAAGTTGAAAATTTGGCAAGCTGGTTTGATAGCCAAAAATCAGCACATTTACCAAAATCAATGTGTAAACAACTATGGAAGTATCTTGGGTCGGATTATTGTCATGTAAGGGAAACATTGCTAACCAAAAGATACAACTTTATAGATTTTAATAATATCGCAACCCTACAGCAATTCGCTTTCAAACCTACCACAAAAAACAATATAAAACCCATTGCGGGGCTTCGCCCTGCGACCCTTATCGTGGTGAATTTGATTAACAACTGCTGTAACTATAAAAAACAATCTTGAGACGAGCAGCATGTAACGTCTGGACATCTCCAAAACTATTTCGCTGCCTTTTCTTTGTTCTAATCCATATCGTTGATCTTGATGCGCGGATCAACAGCTTTGAGTAGTAAATCACCGATCAGATTACCAACTACTAACATTAAAGTCCCCAGCATCAACCCGGCCATTACCAAATTAGTATCTTTTTCTCTAGTTGCTTCCAATAGCAATTTTCCTAACCCTGGCCAACTAAAAAAGAATTCTGTAATAAATGCACCACCCAGCAATCCCCCAAACTCAAATCCTAATAAAGTGATTAAAGGATTAATTGCATTACGGAGTGCATGAACATAAATCACCTTGCCTTCAGGCAAACCCTTGGCGCGAGCAGTTTTGATATAGTCTTGACGCAATACATCAAGCAAACTACCACGCATAATTCTTTGTAATCCTGCAAAACTAACTAAGGTCAAGGTCAAAGTAGGCAAGATCATGTGATGACTAATATCTAAAAACTTGCCGAAAAATGAAAGATCACTAAAATCGATGCTAGTCATACCACCAACAGGAAACCAGCCTGTATTTTGGGCAAGCATTAGTAGCAAAATCGCTAATACAAAACTGGGAAAACCCTGTGTCGCATAGCTAATCACTTGGATTATGCGATCGCTCCAAGTATTTTGTTTAACAGCGCTATAAATTCCGAGGGGAATCGCCACCAGCCAAGTTGCCACTAATGAAGCAAGTGACATGATCAAGGTATTGCCAGCTCGCTCGACAATTAGCGGCGTAACAGGTGCTAAGCCCTGACAACGCACTCCTAAATCACCATTTAAAGTATTCCGCAACCATAAAAGATATTGCACTGCATCAGGTTTATCGTAGTTCAGTTGTTTCTCTAACTGCTCGATTGTCTTTTTAGGGGTGCTGGGATTATTGCGTAGCTCAGAAAAGCAATTTCCGGGCGATTTGGTGATTGCAAAAAAACTTAAGATCGATACTCCCAAAACGACAACAACCGCTTGTCCAAGCCGCCTCACCACAAACCCAGTGGTATCGTTGATGATAAAGCGCCAGAAAGATCGATTTCCTCTATTCGCAGTTGCCATAGATTAAGATTGCCAACTAATCAATTTTATTGATATATATTCAGTCATATTAATCCAAATCTTAGCAATTCATTGCGATCGCCTCGTTCTATACCGTGTCCATGTTGAAAACTAAAGTTTTCAACATGGACGCAGAAGAAACCCAAAGCGGGGCGTTGCCCTGCGCCCCTCTAAAATAACTATGGGCTTCATTCTAGACGCGGTATATAGCTGTCGCCAGATGTATCAGGACATAAAACCCGAAAGTGGGAGGCGGCGCTTCGCGCCGCCCCCCACTTTCTTGGGTTTGGTTTTGTCTTAATACAAGTGGCGACGCGGTATATATCCAATTGACTTAGCTGATGTAGCCAGTAATTAAAAAATCCATCCCAATTTGCTTAAATTGTGGTCGTAATAGATCAATTGCATCGGTCATTAAGTTTAAGCCAAGATCATCAATAGGGCTGGGTGCAGTAAACCCACCGATTAGTTTAGGAGCGATAAATGCGTAGATTTTTTGTACCATTTTTGCTTTAATGGCTGCTGCCCCTAGTCTGCCTCCACATTCCCATAAAACTGTATTGCAGCCACGATTCCCTAATTCTTGCATGATCATTTGTGGGGATATATCTGCCAATTCCAAAACTTCTACTTGGCGATCGCGTAGTTTTTGTTGAAGTTGTCGATTTTGATTGGGCAATGTGATCAAGAGAGTTTTTTCGGTATCGGTAATCTTCCACAAATTTGCTTCTTCAGGAAGATCGCAACTCTGACTTACCACTACCCGTAAAGGACAATGCTCACTCCTTCCATGCGTTGTCAAGTGTGGATTATCTAGCCTGACTGTATTTCCACCTGTAATGATCGCATCACAGCCAATGCGTAGATCGTGCACCATCTGCCTTGATTCTGCGCCTGTAATCCAATAGCTATGCCCTGAAGTCGTCGCAATTTTGCCATCAAGAGTCATCGCGTATTTAAAAATGCCAAAGGGCAGTTTAGTTTTAAGCCGATGAAAGAAAGCCTCATTTAGTTCTAAACATTGCTGTTCTAAAATATCAGTTGTGACTGTAAGCCCCGCCGCCCGAAGGCGATCGCACCCACTACCTGATACTCGTGGATCAGCATCGATCGCTCCGATTATCACATGACCAATTCCTGCTTGAATAATTGCCTCAGTACAAGGTGGAGTGCGCCCATAATGACTACAAGGCTCAAGATTGACGTATAGCGTTGCCTCTTGCAAATCTGTATCGCTTTTCTGAGCATCTCGAATTGCAAATATTTCGGCATGAGGTTCACCCGCCTTAGGATGAAAGCCTTCACCTAAAACTTCTCCATTTTTAACAATTACACTCCCCACCATGGGATTTGGTGAAGTTCGACCTCTGGCTTGCCTAGCTAAGTCAATACATCGATACATCCAGCGATCATGGACAGATAAGATTGATTCTTTGTCTTCTATCATTGTCAGCTATACCATTGCGGTAGACTATTTTGCGCTATAACTACTAATGTTACGTGGAAGTTTCTAAAGCCCTCACCCCTAGCCCCTCTCCCGCAGGAGAGGGGAACAAGAAAATAATTTGGGGTTTGCTCCTTTTCTCCTGCGGGAGAAGGGGTTAGGCAATGAGGGCAGGTTCCACGTAACATCAGTAACTAGAACCAATTTGTTTATTGCCATGACAGAATTGAGCGACAATGCAGCCTTCCAACAGCGCCCAACTTGGGATGAATATTTTATGTTGCTGACCAAGCTCGCGGCGATGCGATCAACCTGTCTTGCCTTTCCAGTTGGAGCCGTGATTGCCAAAAACAAGCAAGTGTTAGCCACAGGATATAATGGCTCACCATCTGGATCAGCGCATTGTACCACTCAAGGATATTGCTATCCCAATCTCAGTAGTTGCGATGCTAGTAAAGATTTTCCATCAAGGGCAGTTCATGCTGAAGCAAACGCGATCGCCCAAGCCGCAAAACATGGTATTCCCACTGATGGCGCAAGTATTTATGTAACTTTGGAACCTTGTATTTCTTGCTTAAAGCTAGTTATATCAGCGGGTATTCGGGAAGTTTATTATGAAACAACTTTTAATAAAGGAAATAATGCTGACTTATGCCAATCATTTGTCGCCGAAGGATTGGTAACGCTCAAGCAAATTAAAGTATCTCCATCAGTGCTCGAAAGAGCGAACTTATTCCTTAATTCTCCAACTTCCGAACTACGCTTATTTGATACATGAGAAGCCAAATTTTCCAGAGATCGAATTTAGTTAGATTTTTTGCTTGGGCGATCGCTACTCAGTTGATCACAAGCGGGTTATTGATTGGTTGTAATGACACTAATAATCGCCCCAAAATCTCCACCAATCCCAAACTAGCAGGAACTTGGGAGTTTAAAAATCAAGAGGGAGTCAAAACTGGTACGGCAATTTTTGAAACCCAAAACGATGTTGATGGCAATATTTATATTCTGTCTAATGATTTGCCATTGGGGAAGACAGCGATCGCAGGTAAATTTAAGACTAACTCCAGCACCAATCCTCAACAACTCGATCTCATTTTTGGTGACCTCACCACCCAGACAATTTATGAAATCGATAAGGATGGACAGCTAAAAATTGCCAATTCTGTTCCCGATCAGGTTCGCCCCACAGTGCTAGATTCTCGACTTCAGCAATTAACTAAAATTTCTGACAATACAACCGTTGCTAGTGATATCAAAATTTTGCGATCGCCAGATTTAATTAGTTCGTCAGCATTAATTCGCCAGACTGAGCATAAATCATCCATTCGCGCGATCATGCGATCGCAGCAGCAAATATTTCAACAGAATGGACAATTTTCTAATGATCTAAATCAATTAATGTTGGGATTGCCACTTAATTCTGATTTCTATAGTTACAAAATTACCATATGGGAAGATTCGGGATCTGCTGGAAAATCTATCCAAATTGTTCAAAATAATGCAGTTCCATTAAAGGATGGACTAAAAGCCTATACAGGAATTGTCTATGCGATCGCGAGTAATGACACTAATCAGAAAACCATAAAATCAATTTTGTGTGAGAGTAATTTGCCGACCAAAGCAATACCAACTAAGCCAAAAAATCAGGATGAAGGATATATTTGCCCAGATGCTTATACGCTTATGAATTAACATGCAGAGGCTATTGCGCGAAAGATAGTGAACTTAATCGATGAATTAAAGATTTGTTTTTCGATGACATGGAAGCCTTAAAAGACTTAAGCCTTTAGCGTAGTATTATTAAAACTGAGTGATTTCATAGCCTTGTAATTAGCTAAAATTTAAGTAACTTTTTAGAATGTCTCAAAGCCAAACTAATTTCGCAACTCTTTTAGAACGTGGTGTTGTCGAAATATTCCCCAATAGCGAAACTGAGAACTTACGCGATCGCATTCAAAGTAGCGATCGCCCACTTCGTATCAAACTGGGTATCGATCCCACACGTCCTGATTTGCATTTAGGGCATACCGTTGCCTTGCGGAAACTGCGTCAATTTCAAGATGCAGGACATAAAGCAGTATTAATTATCGGTGACTTCACCGCCCAAATTGGCGATCCCACAGGGCGCTCTGAAGCAAGACCTCGTCTTACACACGAAGAAGTAGCTTATAACGCTGAGACTTATCTCGATCAAGCGAAGAAAATTCTTGATTTTTCTAGCGATCGCTTTGAGCTACGCCGCAATGGAGAGTGGTTAAACAAGCTTGATTTACAACAAATTATTAGTCTGCAAGCCACTATGACCGTCGGGCAAATGCTTGCCAAAGAAGGCTTTAGCGATCGCTATGAAAAAGGCAATCCCATCTACTTACACGAATTTCTCTATCCACTATTGCAAGGCTATGACTCCGTAGCGATCGACTCAGATGTAGAGCTAGGTGGCACTGACCAAAAATTTAATATTCTCGTTGGGCGAGACTTACAACTCAAAGATAAAAACCGTCAAGGCAAACCAGCGCAATTTGGACTGCTGCTCCCATTACTAGTCGGTTTAGATGGCGTACAAAAAATGTCCAAATCTCTTGGTAACTATGTAGGACTTACTGACGAGCCACTCACCATGTACTCCAAACTCGAAAAAGTCCCCGATACTCTGGTTGACAAATACTTTGAGCTACTCACCGATATTGATCTAGCCACGCTCCCTGAAAATCCTCGCGAAAAGCAAAAACAACTAGCTGTGGCGATCGTTGGTCAATACCATAGTCCTGAAGCAGCGTTACAAGCTCAACAGGATGCTGAAAAAATTGTTCTTGAAGGTAATACTACAGACCTTGGTGATATTCCCGAATTTGAACTTGTTCAAATTAATTTCCCTGCCCCATTACATTATCTGGTCAAAGCTTCTGGACTTTGCAAAAGCAACAGCGAAGCTCAAAGCCAAATCAAAAATGGTGCAGTCAAACTTGATGGCGAAAAATTAGGCGATCGCACTTTTTCTAGTGTTGCCGAACTATCAGGTAAAGTCTTGCAAGTTGGCAAGAAAAAATTCTTGCGCTTGATGTGAATACTCCCTTGCCAGCCAAAGATTAGACATTGCGGCGCGCCGCGCCGCTAATTCTTGGTTTTTAATGTTTATTTTGATGCTGAGAAGGGAGTATATACAAATATTAAAGTTAAAAGCCCTAAAAAAATTCTCAAAAAGCGAACTTCTTTAAGGCTTTAATGCCAAAGTAATAAATACTATCTAGATGCAGTATCAGTTAGTTGAGCGCGGACAGAAGTAAGGAATCTAGCGATCGCCTGAAAAGCAGGGTCTTCTGTGAGCTTACGCTTCCTAACAGGATCTTTTTCAATATCATCAAGGATACTATTATAAATAGTAATAGCTTGATTTAACCTAGTTCCGTCTACAGCTAAAAAACCTTCTTGAAGAGATGGAGTTGCATTGGAACCCAATGGAACTAAAAAGCTAATACTATCAGCCAAAAGATTGGCTTGACTTCCGCTAACACCTGATGCAATCAACCCACTAACCAATCTTCCTCTAGGTACAAATAAATTTGCTGTTGATTTATTGGAGCTAGTCAACAAAGTAAAGAAATCACGAGTGAGTGAACCCTCTGGTGCATCTAAACCTGCTCTTACAATACCAAGAATTTGAGATTGTGCGGTAAGGCTAAGAAGAACAAGTGTTCCAGACGCATTAGACCCAGTAGGACTATTAGAGGTCTGAATTCCAGGATTTACAGGAAATGTACCCGCTAAAACAGACCTACTGCCAGCAAGACCAATTCCAGCAAGACCAAGTACAGACGACAATAAGACGGACAATGTTTTTTTCATAGCAGATTACCTAAAATGACTTAAGGCGATTTCTTGAAAAGATTTTACCGTGAGTGTGCCGCGCGAAGCGCGGCACACTCACATTTTGGTTTTAATAAATCGGGTACTTTTATTGTTAGATATCACCTAAACAAAATTACCTGCGACCAATGAAATTAGCCCCATAAGTGATGCCCAAAATAAGCTGACTGCCAGCAGTACTACTATTCGTAACATCAGCATAGGTTAGCTGGATATTTAGAGGCAAGGTGCGATCAGGGAGGAAGCCAACCCCAAAGTTTAGTCCCTGTCCTGAGTAAGCAGTACTAATCCCAAACTGTGGATCTATTAAATAGCCGACACTACCGAATATGCCTACGCCATTATTGTTGCTAGAATTACGATAAGTACCTCCACCAACACCAGCAGATATGACCAAAGGTTTAGGATTGTCTAGGCTGTCAGGGTTAGTTAGACGCGATAAAGTAGCAACTCCATAAACCGAAGAGGGTGTACCACCTGCATTACTGCCATAGTTAGCAAAGTTTGTCCAACCGACAGCAACTCCAACTTGATTTTCAAGGTCTGCATAAACTACTCTATGGACTTTAAGATCGAAAGAACCATTAGAACCAAAATTACGGATGCTATTGATACTGAAAACACCTTCAACGGCAACAAAATCGCTTGCATTACCTAAACCAGTACCGACAGAGATACTTCCATCAACTGTATCTCTTAACTTACCTGCGGTGGAGCCGAAGAGACCAACAAAAACATCGCCAGTCTCCAAACCGAATCCAGTAGGTGTACCAGCATTAAGTCCTGGAAAATATAAACGCTTAATCGTTGCGCCTTCAGTTTGAGTCGTAATCGGTCTGATTTTGAGCAGAGGAGAATTAGATGTCGGTGCTGACTGAGCAATTTTTAGATTGTTTCGAGCAGCTTCTACAAGATCAAGATCAGGCTTAGTAGAGATCTCGATGGAACGATTAGTCTTAAAGGTAAGAGGCTTAGAGAAAATATCCTGTTGCGGTTGTTTGAGATCCTTAGCAGAATCAGGCAACCTGTTTTGCACAATTGGAGATTTGGTTACCTTACTTTTCGCAGTCGCAGAATTGGGTAATTTAGTTTTCGCAACTGGAGAATTAGTTACCTTCTTTTCAGCAGTCGCGGAATTGGTTGCTGTATTTTTAGCAATTTTTGACTGGGCTGAAACATCATTAATTTGACCGATCGCACCTAATCCAATCACTACTCCTGTAAAAGCCAGTAGCAATCTGTTTATCGTAAAGATTCTATTTAGCATTTGTCATAGTCCTCACCCACGAGTTAACTTTGCTGAAATTATGCAATTGAAATCGTGCAATCCTAGACTTAAAAACGTTCAGAGAAGCGATCGCTTCTCTTTCAAACAACACAAAAAACAACACAAAAAATAAATTTCTTGGACATTAGCACGAATTCTTTTGCCCTCAAGGCTTTTAATCTTACATTATCATGTCATTAATAGTTGTTTTTTGCTTGAATTTTGTCCAGCATATATAGCAATCCTAAATCATTTGTGGACAAACAAGGGGCTTAAGCCCCTTGTTTATACGCCTTATATTTCCACGGCTCATTTAGGATTGCTATAGTACTAGATTAGCGATCGCGATATATAAATATAAGTTTTTTAAATATAAATTTGTGGAGTTAAATCTTGAGCTTTACTAGGCACTTTACAAAATTATTACGTGCTCAGTTAAATGCTGTTTTACGATCGCAAGTTGATTTGTTGCCAAGAGAGTCAAGGCTTTTAGTTGCCGTTTCTGGTGGACAAGATTCGCTATGTTTAGCAAAACTTTTGCTAATACAACAAGCTAAGTTTAACTGGAATTTAACAATCGCCCATTGCGACCATCAGTGGCGCAGTGACTCAAGTGCTAATGCTCTTCATGTTGAAAAAATCGCGCACGAATGGGAAGTGGCTTTTTGTTTGAGAACTGCTGAGTTTCCACTGAAGAGTGAGGCAAGTGCAAGAGAATGGCGCTATGCAATGTTAATAGAGATGGCGAATACACACAATTGCAAATATGTGGTGACAGGACATACTCGCAGCGATCGCGTTGAGACTTTGCTATATAACTTGATGCGCGGTAGTGGGGCGGATGGACTTGCTTCATTGACTTGGCGGCGGTCGTTGACATCGGAGATTAATCTAGTCCGACCTTTGTTAAATGTCAGTCGCCATGAGACCGCAGCATTTTGCCGTGAAAATCAAATCCAAATTTGGGAAGATAGCACCAATCAAAATCTGGACTATCGGCGTAATCGGTTACGTTTAGAAACAATTCCTTATCTGCAAACACATTTTAATCTGCAGTTAGAAAGTGCGATCGCTCAGACATCGGCGCTTTTGCATGAAGATGTTATTTATTTAGAGAGTCAAGCTAGCTGTTTTTTTGAAGAGAATATTTCCGTGATTTGGGATAATCAATCACCTTGTTTACATCGTCAAAGATTGAAAGAGCAGCCTTTAGCTTTGCAAAGAAGAATCGTCAGGCAATTTCTATCACGTTATTTAATCCATCAAGTCAACTTTGAAGATGTCGAGAGGTTTTTGAGTTTATTAGATGCCTCAAATCGCTCCCGAAGTGAACCATTTAAGGGTAATATTTCGGCGTTTGTGGAACATCCTTGGATCTTGCTTTGCAAATAGAATGAATTGAGTTAGCTTATTCTATTTGCCGCCGAGGGCGATTAGCGCAAAAAAGCTGCCACTATTCCAGAGGCAATGCAATAGCATCGAAGAGAGAAGATTCCCTGATCGCCAATACACAAATCCCATCACCATTCCCAAGATACTGAGGGGGATAATATCGGCAATATTTAAATGAGCTAAAGCAAATATAAAACCGCTTAAGGCGATCGCCCCCCAGACAGGTAAAAACTTAGTGAGCGAAGGCAGCAAAAATCCGCGAAACAGATATTCCTCGAAAAAAGGAGCCGCGATCGCTAGGGTTGTCCAGAGCAAGAACTTCGGTAAATTATTTTGACTGTCGGTCAAGATTGGCAATAAAGGATTGCCGCCGCCTTGACCTTGTAGAAATTTTTGGCTGATGATGGAGACAAGCAGAACCAATGGAACCGCTGCAAAATATCCACAAATCCCCCATGCTAACCATTGTGGTGAGGTGATTTTAAATTTAAACCAATCATCGGGCAAGGGGCGATAGGAGCCAAGACTGGTTTGCAAAATCGGTAGCATTGGCATAACTGAAAGTGTGTAGGGAATCAAAACCAGCCATGCTTGTAATGTGAAATCTTCACTAGCTCTTGATTGAAGCCCTAATAGTTCAAATGTTAATGGTAGAACGAATTGAGTGATTAAACAAAATGCTGTAAACCACAACACCATTACTTCCCAAGTTGTGCCAATCCCCCAAGGTACTTGCCAGTTGGTTTGATTAGGATTATGAAATAGAGAAGACTTACGGAAGAAAATCCATTGAATTAATAAGCCTAGCCAAAGCAAAATCCCAATACTACCACCTATCAAGGGAATAGAATTAATGATGATTAAACGGTTAATTGCTAAGTTTACTTCTATTTGAGATTGTTGTTCAAGTTCAGGTAGTTTCTCGCTTCTTTGTTGAGCTTGATAGAGCTGTGTAAGCGCTGCTTTGCGATACCAGCTATCAAGAGTGCGGCGAATTTGAGCTTCGGCATTAGGAAATAAAATCGTTGGTTCTGACCAAAGTCCCTTCAGGATTTGGGCAGTTAATCCATTACTAGTCATCGATCGCCCTTCTAAATTGGCAATGCTATCCCATGTCGCGATCGCCCCTGAAGTATCGCCAGTTTGCACTTGCAGAAGTCCCATTCGCAAGCTAATTTCGCTAAGGTTAGTTTGCTTCTTTTGACGCTGTTTACTAAGAAACTGCGGATCATCGCTTTGTAAATCTGAACTTAACGATAGACGATCAAATTTAGCAAGGTTAGATTTGCTAGCATCACGCACTTCTTGATAACTGCTGAGTGCTTGGGCATATATATTTTGAGGATTTTGAGATTTGCGATCGCCGATCAGGACTTGAAATATGTCATCGGTCGCTTTCTCTTGCACTTGGCTAGCTTGCAGAATCAAATCTGTTTGTAATAAATCTAGTTTTGTTTGCTCTTGAGGATTATTCCAACTAGCTTGCAAAGTGATGAAGATAAATAAAATAGACAATAAGCTGAGGATACTTAATATTAATGACTTAGTATTCAAAGACTTAGCATTCAAAGATTTGTCATTCAACGGCTTATAATCCATTCTTTTACTTCAGTCGATAGGGCAATGTAGAGCATCGCCTATCCTATCATTTCGATCCTGTAAATCGCAAACCGACTATGCCAATCACAATTAAGCCGATACAGACAAATCTCGGTAAGTCTCGAGGTTCACCTAAAAACAATGAACCAATGATCGCTGTGCCAACCACACCGATACCTGTCCACACTGCATATCCTGTTCCAGTTGGCAAAGTTTTTAAAGCTTGGGCGAGCAGAATGAAGCTAGCCGCAAGAGTGGAAATCGTAATTAGGCTTGGTACTGGTTTTGTAAAGCCATCGGTATATTTTAAAGTGCTTGCCCAGACTATTTCCAATAGTCCCGCGATAATTAAATAAATCCAATCCATTCTATTTTCCTAAGCTTTTTTGCGATCGCAGTGATAGTGAGCTTAAAACCACACTTACAGAACTAAGAGCCATTGCTAAACCCGCAATTGTCGGATTAAGCGTGATCCCAAAACTAGGATAGAGAATCCCTGCGGCAACTGGTATCGCTAGGGTATTGTAGGCAAAAGCCCAAAATAGATTTTGACGAATTTTGCGAAAGGTAGCCCGACTGAGTTGGATCGCGGGAACGACATCGCTGATGTCATGACGCATCAACACAATATCAGCAGTTTCCATAGCAACATCGGTTCCTGAACTAAGAGCAATGCCAACGGTAGCCGATGCTAAAGCAGGTGCATCATTAACTCCATCGCCAACCATGGCAACGCGCTGACCTTCGGCTAGCAGTTTTAAAACGGCGGCAGCTTTGCCTTCAGGTTTGACTTCCGCGATCGCCCGTTCTGGAGGAATGCCAAGCTGATTAGCGATCGTGATTGCTGTTTCTTGCCGATCACCTGTGAGCATCCAGACTTGTAAACCCATTGCTTCGATTTGACGAACAACTTCAGGGGCTTCGGGTTTGAGACGATCGCGGATGGCGATCATGCCAACTAATTGCATATCGCAAGCAACAAAAATTGGCGTTCGGCCAGACTTGGCTAATTGGTGCGATCGCTCTATATTGTCGCTAGAGATTTCCACATGGCGTTCACTTAACCATTCAGGATTACCAACTAAAACCATTTCACCATTGATAAGTATTGCTTCCACACCACAGCCCACGATGATTTGTGATGATTTAGTTGGTAATAGCTCAATGTCTAACTCTTTAGCTTTGGTGATCGTAGCTGCTCCGAGAATATGATTTGCCCCGACCTCGGCACTAGCCGCTAATTGCAAAACCCGTAAAGCTGATGATGGAACTTGGCGATCGCCTAGACTTCTAAAAGTTGTGTGATCAATCAATCGACGTCCAAAAATCACTAAGTCATTGGTCAATACATCAGTTACTTCAGGCTTGCCTGTGGTCAAAGTACCTGTTTTATCAAAAATTACCGCTGATAGTTGATCGATCTTTTCAAGACTAGCACCACCCTTGATTAAAATCCCTTTCTCAGCACCAAGCCCAGTACCGACCATGATCGCGGTGGGAGTTGCCAAGCCGAGCGCACAGGGACAAGCCACCACCAAAACTGCGATCGCTAATCGCAAACTAAATACCACCTCTGCATGGAGAACACCATACCAAATCAAAAAAGTGGATGCAGCGATCGCCATAACTGAGTATGCAAAATATCCTGCTACGCGATCAGCTAAGTTCTGAATCGGCGCTTTACTAGCCTGGGCCGACTCGACCATCGATACAATTCGCGCCAGAGTAGTTTCTGAGCCAGTTTGTAAAACTCGGACAGCGATCGCGCCTGTCAAATTTAGAGTTGCTCCCGTTACTAGTGATCCTAATTGCTTAATAACAGGGCTTGATTCTCCCGTCAGCATTGACTCATCTACGCTAGAACTACCGCCAATTATTTCGCCATCAACAGGAATTTTTTCCCCAGGCAAAACCATAATCCGATCGCCAACTTGCAAATCTTCTACAGTGATCGGCATTTGCAAATCACCATCAGCCGAATTTATTAATAATCTGGCGTTAGCAGGTTGTAACTCCATCAGAGCGTGAATGGCACTTGAGGCTTGGCCCTTAGCACGCTCCAATAATGCTTGTCCCAACAGCACAAACCCCAAAAGCATTACAGGTTCTTCAAAAAAGCATTGCCAACCTAGCTGCGGTACAAATAAAGCGATCGTGCTAGCGAAATATGCTGAAAGTGTCCCTAAACCCACGAGTGAGTTCATGTTCGGGGCGCGATACCACAAAGATTTTAAGCCATCCCACCAAATCGGGCGACCAACCCAGCCCAGCGCCACGGTCGAGATGATCCAATGGACGTACATATTGCCTAGCAAAGGAAAGTCCGCCACCCCGATTAAGCCTAAGTGTCCCACGATCGCCAAAATCACTAATGAGGCTGGGATACCAACTTCTTTGCTAATCCCAAACCAAAGAGTTTTAGGAGGATTTTTTGATACCAGTTTTGGTGAATGATCGCGTTTATCAATAAACTCAGCAACAAAACCTGCCTTAGCGATCGCCTCAATTAGTTGCGGTGCTAAATCATGGGTTGCAGTTTCACTGTTGTAAACCACTGTCGCTTTTTCAGTCAGTAGATTTACACTTACTGCCTTTACGCCATTACAAGCAAGCAAACGTTTTTCGACCACTGCCACACAGCCCGCACATTTCATGCCCGCGATCGCTAGCGCTAAAGAGCTAGATTGTTTGGTAGATGTTGCTATCAATTGAGTCACTGCCACAAACTTGCATCCAAAATCTATAAAAATCTAAAAAGTCTACAGTCTAAAATCTACAGTCTAAATTTACGAGCCTTACTCTTAAAATATAGTCTTAAAATATAGCTAGAGATAGCTAGTACTAAAAGCTGATAGCCACAGAGCAATATATAGAGTTAGCATATACTCAAATCTAGTCTGAGTGATTAGATAATTATTCTGATACAGTTTTTCCATACTTTGGGTTCTGTCTACCTGCCTTATTCTCTGACACTGAGTTAGCTAATGTCCATTTCTGACAGCGAGTTTTCTATTCATTTTTGGGGTGTCCGTGGAAGTATAGCCACCCCTGGGCCAAGCACAGTAAGCTATGGCGGTAATACCCCTTGTGTAGAAATGCGTTGCCAAGGTGAGCGACTTATCTTTGACGGAGGGACAGGGATTAGAGTTGTCGGTCAACATCTTTTGCTGCAAGAAAAGCCTGTTGAGGCAAGCATCTTCTTCACCCATAGTCATTGGGATCACATTCAGGGATTTCCTTTTTTTACGCCTGCTTTTATCAAAGGTAATCTATTTAAAATCTACGGAAAAGTTGCTCCCACAGGGCAAACGATGCAAGACCGTCTGGAGGAACAGATGCATCATCCTAATTTTCCAGTGCCATTAAGGGTTATGGGTTCATGTCTAAAGTTTTTTGATGTTGAAGTCCCTAGTGTAATTGAGATTAGCAATGGAGTAACGGTTGAGACTGGGCAGCTCAATCATCCAGGCGAAGCAACAGGTTATCGAGTTAGTTGTGGCGATCGCGTGGCTGTTTATGCCACTGACACTGAGCATTTTAAAGACCACATCGACGAAAATCTTGTGCATTTAGCTCGTAATGCCGATGTATTGATTATGGATGCGACTTATTCAGATGAAGAATATTGGTCAACTACGTCGCCTAAAATCGGTTGGGGACATTCGACATGGCAAGAGGCGATCAAGGTGGCTGAGGCTGCAAATGTGAAAACTTTAGTAATTTTTCATCATGACCCTTTACATAGTGATGAACATTTGGATGAAGTTGGCAATCTCGCCAAAGAGAAGTTTGCTGGGGCGGTGATGGCAAAAGAAGGTATGTGCATTTCTATTCCAATTCGTTCTGATGCCAAGCCTTTAGTCAAAGTTTAGTCGCGATCTTCTTCGATACGACTCGCGCCTTTTTCATAAAGCTTACAAATACCGCGGCGACTAGCTTTGATGAAATCACAGAACATTTGAATATCAGGATTATCGGCAAACTCTAGTGATGATTCTAAAAACTTGATCGCCTGAGAGCGATTGCGATCAGACTTGTAAAGAACTTCGTAAGCAGCAAGGATGGTGCGGCGGCGATCGTGGCTGAACCCATTGCGGCGTAGCCCCAGTCTATTCAGTCCTAGTACCATATTTGTGTCAACTGCCATGCAATAGGGCGGCACATCCATCCCGAGACGTGTTTGTCCGCGAATCATCGCATAGGAGCCGATGCGGGTGAACTGATGCACTACCGAATCTCCACCCATAAAGGCATGGTCATTTACTTCTACATGCCCTGCTAGCAACACATTATTTACCAAAATCACCCGATCGCCGATCGTACAGTTATGAGCAATATGTGCACCTGTAAAAAATAAATTGTCGTTACCGATTTTGGTAGCTGAGCCTTCTTTAGTGCCGCGATTGACAGTGACATATTCTCGCAATATATTGCGATCGCCAATTTCTACAAAACTAACCGCACCCTTGTATGAGGTGTCCTGCGGCTCTGAGCCTACGATCGCCCCATAGCCTATTTGATTATCATGTCCAATCTTGGTATGCCCTGTGATAATTGCCCTAGCCCTAATCTCGCAGCGATCGCCAATCTCCACGAACTCGTCAACAATGGCATCGGCTCCGATTGATGTACCTTCGCCAATTTTTGCCTCAGGATGAACGATAGCGCGGGGATGAATCTTAATATTGATATTTGGCATTGAAATGGCGGTCTATAGTCTGGGCGCTAAAAAAAAACAAGCGATCGCTTATCGCCATAAGCAATAGTTTATCGCAATCGTTCGCAAAGTATAGAGTCAGACAAGTCGCAAGTTAGCGACAAGATGCCCAATTGATGAAGTCGTTGCACAATTTCTTCAAGCAGTTGAGTATAACTACAATTAGTCTTCTGCAAGATTTTTTGCACCGATCCACTCAAGCGAACATAATCATCATCAGTTAAATCCTTAGCCGTGATGATAATCATCGGAATTGATGAAATATCCTGACGCAACCTTAATAGATGAATAAATTCAAAGCCGTCCATATTTGGCATCATCAAATCGAGCAAAATTAATTGCGGTAGATGACTAGATATAACTTCTAAAGCTTCGTATCCATCTTGAGCCTCAACGACTTTACAGTTCTCCTTTTCCAGCATCCGTTTCAGCATCGATCTGACATTAATATCATCTTCAACCACTAGTACTGACAACGAAGACTTTGAATCAGATCGATATTTATCAATTGCCGTAATCAAGCGATCGCGATCAATTGGTTTAAATAAATAATCATTTGCACCAATTTCATAAGTTTCAAGTTGCTCGTCATTAATCGTCAGTAAAATAATCGGAATTCCCGAAGTTAAAGGGTGTGACTTTAAGCTTTTGAGAACATCCCAACCACTCATAGAAGGCATTTGCACATCTAAAATAATTGCACTAGGTAAAATTTCATGCGCTAGCTCCAGACCATCTTCTCCACTAAATGCAGAATAGATGAAAACGCCAAGATGACCAAGATAAGATTGAGTACATTGATGTACCATTGGGTCGTCGTCAATCACCAAAATGGAAGGGTAAGTTTTGCTTGATAGATCCTGTTGATCCTGTGATGGCTGTTGTTTAGAGAGGTTAGATAGTGTCGATGATTTTGATTGATCATTTGGAGACTTTTTTGTTGACCATTCACAATTGACAGGCAAACAAATAGTGAAGGTCGAACCTTCTCCTAACTGGCTGATTACGCTAATATCGCCACCCATCATCTGGCAAAGACGATGGCTAATCGCCAACCCTAAGCCCGTGCCACCATACTGTCGAGTGGTAGAGCTATCAGCTTGATGAAATGGTTGAAAGAGATTGTGGAGGTTTTTTGGGCTTATGCCAATTCCTGTATCGCTAATTGCAAAGCAAAAATATTCCCCTTGAGGAGAATTTTGGCGATCTACTTTGACTTGAATTTCACCTGCTTTTGTAAATTTACAAGCATTACTTAAAATATTTAAAAGGATTTGACGGACGCGAGTCATATCCGCCCGAATATAACCAAGTTGAAAATCGCAGTCTATATTTAGGAGATTATTATTTTTACTTAGTAATGGTTGAATTGAAGCAGCAGTATCCCATACAAGTATCGCTATATCGAAATCATCATAATGGATTTCCAATTTACCTGCTTCGATTTTGGTCATGTCCAAAATGTCGTTAATTAAATTCAGCAAATGCTTGCCAGATTGATAAATTTTCTGGAGATCCTGCCCAAAATCCTCTAGCCCCAATGAAGCTGCATCTTCTTGCAGCATTTCGCTATAGCCAATAATCGCATTCAGTGGTGTGCGTAATTCATGGCTCATATTCGCGACAAATGTACTTTTAGTGTAATTTGCCTCTAAAGCCCGATCGCGTGCTAGGGCAAGTTCTTCATTGATCAAGCGTAAAGATTCTTCGTCGCGCTTGCGTAGCATCAACGCTCCTAATTGCATAGCGATCGCCACAATCAATCCCACCACTTTTTGGTCTTTATCATTGGGAGACATTGTGAAAAAAGCCATGATCGCTACAACTTTGGTATCAACACTCACAGGAATTGCCAATCCTGATCTCAAACCACATTCCAAAGCAGGATATTTGCGTAGAAAATGTGATTCAGTTTCTAGTGAAATATTCCAAATCCACTCGGGTCGCTGGTGATTCCAAACTCTTCCTGGGAAACCGATTCCCGAAGGGAAAGAAATTTTTTCACTACATTTACGAAACTCTTCTAAACCTTCCATCCTGCTATACCATGCAGGGCTACATACCAAAATTTGGCGATCAGGCGATGGTATCCATGCTTCACCATAATTCCAACCTGTAAACTGACAGATCTTTCTAAGTGCTATTTCTAAAGCTGATTGAAAATCCTTGGCGGCGCTGATTTCTAAGGTCAAACCTTGTAATAATTGTGATTCTTCTTCAGCCCTCTTCCGCTGGGTAATATCCTGAACAGTACCTTCAAATCCAATTAGAGTTCGCTCAGAATCGCGTACAGCCCTGACATTTTCGGAAATCCAAATTTTTGTGCCATCACGGCGATAAACCTGTGACTCAAAATTTGGAACAGTGTCATGAGAACGCAAAATATCAATAAATTCTTGACGGCGGTCTGGATTGACATATAACTGATTAGCAATATTAGTAACACTACTAATTAGAGATTCGGTAGAAGGATAACCATAAATTTTTGCCAACATTGGATTGGCAATCAAATAACATCCATCAATTGTCGTCTGAAAAATCCCCTCGATCGCATTCTCAAAAATGCTTTGATATTTAGCTTCCGCATTTTCTAGCTCGTTACGGAGTTGAGAAGTCCTTGACTTTAGTAATTTATAGGTTTCTGTTGCCTGTTGAACGATCTGGATTAAAGCTTCAACTTGATAGGGCTTGGTAATGTATTTAAAAACTTTAGAAGTATTAATTGCTGTAACTAAATCGCGCACATCAGTATGGGCAGTTAAAATAATCCGCAAGGTGTCAGGATAGATTTCGGCAACTTGGCTTAATAGCTCAGTGCCAGACATCATCGGCATCCGTTGATCTGAGACAATTACACCAATATCTGGCTCCTGCTCTAAAATTTTTAAAGCCTCAAATCCATTTATGGCGCGTAAGATGCGATAGTCTCGATTAAAAATGCGCTCAAGTAAATCTAAATTATCAACTTCATCATCAACAATCAGTAACTTAGGTTTTTGGGATCTATCCATGAGTGTGGTTACGAACTGGTTTTCGTTTTAAAATAATTAATTAGTTTTAGTCGGATGTCTTTAAGGGGCTGCCTAAAAATTTATTTCTACGAAACTAACAAAGTTAGACCATCTGATATCGTTTCCTATGCGACATTTTTATTAATTCAATATCATGTTTATTAATTCAATATCAATTTAAGCAAAAATAAATTATGAAAATTGTAGTGACGGGTGCAACGGGTTTTGTGGGAGTGAAATTAGTAGAACGTTTACATGCTTTGGGCGATCGCATTGTCGTTCTAGCTCGTAATCCCCAAAAAGCTAACCGTCAATTCCCCCAAGAATTTTTCCCCAATGTTGAAGTTATTGACTACAACCCTTTTGAGTTGGGAGATTGGGCAAATGCTATATCAGGCTGTAACGCGGTAATTAACCTTGCAGGCGAACCCCTTGCTGGTGTGCGTTGGACGGACAAACGTAAGCAGGAGATCCGTGATAGTCGCATTTTAACTACAAAGCTATTAGTTAAGGCGATCGCTACAGCCGATGTCAAGCCTCAAGTCTTAATTAGTGGCTCGGCGATCGGTTATTACGGTACTAGCCTTACCAAAACTTTTGATGAGTATAGTTATGGAGGCGATGATTTTTTGGCTAATGTTTGCAAAGACTGGGAAGCAACCGCTGATGCAGTTACTAGTTTAGGTGTGCGTTTGGTCAAGATCAGAACAGGCATTGTCTTGGGTATGGGTGGAGCGATCGCGAAGATGCTGCCGATTTTTCAAGTTGGTGGCGGCGGCAAAATTGGTACAGGCAAGCAATGGTTTTCATGGATACATCGCGATGATTTAATTGATTTAATCATTTATGCTGTGAATAATCCTCAAATCTCAGGTGTAATCAATGGCACGGCTCCCCAGCCTGTCACTAATGAAGATTTCACTGTTGCTTTTGCCAAAGCAATCAAACGTCCTGCCTTTTTACCAGTTCCTGCGGCAGCTTTAGTTTTAATATTTGGCGAAGCAGCAACTGTGATCTTAGATGGTCAAAAAGTTTTACCCCACAAGGCGGAAATCAATAAATTCCCGTTTAAATATCCTGATATTGACAAAGCACTAAGTCAAATTTTTGCCTAAAATTTGCCTAAAAAAGAGAGTGAACTAAGTTCACTCTCTTTTTTTAGATGGGCCGAGATGGATTTGAACCAACGTAGCTTACGCAGCGGATTTACAGTCCGCCCCCATTAACCACTCGGGCATCGACCCTTCACTTAGCTGTATTCTAAGCGAATCTAATCATATACACTTCTTGCACTACTTGCAAGTGATATTTGAAGAAAAAATAAAAAATAAACTTTGCTTATTTTTTCTTTAAATATCGAAACCCGATCGCGATCGCACTTAAAAAAATAATTCCCATTACTCCAGCGATCGGATTGCCATTGATACCTGTAACCCACTCGGGCACAATACCTGTTGGCTGTAGCAAATGAGTTGTATTGACGATGTAGTAACACCAAATCAAACCGCCATGTAAACCGATCGCTACTCCCAACCTGCCATTACATCGCCGCCGCGCCATTATTAGCGCCACACTGAGCATTACCAAACCAATAAATTGACTCCATGTCGCCAGAATTACATTCAAGGGTTTAATGAAATGTAAAATTGCAAATACAAGACTGGCTGAAATCAGAGCAGTCTTTTTAGAGTAATCGCGCTCTAGCTCGGACAACAACCAACCGCGAAACAACATTTCTTCCGCAAAAGCTACACCAACTGAAGTTAATAGTCCAGGAGCGATCGCGCCTTGCCAATCGACAAAATATACGCCGAGTATTGGTAATAGCTTTGCGGGTAATGGGTTTTGCCAGTCCACAGTTTGGATTGACTGCCAACCAAGGCTGACTTGTAACCACATGAATATAATCAAGGTTGCGCTGCCTAGCCCCAAACCAAACAAAAAATCGCGTCCATTTTTGACAGTAAAAGCTAAGCCGTAATAACGAAAGGGATGAGCATATTTAGCTATTTTACGTCCCCAAAACCAAATTAATCCCAAAAATTCGCTATACAGCAAAATTGTGAGTGCAACTCCAACTGACTCACCAAAAATCAGATGCATAGGTGCGGCGATCGGTAGCCATATCACCAGTAAGGTCAGCAAAAAAAGGACTATACGAATCGGTGCTTTATAAGAATTTAGGCGATCAAAGTTCACAGCAATAGAAAAGTTAGGATTTTTATTAACTGATGTTACGCAGAGCGAAGATCTGCCCTCATCCCCTTCTCCCGCAGGAGAAGGGGAGTAAAACCCGGTTATCTTTATTCTTCAGGCTCAATTGTGCTAATTAAACCCTTGCTTTGTAGCCCTTCACAATAAAACTCAGCATGTTCTTGTACACAAGTAATCACCAGCGCACAGCCACTAGCATGAGCCGCCATCATAATATCAACTGCTTGTGGTTGAGTTAAACCATTTACGACTTGCATTAAGGTTTGAACGACGTATTCCATTGAGTTGTGATCATCGTTATGTAATAAAACTCTGTATCTTGGTGCAATTTTGCGTATGGTTGCGGGACGAGTAATAGTTTCGGTAGACATAGACTTAGATTGCCTCCAGTAAGGGTGAATTTATGAGATCTGAATAATTGCAGGATTTAAGGTTGGCGCATCAAGAAGAATTATTAGAGGGTTTGAATGGTAAATCTGAAAGCTGAGACAGTAATAATACTTAATGCATAACTTACATTATAAGTATGAACCTCAAAAATGTGAAGAAGTACTATTTATCTTAAAACCCATAAATTACAGCAATTTGCTTTCAGACCTACCACAAGCAATAATATAAAACCCTTTGCGGGGCTTCGCCCTGCGACCCTTGTTGTGGCGGGTTTGATCAATCACTGCTGTTAGTAACGGCGCGAAGCAGCGCTTCTTATTCATATAAAGCCTCATATCAAGCTTTATATGAAGTATGGCTTAACTTAAGAGTTAGAAAGCTTTTTGCTAGTGAGCCAGTACGTTTGCATTTGTCCTTTACCTTTTACCTCGATCGCACCACGTTCTACTAAATCAAAATTATGTTTGAGAAGCGCATAGGTTTCGGCAGTAACTTGAATTTTACCAACTTCACTATGGGACTCCATTCGACTAGCCACATTTACGGTGTCACCCCATAAATCGTAAATAAACTTTTGCGTACCGATCACACCAGCAATCACCGCACCAGTATGAATCCCGATCCTAATTTGCAGCTTTCTACCTGTCAAATCACGAAGTTCAGTTACTTTGTCAATCATGTCCAAAGCCATTGAAGCGATCGCTTCGGCATGAGTTTCTGTAGGAACAGGAATGCCACCAGCCACCATGTATGCATCACCGATGGTTTTGATTTTTTCTAGTCCGTAGGTTTCGCAAAGAGTGTCGAAGCCAGAGAAAATTAGATTTAAAAGATCAACTAAATCTTGAGGAGAGAGTTCCGAAGAAATTTTGGTAAAGCTGACAATATCGGCGAAAAGAACCGTGACAGACTCAAAACTATCGGCAATTACCCCATGTGATTGCTTAAGACGATCAGCGATCGCTTTGGGAAGAATGTTGAGGAGTAGTCTTTCAGATTTCTCTTGCTCCGCATGAAGGGCTTCTTCGGCAAGTTTGCGCTCCGTAATGTCATCAAGTACACCCAAAATGCCAATCGTCTTACCATCAGCATCAATAATTGGCAATTTACTGATATCTAACCAAATTGATTGTCCCTGTTTATCGGGATTTAGTTTGCGCTGAACAATGTGCATTTCAGGAATATTTGACTTCATTATTTGCTGATCATGCTCACGAAATGCATTTGCCAATTGAGGATTTTTAATTAGATCATAATCAGTCTTGCCGACGACACTTTCTGGGCTGTCCAGTTGAGCATACATTGCCCAATTTTTATTGCATCCACGAAAGATCAAATTTGTATCTTTCCAAAAAATTTGTTGGGGGATGCTATCCATAATCAACCGCAGATAAGTTCCTTGTTCTTTGAGAGCTAGTTCTGCTTTGACACGAGCGGTAATATCTTGAAAGCTCCATACCCGACCAATAATTTTGTCGCCTAATTTCTGTGGGCGAGAATAACGCTCTAAGACTCGACCGTCATTGATTTCTAGTAAATCATAGCTTTCTAATTCAGGATGATGATAAAAATCACGCGATCGCTTCATAAAGTCTTCAGGATCAAGCATTTTCTCAGCTAAAAATTCTAATCTAAGTTCATAATCGGGTATTGATAAAACTTCTTGAGTCAGTGAGAACATATCTAAAAATTGTTGATTGTAGCTGGTGATATGACCAATACTATCCACTGCCAAAATGCCATCAGCGATCGACTCAAAAGTTGCTCTTTGTAAACTTAAAAATTCTTCAAGTGTCGATTCAATTCGTTTTCGTTCAGTAATATCTACCCCAATTGATAGAACTTCAACTAAGTTCCCTTCTTCATCTAAAATAGGACGATTTGACCAAGATATATATACTTTCTCTCCATCATTCCGAATATTTTGACTTTCTTGAAACATATATAGATCAGCATTATGAGGGCTATTATTCATCCAAATTGGCAAGTTAGAACTATTTGAATCATCGCTAGCTTTAAAAATTGTTCCTTCAATATTTTTACCAACCACTTCATCTTCTTGGGAAAAGCCAAAGAAACTTAAGCCGTATTCGTTAATAAATTTAATTACACCTGTGGTATCTCTTCGCAAAATTATACAATTTGCGACTTCGACAAGGGTGCGATATTTAGTTTCACTCGTTTTAAGTGCTTCGGTGCGCTGTTCAACTCGTGCTTCCAATTCTTGTTTACTTTGAGCAAGCGCGATAAATGAGACTTGCAATTGTTGCGCCATTTGATTAAATGATTCAGCAAGAATTGATAACTCGCGGACATTTGCAGTCTCAATGGGGTGATAGGGTTGCCCACTAGCGAGATCGGCTGATGCTGTGAGTGTCGCTAATAGATGCGAAGCTTCGATCAACTTTTCGACTGGTTTCGCAATCCATCTAGATGTATAAAAGCCAGTCAAACTAGCAAAAATTAGGGCTAAAACACATAAAACAATTGTGTTGCGAGTATTGATATTAATGCGATCGCGAAAGTCTTGTTCAGATACCGCCACAATTAGCAACCAGTTCAAGCCTTCAGCAGTTCGCAACCTTGTGATCTGCACATAGTAAGTCACGCCCTCCCATTGCAGTTGAATTTGCTGATGATTGGGGATATTAGCAGGGTTCGGATAGTTTTGTTGAAGGTTTTGGGATGCTAAACGCAGTAAAGGATTTTGACTTTCACGCGCATAAATGCGTTGTTGACCTTGATCTGTAGAAGCATATGGAGATTCTGAAGTTGATGTGGCAACAATCTCGCCTGATTGTTCAAGAATAAATGCTTGCCCTGTTTTTGAAATCGTTAGTTGCCTGAGAAAGTCGCCAATTTGCGAAAGTGGAAAGTCGATCGCGATTACGCCACGCAAGTTTCCCGATTCACTGTAAATTGGTAAAGAAGCTGTAATCCCTAAGATTGGACGCGCTACAAATAAATAAATAGGACTCCAAACTGCTTGACGCGCTTTGAGTGCTTCCCGATACCAAGGGCGATCGCGGGGATCGTAAATATTCCTTTCAATTTGGTTGAGGGTTTTGCCATTACTGTCTAAGCGATAAATTAATTTTTGCAGTCTTGGGTTAGAGGCTACAACAGAGGTTAGAACTTTGTGTAAAACGAAAGTATTATTTTCTCTCCGCTCCACACCAATAAATTGACCTTGAGGATTTGCCGCATAGAAAAAATATAAGTTTTGTGCTTGGCGCATCTGTTGCCAAAACAACTTATCTAAATTTTCTAAATTCTCTAAAGCGAGATTCCCTGCTCTTGCCGATACTCCATGAGCTTGTAAGGTTTCGAGAGGTGCGCCAAAATATCCGCGTACATGAGTTTCAATTGTGTTGGTTACTTCTTGCCCAATTTGTGGCGCTAGCTCTTGAGTTGCCTCCCGCCCATTTTGCACCGATAACCACCCTGTAATCCCCACCGCAGCAATCACTTGGGTCACAAATGGAACGATCAGCAATATCTTTAGAGAAAGCTGGCGGCGCTCGCGTTGAGATTTATGATCATGGTGTGAATGAGCAGGCATACAAAAGCTGCACGAAAAAATCTATATGTTGCCTATGATAAAGCGATCGTCACTTAAAAACACGAGTCTCCGCCTATTTGCTCAGATAAAACACGGGTAACAATTAAATAAGCGATCTTATACAGCAAATCCCGAACAAACCCACCACTAGATCTTTTGTAAAAGCCCCGCTTTGCGGGGCTTTTACGAAAGATCTGGGTTTGGTTTGTTCGGGATTTGCTGTATATCACTGTACAAGCGCGATCGCGACAACATGCTTTTAATTAAGCTCATCCTTAAACCAATCAAGAGCTTATATTTTTTAACAAATCATCTCTAAATTCTGTTGTAAACTTTTCGGATTGTTTATGATGTAGGGATACTTTTCTATGACAGCTCCTTTACTATCAATTCACAAACTTGTCCTACCATATATGCCTTTTCCAGCATATTTTGTGGCAAGTACTGCCCCTATTAATATTGAAGATAATAATGCTGAGGACATTCCTGACCCAACAAGTTTAATTAATGAAATTTCTCAACATTTGAATAAATATAAAGATAAGGCAGAAATTTTAATTGTTGTTCATGGCTATAACACTAGCAAGGCAGATACAGAAGACTGGTATAGAAGTATTTATAAACATCTCACAGAACATTACAATAAAAGTCGTTCTGAAGGTTTACTCTTAATTGGCTATCGTTGGCCGTCCGAAAAAGTTTTACCTAAATCATCAGAAGGTGGTTCTTGCCAAAACAAATCTCAATCTTCTACGAAAGTCATTTTAGGTAAGCTTCAAGCCGCTATGCAAGCTTTACCTGTCATTTTAGGCATAGGATCTCGCTGGGGAATTATTGGATTAATTGGAGGAATGATCGCTTCAGTCGCGAGTATTATAGCGATCGCTTTACAAGCCTCAAAAGCTAGCCTTTTTCTGATTATTTTTTCGACTTTAACTATTCTCTCTCTAATAACTGTTTCTGCTATCTTTACGCTTCTGGCACTCAGATTAGTAGTTTATTTCCGAGATACTTATCGTGCTAGTAATTTTGGTGTTTCCGATCTAGTGGAACTAATTCGACAAATTGATAATACTGTGGTTAAAGCTAGTCCTAATCAAGATCGCGCTAAGAAGGAGGAAGACAAGAATAATCGTATTAAATTATCATTTGTTGGGCATAGTATGGGTGGCTTTGTGGTTACTAATACTGTGCGAATTCTATCAGATGTATTCGACTCAAGTTCTGTTGGATCTTTAGATATTACTAAAGCAGAAAAGAAACCATCACATTTTATTGGCAATGTATTTTCTTTAGAACGCCTGATTTTAGTGTCGCCTGATATTCCCGCAGAAACTATCATTTCTCAACGAGCCAACTTTCTGCAATCGTCTTTACGTCGATTTAAAGAAGCATATCTATTCAGTAATGAAGGGGATATGGCATTAAGGTTAGCTTCTCCAATAGCCAATTACTTTGTCTATCCATCTAATAGGCAAGTTGGTGGGTATCGGCTAGGTAATGTAATGGTCAGAAACTTCACAGAAAAAGACTCCAATGGAACCCTAGTCAAAAAACCAGCTTTACAAAAAGGATCTCCCATGCCATCAGGAAGCTACGGCATGATTGTACGACTCCCAGATGAAAATGAACCATTAATTAACTTGCAAAATGGACAAAATGTTCTTCTGTCTGATCAAAAACATCTCACCTACCCTTTAGATTACGTATATATTCAAGAGCAATTGCCTCTGTCTAAACGGCAAAAGGAAATTGCTTTAGCATCTAATCAAAAGCCCATCGGTGAATTCTTTACTTTTTTTGATTGCACTGATTACACCGAAAAGTATTTAGATAAGGGACGACAAAAAAGCGCAGGGTTAGTTAGCCATGCACTGCGAAAGCAAGCTTTAAGCTTTAAGGATTTCGTGTCTTTAACAATCGACTATTTCAGCGGTAAAATTGATACTCATGGGGGATATTTTAGTAATGGTGAAACCGATCCTAAAAAAGGATTGAAGCCAGAGGCGACTTTTACTAAACTAGCGATCTATGGATTAGCTTGCATAGGTTTTGAAAGGTTTTTGATTGAACTACAAGAAGAGCGTATTTTTAGTGAATACACAACATCCTATGAACAAATTCTGAAAAATTTGGAATCTCAACCAGCATTTTTGTCTCTAACAGATAATCAAAAAGAGAAAGTGATATTGAGCCATCTTCTTTCTAGTATTTGTCGAGATAAGGGTATTCAAGTGCTTTTATCCCAAGAGCGTTACGCCCTAGATGTCTTGGAAAGTAATGTTGAGCAAAATGCATAAAACAATTTTTAGAACTAAGGGAATCCGCACGAGCATATTTTTTATAGCTAGAAACAGATACACTAGCGAGCGATCGCTCCCAACATAATCCATCAATACCAAAACAGCGATCGCCTTAGTCTCAACCATTGAAAACAAGCTAGAATTAGAAAAATCTCATGCTAGACGTACCTACGAAAATTTAAGATGAAATTTGAGTAGGATGAACTCAAAAATCAGATTAATCTTGCTAAACATGGATTTGACTTCGCAGATGCTTATCTAGTCTTCAATATACGTATGGTTGTTGAACTTGACGAAAGAGAGAACTATGGCGAAGATCGGTATATCGGTATTGGTTTGCTACAAGGTCGAGTCGTAGTCATTATCTACACGGAACCTGATGAAGAAACAATTAGGATTATTTCATTACGAAAGGCACTATCTTATGAACGCAGATACTACGAACAATACCTCAAAGACTGATTGGGCTAGAATTGATGCAATGCACGATGAGGACATCGATACATCCGATATTCCGCCCCTATCAGCACACTTTTGGGCTAAAGCGCAATTAAGAAGTCCTGCACAAATTACAACATCGGTTCAAATCGATCCTGAAACCTTTGCATGGTTTCAATCACAAGGCGAAAACGCGGCTCAACAAATGTCTGTCGCTTTAAAAATTTACGCAGAAGTACACAAGTCCTATATCCCGATCGCGAACGCCTAGAATTTTATGGCAAATCTCCAATTAGTGAGGCATGATGAGATTTCCTCCAACATCTATGCTTTAACGAACAAGCGATCGCTTGCATAACCAATCATTACCAAAACAGCGATCGCTTTAGTCTCAACTATTAAAGACGAGCTAGAATTAAGTACGCGGCTAGTTTGAGCAACGGTGCGTTCTAGCTCCTTCATAGAGAGAGCATTTTCGGCGGCGCGGCGATCAGCTTAGACGATGCTGCGATCAAATTCGACACGCGTTCGCTCTAATGCGACGTTAGTTTGCTCAAATAATTTATAGATATCGGCGATCGTGACTTAGTCTTTACCTATTTTTCTTACTTACATTATAAACAAAATAGACAAATTGTCTATAACTGCTTCGAGTTGGCTCTAGTTTTGGCAGAAAAAGAAACCCGCCTTAAACCCAAGGATTTACCGAAAGAATGTCTTTGTTCTGTAGAACAAATCTTTAATGAGAACTTTCCTACTGGTATTCAAAATGTTTAACCTTTTGCACTTGAATTACCAAGTCACCGCCTTAAACTTCTCATCGTTGACAATTTCCACTGTGTCACCCGAAGGGCGAATTACAAATAGTCCTTTTTGATAGGCATACCGATCTACCCCTTCATTAATCTCAATTCCTGCTACAGCGCCATAGGCTTGATAGTTTTTGTAAGCAGGAAAAGCTAATTTAAATTTTTGGAGTTTCTCGATAAATTCATTGACATCATCTTTAGAGAGTCGAGATTTACATTCCACTAACACCACATCAGTTGTGTCTACCACTAAGATATCGATTTCCATAGCAACACCTTGTCGCTTCACACTTGCCCTAGGATGTTTTTCTTTGACATCGATGCCCCGAGATTGAAATAGTCTGACTACGGCAGGTTCAACTAGTTCTTCGACAAATCTGCCACAGCAAGTAGTTAAAGCATTTACAGATCGTTTCATTTCTTCAAGGGTACGCGCCGCTTCAATAGCACGGCGATTTTCTTCGGCAACACGCCGATCACTTTCAATTTTGGCGGCGGCGGCGAGGCGTTCTTGTTCGGCAATACGGCGATCAAACTCTTCGGCGGAGACACGAAAAAGGGCATAGATGTCTTCGAGAGTGACGGGTTGTTGGCTCATAGGTTTGATAGTTATGTTTATCTTGATTTTAACTAAAAATTTAAGCTCACTTGATTTTTGATTTAGCGATCGCGCTACAATCATTACGAGATTTTGAAACGCAAATTTAACGATCGCGAGAAAAAAGTGACTTCGATCTCCATACATCAGTTTAAAAATAACCTTCAAGATTTTGTAAGACAGGTAATTGATCGCCATACCCCCCTGAAAATCACGAATCAGGATGGGGCTGATTTTGTGGTGGTTAGTGCTGAAGATTGGGAACAACAGCAAGAAACTCTGTTTGTTTTGCAGAATCGTAGTCTTATGGAACAAATATCTCGTTCTATAGCTACTCACGTTCAAAAACAGGGTTATTCTCCTAATAAAGAAGAATTAAATGAGATATTTAGTGTTTGAAGGTGACACTTGGGAAGCTTATGAAGATCTTCGATTGTCACAAATCACCTCGGACTTATCATTTTTATAGGGTTGATCGCCCACCGAATAGCTCGCAATAGAAAAAATCGTGAATCTTTTAAATTCTCAGAAAGTCTGATGGGCTAATAATCTGAATATTCCTGAATGGATCTAAAACCAATAAGTCGCGATCGCCTGTTATCAAATAATCGGCTTTGCCATTAACTGCTAGCTCTAAAAATTTATCGTCTTTAGGATCGCGACAAGCTGTGACGGATTCTCGGATGTCAATGAGTTCTGATTGCTGAGCAAATTGAGCAATAAATTCTGAACGGATTACGGGATCTACATATTTGTCAAACTTGGCGCGACTCATTACTTCTTGCAATTCTTCAAGGGTGGTAATAGAGGCAAGAGTAAACCCCGACTGTCTGATTAGTTTTATGGCGCGATCGGGTATTGATGAGGCAATAAGAATGCCACTGACTAGGGTATTTGTGTCTATGACAAATCTGGACTTAGGCTGCATCACTCAAGATCTCGTTGAGAATTTCTTGGTTTAAGCCATTTGTTTGTGCTTGTGCTTGCATTTCCTGAACAATTTTCTCTAAAGACCGCCTATTTATGATCTGTCTAAGCCATCCATTGAGAACGACTTGCATTTTTTGACGCTCTATCGGATTTGCGGTTTGGTATGCCCTAGCAATTTCTGGTTCAACTTCGATGCTGATAGTTTCCATAGTCTGTCTGTGAATTACTATGCTTAAATTATACAGCCTATAATCCAGATGAAAATTCGAGGGCTTTCGCTATGGTGAGACTTGGCGCAGTGACTTTTTTGTGAATGCGTTAGAAGGTTATAGATCGCATTAAAAAAGTCGGGGATCTTTGCTTAGATTAGGGATCTCGCGGCGGCGGCGTAGCGAGTCAGATCCCCGACTTTTTTGTGAATTTGCTAGATATCTGTGTTCTGAGTAAAAAAAATCGGGGATGTTTGTGTAAAGGTATTGCTTTTTTTTTTTCTGTAACATTGCGTATGGGAAAACTAAGATTAATGTTTAAAAATAGAAGTGACACAAACTAAAGACTCCGAAACAATTGATCCTTCCGAACTTATGAAAGATCAGGACGTATTTTGTCAAGTTACAGAGCAAACTTATCTGGGAAAGATATCTGACTCTTGGCATGATCTTCAGTCAGCAAGAGAGTATTTTGATTATTGTGATAACAAGTTTCCTAACGATAAGAGAGATAGCGCAAGATTTGCGTCTGGATATAGCCTTGAGGAACTAGAAGATATTGACAATCTTTCAAGAATTATTGAGACTACAATTGCTCTCAAAGATTTAGAGAGAGATAAGTTTGATGCTTTAGCTAGAGATGTGTATCAAACCATTGGAGAGTGGATGGCGCATGAAAAGAGAAAACAAGGTGAATTGACAACTTTGCAAGAATCTCAAGTATCGAAGACGAAATCAATTCAACAAGAAATCACTCAGACTAGAGAAAGTATAGGTTACAAACAGAAAGAGATTGAAAAATTAGGTTCAGCTATTCTAATCGAAGGGGCATTTTTGTTTGCAGCATTGATTTTAGGCTCTGGGGCGGGAATTTGGGGTGCTGTAATTGCTGTAATTGTAGTTCTAGTCTGGCGATCTGGTGCTACCTAATACATTTTGTCAGCAGATACTTTTCGGCATTAATCAAAGATATATAGGTAAATCCTTTGAATATCTCAATAGCTTGCTAGTTAATGGCTCAAAGGCAGGAGTTTATACAATTATTCATATTGATGAAACTCTGGAAAAGCCACGAAATTTTAACTACGACTTGTTTAAAGCAAATTGTCAAATTCTCCGCCCATCAGGAAGTTTCCATGAAGGTGAGCCAATCTTTGCTTATGAGTCCCCCGAAGCACCTATCATCTGTTACGCCACCCTAGACAAACCACCCGAAAACGATCGCTTTAACCAACTCACCGCCATGATCACCAAAGCTTGCGGCGAAGTCAAAGTTGATACAGTTCCCTTCTCGCAGCTATATCCAGAAACCCTTTGGACAGGCGATAGTCGTGCTGAAATTCGGGCTGCGATCGGGGTTGCAGGAGCGCGAGAAAAACTTGAATTCTGGTTAGGAGAAAACTCGAAAGGATTAGGAGTCTATCAGTCACTACTATTTGGCAAACCAGGGGCAGGTAAAAGCTATACATTGCATGGCATCATCAACGGCTTAGCGATGAACTATCCGCCCGATGAACTGGAAATGTATCTCCTCGACTTTAAAGAAGGCGTAGAGTTTCAGGTGTATGTCGATCCTGAACGTGGTGATGACTCTGGCTCTAGAGATGAACTTGATGTTTCTAAGGCTCTGCCCCATGCCAAAGTGATCTCGATTGAAAGCGATCGCGAATTTGGCTTGAGCGTACTCCGCAAAATCAATGAGCAGTTCAAGATTCGTTCTGATGAATGGAAGTCTGTATCCAACGATATTGTCAAGGTTGCTGATTATCGCAATAAAACCAATGGCAAAAAAATGCCGCGTATTCTCATCGTCATTGATGAATTTCAAGTCTTATTTGAAGACAACGACAGCATTTCTGCCGAGATAAATCAAATCTTTGACAGCATTGTTCGGAAGGGTCGGGCTTTTGGCATTCACTTATTACTCGCTTCGCAATCGCCGAATATCAAAAACGTTACCCGCAGCGTCTATGACTTCATCGAACTGCGGATGGCGATGCAAATGAATCAAAATGTCGCCGCCCAAATTCTCGCCGAAGGAAATACTGACGCGGTAGAGTTACTCGATCGCCCAGGACGGATTATCTATAACTCAGACTTCGGGCGCAAAGGTAGTAACGAAATTGGTCAAGTTGCCGATGCTTCGACAGGAGAACGCAAAAAAGCGCTGAAAAAGATTCAAGAAATCACCAAATCCACAGGCTATCAACGCCCACCCACCGATCAACTGGTTGTTTTTGATGGCAGACACCCGACCCGTTTACAAAACAACGGCTTGTTAACAGTTTTGGCATCAGCAAATAATTGGCTACCCGTTGCCGATATCAAAGACGTTATCGACAAAGACACTGACGAGAAAACAAACTGGCGCGTTCGGGATTTCCCCAGCGTCGCATGGACAGGTGAAGCGATGCGAATCGGCTACCATAGCCGCGCCATCTTCCGCCACCGTAGTTGTAGCAATATGATTCTTGTTGGCAACGAAGAAAATATCTTTGGTATTCTTGGCGGAGTGATGACCAGTCTCGTTTGTTGCCATCAACCCCAAAAAGCCGAATTTCAGATCATCGATCTATCGGATGAAGAAGATCGCGGTAGTTATTGGGCAAACATGACCCTGCATTTCCGTGAAGCTTTCTCGCCGTTTTACCAAATCGCGATCGCAAAAGATGTCGCGGAGAGCGATCGCAAGATCAGCAAGGCAACCACCGCAATCCAAAATATCAATACCGAGTTCGAGCGCCGCAAACAACTACGAGAAGCCGATCCTGACACCACCAATTTCGGAGCATCGATCTTCTTTGTCGCTGCGATCGGTACATTAGAGCGCCTCAATAGCTTGCGTCCCACCGTTGACAGTCGCGGTAATCCCGATATGTCTGACGATGCGAAAAAGTTGTTAGCGATCGCCTCTCAAGGTGCAGAACTTGGCATTCACATGATTCTTTGGGTAGAAGGAATGAAAACTCTCAATCAGCTATTCGCAGGAAAAGAGAAGGTTTCCCTCAGTCACTTCGATCTACGGATCGGTTTGAGTATGCCAGTCGATGACTCCCGTGCTTTATTTGGTGACACTCTGGCGGCTAGTCTTAAAAGTCTACGAGCCTATTTCAAAGATGAAGCAGGATCATCTAATTTGGAGAAGTTCAAACCCTACGCAGTGCCAACCCAACAAGAATTTGCAACCTATGCAAATTATTTAAGTCGGAAAACCTAATCTATGTAATCTGTGTAGGATGCGTTAGTGTAACGTAACGCACCATCAATTAGCTCAAAATGATGGGTTACGCGATCGCTAACCCATCCTACGTTTAATTCCAATAACTCACTAAATAGGGAAAAATCATGGCAAGAGATATCGATGTAAACATTGATGAACTAGAGCGATTTATTAGTGCTTTAGGCAACTTCCAGCGACAAGTGGGTGACGAGTTTAAAGAACTCCAAACTAAATGGGAACAATGTGATTATTCTTGGAAAGGTGAATCTAAAGATCGCTTTACCAAAGAATTTGAGGAAACCGCAAGCACCACAGAGTCTGCTCTAGAAGCAGGTGATGATGCGAAAAAATGGCTAGAGCGTTTCTTGGAAATTGTTGAAGATTTTGAAAGAAATTAAAAGAGACAAGGGGCTTAAGCCCCTTGTTCTCCACAGCTAAAAATAATCAAAGGAGAAAATCATGGCTGCACAAACTACATTCGATCTCGAAGATGCGAAGGACTTATTGAAGCAACTGGAAAATTTTCATGAAGTGATGAAACAAGAATGGTCAAGAGTGGAGAACCAATGGGCGAATTTGCGATCGTGCTGGCACGATGACCAGTACCAAACCTTTGAGCCACTCTACGATAAGCTTTCGTCAACTCATAAAGATAATGAGAAAGAATCTGAAGAATACATCTCTTTCATGCGTGAGCAAGTTCGTATTGCCGAAGATCGCAGGGCTAAGTTAGGCGCTTTGAAAGGAATTTAGGCTATATGGCAACACAAACTACATTCGATCTTGAAGATGCGAAAGAACTCCAAAAACAATTAGCTGCTTTTAATGGAACTTTACAAAGAGAACTTGGCAGGATTGAAAATCAATGGATTAACCTAAAATCTACATGGCATGATGATCAATACAATAATTTCTCTAACAATTTCCTTGAGAAGTTCTTGCAGACTTGTAGGAAATTGATCAGAGAATGCGAAAGCTATGAGAAATTTCTCAATGATGAGGTTCAGTCAGCAGAAAGTATCAGGGTAAAGCTAGGAAGCATAATGCGAAATATTGGGGTGGGATTAGAGATCGCTCAAACAGCAGTGTCTCTAGTGACTGGCTCATCACAAATTCAAGCTCTAGCACAAACTGGAACCGTCCCATCTGCTCCGCTAACTTCGCAATGTCAAGCAAGCCCTAAAAAGGATAGTGATTCTGCTAGTGATGCCAATTTATCTAAAGATTCTTCTGCTCCTGCATTAATTAACCAATTAATTGATGACGCAAATAAAAGACATGGTATCGATCCTCAATTTGATGAACTTGATAATTGGCGAGGAGTAATTGACAACAAAAAAGAAGACGAAAATGAGAAGTTACTAACAATGCCAGATCATCCTGAAATTTCAGGCTCAAGCTAAAAGGCGAGGATCTGGGCGATCGCTACAAAATGTGATTAATTGCGATCGCATTTTCGTCATCTTTTTGCTTGTGCTAGAAAACTTGTGATCGCTTTTGGTGAATCTGAGGCGATCGCACTATGAATTTTGAGCAACTAAATGTTGAGCTAGAGAAGTTTGAATAACAGCTTGAGGCGTGACATCTAAACGGTTAGCCTCCTTATCGATTAATTCAATCATCCAGATTGGCAAACTTACACTTACATTCTTTTGCTCAGCAAAAGGACGCTTGGCTTTAAAAAAATCGAGCATATCAATAATATCTTCTTCACCATCGTCAAATTTTTGATCAAATTCCTTGGCGTTCATATAGAGAATCCTCTTGTATACGTGAGCAACGAACGGATATCAGCCTAATATTTTGATCTCTGTAAGTGATAACTCCAGACCAGTGCTTACCATTTATTTTAGCAATAACGTAAGAATCGTAGTTCATCTTGAGTTCTAGTGGGAATCTCTAGAAAATTAGGATCTTCCCATAATTTTTTAGCTTCAACGAAGTCAATGCCATGCTTACTAAGGTTAGATTGACTTTTATTTTCGTCATATTCAAAGATAGTCATGTACTAAAGATTTAGTTGTCTGTGATTAAGAATATCACTTGTAAACAATCAATACATTCATCCAAAAGAAGCTTCATATTAAGCCGCCACAGTCAAATATGTTCTTCCCAATTCTTCCAAGAAGAAAATAATCTGTTTTCTAGTTACAGTTGGAAATCCAGCCAGAAAATCATCTACTGATTTACCTGCTTTGATATAGTCTAAAAACGTCTGCACGGGAACTTTTGTATTTATAAAAACTGGAGTACCACCTATAACTTTGGCAGATGTACTAATTAGCAGTGTGTCTATAAACATAAGCTTGTGACAGTTGGGTTATTTACCTACATTTTATCAAATATCAACAAGCAATCGCATACTAGCGAGCTTGTTGGGTCGCCTTGCGGTTGACACTAGCCAAAAAGGTAAAAGATTGGGTGAGTTAATGCTGATCGACGCTCTCAAAAAAGCGCTAAATGCTTCTAGACAAGTTGCCTCTCTGGCTGTGATTGCCGAAGCTTTAGATGAGAACGCCATAAACTTTATATATGAAGTATGGCTTTGAGAAATTTAAGCAAGATCCGATAAAACTCTATTTACCAATGAAATCGATTGAGGAGATTTTTCAAAATCTTAGTATTTAATTCTTTTTTATAGGATTTCGTAACAACTGCAACAAAAACAACTCTGAGCATCACTTTATCTGATCAATACCTCAAGACATCCTACCTAGGACATAGATTTGTTAGTACAATCCTATGTAGCGATCGCAACTACTTAATTGCGACTGAGCTAACATAATTCTTTAACACCATCCTTTTCAGTCCATGATGAATAGCAACGCATTGCCCGTAAAACAAGGTTTGTACGATCCCCAATTTGAACATGATGCTTGTGGGGTCGGATTTATTGTCCATAAGTCAGGGAAAAAATCCCATGCGATCGTCGAGCAGGGACTGACGATTTTGGAGAACTTGGAACATCGCGGCGCGTGCGGTTGTGAGACAAATACGGGCGACGGTGCAGGGATTTTGATGCAAATTCCGCATAAGTTTTTGACAAAAGTGGCGGCTGCCGAAAATATTGTTTTGCCAGAGACCGGGCAATATGGTGTGGGCATGATTTACGGTTCGCCCGATCGCGATGCTCGTAAGCACGGTAGAGAAGTCTTTGAAAAGTTGGTTGAAACTGGGGGCTTGAAAGTTTTAGGTTGGCGTGATGTACCGACTGACAACTCTTCATTGGGTGCTACGGCGCAATCGAGCGAACCGTTTATGCAGCAGGTATTTATTCAGCGATCGCCTAACTTGGTAGATGATCTTGCTTTTGATCGCAAATTGTATGTGATTCGCAAACTCGCTCACACCGCGATTCGCACTTCAAAAATCGATCCTTACTGGTATCCATCTAGCCTTTCCTGCCGCACAATCGTCTATAAGGGAATGTTGATGACAGCTCAGGTAGGGAAATATTTTCCAGAGCTACATGATGACGATCTAGAAAGTGCTTTGGCGTTGGTTCACTCGCGCTTTAGTACGAATACTTTCCCTAGTTGGGAGCGATCGCATCCTTATCGCTACATTGCCCACAATGGCGAAATCAATACTTTGCGCGGTAATACCAATTGGATGATTGCCCGTCAGTCGATGTTTGAATCGGAATTGTTTGGTGATGACATTGCGAAAATCAAGCCTGTAATCAACATTGATGGTAGTGACTCCACGATTTTTGATAATGCTTTGGAATTGCTGGTACTAGCAGGGCGATCGCTACCTCATGCAGTGATGATGATGATTCCTGAACCTTGGACAGCCCATGAGTCGATGAGTGATCAGAAGAAAGCATTTTACGAATATCATTCCTGTTTGATGGAACCTTGGGATGGTCCTGCCTCGATCGCTTTTACTGATGGCACGATGATTGGTGCAGTTCTTGATCGCAATGGTTTGCGTCCTTCGCGCTATTACGTGACTAAAGATGACTTGGTGATTTTTGCTTCAGAAGCGGGTGTATTAGAAATCGAACCTGAGCGGATCGCGTCAAAAGGTCGTTTGCAACCAGGGCGGATGTTCCTTGTGAATATGCAGGAAGGTCGGATTGTGGCTGATGATGAAATCAAGCATCAAGTGGCAACTGAGCATCCTTACCGCGAATGGATTAATCAGCATATGGTTGATATTGCTCAATTAAAAGAAGCTGAAGTTCCTGAACAGCCAGAAGCAACAGCCCTAACTCAACGACAAATGGCGTTTGGCTATTCCTTTGAAGATTTACGATTGCTGATCACACCGATGGCAAGAGATGGCGTTGAAGCGATCGGCGCAATGGGTGCGGATACACCTCTCGCTATTCTTTCTAATCGTTCTAAGCTTCTCTATGATTATTTCCAGCAGCTATTCGCACAGGTCACTAATCCGCCGATTGATTCGATTCGCGAAGAGATTATTACTTCAGCAGAAACTACAATTGGTGCAGAACGGAATCTACTCAAGCCAGAGCCTGAAAGTTGTCATTTGATTGAGCTAAAAACTCCAATTCTTAGCAATGCCGAACTTGCAAAGCTGAAGCATATTAATGAAGGTGGTTTTAAATCGATTACTTTACCAACTTTATTTAATCCTACGCATGGAGTAAATGCATTAGAGGAGGCGATCGCGAATATTTGTACTCAAGCCGATCAAGCGATCGCTGATGGTGTGAATATTGTGATTTTAAGCGATCGCGGCGTGAATCCTGACAATGCGCCAATTCCTGCATTGCTGGCGTTATCAGGTCTACATCACCATCTAATCCGTACTGGCACTCGTACTAGGGTTGGACTAGTTATAGAATCTGGAGAGCCGAGAGAAGTACATCACTTTGCGCTCTTAATTGGCTATGGTTGCGGTGCAATCAATCCTTATCTCGCCTTTGAGACGATCAAAGACATGATCGATCAGCATCTATTAGTCGGTGTCGATTACCAAACTGCTTGCAAGAACTTCATCAAATCTGCAACTAAAGGCGTAACTAAAGTTGCTTCCAAAATTGGTATTTCCACAATTCAGAGCTATCGGGGCGCTCAGATTTTTGAAGCAGTTGGACTCAATCAATCTGTGATTAACAAGTACTTCACTTGGACAGCAACCCGCATTGAAGGCGCAGATTTGGAAGTAATTGCTAAAGAAGCGATCGCACGTCACGCCCATGCTTTTCCTGATCGCCCTTCTAGCGGCAATACCCTTGATGTCGGCGGTGAGTACCAATGGCGTAAAGATGGTGAAGCGCACTTGTTTAGTCCTGAAACTATCCATGCTTTACAAAAAGCGGTGCGTGATGACAATTACGAACTGTTCAAGAAATACTCTACTTTGGTAAATGAACAGAATCAGCAACATTACACCCTGCGCGGCTTGCTCGATTTCAAATCTCGCGAGTCTATTTCTATCGAAGAAGTGGAACCAATTGAAGCAATTTTGCGCCGCTTTAAAACTGGCGCAATGAGCTATGGTTCGATTTCTCAAGAAGCTCATGAAGCTTTAGCGATCGCCATGAATCGCATTGGTGGCAAGTCCAACACAGGCGAAGGCGGTGAAGATCCCGAACGCTACACATGGACAAACGAATTAGGCGACTCCAAAAATAGCGCGATTAAACAAGTAGCCTCTGGACGTTTTGGTGTGACCAGCCTCTATCTCTCTCAGGCCAAAGAATTGCAAATCAAAATGGCCCAAGGCGCGAAACCAGGCGAAGGCGGTCAGTTACCAGGTAAAAAAGTCTACCCGTGGATTGCCAAAGTTCGCCATTCTACCCCAGGTGTTGGCTTGATTTCACCACCACCTCACCATGACATTTACTCGATCGAAGATCTCGCCGAGTTGATTCATGACCTTAAAAATGCCAACCGCGCCGCCCGTATCAGTGTCAAGCTAGTTTCAGAAGTAGGTGTCGGCACGATCGCCGCAGGAGTTTCCAAAGCCCATGCTGATGTCGTTCTCATCTCTGGCTATGATGGCGGTACTGGCGCATCTCCCCAAACCTCAATCAAGCATGCTGGCTTACCTTGGGAACTTGGCTTAGCAGAAACTCATCAAACCTTAGTTCTCAACAATTTACGCGATCGCATCGTCGTTGAAACCGATGGACAAATGAAAACAGGTCGTGATGTCGTCATCGCTGCTCTACTTGGAGCCGAAGAATTCGGCTTTGCCACTGCACCGCTAGTTACCCTCGGCTGTATCATGATGCGCGTCTGCCATCTCAATACCTGCCCCGTCGGTGTGGCAACCCAAGACCCACAACTACGTGAACAATTCACAGGCGATCCCGCACACACGGTTAACTTCATGACCTTCATTGCCATGGAAGTTCGCGAACTGATGGCAAAACTCGGTTTTCGCACCTTAAATGAAATGGTCGGTCGCACTGAAGTATTAGAAGCGAAGCAAGCAGTGGAGCATTGGAAATTAAAAGGCTTAGACTTCTCGAAGATTCTTTATCAACCAGAAGTTGGCGCCGATGTCGGTCGCTATTGCAAAATCTCTCAAGATCATGGATTAGACAAATCCCTTGATATGAGGGTGCTGCTAGATTTATGCCAAGCTGCGATCGTTGATGGCGAACCTGTCCATGCCGTAGTCCCGATCCGAAATATCAACCGCGCTGTCGGTACAATTCTCGGCAACGAAATCACCAAGCGCCATTGGGAAGGACTGCCCGATGACACCGTGCATCTGCATTTCCAAGGTACTGCTGGTCAAAGCTTCGGTGCCTTCGTTCCCGCAGGTGTCACCCTCGAACTCGAAGGCGATACTAATGACTACCTCGGCAAAGGACTAAGCGGCGGCAAGATCATTCTCTATCCATCCAAAGCTTCCACTTTTGTCGCCGAAGAGAACGTAATCGCTGGCAACGTCGCTCTCTATGGCGCAACTAAAGGTGAAGTCTATATTCGCGGTATCGCTGGCGAACGCTTTGGAGTGCGTAACTCTGGTGTAAATGCCGTAGTCGAAGGCATTGGCGATCACGGCTGTGAATACATGACTGGCGGTAAAGTCGTGGTCTTGGGCTTAACTGGACGGAACTTCGCGGCGGGGATGAGTGGTGGCGTTGCCTACATTCTCGATGAGTCAGGCGATTTCGCAACTCGTTGCAATACCTCAATGGTCGGTCTAGAAACTCTCGAAGATCCCGAAGAAATCAAGGATCTCCAACAGTTAATTCAGCAACACGTTGACTATACTGAGAGCGCTAAGGGAGTGAAAGTCCTCGCCCAATGGAAGGAGATGCTTCCTAAATTCGTTAAGGTAATGCCGAAGGATTACAAGCGAGTTCTCCAAGCAATTGAAAAGGCGATCGCTGATGGTTTGAGTGGTGATGATGCGCTCAATGCCGCATTTGAAGCCAACTCTCGCGATGTCGCCCGTATCGGTGGAAGTTAGGTTGGTAGTTTCTAACAAGTAACAGACAAGGGGCTTAAGCCCCTTGTTTTTTGTGTGATAATTTAAGTCTAGTCCTGTTGATTAAACGAAGAAAAGTATATGAGTACCCCCGTAACAATTGACGATATTTATAAACTGTTTCAAAAATCTCAAGAAGAATTTGATCGCCGTTCTGCTGAAGCTAAAGATGAAAGCGATCGACGAGCTACCGAAGCCGATCGCAGTATGGCAGAACTCAAAAAAACTGTGGATAGAACTAGTAAGGCTGTTGAAGCACTTACAACTAGATGGGGACGATTTGTTGAAGAATTAGTTGAACCTGCGGTATTAAGGCTATTTCAGGAAAAGGGAATAGATGTCAAAGAGATTTATCCCCGCGCGCGAACTAAGCGTCAAGGCTCTGCTATGGAAATTGATATTCTCGCTATTGATGATACGGAATTGGTGTTGGTTGAATGTAAGTCTCGTTTATCAAAGGATGATGTGGACGAATTTATTGAGAAGTTAGAACGTTTTAAAGTTTCCTTTCCTCATTACAAGGACTATCAGGCTTATGGCGCGGTAGCGGGAATTGAGATTAATGAGGGTATTGATCGCTATGCTTATCGAAAGGGATTATTTGTAATTAAGCCTTCGGGTGATAGTGTTGCGATCGCCAATGATGATGATGATTTTAAACCTGTTGCTTGGTAGATTTAACTCCTCAGAATCGTGTAATAACCAAGAGTGAACACTTAATTTATAATTATTGTCTGCTTTTCCTGTAGCGATCGCCTAATCTCGTAGCTAGAATATTATAAATATCTTTTTCGTGATTGCTTATGAATACTCTAACTCCAACGCGGCAACAGATTATTGAGGTAATTGATAACTTGCCAGAGGATGCTCTCTCTGAGCTTGTCAGTTTTATTGGCTATCTTCGATACAAAGCTGTTGAAACAAAAACAGAACCGCCCCACAACAGTTTTTTACTTTCAATTGCTGGTTTAGGGGCTTCCACTGAAAAGGATATCTCAGAGAGAGATGAGGAGATTTTAGCGAATGAAGTGAATCCGCTTCGTGGGTGGAGTGTTCATTTAGATAAACAAGTATGACTGTTGTACTTGATACCAGCTTTCTATTTGCTCTAACGGATTTAACAGATCGTAATCATGATCGCGTTCTGGCTGTAGTGCAAAATATAAATGAGCCGTTACTGCTTCCTAGTGTCGTTTTGCCTGAAGTTTGTTATTTGATTGCTTCAAGGTTAGGACATCAGGCAATGCGGAAATTTATTGCCAATTTGGTTGTTAGTGGAGTTCACATAGAATCGATGATAGCAAATGATTTGGAACGGGTTAATCAAATTTTAGAGCAGTATGCTGATAGTCAACTTGATTTTGTCGATGCAGTAATTGTAGCGATCGCTGAGAGATTAGGAATCACTCGCGTTTTAACTTTGGATCGCCGTGATTTTTCGATTATGCGTCCAAGACATTGTGATTATTTTGAGATATTGCCATAGAAAAGGGCGATCGCCAATGATGATGATTTTAAGCCAGTGACTTAGTAGATTTAACTCCTCAGAATTATGAAATAACTAAGAGTACACGCTTAATTTGTAATGATTATTTCCTTTGCTTGTAAAGAAACTGAGAAGATTTGGCAGGGCTTGCGATCGCGTAAGCTACCATCAGATATACAGGAAAAGGAGAACAATGGAAGATACTTTATTGCGTAATCCACATGCTGGCGAAATATTAAAGTATGAGTTTTTAGAAGAGTTAGATATCAGTGTGAATAGTTTGGCTAATAGTTTGCGGTTCCCATATTTGAGTGTTCAGCAAATTGTTCAAGGTAAGGCTCCGATGACTGCGGATGTTGATTTGCGGTTATGTCGATATTTTGGGTTGTCAGATGGTTATTTTCTAAGGCTTCATTATGCATACGAGTTAATGGAAGCAAAAAAGAACTTAGGAGAAATACTGAGCCAAATAGTTCCGATTGCCGCACTTCATTAAATCTATTTGGCAACTGCAAGCCTTGCTTTGTGCACCTTTCCAAAAAATTTTAAAGCGGCTTATATCTACTATGCTGCATTTTCGCCTTGCGATTGGAGCCATTCAAAAGTTTCAGGATCAATTTAAACTGAGGCAGTAATTACTTTTTTAGGTGTTCTCAATTGTGCTATAGCCCAAAAATCTGCTGATAGTGGCAGAATATCGGAAATATCGATATCTTCATCGCTCATTGCATCGATTCTAGTCCAATCATTCTGTAAGGTTAGGACTTACGCACTTGCCCTGCAATAAATTGCGGTCTAAAAGCTTAAACCTGTTGAAACAGGTTGATTTGAGGCTTTTTTTAGTCAGTTTTAACTGACTTGAGCTTTGAGCCAAGAACTTTAGTTCTTGGTTGATTTGCGTAAGTCCTAAAGGTATTGTTCGTAGTATCAGCGTTCCTTAAGATGACAACTTAAATTTTAGATTACTGGAAGATCAAAAAAACCTAAGACTTAATCAGTCTCCATTAACTCGTCAAAACCTGTAATGCGAGGTTGACCTTTCTCTTGCATTTCTTTATTGGTATGAGCAAGATATTCTAAAATCCTCTCTCCTTTACTACTTTTAATGTCATAGAAATTGGCTTGTGTAATCGGGGGATATCCCATTTTACCTTTTACATCCCAATTAGTTCCAAACAAAAAGCTCCATTGATGCTTGTCAGCCTCTGCTGGTTGCCTAATTTGCCAATGTGTTTTTGGAAGCTTGCCAATATATTCAGTTAATCTTCTGTAATTGTAAGAGCTTTCAGAACCAAAAGCTTTTAGACAACGCTTAATAGTTGTTCCTGAGAAGTATACAAGAATATCTATAGTTTTCCAGTGATCTTGACTAAAGACTTGAGCTAATTCATCAAAAGGAACAATGCCATTTTCATCTGAATAGAGCAATCCATACAACTTCTTTTTTCTTTTTCCATAGTGCTGTTTGAGTAGTTCTGAAATGTTTTCAAGAGCTATATGATTAGCATATGGAAAATATTCAGCTTGACATGGAAAATCAGAGATATTTTTCTTCAGTTCATCTATTACAGATGCATTTACATCAACGAAATAGCAGCGAGAAGTAACCTGTCGTTTCATAGCTTCCTTTAAGAAAATTACAGGGCTTCCCTCCCCATATTCTTCAGTAATTCCAGGACCAGCATTTAGATCGATATAGTGATATTTATGAGATAGCCAAAACTGATCTCTAGCGTTATAAAAAATTCCTTTACAAATGCCAAGGTGTATATCTACAAAATATCTAAAATCCCCCTGTTTACTAGCAGTGTTTTCACTATAACCTTGACCAGATGAATTAATTGGCATCCTATTTTTTCCTTAATAGGTGTATATTGCTGAAAAATATAGCATATAATTAATGTTAGTATACTGTACGATTTTCAAAAAGCTGAGGTAAATTATAATGAATACTGTAAGAGGCACTGAAACTATCGCTAGTCCTCTACAGGAAAGTGCCTTAAGAAAAAAAGGACTATGCGATTACGTTATTAACGTCGCTTCTGGTTGTCTACATGGCTGCACATTTTGCTATGTCCCCTCAACCCCAGTTATTAGAACTAGACAAGCAGAACTAGCCCTAAAAGGCGTTGATAATCCTCAAATGGATTGGGGGAAATATTTGTTTATTCGCGAAGGGATAGCTGAACAGCTAGAAGAAAAACTTAGTCGTAAAAAAACGTGGAAAACCACAGAATCAGGGCAAGGGGTTGTAATGCTCTGCTCTGGAACCGATCCTTATCAAAACCATCAAACAGCAAAAATTACGCGAGAAGTTGTCCAAGTTCTTCTCAAATATGATAAACGGGTACGAATTTTGACCCGCAGCCCTCTATGGGTAAATGACATAGATATTTTGCGATCGCATAATGTCACCGTTGGTATGAGTTTACCCATGCTTGACGATGAGCTCAGTCGCAAAATTGAACCTGCAGCACCTTTGCCGTCTGATCGCTACAAAGCCATGCTCAAAGGATATGAAGCAGGTGTTAAGTTGTATGCAGCGATCGCGCCTACACCGCCAACTATGCATCTACAGGATTTTCAAGGCTTGCTACAGAAAATAATGGTATTTGAACCCGAAGTGATTTTTTGGGAACCGATTAACGCTCGCGGCACAAATGGGAAGAGAATGCTTGAAGCAGGACTAGATTTTGTCCGTTCCGTAACAAATAGAGATTCTTGGGCAGAAAATTTTATTCATCAATGGAATGATATTGAACAAGCGGCTACTAATGTAGGCTGCAAGGAACTTCTCCATATTTGGGTTGATCCTGAATTGCGCGGATTTGTAAATGATGATGCTTTAGACCATTGGCTGTTTAGGAAGACGGTAGAAGACTGGGATAATTACACAAGAAAGCAAAAAAAACTTGAGATAAAACCTTCTCACTCTATAGCTCAACAAACTAAAGCAGTCTGCAACCTAACGAAATCATCGAATGGCAAAATGAAGTTGGCAGCATCCTATAATAGATAACTTATTTAGATTATTGAATTCCGCGATCGCATTTCTATCACAGTACAAATTTATTTTGCGATCGCCAATCAATTAGATTAATAAATTCTCAAAAGGATTAGTATCATTCCATCGATAAACACTAAAATCGCGGCGATCGCTAGTCAAAATCCTTCCGTGACCTAGATGCTCAGCTAAAACCACTAGAGAAGCGTCTGCGAAATCCATCGGCAAGTCATCATAGCGCCGCATCAACTCAATCATCCGCAGAATGTGATGTTGTTGCAAATCGAAAACTGGAAACGTACCATTAGCAACTTCATCCAAAAACGATAACTGGACTGTTAATCCAGCGTCTCTAGCCAAAAGATAGCTAGTTTCCGTAATTACGGGATAAGTTGTAAGTAAAGGTTCTCTTAAATTGGAAATAACTTGTATGGCTCTTGAATGGTCGCGATCCCCTCTGTTCCCCAAAGCAATGAAAAATCCTGTATCAGCGAGGATCATACTTTCTATTCATGATTTCGTTAAAATTAGATTCTGAATTAGCCGCTAAATTTGGCTCATCATCAAAACAACCAATAAACTTACTTTGTTTAAGTTTTGCTAAAGGATCGGGGTTATCTGTAAATGTCACTTTCCCAGCCTGTTCATTCTCTAACTCAGCAAGAACCCGACTAGCGATCGCATCTTGTTCGTCGGCAGGTAAAACTTTTAACTGAGCAATCACACGCTCAAGTAATTCAGTCATAGATTAGACCTCTTTCATTAAAGAATTCCGATACATCTATTATTACCTCAATTTCAAGCATTTATCGATATTGGAATCGGATTACAACCCATCTGACACAAAGCTTTCACAAGTGTTTGTGAAACTCCCCTATCTGCTAAACGTTTCACGCACTCATCCCAACAAAACTACGCATTTCCTCATTTGCTAAAAAAGCAGCATACAAAAGACTTGCCCGAATATCTTCAGCCTCAAGGTCGGGATATTCACTCAGAATTTCCATTGCCGTTAAACCATTTGCAACCAGACTTAACACTAGCGAAACTGTGATACGCATTCCCCATAATGCAAGCGCGACCACCCATAATCTGCGGGTTGAATGTAATGCGATCAAGAGCTTTTTGCATACATTTGCTCCTCTAACTAAGCACATCTATTATCAACGCAATTAATACTTTTTGACAAATTTGAGTATTTTTTGATATTCGAGATCTGACAAACAAGTGACACATTTGGATTACTGAATTTGGCGATCGCACTTTTATCACGTCACAAATTTATCGAGCAATGCCAGCCAGAAATGGTACAATTAGTTGTACGAGTTTGAGGAATGTATGGAAATTCTTAACGCGAGTGAGGCGAGAGCCAAATTATTTAGCTTAGTCGAGCAAGTTAACAAAGACCATTTGCCAAGATTTATCACCAGCCTCAAAGGTGATGCTGTATTGCTATCCAAAGAAGACTGGGAAAGCATACAGGAAACACTCTATCTCCAATCTATTCCCAATTTAGTTGCATCAATTAGAGATGTCGAACAAGCAGATGATTGGGTTTCTGAAGAAGAATTTATGGGAGCATTGAATGGATTGGAAGCTTGAATTTAGCCGTAATGCACTCAAGGATGCGAAAAAACTGAAGTCTGCCAACTTAGAATCTAATATCAAGTCATTGCTAGAAATAATTAAGCGCAATCCCTTTGAGCCTCCTTACGAAAAGCTTGCAGGCAATTTAAAAGGTTATTATTCAAGACGAATCAACATCAAACATCGCCTAGTCTATTCAGTTGACGAGGATTCTAAAACAGTTAGAGTTGTCTCTGTTTGGTCTCATTACGAATGAGGACTCCAAGATTACTCGCTTTTGCGATCGCCTTTCTATCACGTCACAAATTTATCGGGCGATCACTTTGGCTATTGAGGCGATCTCTATTTTGAGGTTGTTGGTTATGTTGAAAGCGATCGCTTTGTGATTGAAATTAGGGGCGATCGCTAGCAATATAGAAAATTAGAATTTAAAAAGGGAAGTAGAATATCCACTTCCCTTTCTATTTTTTTTTGCTATTTACGATTTACTTAACGAGAAGGACCTAAACCAACAGTGCCAGCGTAGACAGCCCGATCACCAAGTTCTTCTTCAATTCTCAACAAACGGTTGTATTTAGCAACACGCTCACTGCGACAGAGAGAACCTGTTTTAATTTGACCTGCGCGAGTTGCCACGGCAAGATCAGCGATCGTCGTGTCTTCGGTTTCGCCTGAACGATGACTGATGACAGAGCGATAACCATTTTTGTCAGCAGTAGCGATCGCCTCTAATGTTTCTGTAAGAGTGCCAATTTGATTGAGCTTAATCAAAATTGCGCTAGCACAGCCTTCACGAATACCACGCTCTAGACGGGTTTTATTGGTAACAAATAGATCGTCACCGACTAATTGAGTATTAGTGAGTTGAGCAGTCATCGCTTGCCAGCTAGCCCATTCGTCTTCTTGTAAGCCATCTTCGATGGAGACAATTGGATATTGACTGCAAAGTTTTTCGTAGTAGTTGACAAATTCTTGTGGGCTGAGAGATTTGCCATCGATCGCATAGTTGCCATCTTTGAAAAGCTCGTTAGATGCTACATCTAGAGCCAAAGCAACTTGTTCACCAGGTTTGTAACCCGCTTTGGTGATTGCGTCGATTAATAATTCTAAGGCAGCTTGATTGGACTCAAGGTTAGGAGCAAATCCACCTTCATCACCAACAGAAGTTGACAGCCCTTTTTCATGGAGTACTGAGCTAAGGGCTGCAAATACTTCAGCACCCCAGCGCAATGCTTCTTTAAAAGTGGGCGCGCCAACAGGAACGATCATGAATTCTTGGATATCAACGTTGTTGTCAGCATGAGCACCGCCGTTGACAACGTTCATCAAGGGGACAGGCAATACATTGGATAAAGGAGTTCCCAAATAGCGATAGAGAGGCATCTCGATCGCTGCGGCCGCCGCTTTAGCAGTGGCGAGGGAAACTGCTAAGATCGCATTTGCACCAATTTCAGATTTGTTGGGCGTGCCATCACACTTGATCATGATGCGATCAACTAGTTCTTGATTGAGAGCATCTACGCCTTTTAATTCTGGTAGAAGTTTTTCCCTAATGTTGTCAACGGCGATTAAAACTCCCTTGCCACCATAGCGTTTTTTATCTCCGTCCCGTAGTTCGTGGGCTTCAAAACTACCTGTAGATGCACCACTGGGAACCTGTGCGAGACCGATTGCGCCGTTAGCAAGTTGGACTTCCGCTTCAACGGTTGGTTTGCCACGCGAATCGAGAATTTCTCGGGCAGCGATCGCAATGATTTCTGTTCCTTTAGTCACTTTGAGCTATTCCTTTGATGATTAAGTGCAGCTATTCGCCACAATCTTACAGTTTTGCGATGCCCCATTTTTCAATTGTTAGGTTTTCATTAAAAAAGTTGACAAATTTAGCTTTTTTTGATAACGCAAATTTTAATGTACTTAATACTCCCTTTCCAGCGAAAGAATTGTCGTTGGGGCGCTCCGCGCCGCAACCACAATTATTTGT
>JBBRMK010000011.1:0-64478 GCA_038230875.1 Pseudanabaenales cyanobacterium
AAATATATTCTCAATAACGGCATATTATTGAGAATATAAGGCTCAGTTTGATAGATATCAATTCTCTTCAACACTGCCCGTAGTGGCGTTAAGAATAATTGATACTGTGGGTAGCGTTCTTTTTGGGCTGAGTAGTTACCTTTGTGAACTATTTGTCAAGCAAAGCGATCGCTGATTTTGTTAGAGTTTGAGAGATGTGGCGATCGCTTTTTGGTGGAAAAGATAATTTTATTTTTTCCCAATGAGGCGATCGTATTCTGCGTGAGTACCAATCCAAAACCAAGAAATTCCCTCCTTAACCTCAATACCCACTGCCCGATATTCTTTGCTGATTCTAACAGACCAATACTTACCCACTTTTTTAAAATGTAGCGATGGATGAGAAGGATTAACTTTCAGCAACTCATAACTTTGATCGGCGATGATTTAAACAGTTTCAGGTAAAGCTCCGTAATATTCCCAAAAGCGGCGAGTAGTAAAATGCATTAGATTTGCTTACAAAATCCATTCTCAAAGTCATAAATTGCTTGTTGTGCCATAGCATCTAACTTCCCATCCTCAATATCAGCCCCTAGTTGCTCATCCCAACGCTGATAATCGAGATCGAAAAGCCATTCTACAACTTGCCGAAATTCATTAGGTTGAAGTTCCAATATTGCAGATTCTATTTGTTGAATAGTCATCGCCTTAGATTCCTACATAAAAGCTATACGATTTTGTCAAATTATAGCTCACCCAAGGCGGTTAAGAAGTAAGAAGTCGCCATTAATCAGGCGATCGCTGATTTTGTTAGAGATTGAGAGATATTGCGATCAATACACTTCATCATGAGTACCAATTGACTCCAAAAGTATTGCCTGTGATGCCTCATGCTCCACAAACTTAAAGATAATCCTCAAATCATAGCCGCCGCTACAAGCGTAAGAATCTTGGAACTCTCCCTTGAGTTTATATGCTCTCAAACGTGGATGGAATGGCTCAATAGATAATAATTCCAAGGTGCTTTGCACATTCGGAGCTAACGCTAGATACTTCTTCAGGATTTTTCGAGCCGCCCGAACAAAAGCATTTGAACGCAATAAGACAAACTTCACGCAAGTAGCTCCTCCATCAATTGCTCAGGAGTAACTGGTTTACACTGCCCTAATTCAAATTCCTGTTGAGCTTCTTTAACATCTTTAATTAATTCGGCTCTGCGGCGATCGCGCAAACGATTTTGTAAAATTTCAACTAAACTCTCTTGCTCTTCTAGCAAAAGTCCGTCAGCAGCCTCTAAAACCTTTACAAAGGTAGTTTCTATCATAGTTTTTTCCTTGCCATAGTTAAATTTTAGCATCACCTATTGATCGCCATACTTAGCATTTTGTAAGAAAGGCGATCGCCTTCTTCGTTAGAGATTGAGTGATATTGCAATCGTCTATCCCAAAAATCTATTGAGTTTGAATGAGAGCGAAGCTATTGGCAAATTGGTCAAAAGCTTTAGAAGTAGAACTATTAGGATCAATTTTAGAATCAGGTTGATAATAACGAACTGTATAGAGAAACTTATCTGTTTCTAGAGTTAATGCTTTGACCTTCCAGCTTGTTGGACTTCCAGAACTATTCGCGATCGCGGTTGTAAATTCTTTCTTAGAGCCAGACTTCGCGCCTTTGACCTTAGCATCAAATGAAATTGTGACTAGATCTTTTGCATTTTCAGAACCATCAGAAGCGATCGCCTTGCCATCAATCGGTCGTCTTGCCACAATCGTATAAGCCTGTTGGCTTTGTTGTAATTTTTGCAAAAGTTTATCTAAACTATTATCACCAGCCAAATTGACATCGCGACTGGGTGTAAAAATTACTGTACTTGCACCTGAAGATTCCAAACCGAGATCGATCGCTTTCCAGTCGGCAGGATAGCGCAAAATATAGCCTGCACCTGTATACTTGCCAGTTGTCGCTGGTTTGGCATCTTCAGAGCGACAAATTTCGATTTTGCTAGCATCTTGATTTGTCTGCAAGATATATCGAATATCCTCAGCAATTAGCGCGATCGCTGATCCATTTTGAGTAGGTGCAGATGTCTGACATAAATCGCTGACATTGGCTAATTGCAATGTTTGTGACTCGACCGCGATCGCCACATTCGGCGATAGATTGAGCTGCGATCGTAAATAATTAATCGCTTTTGCAGTAGTAGGATTTGCGGTTGGTGAGGCAGTTGGAGTAGTTGATGGAGTCTGCTGACAGCCCCATAGCAATCCTGCTACGACAACTCCCATATATATATGAAACTTTTGCATAACTTAAAATAAAATATAGCAATCATCATAATGCTTAAGATAGAGAAGGGCGAAAAGTCTCTCTTGTCCTTGCTATATCCTTGCCATAAACCGACAACTAATAACTAAATGGACATAAAAACACTAGTATTTCCCGTGATCGCTACTATCGGCGCATTGCTTGTTTATTTTGGCTTAGGGGCTAAATTAATGGAACATTATCCAGCCGATACAACTGTGGCTATTTGTTACCGATTAGGTTGGGAGGATGAAAAGATTTTTACTGTTCCCTTATCAGAAACGGCATCTGTCACTCAACAAGAGAACTTACCTAGAACTACTCTATTTGTGATTAGCCCTGCTTTAAATAAAGTAAAAAAAGTGTGAAAGAGCGATCGCAGTTATACAGTTCTCACTACAAACGCCTTTTTTGGTAAATTACATTTAACGATTAAAATTAAAAAGCTGGGCGATTGCCTTTTGCATTGCCTCGCGATCAGCTTTACTTAAAGCTCCAATTCTCTTTACTACCAGCACATCATCTAAAGTAAATAATTTCATCCTGATTATAGAAGGATGTGTTAGCCCAGCACTTGGTAAATCCAGAATATTGAGATCGAGTACCCATGGCGAATGATTTACAGTTGTGATCATCGCCATAACGCTGCGACTCATTGAGGCATTAAAAATTAAGTGATCGGAAATTACCAGTGCAGGTCGTCGTTTTTGATTCGCAGTATCTGTAAACGGGAAAGGAACTATAACTACGTCAAACTGCTTAAAGGTCACGATATGCTTCCTCATCTTCGGTCGATGACCACTCGCTTAGCATTCCTGAAAATGCATTGAGATAATCCAAATCTAAGGGCGGCAATCTTTTGATAAAAACCCTACCTTCCTCAATTTCAAATACAACAACATCCCCCTGACATATTCCCATAGCGTCACGAATGGATTGAGGGATAGTTGTTTGAAACTTAGAAGTTACTTTTGAAGCTAAAAGTTTTTTTGTTGCTTTCATAGTATTACGGTAATACAGTATTACTATAATAACTTGAGTAGAGATGTAAAATCTCTAGCCGATTGGTTTAATTAGCTCAACTCCATCGCGTCCATCTCCTGCGGCGCTCAAAAATACTTTTACTTGCTCATCTTTAGAAGTAGGCAAAGTACGCCCCACATAATCAGGATGAATTGGTAACTCACGATGACCGCGATCAATCAAAACTAGTAATCTTAAAACTTTGGGGCGACCATAATCATGGATAGCGCTCAAAGCAGCCCCAATTGTGCGACCGCTATAAATTACATCATCTACCAAAACTACAGTCTTACCATTTAAATCGTAGGGAATCTCAGTTTTGTTAGGTGTCCGCAATCCAATCCGATCTAAATCATCTCGATAAAATGTAATATCCAGCGCTCCTGATGGAACTAAGACTCCTTCAAGAGCATGGATGTGCTTAGCGATCGCTACACTTAGCGGCACACCACGAGTATAGACACCGAGTAAGACCACATTGGACAAATCATCACTAGCTTCGACAATTTGCGATGCTAGACGATTAACTGTACGTCGCAACTCATCAGTAGATAAAATTTCGACAATTTTAGATTGCTGCACTTCTTCGTTTTATTAAATTAGTTTTACTGAAATATACTTCTTTAAATTTAGCGTTTTATTACGTTTACAGCCCATAAAATAAAAGGGGCGCTGTGCGCCCCCTTTGCTTTATAGATTATATGTAGATACTAAATTTTCTCGATTTTAATTATTAAATCAATTATCAAAGCATTTTTCAATCGTGGTACATAGCGTTGTCTTTGGGACAGCACCAACAACCACATCTACACGCTGACCACCCTTAAATAACATAAGCGTGGGAATACTACGAATGCCATATTGTCCAGCTACGCTGGGATTCTCATCGGTATTGAGCTTGAAAACTTTGATTTTGCCCTCATACTGCGTAGCCACTTCCTCTACGACAGGAGCAACCATACGGCAAGGACCACACCAAGGTGCCCAAAAATCTACTAAAACAGGAATCTCACTTTTAAGTACGTCCTGCTCAAAGCTAGCATCTGTGACGGCGATCGCTGATGACATGGTTTGCTAACTCCCTAAATACTAAGAATTTTTTACTTTTAAAAATCACGTGTCGCTAGTATAACAGCTAGAATTGCAAATTTGCTAAAAGCTACAACAGTATAATTAGATACTTCACTTCAACCCCATAAATAATGACAGTGGAAAAACGCTACCGACTATTTATATTTATGATAAGCTTTCAGCGCCTCAGATATTAAAAACCCTAATAAGGGTTATACCGCGTCTAAGATCAAACCCGTAGTTCTTGTAAAAGGTCGCAGGACAAATCCCCGCTTCGGGTTTTTCTCTTTGTCCATGTCGAAAACTTCGGTTTTCACCATGGACGGGGTATATCACAAAATATTTATATTCAAATATATTTAAAAAAGAAGAAACCGCCTTTGCTGCTCATAAGCTCAGGCGGAATGTGGTGTGAGGAGTGAACGGAAACTTTCGTCTCCGCTTACATATTTATTGTAGTCTAATCCGCAAGTATGAATACGATCGCCCAATTTTTTCGAGTTTTTCAGAGTCGCAAAATGGTGGCGCTTTTGTCATTAGGATTTGCGTCAGGATTACCCTATGCGCTAACCGATGATGCTTTTCGTGCATGGCTTACTAGCGCTAAGTTTGACCTTAGTACGATTGGTTGGCTAGGTTTAGTTTCGCTACCATATTCGCTCAAATTTTTGTGGTCACCTTTTGTTGATCGCTTTGTACCAACTTTTTTAGGACGTCGAAGAGGTTGGATTTTGATAACACAAGGTGGATTGGTGCTTGCAATATTGGCGATCGCTTTACAAATGTTTACGATTGGCAATATTTTACCTGCGGAGCGATCAGGAGCATTACCAATATTGGCTACGGCTGCTCTAATTCTTGCTTTTCTTAGTGCTACTCAAGATATTGCGATCGATGCTTATCGTACCGATGTATTAGAGACTCAAGAAGTTGGTGCAGGGATTGGCATCTGGGTAATGGGTTATCGAATCGCGCTTTTATTTGCAGGATTTGTGGGGTTTAATCTAGCAAGTAAATTGGGTTGGGCTTGGGTATATGTATTTTTAGCAATTATTATGAGCTGTGGTTTAATCGCAACCATCGCCGCACCTGAACCTCCAGAAATTGAAGCGCGTCCTCAATCATTAGACGAAGCTGTAATTAAGCCTTTTCAGGACTTTTTTCAAAGATTAGGATTAACTCAAGCCCTACTAATTATTGTATTCACGATTTTCTATCGGTTTAGCGATGCGATGGTTAGCAAAATGGCAGTACCATTTTTAAAAACTCTTTTTGACGATGGCACAATTGGGACAGTCAGACAGGGGATTGGCGTAGTTGCCACGATTGTGGGCACTTTAGCTGGAGGAGCAATCCTTAGCAAAATTGGGGTTAATCGTTCTTTATGGGTATTTGGATTTTTGCAAGCAATTAGCAATATTGGCTACTATGCAATCTCTGTAGCTGGAAAAAATGACTATGTTTTACTTGCCGCAATTAATGTGGAGAACTTTTGCGGTGGATTGGGAACGGCAGGATTTTTAGGATTTTTAATGGTGTTGTGCAATCCGAGCTTTTCGGCAACTCAATTTGCACTACTTTCTAGTCTATTTGCAGTTGGTCGTGATCTCTTAGCCTCGCCATTTTCGGGTGAATCAGCCCAGTTTATTCAACGCAACATGCCATTCTGGACATCGATTAACCAAATCCCATGGTTAGCAGGCAGTGATGGCAAGGGCTGGTCACTATTCTTCTTACTTACATTGGTTCTTGCAATTCCAGGGATGATGTTTTTGCCATTCTTTGCTCCTTGGAATGGAGAATTCAAAAAAGTGGATTCATTGCCAATTGATTAAAAAAAACAGTGCTTGACACGGCTTTTTTCAGTATTTCACCCGATCGCGTGAGGTATGGAAAGTGCAGTTGCCAGTAGTCTACTTATCAATGAAGCCTTAAACTGACTGCACCCAGCGCCCAAAACGCTGGGTTTTTATTTTTTAGCCTAGGATAGCTAAGCCAAAAAATAGCATATCTACAAAAATTGTCCCTAACACAGCGCCACTAAATGCCCAGTAGCCTAGATTTGGCGATCGCATGGCTTTGTTAGCAGTAATCAATAGTAAGGCTGCCAAAATACAAGCCCAAGTCATACCCCAAGGAGTTTCTACAAGAGATAAAGCATTTTTTAAAATAGGTTGAGCAAGGCTAGTATTTGATTCCACTTGCATCAATGATTGCCAGTGGGGAAAAAGATGCGCGATGTAGAAATATAAATCCGTAATAGTCGTTCCGAACAATGACCCGATGTAGAACCAACCACCGACTCGGTATGATTCATTGCGAACTCCCCATACAGCCCAAGGTAAGGCTAAAGCTTCAACAGGAACATGATAAGCAGGCTCCCAACGCAACCATCCCCAATAAAGTGAGCCACATAGCCAAGTAAGACTAAAGCCCCATATCAGGCTGCCCCATAGCTGTGATTTGGAATCTTCCTGCAAATGTTTGGCGATCGCTAACCAGCCAACTGTGCAAATCAAGCTCAGCCAAGGTGCAAAGCGAACAAGTGGAGCTTCAAAAAATACGGGCACTGACACTAAAAAAAGTGAAGCAAGCCACACACGCCAATGTTGCGACAAGGATGCAGGAACATGTGATTTTTTTAAAAAATATTGTGGAAGCAACGAAGATATAGCATTTTCAGTCAAGGACTTTGCCTGAACTGGTATCGCTCGTTGAGATGGGTGCGGCTCTATTTCAGCTGTGTCAGGATATAAAAACAAAGTATGTTAAAAAGTTATATTAATTATTATTAAGCAATATATTAACAGTATTTTTAAAACTTTTTAAAGCAACAAAAATTAAGATTTTATATATAACGCGTCAATGTTGAAAACTAAAGTTTTCAACATTGACGCAGAAGAAACCCGAAGCAGGGCTTTGCCCTGCGACTCTTTAAAATAACTATGAGTTTAGGCGATTTCTTGAAAAGATTTTACCGTGGGTGTGCCGCGCTTCGCGCGGCACACCCACATTTTGGTTTTAATAAATCGGGTACTTTTATTGTTAGATATCACCTTAATCCTAGACGCGGTATATCAAAAGAAAAAAGGACGCAGAGCATCCCCTTTTTCTTTAGTTTTTTTACAGAGTTAAAGATTGAGGATCGGTTTCGATTAATTTTGCCAGATCTTTCAAAAATTGCGCTGCGTGAGCGCCGTAGATCACACGGTGATCAGCAGTTAGATTTACTTGCATTTGGCTAAGGACTTTGATAGCTCCATCTTTGGTGGCAGCAACCTGAGGACGTGAGCCACCAACGGCAAGAATTGCGCCAGTATTAGGTGGCAAAATTGCATCGAAGCGATCAACGCCAAACATCCCCAAGTTAGAAATCGTAAAAGTGCCAGAGTTGTATTCATCGGGCTGTAATTGCTTGGTACGAGCGCGCTCAACTAATCCTTTCCAATTACGAGAGAGACTATATAGGTCTGTCGCATCAGCATTTTGCAATACTGGCGTAATTAAACCTCCATCATCCATCGCAACCGCTACGGCAACATTAATATTGCTCTTATACTCGATACCGCGATCGCTATAGCTAGCATTAATCAAAGGATGTTTTTGCAAAGTCATAGCTACAGCTTTTGCCAATAGCGCAGTCATGGTCACGCCTTTAGGCTTGACTTGCTTGTAAAGTGCATCAAGTGCATCAGTGGTAATCGTGTAGCCCACCCGAAACACAGGAACTGAAAGACTCTGGTTCATGTTGTTGATTACCGCCTTTTGCATAGTGCTAAGGGGGTGAGCAGTTCCTAAGACAACAGGTGCGATCGCTTTGGCTACAGGTGCAGCAGATGGCGAATTAGTAGGAGCATTAATGGGCGTTTTCGCAACAGCTATAGACGCAGTAGGTACAGACGCAGCAGGTTGTAAGAATGCTTCAACATCGGCAGCCGTAACTCGACCATTGGGACCAGTGCCTGCAATCTTAGCTAAGTCAAGCCCGTTGTCTTTAGCAATGCGTTTGGCTCTAGGAGATACGATTTGACGACCCGATGATGCGGGTTCAGATTTACGTGGTGAAGATATAACAACATCAGGAATTGAAGCGATCGCCGCTGCTGTTGGCGAAGAGACTAACTTGGCAGGTGGCTCTTCAGATTTTTGTGGGGAAGAGGAGCCATTTTGGGATGAGGATTGTCCCGATGCTTTCTGCTTAGCTTCTGCGATTTCTTCTTTAGTCTCAGCTACATAAGCGATCGCTGAACCAACAGGGGCAGACTCACCTGCGGGAGTAATGATTACGCCGAGATAGCCTTCATAAAAACTTTCGACATCCATATCAGCTTTGTCAGATTCTACAACCACGACTGTTTCGCCTTTTTCCACCTTATCGCCAGGTGATTTCACCCAAGAGGTGATCTTTCCTTCGGTCATGGTGGAGCTAAGCGCGGGCATGAAAATTTCGTAAATCATAGGAAATTTATAAATATTTAAAATATCAATCTATTGCAGAACTAACAAAGGCAACGTCTGAAGTCGAAACGCTATCTCAAAAAGCCATCATAAATCTTAACGTGTTTTTGCGATCGCTGATATCAATTTGCCCAATAAAAAGTAAAGGGTTGGCTTCACGGACGCTTTACTTTTTTATTCATTCATTTCTCGATAAATTGTTGCCGTAGCAGGAGAAGCTTGGGTGAGATATTGGAAAATCCAGAATTTGAATAAACCATCAAGAAATACGGGAACAGTAGAGATAAAGGCTTGAGCCAACATTTTATTTTCAGGTAAGCCAAAATGCTCGAATAAAACTGTCAATAAAGCATCCCATCCTTCGCTAGAGTGAAATCCTACAAAAGTATCAGTTGAAATGATAATTAAAAAAGCTTTGGCATTGTCATTGAGGCTGTAGAGAAATTCATTAAGAAATTCTTTAAGAGTTTTCAATTCTTTTCGACCTGAGAGTAGAAAAAGATAAAAGACAAAAGCAGAAGTAATATCAGTTAATAAGTTTTTCACTCCCTCTAAACTTGCATCGTTATACTTCTTTAAAACCTTGACTGATTCTTGCCGTATCGAGGCTTCAAGTTGTTCTGGTGAGGGCTTTGCAAAAGTTTCTTTGGACGTCTGTTCAGATTTAGCTGATTCAGATTTAGCTGATTCAGGTTTTAATGATTCTTGGCTAGAGAGCGATTGTTCAAACACAATAGATTTGATCATGTAATCAAATTCAATCTGCTCCTTAACTAATTGCAGATGCTTAAAAGCTTTTTCTTGGATTGCAGGACTAAACTTGACGGTCATCTCGTTAGTATCAACAAAGCTATTAATCAACGGGCTAAAAATCAGCGTTTTTGATAGAAACTGCACAGCGACAACCGAAATCACAAGGATGCCAATGTAACGCAATGCCTGATTAATCCGTTCTCGTGATTGTCTCAGTTCTTCAACAATGTCTTTTTCGTAATCAACATACGAGCCGCTTAAATTACGTTTGACCCGATCAAAAGCTCTAAAAAGTGATCCCGGTAAAATACTTTTTTCTACAGGTGAAACTTGTTGTGAAGTATTTCTATAGTTTTTGGCTTTACTGGTCTTAAAAAGTTGGAACTTCTCATCGGTCTCTCGCTCATCCTCTTGAGATGGTTTAGTTGTGGAGGGATTAGGATTAACTGACGAATTAACCTCTATATCAATAGTGCGATCGCTTACTCCGTTATATTTTTCGAGAGTGTAGTCAATAAAGGCGAGTTTCTGATAAATAGAGAATTTTCGGCTATTGCCAGCAAGTTGATTTGATAATAGTTGACCATTACTAACAGGATCAAGCTCCTGATTGTTGGGCGCATATTTGGCGATCGCTATATTCGCTTGATTACTGGAACTTTGTGGCTGCAAATAGGGTAAGGAAGCACTAACCTTATAAAAATTTAGACGAGAATTAATGGTTCTGAGATACTTCTGAAGTTGAATTTCAAATACGCTAAATACATTGCTTCCAAAACTGCCATCATTAGCAATTTTATTGCCATTAAAGTTTGCTTCTTCAATCCGCTTAATATCGACAGCCACCTCAAAAGCCTCATCAATTGATCGCTCAGGGCTATTCTTGACCCAAGAGAATATATTTTGCAAAGGTGATGAGTTAATGTCGGAGGAATTTGGTTTCATATTGCGACGGATGATGCTTAGAAAATTAAGCTATTGCTTAGTTGCTATTACTTAGTTTAAAAGGGAACAATTATTCAAAATGTTTTTATCGATCTTAAAGTATAAAGATTGGATGCGCAGCGCTGCTCCTAATCCCTGTGTTTTAAGATGGCGATGCGATCGGAATTGCGAGCCTAAACTCAGTGCCTTTGCCGACTACAGAAAAACATTCCAATCTGCCTTGATGTTTCTCTACCACAATTTGATAACTAATCGATAGCCCTAACCCTGTTCCTTTACCCACAGGTTTAGTTGTAAAAAATGGATCAAAAAGTTTTTTGCAAATATCTTCAGGAATACCATGACCATTATCCGCAATCCTAATCATAACCATTGTTTGTTGATTATCTGCAGATATGGGCTGTTGCAATTCAGTAGTAATGGTAATCTCACTCAAAAAATTTTCTTGATAACTACTCTCATCGATCGCATCAATCGCATTACTCAGAATATTCATAAATACTTGATTGATCTGACCTGCATAAGCATTGACAATCGGAATATCACCATATCGCTTGGTTAATTTAATTTCACGTTGAGCACCATAGGGTTTGAGCCGATTTTGCAAAATTAATAAGGTACTATCTAGCCCTTCGTGGACGTTAAAAGGCTTGCGCCCTTCTTGGTCAGTGCGCGAAAAGTTTCGCAAAGATAAAACGATTTGACGAATGCGATCAGCTCCTATTTTCATTGACGTGAGCATTTTAGGGAGATCTTGCTTGATAAATTCAAAATCGATTTCATCAAGGAAATTGGCAATTTTAGGATTCGGCTCTTGATCGTTTTGGTAATAAAGGTCGATCACTTCTAGCAAGTTCTGGACAAATCGACTGGTGTGATTAAGGTTGCCATAGATGAAGTTAACAGGATTATTAATTTCATGTGCTACACCTGCGACGAGTTGACCTAAGCTCGACATTTTTTCAGTTTGAATGAGTTGACTTTGAGTTCTTCGTAAGTCGGCAAGAGCATCTTCGAGTTGTAGGGATTGGGCATTTGCCGAGTCGGCACTAGCTTGTGCTGAGTCAAATAGTTCTGCTTGATCGATCGCGATCGCTAGTTGATTTGCTACAGCTTGCAATAGCTCGATTTCATCAGCACTCCAAGGGCGACTACCTTGGCAATGCGCCGCGACAATTACCCCTAGTTTTTGCGATCGGGTTTTAATCGGCACTAGCAACTGCGAGGTAAAACCTCTCTCAGCTAGCAGATCGCGACTGAAATCATCAAGTTCTGGATTTAGGTAAATTGATGGAATGCGAATAATTTCTTGTTTTAGTAATCGCTCTCCTAACTGCGTCAATTGAGAAAGAGGATAATCAGGCGTTACCATATGTGAACTTTGACTAGTCGCAAAATGTACTAGCTGAAATTCTGGGGGATCGTTATCTGGCATATGCCAAAAGAAATTACACAAATCTATATGCAATAAATCCTGCACTTCATTTACGGCGGTCGCCAGAATTGTATTGAGATCAAGGGAATTACGAATTTGGCTAGCAAGGCGACGATTTAACATTTCTTCGCGCCTAACTAAATCTTTAAAACTTTGACGCGATCGCTCTAGCTCTGTTTCGGCACGGCGACGTTCTGACTGCTCCAATCGGCGATCGCTAATATCATGAGCCACAATCACAATATTTTGAACATTTCCCTGTTCATCGCGCATCACACTGCCTGATGACTCTAAAATCCGCCAAGTACCATCTTTATGCTGCATCCGATACTCTAAAACTTTGCCCACTCCCGTCTGTAAAGTTTCAGCAGCAGCCTGAAGCACATGAGTTTGATCATCAGGATGAATTTTGTCATAAGCCCATGTTCCTTGTAGTTCTGCGGTTGTATAACCTAGAACTCTTTGATAAGAGGGACTGTTATAAATTCGGTAGCCTCGGGCATCGATCACCGCAATCAAGTCAGCAACGTTTTCCATGATCGATCTAAATAAACGATCATTTTGCAACGCTGACAACTCTGATTCACTAGTTTTAAGGTTTATCTGGGGGTTGATCCTTGCGTCCGTCATAATGAGTTTTACCGATAGGACTGCATGATATCAAAAATAAGTTTGCCTAACTGTGCAACGAAATGCAATAGCATTTTAATTAGCTAGTTTAGTCTTGGGTGCAATGTTGAATCTTAATTTAGATCGATCTGATCGCGGGTTTCTTAAAGCTGCATGGTTAAAGCGCATACACATTATTGTTGTTTGCTTAACGATGTCCGCTTTTGTGGCGATATTCGCGATTCCACAATCAAGCCTGGCAGCATTACCAACCAAAAGCGCGATCAAAGATGCTCGGGTTATCTTACGCAATGCTCTACCGATTGATAATGATCTCCTGCGTGATGTCCAAAAAACTTTGGAGCAAATGCCACGTCAGGCAAATCTTAAAAGATGGAACAATCTGAAAAAAGATATCGAGACTGTCTCTCAGAGCCTAACCCAAAATAAGGTAAATCTGATCGCGGAAGTGAATACTGATCGCCAAAGCGTGCTTTCCGAGCATTTAACGAGTTTAATGACGGCCCTTGTGCCGCTACAAGAAGCGATCGCCATCAAAGATCGCAATAGCGTTAAAGCCCTATCTGAAAAAGCATTGGACTATGTTGGTTTAGTGGAAGCTGACTTTATCGAAGCCTTCCCTTTTGAAGTGCCCGTCAAGTATGCCAACTTACCTCAACTTAAAGGTCGCGCGCTCGTTGAGTTATCAACCGCAAGTGGCAATGTCATGATCACGGTCGATGGTTACAATGCGCCAGTCAATGCTGGTCAATTTGTCGATCTCGTCCAAAAAGGCTTTTACGACGGGCTGACCTTTACACGAGCAGACGAAAACTATTATCTTCAGACAGGCGATCCAGATGGTACTGCTGATGGCTACATTGATCCTGCTACTGGCAAATCTCGGACAGTACCGATCGAAGTTCGATTGCCTGATCAAAAAGTGCCCACTTATGGCAAAACCTTTGAAGAGATGGGATTATCAGGAACATTGCCAGTTCTACCTTTTGCCGTCTTCGGAACAGTTGCTATGGCTCATCCTAATAATGATGGGAATGCAGGTTCATCACAGTTTTTCATTTACCTATTTGAATCAGGGCTGACTCCTGCAGGGCTAAATTTGTTAGATGGAAACTATACCGTTTTTGGGTATGTAACCGATGGCAAGGAAACTTTGGATAAACTTAGACTAGGTGACAAAATTTTGTCTGCTCGTGTCATTAGTGGCGCTGAAAATCTCATCAAATAATTTTTTATAATCTTTTTTATAATCGTTCAGAGGATCGCTAACTTAATGGGTACTCCCCGTCACGAACCGTATATTTTTAGTATGCCAAGTCCTAGTAGTGCGATCGCGCTCGCAGGAGCACGCGAAGAAAACCTAAAACTACTTGCTGAAGAGTCAGGTGTACGGCTAGTGATGCGGGGACAAGACCTATTAATTGATGGCACTACGTCGCAAATCAACCTTTGTGAACAAATCATTAAATCACTGAAGCCTCTATGGTCACAGGAAAAAGTGATCGCCGCCGTGGATATTCGCGCTGCTCGTCAAGCGATCACCGAGGAACGCTCTACGGAATGGCGCGATCGCGCCACAATTTCGCGTAACCGACGTGGTGATGCGATCCAGCCGCGCACCTATCGTCAGCAACAATATGTGCAAGCGATGGAGAAACACGATTTAATATTTGGCGTTGGTCCTGCGGGTACTGGAAAAACCTACCTCGCGGCCGTTGCGGCGGTGAGCGCATTGCAAAGCGGTAAATTTGAACGGATTATCCTGACTCGCCCAGCTGTCGAAGCAGGCGAAAGTTTAGGGTTTCTGCCTGGAGACTTACAACAAAAAATCGATCCTTACCTGCGCCCACTTTATGATGCCATGAACGAAATGATCGGTGCAGACAAAGTACCGCAGTTAATGGAGCGTGGCATTATCGAAGTCGCACCACTTGCTTATATGCGGGGACGTACACTCAGTAATGCATTCATCATTGTTGATGAAGCTCAAAACACAACTGCAGTCCAAATGAAAATGGTCTTAACTCGGATCGGCTTCAAATCGCGGATGGTAGTTACTGGGGATATTACGCAGATCGATTTGCCCCGCCATCAAAAATCTGGCTTGATCATCGCGATGAATATTCTGCAAGGAGTCGAAGGGGTTTCTTTTAATTTGTTTGATAAGTCGGATGTGGTGCGTCATCCGCTAGTACATAACATCATCGCCGCTTATGAAAACGCGGAAGGAGAATAAAAATATGCAAGTTACCGTCAAATTATTTGCAGTTTTCCAAGAAGTATTCGCGGTTGATGAAATGCAAATTACGCTTGAGTCTGGTGCAGCGGTATCACAAATATTTGATCGCTTAGTCAGCCAGCAGCCAAGCCTTGAAAAATGGCGATCGTTAACACGTTATGCGATTAATCTAAACTTTGCCGATCCACACACAGCTCTTGCTGACGGTGATGAAGTAGCACTTATCCCACCTGTAAGTGGTGGATAAACTAAGCTAATAGCTTGTATTCATCCAACCTTGACCAGACCAATCAAGTAAGCCACTAAACTGTTTCAGGTCAATAAAACTAAGCTGTAACAAAATCATTAGCAAAGGACCCTCTTGGCGCTCTTGCCAGCGTTTGGCAACTGCTAATTGCTCACGATCGACTACAGATGACTCAAGCAAGTGTTGCTCTAAATCTTCTTGATGACTAGCGATCGCATATGTTTGGGATTGATAACTCATTGAAATCAAATAACTAACGACTTAGGCGATTTGGATTAATAGCGTAGCGCACCTTACCATATCTAGCAACGTCCCACAAAGTTATTTTTCTAAGTTATTTTTTAAAGTTATTTTTTGAGATTAAGCTGGATAACATTTCTCGCCCTATAGCTTAACTTCACAAGGATGCCAGCGATCGCTAAATGTATGATGAAAGTTTAGGTGCAAAAAATTATATACAAAAAGTTAAGCAAAGAACAACTGACATGGGTTTTTACAACACATAATGATTTTAGTAACTCTTTTAAAATCTGTGGCTATGTTTAGATTGATTAAATGATCATGTTTTAGGATCATATTTTAGGATCGCATTTCAGGAGTGCATTTTAGGATTGCCCTTTAGCCACTAATAAAAAATTGCAGTGCTGTAACAAATTTGACTACATGAACAAACATAAATTCCCTGAAGAACTATCTGCGAAAGATTTGCAAAATCTTCAGCAAGAAGTCAAAGAATTGCGAATAGAAGTTAGCCGACTTCAGATTGAAAATTGCGATTTGGAGAACTCTTTGTTAACCGCAATTGAACATGGGGATTTGATTGAATCAGAACTGTTAGATGTAAATAAAAGATTAAAAAATGAAATCATCGAACGTAAGATGGCCCAAGCTACTCTGCAATCAATCTTAGAAATTGTCTATCGAGATAAAAGTGACCTTGAGATCATGTTGTCAAATACCACCGAGCATGGCGATACGACTGAATATGAACAATATAGTCGGGCGGTTGAGGCGATGCGTCAAAGTGAGATCCAGTTAAAAGAACATGCAAATCTATTAGAACAACGTGTCGAGGAACGTACTCGTGATCTAAAACAGGCCAAAGAAGACGCAGAGTCAGCAAGTCTCTCTAAAGCAGCATTTCTAGCGAATATGAGTCACGAATTGAGAACTCCTCTCAACGCAATTCTGGGATTTGCACAACTTATGCTTTATGACCAAGCTCTAAATGAGCAGCACCAAAGCGATCTACAGACTATCTGTAATAGTGGCAATCATCTGCTGGTAATGATTAATGACATTTTAGAAATGTCAAAACTGGAAGCAGGGAGTATCTGTCTGCGAGAGAAAGAATGTTATCTCTACCACATTGTCGATACCGCTCGAGATATGTTGGCGCTCAAAGCTCATGAAAAAGAATTAATGTTTGATTTCAAGATTCATCCAGATGTACCTCCATATATCTATACAGATGAAGGTAAACTCCGCCAGATTTTAATCAATTTAATTAGCAATGCCATCAAATTTACGGATGTAGGACATATTCATATTCGTGTTTTCCCTAAAGAAGTAGAAGCGATCGCGGGAGAAATCCCTAAAGTGACTCACAATCTCCATTTTGAAGTGGAAGATACTGGTTTAGGCATCTCTGAGGCAGAAATACCAACTTTATTTGAACCTTTTGTGCAGACAGACTCAGGCAGGCGATCGCAAGAAGGTACTGGCTTAGGTCTATCGATTAGTCGTAACTATGTGCAGATTATGGGTGGGCAAATGTCTGTAACTAGTAAGTTAGGATCAGGATCTACTTTTAAGTTCTACATTCCTATTAAATCTTTAAATTTATTTAGTAGAGATTCTTCTATATCATTGTCAAATCGAGTGATTGGTGTGGTAGGAAATAAGTCTTACCGCATCCTAATCGTCGAAGATATTCTTCTTAATCGACAATTATTGACCCGAATTTTGTCTCCTCTAGGATTTGAAGTGCGCGAAGTTAGTAATGGGCAAGAGGCGATCGCTGTTTGGCAATCTTGGTCACCTCACTTGATTTGGATGGATATCCGCATGCCGATATTAAATGGTAATGAAACTACGACTGCAATCAGAGAAATCGAAGCAATTAGAAATATCTCAGAATCTCAAAAAGTTCGCATTATCGCTCTAACGGCAAGCCTAGTTGATCTTAGAGAAGAAGATGTCAATCTTTTTGGATTTGATGGACTTATATCTAAACCATTTACAGAAGATAAGATTTTTGCAAAAATGGCTGAGCAATTAAATCTGCAATACATTTATAGCAAACGTCATAGTGATTGAGCTATATTTTAATTTGAAGCGATTTACTTTAACGATGATCAATGCACGTATGAGCGAAATGGCGAAGATCTTTCCGCTAGTAGTTCGCGCATCTGACATGTGCCGTATATAGGATTATTTTCGTAATTCCCATAAAGAATAAGGTTAGCAAAAAATCCATTTATTCCTTGCAAGTCTTCAATCCGTTCAATATATTTGCAATACTTAACTGATGGATTTTCCTTACGCCAGTTTAAATATTCAGAATAGCTACCTGTAACCACAAGGATTTGAGTAGTGTTGTTAATGTCAATATTTGAAATCATTTTTATATCTACTTTTATATTTACATAAATAAAGTTTTAATTAAGTCTCAAATCAATATGCCCAACTCTAGCCTTAATATATCTTAGTATAAATTAATATATATCGCTATAACCCGTTAGGGATAGCAAAGTTTAAACATAAAGGCAGCACTTTGCGCTGCTTCGATCTTCAGTTTATTAATTAGTGATCGTGTAGACTTAAACGGAAAGAATTGCACCTTTTATTTGTGATATTTTTGCGATGCGCCTCCCACCTTATCTACTGTCAGCCTTAATTGCACTTTTACTGATCATTACAAGCTGTGTTTCTTCAGGACAATCTGCTAGTGCTCAACTGTCCGATGCTCAATTCGAAAATAAAGTTTTAGAGATTATTCGTAAAAATCCTCAGGTAATTTTAGACTCCGTACAGTCTTATCAAAAAGCCCAAGCTCAACAAGAAGAACAGTTGCGCGACAAGGTGTTATCGCAAATTCGCCAAGAACCGCGTCTACTCCTTCGTAACTCACCTGTGACTGGTTCAGCTAGTCAGAAAATCATTATGGCGGAGTTCTCAGATTTTGAATGTCCTTATTGCTCTAAAGCCCAATCGGTAGTCAAAGAGTTTATGGCGAAAAATCAGAATGATGTGACTCTGGTCTATAAACATTTTCCACTTACTGAGATTCACGCACAAGCAGAACCTGCCGCAATGGCAGCTTGGGCGGCTTTTCAACAAGGTAAGTTTTGGGAATACCATGATGCATTGTTTCAGCAGCAGAGCAAGCTCGGCGAAGAGTTTTATCTAGAACTTGCCAAGAGTTTAAATCTGGATGTTGATAAATTTAATCGCGATCGAAAGAGTCCCGAAGCAAAAGCAGCAATTAAGAAAGATTTTGAACTTGGCAAGTCTTTAGGAGTACGCGGCACACCTTCATTTGTGATCAACGGCATATTTTTCTCTGGCGCGCCAAATGTCAAAGATTTGGAAGCTTTAGTCGCGCAGATTAAGGCTGGTAAGTAATAGTCATGGCAATAGAGCTTTATGCTCTCTATGAAGCTCTATTGATTGCCCATAAAGATATGTTAAAGTGAAGTAAATCTGTACCTCGGCATTGCGATGGAAAGTACTCAAACGCTTACTGTGCCAACAGTTAACCCCAACGTAGTTCAGCCTAAAATCAATATTCCTGACCATATGCAGCTACCAGAGTCCGATGGTACTTTCGCAAAGAATTTTCAAGAACACCCACAAAGCATCGTTTTAACGAGTTCCATCGAACCGATTTTACAGAAACTACATCCCGATGGACGTTATTGTATCGGGCAAGATAGCGGTATTTATTGGCGAATGACTGAGCCACCTGAAAAGGGAGCCGAAGCACCTGATTGGTTTTATGTTCCCAATGTCTCACCGCTTTTAAATGGTGAGTTTCGACGTTCCTATGTGTTGTGGAAGGAATTTGTCGTTCCTTTAATTGCAATTGAGTTTGTGTCTGGCAGTGGCAAGGAAGAGCGAGATGCAACCTCTCCAAATGAAGGCGAAAAAGCTGGAAAGTTTTGGGTTTACGAGCAAGCGATTGGTATTCCTTTTTACGTCATTTTCGATGCTAGAAAAGCTTTAATTGAGTTCTATCATCTGGTCGATCGCAAGTATCTAAAAATGCAGCCTAACGATCGCGGACATTATCCGATCGCTCTGATGGGTGTAGAGATCGGTCTCAATCAGGATGCTGGTTTGTATTGATTGCGTTGGTGGGATGAGTCGGGTAATTTGTTGCTAACTGGGGATGAAAGGGCGATTATGGCTGAAGCGATCGCTAATCAAGAAAGAGAGAGCGCTGATCGCGAACGTCAAAAAAACGAAAAGCTTGAGGCGTATCTAAGATCGATTGGTGTAAATCCAGATGAGATTTGACATGGCGATCGCTTGATTAGTAGATCGCTCCAGTGGTACTTCTGAATAATCAAAAAGTCATCGCAGCACCCAATATCGTAGAAATCTAACCCACAAAGGTGATTTTACACTCGGAAAACAAAAAACTATGACAGAATAAATAGTATCGTAAAGTGTCAAAAGCTATGGTTGCTCTATCTTCAGAATACCGCCACCGCTTACCAACTGTTGAAGAATTACCATGTTCCGATGAAACTCCTGTGGATAACGAACTCCAAAGTTATATTCCAAATGTCCTGCTGAATTTGTTGATCGATATTTGGGGCGATCGCTCTGATTGGTTTTTTGGGGTCGATATGGCAGTTTATTACGATCCTAATCTTGAAGAGCCTAAAAAATCTAAAGCAGTAGTTCCAGATGGCTTCTTAGCTTTAGGTGTAAAAGAGCGACCTAATGAAGGCGGACGCTTAAGTTATGCGATATGGGATGAGGGAGTAACACCCATTTTGTTTTTAGAAGTTATTTCTAAGGAATATAACAAAGAGTACGAAGATAAGTTGGCAAAGTATGAAGAATTAGGAATTCTCTACTATGTTGTTTATAATGCTCTCCTAACCACAAAAAGAATATTTAAAAACCGTCAATCGTTAGAAGTCTATAAGTTGATTGATGGAAAATATCAACTTCAGCCATCGGTTGCGTTTTTGCCTGATGGTGGCGAAATGGTATGGATGCCTGAGATTGACTTGGGTATTGGTTGCGAAAGTGGCGATCGCGGAGATTGGCAGCGCGAGTGGGTCTATTGGTATGATCGCTCTGGTAAGAGATTTCCTACTGCGCGTGAACGGGCAACCCGTGAAAGTCAAAAAAATGAAAAGCTTGGGGCGTATCTAAGATCGATTGGCGTAAATCCAGACGAGATTTGACATGGCGATCGCTGGAACGATCGCACTATCAATCAAAAATGCGATCGCTTCTCAATTACAGTTAGCTAAATAATGTACTGAGGCGATCACAAATTTATTAAAAGTCACGAGACATCATGAATTATATTTCATTAACAAATTCTACAAGATTGGCGATCGGACTAGAATAAACTTTAGAGGTAAATATAATGTCAAAGATAATGTCAAAGATAATACTCACATTACGGAATAACTACAAAGTTCATGAAAAGAAAATTTGAGTTTGAATTTGATGATTTATCAAGTGATAATAAAATATCATTTGAATACAATGAGGATATGGATGAGGATATGGATGAGGAATTCGCTGTTACCAATGATGCCATTAGCATCAATCTTTATGCTAATCGACAGGCTTTATTAACCTTAGCAAAGACCATGATAAAAATGTCTATATGTGACTATTCTGATAGTTCTCATATACATTTGAGAAAAGATTTTAGTGGCGATTCTAAAGGACCTAATGTATTCAGCATTTTTATTTCTAAATAAAAATGTCAGTTCAAATTTGAATTGGCGATATAATATCTAATCTGTTTTGAAATCTATATTTGGATTGAAATCTCTATCTGTAATTGAGGAAATCATTGGGAATACTCTTTTCTGGCAATCTGGCATGAAATCTCTAAAAAAGTGCGCTCGCCTATCTTGTAAGGTGCATTAATGAAATGTAACGTATCATCTATGAGTTTACAATGAGTTTCCGATCACATCACAATTAGAATGATTGATGCTAGAAATGCGATCACACTATGCCTATAACTATAATGTCATGTTACGTGGAAAGAAAATACACCTCACCCCTAGCCCCTCTCCTTGGAAAGGAGAGGGGAACAAGAGAAAACCCTGCCCCTTCTGCTCCTTGCGAAGGAGAGAGGAACAAGAGAAAACCCTGCCCCTTCTGCTCCTTGCGAAGGAGAGAGGAACAAGAGAAAGGCTCTGGCTCCCCTTCTCCTTGCGAAGGAGAGAGCAACAAGAGAAAGGCTCTGGCTCCCCTTCTCCTTTGCAAGGAGAAGGGGTTGGGGGATGAGGTATATTTTTCTTTCCACGTAATATCAGTATAATGCTATAGCTCTATGGCTGCCCGTAAATGTATGTTAATCTGTACCTCGGCGTTGCGATAAAAAGTACTCAAACGCTTGATATAAAGACAGTTTCCCCCAATTAGGATTGAAGCCACATTTAGGTTTAAATCTGGATAAACACTATGCAATTCATTAATCCCAAAATCGACTATGCTTTCAAAAAGATATTTGGCTCAGAACAAAGTCACGATATCCTCATCAGCTTTCTGAATGCCATGCTTTACGATGGCAAAGATAAGATCCAAACCATTGAAATTCTCGATCCTTATCTTGCGCCGAGATTGCGCGGCATAAAAGATACATATGTAGACGTAAAGGCAATCATAAGCAACGAGGACGGTGAATCTACCAACGTCATTATCGAGATGCAAGTCTTAAACGTGGAAGGCTTTGAGAAACGCATCCTTTATAATGCTGCCAAAGCCTATTCGACTCAACTTGACGTTGGCGAAGATTACACAGTTCTTGAACCAGTAATTGCGCTGACTATTACTGACTTTATAATGTTTGCCGAACTTAATCAGCTAATTTCTCGTTTCATTCTCAAAGAAAAGACCTATCTTGTCGATTATCCAATCTATGATATCGAGCTAGTATTTATTGAGTTACCGAAGTTCCAAAAGGCGTTAGAAGACTTGGAAACCTTAACCGATAAATGGTTGTATTTCCTCAAAACTGCCAGAAAGCTAGAGTCAGTTCCGTCTATTATGGATGATGTTCCTGCAATCAAAAAAGCATTTGCGATCGCTAATCAAGCTAATCTAAGCCGCGAAGAGTTAGACGATCTGGAACATCGGGCAGTTTTTATCCACGATCAACGCAATGCTATCAAAAAGGCAGAGCGTTTGGGGCTGGAAGAGGGTATTAAACAAGGTATTGAGCAAGGCGAGCTAAGGGCTAAGATCGCGATCACACGGCAACTTCTTCTTGTTTTAGACGATGCTGAAATTAGTCGCTCTACTGGACTTTCTATTGATATGATCGCACAACTCAGAAATAGTTAATGTCACTTATATGGAACCCTTAAAAATGCGATCGCTTCTCAATCATAGTTAGCTAAACAACGTACTGAGGCGATCGCAAATTCATGGCAAGTCTAAGTAAACTCTAATGGATTTTAAGAAAACCGATCTACCTAAAGGATTGTGCCAATTTGGATGTAAAAGTGAATTTGCTGTAAAGTATTTCTCGAAATCAAATTTGAGAGCATTGCGTTGAAAAATGAGTAATTGGAGAATACAAAAAATTATTGCTCCCATTGCTCGTTTGGGCGATCGCCTGTCCGATCGCCTAATTTGGCTATCAGAGCATCCTGTATATGGCGTAATGGCGATCGCATTAGTTGCTTTTGGTACACGCTTCTGGAATTTGGACGGCACGGCTGATATAGTTTTTGATGAGATTTATTATCCCAAGTTTGCTCAAAATTATTTGCGCGGTGAACCACTTTTTGATGCCCATCCACCTTTAGCAAAATACATCATTGGCTTAGGAATCCAGATCTTTGGTTACGCGCCCTTTGGTTATCGCATTATGACAGCTTTAGCTGGCTCACTTTTGCCATTAGTTACTTATGAGTTTATTTGGCAATTGAGCGATCGCCGTGACTGGGCATGGCTAACGGGTTGGTTTGTGGCAATGGATGGTTTGTTATTGGTGGAGTCCAGATTTGGTCTAATTAACATTTACATTTTGCTGTTTGGAATGTTGAGTCAGTTATGTATGGTAATGGCTCTAAAGCGATCGCGACAACGATGGTTTTGGGTAATTGCTACTGGCTTGATGTTCGGTGCATCACTAAGCGTAAAGTGGACAGGCTTGGCATATATTGTTGGGCTAGTCGCGATCGCGGGTTATGGTTGGTCGCGTTATCGTCAAACTTTAAATGCAAATCAGATTTTGATTGGTTTAATAATTCTGCCGATCCTCTTCTATTTCGGACAATGGATTCCGCATTTAATAATTAATCCTGAACGTGATATTTGGGAATTGCACGGTCAGATCTTCGGCTTTCATCAAAATCTAGGAATTGGAAAAACTCAGCCAATCCATCCCTATTGTTCGCCGTGGTGGAGTTGGGTTTTATTAATTCGCCCGATCGCTTACTTTTTTGAGGTTCGCCCCAATAGCATGGTGGAATATGTGCTGGCGATCGGCAATCCATTTTTATATTGGCTAAGTGTGATTGCTTTGCTTAGCTGTTTAGTGATTTTAATCATATCTAGATTCAGATTTCCCCCAAAAATATTCACCCAAATATTTTCTAAAGAGCGATCGCCATTAATCTGGTTTATTTTCTATGTGATGATCAGTTTTGCCGCCCATTGGTTGCCTTGGAGCATTAGTCGGCGTTGTATATTTCTATATCACTATATGCCAGCTTCAGTTTTTGCTTTTGCGGCACTTGCCCTTTTAGTATCAATGATGTGGCGATCGCCTTTAAAAGAAATAAAAGCGCTCAGTTCGGGGATTTTTGCGGCGATTACAATTGCATTTTTATTTTGGCTACCGATTTATATCGGTTTACCGATCTCCTCGGTCTATTTGCGCGTGCTAATGTGGTTGCCTAGCTGGATATAGAACCCAGATGTTAAAGGATGTACTTCGCGCCGTCTCTAACATTTGGGTTCGGTGATCGCTATAACTTTTGACAAAACTGTAAGGTTTTCCAAAAGCAACGATAGGGTAAGCTAAGTTATCTCCTTGTTTGCAGTTCGGGAAATATGCAAAACTTTCGCAATTACTATGAAATCCTCGGTATACCGAAAACATCCACGGCTGACGAAATCAAGCGCTCCTATCGCAGGTTAGCGCGAAAATATCATCCCGATCTTAATCCTGGAGACAAAGCCGCAGAGGAGCGCTTCAAAGATATCGGTGAAGCTTATGAAGTGTTGTCTGACACTACCAAACGTCAGCAGTATGATCGCTTTGGGCAGTATTGGAAACAAGGTGGTTTTCAAGGTCAAGGCGGACGACCTCCATCTGCACGTGAACAATATACGCCTGACTTTGAGCGTGGCTCTACAGGCGATGTTGACTTTAGCCAATACAATGACTTTCAAGAATTTGTTGATCAATTACTAGGCAAATTTCGGACTAATGAACGCGCCCAAGATACGGGTGGTGCATCTTCCTATCGTACTACTACTCAAGCCCCACCACGCCCCACCCCACGCCGTGATTCCGAAGCTTTATTAGAATTACCCCTCGAACGCGCATATGTCGGTGGTCGCGAACGCATTCGCCTTGAAGATGGGCGATCGCTTGAGGTAAATATGCCCGCAGGCGTTCTCTCAGGACAAAGAATTAGGCTCAAAGGTCAAGGAGCATCAGGCGGTGATCTTTATCTCAAGATTACACTTAAGCCGCATACATTTTTTACGCTCGAAGGTTCGGATATTCGTTGTCAATTACCAATTTCGCCGAGCGAGTCCGTCCTAGGTGTTCAAGTAGAAGTACCAACCTTAAGCGGTTTAGTAAAGCTCACAATCCCTCCTGCGGTAAAGTCGGGTCAGCAATTGCGCTTATCGGGCAAAGGTTTTCCAAAAGATGCCAGAACCTTTGGCGATCAATACGTAGAAGTTCAAATTGTCGTTCCCAAAAATCCTACTAATCGTGAACGTGAACTTTACGAACAACTGCTCAAAATCCAGTCATTCGACCCACGCGAAAATCTACCTAAAAAATAGCCTCAATGTCTACCACCATCTATATTAATCAAGCCTGCATCGAGTCGCTCGATATCTCTCCCGCCAAAATCGTCATTGAGAAGCTATTAGCTAATTGGGATGAAACGGCTGAAGGCGATCGCCAATTTCAAATAGAACTTGTTTGGAATAAAGAAGATGGCGACCCTCGCGAACTTTCAGAAATATCAGAAGTCCGTCTCTGGTTTGTGCGCCTTGATGCTACTTATCCTTGGTTCTGCTATCTCCTCGATTGGCGTTTAGAACTTAGTCGCTATGCAGCGATGTTAGTTCCCCATCAGTTTAAACGCGAAGGTGATGGCTATGTATTGCAATACAATCCTGAAGCATTGGAGCTTTTTGTGATGCAGAAGGTATTCGTTATTTCTCTCTGGCTAAAGTCACGCGGTATAGATAGCACTGCCAAACTACAGCAAATGACTCAAAGCCTAGGTTATGAAATAGACTCTGCGTTTTTCAGTCTTCTCTAAAATCAATGTGAATCAACCATCTAAGTTTGAGGTATTTTAGTCAATTTCTTTGCCACCACACAAAGAAATAATTCGATTTGCAAAAGCTTTTAGCTCTGGACAAGCTTGAATTGCAACCATTAAATCTTGATTTTTTAGAATTGCTTTTCCATCAATGATCTTGCTATAATCCCTTTTACACTCTCCTAAGTTAAAAACCTCCTTAATCCAGTAAGAAGGCGGTTTGTTATGATTTACCATCTCTGGTGCACCACTTGGTGCAGAGCGATTATGCTTGGCTATCTTTTGAATAGTATTCCAGTAAGGAAGCAACCATGCTTCAAAATCATGACACGCAGTATGTGGATAGAACTTGGGATTATTTCCAACCCACCCAGTCATTTTTGCTTTAGCCTCAGCCACATTTGCAAAATCTTGTGTTCCTGTATAGACATCTGTCAGCGCAATCACTGCATCATAAGCATCTTTTCCAATCAGTAAGTTTTCCACAATTCGCTTCAATTTATCTTCTTTCGGAATTCTCCCATCCTGTGGAATGAATTTTAGCCTTGGCATATTTTGCGATAAATACTTTTTTAGAAACTCGTTTAGCTTCTCTTTAAAAGCTGATTCAGTAGCACCTTCAACTAAAATTGCAATTTTCATGGGCGACCACCTAACACATTCATCGCCCAAAGTTGATCGAGGCTATAATCCTCTAACCATTTATCAAGATCGAGAGTGTCAGCCCATGTCATTTTTGCTTCACCATCTTCAAGATCGCAAATTAGAACTTCACGGGGTTCCAGAAATCGAATGAGTCTATCTGAATGTGTCGCTACAATTAACTGAGTATACTTTGAAGCTTCTCGCATCAAGTAAACCAAATGTCTTAAAAGTTCGGGATGTAAACTAACTTCAGGTTCGTCTAATAGAGTAATTTTTGTCAAACTTTGGCTTTGTAGAAGTGCTACTAACCAAAGAAATCGAAGCGTTCCTTCTGACAACTCATGCACATATATAGGCTGAGAAAAATTTCTGTCTTTCCAAGTCATAGAAATAGTTCCTGCGGCAACTGGCGGGAAGTTCAAGCGCTCAAAATCTGGAAATGCTGCAGAAATGATGTTTTCAACCATTTCAAAGCGATCGCGATCACTTTCACGTAGATCGTAGAGACAAGAAACCAAATCCTCCCCTTTTACCCCTGGTAATTTTGCGGGTCGCATTGTTTGAGGTAGACGGATTGGGCTTATCCTTGAAACATCAAGCGCTCCATAATAAGTACAAGATGCAAGATTTTTTCGTAGATGTTCAGGTTCTTGATACATTTTAGGAACTTGGGAAAGAGAAGTCTCTAGATAATTGAGTTCCCAATTGGGACTCAAAATAGCATCATCTTCTCGAAAATATTTAATATTTAAACCATAAGCCTCAATGTATCTTTTGGAAATAAGATTGTCTCCGATCATTGGGAAATGATAACTAACTATTTCATTTACAGAAATTGGTTGTTTAGTTAAATGTTCTTGGCTAATTTCATAAGCTAAACCTTTAGGAGATATAGCTAGAAAGTATGTTAGGCTTTCTTGATCTAATGCCTTTGCCAATATTCCTATTTGCAATTTTTCTGCTCTCCCTCTAGTTAAAATTTCATTCAGTCCACCTTTGCTTTGTAATGACTCATGTAACTTCCCACTGGCTGAAGCAGATAACATTGACATTGCATCTAAAAAAGAGGTCTTGCCTGAGCCATTTGCACCAATCATAACAACCAAATCTCGCATTTCCAGATCGATTTGTTGAAGACAGCGAAAACCTTTGATAGATATTCTTTCAAATTTACTCATAGCAAGTAGTCAGCAAGATTTTTTCGTGATACTTTTTAATAACATTCAGTATATCGCGTTCATCTTAGTTTGGACATTGAGCCAATTAACCCTCCCACCCTTTTTAAATTTATTGAAGAAACGGACGTTTTCTACTTTGCTTTCACGGACGGAAAAAGCATTGAGTTAGAAGCGATCGCTGAAGCTGGACTAGTAAAAATTTTAGCTATATTAACTCGGCGATCGCTATTAATAGCAGTATTAATATCTAAATTAGTTGATGCAACTACACCTGTTTTCTTATTTGATTGTTTAGTGATGTTACTTACAATTATTTGAAAGCAATTGATTAGAGAATTGGAACGAGTCTAATAACACGCTTCAGCTTTCATTTTAAAATGGCATTTTTTCAATTTACAAAGTTAAAACTATAAAATTTAACGGGTAACTGAGTGATATCTTTATGATGGAGTCTAAAAAAACTTTCTTGAATTAAGGATCTGCTTGTATGACACTCTCTACTCTTTTTCCACAATGTCAAGATTTACAAGCACAAGTTGAAGCTATTTTACAGCTTTTGCAACAGGAACCAAATCTGCGATCGCAACAAGATGGCAGTATCGTTCAGTCTTCACTAAGAAAAGCGATCGCACCAACTTTTGAGATTGTATTTGCGGGGGCTTTTAGCGCAGGTAAATCGATGTTGATTAACGCGCTTTTAGAACGAGAATTGCTTTATAGCGCTGAGGGACACGCAACGGGGACGGAATGTAAAATTGCTTTTGCTAAAACTGGCGAAGAACGAGTTGTATTGACTTTTCTCAATGAAGTAGAAGTCCGCGAACAAATTCAAGCGCTATCGCAATTAATTAGACAGATTGCGCCTACAAATATCAATGAAATCGAAGCACTTAAACAGTTGCAAACTCAAACTCTTGCGGTGATCGAGCAAGAAGGAGGTAAAAGCAAATCGAAACGCGCGAAAGATGCTGATGCTCTGAATCTATTAATCGAAGGTTTCGTCAATAACCGCGATCGCATTAGTTCAATCACTAATGCCACTTACTCAATGGAACAGTTTGGCTTTGAGAATCTCAAAAAAGCCGCAGACTATGCGCGTCGCGGTGCAAATAGCGCTGTCCTTAAGCGCGTAGAATATTATTGCAATCATCCACTTTTAGAAGACGGTAATGTAATTATCGACACTCCAGGGATTGATGCTCCTGTCAAAAAAGATGCGGCTTTAACCTTTGAGAAAATTCAACATCCTGACACTTCGGCAGTAGTGTTCGTTCTCAAAACCGCAGCAACTGGAGAAATGACCTCCGAAGAGACAGAACTTAGCGAAAAGATGCAAGGTAATGCAGGAATTCGCGATCGCGTGTTTTATGTATTCAATCGCATTGATGAGACTTGGACAAATGATCAATTGCGCGATCGCTTAAATCACACAATTTCTAGCCAGTTTCGCAATAGTTCTACTAAAATCTATAAAACTAGCGGACTACTTGGCTTTTATGGCAGTCAGATTAAAAAAACGAGTATCAGCGATCGCTTTGGTCTGGATTCAGTATTTGCCGAAAGCGTCAAGTCTGTAGGCGGGCAAGAAGGCACTCCGCAATTTGTCAATGAATTTAATAGTTATTGTTTAGTTTCTGGCAAGCTTGACATTACTAAGTTCCCCATCCCTTACAGCGTCTTGGAAACTAATGTAAAGAATGAGAAATATGTTCGCTTGCTTAGTAATTCGGGAACAGGACTAATCGAGCAACTGATTAAGGATAGCGGCATTGAAGAATTTCGAACTGCGATTACTCGATATCTGACGACAGAAAAGCGTCCATTACTTTTTGCCGATCTTGCCGATGATCTGCAACCGATTTGCATTGCATTGCGTCAGTCATATCTCGAAGCATGGCTCAAACTTGAGAGTCAGCCGCGCGATATTGAGGCGATCAAGTCTCAGGAGTTGCAGAAGCTCAGCCACGATCTCAAGCAAATTGGCGATCGCTTGCGCGAACATGTTGCCCAAGAGGTAAATGAGGCAATTGCTAGCGATCGTAATGAACTTTTAGAAGCAGATTATTTAAAGCTAAAAACCAAGATGGTCAGACGTTTAGATGATTTGATCGTTAGCTTCTCCGTTGCACTCGTGCATCAACGCGCTCAAGCCAGTCATCGCCGCAACTCTGTCGTTCCTGTAATGGGGATTTTAACGGAAGGCTTCTACTTCTTGGCTAATGAGCTAGAGGATGTTTTGGTGGAATGCTCTAAGGAAATTATTGCCAACTTCTTTCAAAACCTGATTGAGAAGATTAAGAAAGCTGACTATTATCGCGAACTCTATCGCTTGTTGGGTAATGATAGTGAGACTGAAATCTATTTACAAAGCTTGATGATCAAGGCATCTGAGGCTTTAGTAAATGAAGCTAAGACTGAATGCGATCGCTATGTACGCGAACGTCCAGAATTCTATGCAGCGGACAATATAGTACTTTGGCAATTGCAACAAACTTTATATCAAGCTTGTCGCGGTTACGATTATCAAAGCATGATAGAGTCGGAGCCAGCAATTCGTCAATTTTTAAAGCTAGATTTTGAGTTCAAAGTCAAAGATACAGTTATTCGTACTTTCCGTCAGACGATTAATCAAACTCTAAACACGCATTTACTCGGTGGCGCGGACAAACAAGCAGATAAAATTTTGCAGCAGTATGATCGCGCTCGTGCATATCTTGCTCAAACTCTAGAGAAAGAAGCTCAATCTAAGGTTGATAATAATCGCCGTTTGCAAGGTGAGGTAAAGCAAAATATTGATGTGTATAATGGCGCAGTTTCTAACATTAACCAATGCTTAGAAGCAATGCAATTGACACGCAAGAAGCTGCCAATTATCAGCGAATCTGATTTGTCGGTTGCACCAATTATCTCTGATGTAATTGATGTCTCTAATGTAATTGATGCTGAGTCGGTGGCGATCGATGAACCCAACGATTTATTACAAGATACTGAAGTATAATTTCTATAATGATAAACAGGTAGGAGTGATTCATAACTTCTATCTGTTTGTTTAAGAGATAAGAGCTTTTTACAAGTAATTTATCGCATTAGATTATACTTTGTATATGTACGACAGCAATCTTTCTATGATTTACCAAAATATTATTACTATCGAACCAGATAAACGTGGTGGAAAACCATGTATTCGTCGAATGCGGATAACTGTTTATGATGTTTTGGGATGGTTAGCGGCTGGAATGACACAAGATGAGATTTTAGATGACTTTCCAGAGTTAACGAAGGAAGATGTCAGAGCTTGCTTGGGATTTGCTGCCGATCGCGAGCATCGTTTGACGGCTGTAGTAGGTGCTGCTTGAAATTATTATTCGATCAAAATTTAAGTCGTAAACTTGTGGCGAGATTGCAAGATTTGCATCCTGATTCCAGCCATGTACAGTTCCATTTACTATTGATGCAATAGAAGATACTCCTACAAATGATCAACTTATTCTTTCAAAGTCACAAATTTCACCTCTAGATGAGATCCGTATGATCTCAGAATTATAAATCAAGAATAATCATATGGCTGACAAAACACCGCGTATTTTAATCCCAACTCAAGTTAGAGAAAAGGTGTTTGAGCGTAATAATTATCAATGTCAAAGCTGTCACAAAATTGACATTAGCGCGAAAAATTTACAAGTCGATCATATTATTCCTTTAGCGCAAGGTGGAACCAATGATTTGAGTAACCTTCAAACTCTTTGTGCTAAATGTAACCGAGAGAAAAGTGCCAAGCTTGATCCACGCTTTCGGAGATTATATAGTGATTAGAAAAGGCGGCACAAAGTGCCGCCTTTAATTAAACTGGTTGGAAGTAAAACGCAAAGCCTAGAATTGCGTATGTCGCCATTAGCAAAGTTCCTTCTAGCCAATTTGAACGCCCATCAGAGCTAATCGAATTCGCAATCAGAACCGCCACCGCTACCGCTACTAATTCAAAAGGATTAAAGTTCAAATCCATCGGCTGACCCATAAACCAACCAATAATTACTAACAAAGGGGCAACAAATAGAGCAATTTGCATACTCGAACCAACAGCAACTGATACTGAAAGTTCCATCTTATTTTTCATCGCTACTGTAATCGCAGTTGTATGTTCTGCCGCATTACCGATGATTGGCAATAAAATTACCCCCGTAAATAGTTGCGTCAATCCTAACTGGGCTGTCGCCTCTTCTAAGGTTCCAACCAAAAGCTCAGATTCTAAAGCCACTAGCAAAGTCACTCCCAATAGAACTGCAATCCATAATTTAAGATTTATTTCTTGAGGATGTCCTTCTGCTGCCGCTGCGTCATCTGCTTCTGACTTTCCGACATCATAGAGATAAGCATGGGTTTTCATCGAGAATAAGAGTGTCAAACAATAAACAACAATCAACACGATCGCTACAGCTATCGATAATTTTTGCAATACTTCTTCGCTAATACCTGCACTTGTAAAATTAGCAGCCGTCGGCAACAAGATTGCAACTACTGCTAAATTCATCACCGACGCATTTAATCTCGCCATTGTCGGCTGAAATTCCTGCTCTTTGTAACGTAACCCACCCAAAAACATTGACAAGCCCATTACTAGCAAAAGGTTACCAATAATCGAGCCTGTAATGCTAGCTTTGACAACACCTGTAAATCCTGCATTCAAAGCCACGATCGCAATGATTAGCTCAGTGGCATTACCAAAAGTTGCATTTAACAAACCACCCCATGATGAGCCAAGCACTACAGCGATTTCTTCAGTTGCCGTGCTTAACCAAGATGCTAAGGGCAAAATTGCGATCGCAGAAGTTACAAATACAACTGTAGAATTCCATCCGAGTAAATGACCGATCACCGAAATCGGTACAAACACGAGCAAACCAAAGGAGAAGATTTTCTTAACCATAACCAGCCGTTGTAGTGTCAAAGCTAATATACAGCAATCTTTAGTGATGGCGCTAAGCAGCAGCATAGAGATTGTTATAAAATATGATCTTTAATAAAGGAAATCGTTATGACAGAACTGACCACTGAACAACATCGCACCAAGATGCAACGCCGACAAGAAGTGCAGCATCAACGAGTTGCTGATCGCAATCTGGAAAAAGGTTTGATTATTATTAATACAGGAGACGGTAAAGGTAAAACTACCGCTGCGCTAGGCATGGTTTTGCGATCGCTTGGGCATGGATACAAAGTGGCGATCGTGCAGTTTATTAAAGGCGCGTGGGAACCTGCCGAAAAGAAAGCATTTGAAATGTGGGGAGACCAACTTGTTTTTCAAGCTCTGGGTGAAGGATTCACATGGGAAACGCAAGATCGCGATCGCGATATCGTCAAGACCAAGGAAGCATGGGAAGTCGGACTGAGCTATATCAAAAATCCTGAATACAAACTGGTTCTCCTTGATGAAGTGAATATTGCGCTTAAGTTAGGATATCTTGATGTCGAAACTGTGATCGCTGGGTTAAAAGAGAAACCCGCCGATTCGCATGTGATTCTTACAGGTCGAGGTGCTCCACCCAAACTAATCGAAGTCGCGGACTTAGTAACTCGAATGGAACTCGTCAAACATCCATTTAGAGAGCAAGGTGTCAAAGCCCAAGCAGGAATAGAGTTTTAGTTTGAGCCGTGCCAAGTAAGTATCAAACTAATTTATATTTTCTCTAACAAAATTCCGAAACCTAATTTCAGCACTAACTTCGTCCTCTTGAGCTTGTTCTAGAAAGATATATAGATATTCTTTTTTTACCCATGCAAATGTAGGACTGCGATCGCATTCCACATAAACATTTTGTTGTAATTGATAAATCTTTAACTCTTTGCCATCGTAGCGCCAAAACTCAGGAACACCCATACTTGCATAGAGGCGATTTTTATCAATATCAGTATGTGTAATATCGACCTCAACAACGAGATCAGGTGGCGGATCTTTAGTGAAATCAATTGTTTTACCTGCAACTTTGGACTGGTTCTGAATGTAATAAGCGCAGTCTGGTTCAGCCCCACGATCAAGGGCTTGGCGATTGATCGTCGTTGAGCGCAGAGATTTAAGTCTTAAGCCCATCTCTACCGCCAAAATCCGAATAAATAAACCAATTATTTCACTTGCCGATTCATGACTTTCTAATGGCATCGTAATTTCTAGAGTCCCATGATCGTAAGTTAGTCGGCTAGCACGGCTCTGCGGCAACGCATTAAGGATTTGTTGATAAGCTTGCCAAGTCAGACCATTAAGGGTAACTCGTTTTTCCCCTAGATTGTTATTTAGAATTGGCTTGTTAAGCTGCGATCGCTCATCTAGTAACGAAACTGGTGTAACCATGAGTGAAACACAGATTTGTATATATGTATTATAAATGAACCGCAGTGCTTTATGCTCTCCCTCATGCTAGGGATTTAACATGTCAAAAATTGGTGTCGGTATTATCGGAACAGGTTTCGGGCAGCTTATTCATATTCCTGCTCTGCAAATTCATCCTGATACAGAAGTCTTGGCTGTATACCATCGCGATCGCCTGAAAGCGCAACAAATATCTGATAAGTTTAGCATTCCTCATGCTTGCGATCGCCTTGAGGATTTACTTGCAGTTAAAGAAGTCCAAGCAGTAACTATCTCCACGCCGCCAAGTTTTCATTATGAACAAGCAAAAGCCGCGATCGAGGCAGGTAAGCATATTCTGCTAGAAAAGCCAGTGACGATGAATGCTCAAGAAGCGATCGCTCTTTATCAGCTTGCTCAACATAATCAAGTGATCGCTGCTACCGATTTTGAATTTCGCTGTGTCCCGCACTGGCGATATCTCAAACACTTACTAGATAACAACCATGTTGGCAAAAAACGCCTGATTGAGATTAATTGGCTAGTCCAAGGTCGAGCCAATCCTCAGCGGATTTGGAATTGGTATAGCCAAAAAGCATATGGCGGTGGTGCATTAGGCGCGATCGGCTCTCATGTATTCGATTATGTGCGTTGGCTCTTTGGCGATATCACGAGTCTCTGCGGACAACTCAGCACAGCAATTAGCGATCGCCCCGATGCTAGTGGTGTTTTGCGTCCTGTAGATGCTGATGACACGTGCAATATTCTCTTAGAACTCGCCGATGGAACCCCCTGCAATATTTCCCTAAGTACCGTCACCCATCGAGGTCGTGGTCATTGGCTAACGGTCTATGGTGAAAATGGAACTCTTGTACTCGGTAGTGCTAATCAATCTGATTATGTACATGGATTCAGTCTGCGTCAGGGCAAACTTGATCGTTCCGAAATGGAAGTTATGCCAATCCCATCCGAATATGACTTGCCAAAGACCTATACGGATGGTCGGCTTGCACCTGTACTCGCAATATGCGATCGCTGGGTAAACTCAATTCAAACAGGAAAACCAATGACACCAAGTCTGCATGAAGGTGCATGGTCACAGATACTTATGGATTTGACTCAAGAGTCACATAATCAAAAGAAATGGCTTGATGTGCGATCGCCTTTCTAGAAAAGTACAATTTATAGCTGTAGTCAAACTTGTTAGGATATAAAACCAGAAGACGAGTGGCGGCGCTTCGCGCCGCCACTCGCTTCTTGGGTTTTACTTCGTCCTAATACAAGTGACTACAGCCATATTTGGCAAAGTGTCTCATTATACAATTTTTGTAAAAGCTGATTGACGTAAGTTTGACTAATATGCTCCTGTTCTAGACGTTTTTGCTGGAGTACAAGGTAAGTATATATAGATCTCTCTTCAGGTGTTAAATGAGGTAAAGTTTCAATCTTTTCCACAACAATAACAGCAAATTCCTGAAAGGCTTCAAATGTCTTTATATCCATCATGATAGAAGTCGTTCGTAAAAAATAAGAACGCAATTGAGAAAGTATTTTGAACCCATCCGCATCTAGATCACCCCAATAAAAAATAGGGCAATTTGATAGCCAGACGACGGATTTCAAGTTTTGCACTGCATATCCACCACCAAAAATAGCAAAGCAATTATTCAAATGAGGTAGGGTTAAAAAATTTATCAAATTTTCGGTAATAAAACAGGGATGATTTCCTAAATTAAGTTGTCTAAATTCAGAAATGGGAATGCTGATATCTAAAGATGGGAATTTATACTTATCTTTTAAGATTGGATCTAGAAATCGTAATCTAATTCGATGTTCTTCATACTTTAAAGAAAACCGCTTTTGAAATTTTTGTTCTTTTTCATTCTCTACTGATACAATCTGGTCGATAGGTAGAATTGTCTCTAGAAGACTACTGATTATTCCTTGATTTTGTTCAATAAATTTTGTGTGAATTTGAATAGGAAGTTCTCGAATATAGAGATTTGGCTTAGGCGTATTTTGAAAATATTTACAAACTTTTAGCAATTCGTTCCAGCGATCGCTATGCTCAACTATTTTTAGAGGATTACGACACAGCCATTGCTCTAATTCAGGGACTTTTGCTCTAATTAATGCTATGTCTTGCTTAAGCTTGGTAACTTCTTTTTGCTTGTTGATAAGCTTTAAGTAGTCTTGCTCTGTTTCAATAAAAACTCGTTTAGGTAATGATTGCTCTCCATACTGCTGGGTTCTTATAGTTTCTAATTCAAGGGTGTAGCCATAACCCAAGGATTCTTTTGATTTATCTATCAACTCGTTGACTGATTTTCGTAATTCCAGAAAATCCTTTGGTCGCTTACCTACAGAAAAATCTATAGGAAAAAAGCTTTCTTCTGTAATTAGAGAAACTAAAAAAGATGAGTAACATTTATGGGCTTTATCTTTAATTTCAGCAGAATTAATCATCTTGAGGATTCAGTGCAAGTTGACGTTTTTCTTGATATTCTTCGATAGTAATGGGTAATATACGCGAATAATTTCCTTCGGATTTATTATCTACAAAATGAATTGTGGAAATATAAGACTCAATCACGTTGATTTTGTCTTTTGGTGTAACTACTAAAAGTTGAAGGTCTAAATTTTTAAAGAGTTCCATTGCATAGCGGGCGTTACTATCGTCTGATTTACTAAATGCTTCATCAATAACCACAAATCTAAACGATCTTGACTTTCCTGTATTTTGGTTAAGTCCAAATTGATAGGCGATCGCTGATGCCAGAATAGTATAAGCGAGCTTGACTTTCTGTCCACCAGATTTTCCTGAAGAGTCCGTATGATGCTCTTTTTCCGCATTGTCTGAGATGTAACGTTCGCTTACTGAAAATTCTAGCCAATTACGAACATCTGTAACTAAATTTGTCCATCGCTCTTCAGCTTTGAACCGTTCAATTAGGCGTGTTTGAATATTCTGAAAACGTTCTTCATTATCTTCGGCTGTTTGACGGGCAACATTGCCTAAACAAATTTTCAAGTCTTCTTTAAAGTCTCGAATCTCACGGTTACGAGATGTATCACAGCACAGCTTAATATAAGTAGAGTCTGTGTAATTAATTGTTTGCAGGGATTTATTGAGTTCAGCGATCGCCTGTTCAATTTCTTCTTGCTGTTTCTCTAGAGCACTTTTAAACATAGAAATAGAAATAATCACTTTTTCATTCATTAATTGCTTAAAGCGTTGTTCATGTCTTGGCAGGTCATCTTGCTCAATTTGAGCTTTTAGCTTTTGATATTCGCCTAAAAAATCAAGGGTTGCTCCCATTTCTGAAGTTGTCTCAGGGAAATCCTTGACAAAATTAGCCATCGATTTTTCAATTCTATTGCTAGATTCACTTACTCTTTGTTCCTGTTGACGTAGTTTTTGCTGAAACTCATCTTTTAAGCTGCTTTCATCTTGAGAGATTGTTTCGAGTATCATCGAATATTCTCTAAGTTTTTTTGCCAGATGCTTCTCAAATGTTTCAAGTTCTGAAGATAAAACTAATTGTGATTTTATTTCACACTGAGATTGATCTTTTTTATAGAGATCTTGCCTATTTTCTAGGGTCTGAATTTCTCGAATTAATTTCTCTCTTTCCTGTTCTACTTGAGTGATTGCTTCTTGAGTAGCCTGAAGTTGTGCTTCTAGCTGTTTAAGTTGATTAGAGCTTGCCTCTAACTCCTGTTTTTGTTGCTGGAGTTTGAGTTTTTCAATTTCGACCGATCGCCAATCAACTTCAGCAAAATCAATAAACCTCATAAAATCTTGCAATCGAGATACTTGATCTTGTTTTTGCTTGCGCTGAGTCTCAAGCAACTGGACTTGTTTATTGATTTGAGCAATTTTTTGGTTAATTTGCTGCAATTCCACTTCTAGAGCATTAATTTTGCTGATATTACTCCAACCTAAAATGTATTGACCGCGATCGCCTATGGCAAAACGATCATTTTTCTCATGTTTTTCGCCGCCATGTTTAATTAATCCATTCTGAGTAATCGCACGGCTCTCATGCTGAAACTGCTCTTCTGTGTCACAACAAACATAGTTAAACTGTTTGCCTAGTTGCTCTCGCAACCATTGAGCGAATATCTTATTTTCTTGTTTAACTTCTAATTTATGAGGTATCTGCTGTGGATCGAAAGCTCGTTGCATGGGATTAGCAACAATGGAAGTAACACGATAATAAATCAGCCGTCCCCGTAAATTAGTGCGATTGACGTAGGTATTAACTTGTGGATAATTAGCATCATCCACCAAAACGCATAAACCAAAGTTGCGTAGTAGCCTCTCGATCGCGCCTTCCCATTCTTGCGCTTCTGGTCTAACTTGTAGGAGTTCACCAATAAAGGGGAGATTATCACTGTCTAGGTTCAAAGCATGGGCAAGGCGATCACGGATATCCAGACTACTGCTAGGGATTTGACTCTTGCGACTGCGTAAAGATTTAAGCTCTTTCTCTAGTTGAGTTTGCTGTTTCTGTAAATCAGCCTGCAACAACTTTTGTTCATCGCGTTGTGCTTCTAAACTTAGTAAAACCGTATCTATTTCTTGTTTAAGAGATTCTCCTTGAGTTCTAGAAGAATAGAAAGTATCACGATCACTGTATTGAGGAAAATCTAATCTTTGAGTCAATTGATTGTATTCCTCAGACTTTCTCTTTATTCGATTTACCTCTTTCTGTTTTAGCTCAATATCCCTAGTGAGTTCTTGTAAGCGCTGCCCCACACTATCCTGTTTGATCGTAAAATCTAGGGTCTTCTCTTCTTGACGTAAATTTGCTAAACGTAGATCGCTTTGATTGCGTTGAGATTGTAATTGAGTTAGATTTTGGGCGATCGCTCCTAGCTCTTTTGTCAATAGATTAAATTTCTTCGTAGCAAAAAATGCTGGTGCAACAGATATCAATTTCTGTAAGTTGGCAACCTCATTTTTTAACTTTGTGTATTTTTCTGCTTCGTCTGTAATTGGTTGGAGAGCATCCAATTGTTTTTGAGCTTTTTGAATCGCAGTATGAGAAACCGTCAGATTTTCATAACTTTCTTGTAATTCACGGATTTTAGTCTCCACATTCGTCTTTTCGAGCATATGATTACGCACAAAATCATTTAAGCCACCAATCTCCTTAATACTGACAGTTTGATTAAATAAATCTAAAGCTTTTTCCGATTGAAATCCAAACCGTTTGCGAAATTGTTGACTATATTTACTAAATTCATCGAATATCTCAATATTATTTGCCTTTAAGTATTTTCTTAAGTCAGCAATATTTTTAGATTTCGAGAAATGCGTGGCGATCGCTAATTCTTGATCGGCAATCACAAAAAATTTGCGTACTGAAGTATTCTCCATCCATAAAACTTCTGCCAAAGTTACGTCTTGTTTGCTAGAGCGATCGCTAAAATATGCCAGCAAAACCGAAATTGTACCTTTATCGCGTAATACTTTAGGCTTTGATCCATAAGAATCTTCTGAACGAGTACGACCATAGGCTCCCTGCACATAGCTTTTTTCTTCCCGTTCTTTCTTACCCGTTGAGCTAGAAGCTTGATTATAGTTACGCTTTCGATTAGGAACCAATAATGTTAACAACCCATCGACTAGAGTCGATTTTCCTGAGCCGTTAGCACCAGTCAGTAATCCTATTTCCCCTTTCAAATCGATTACCCAAGGGCGCTGATCAAATGTCCCCCAATTTAAAACTTCAAATCTTTGCAAGCGAAACCCTGCGGTCGGAATGGAAGTATGATCAAATTGCTCAAGTAAGCTAGTTTGCATAGTTTTCTAATTTTTTCTTCAAAGATTCAAGCATCTCAGCATCAATTTTAGCTTTAATGATATGACGGACTTCATAGTTTTCATCTTGACTCGATAAGCGTTTCAGAAATCCAAGTTCTAGCATTTGGTTTATGAGTCCCTTTACTTCCTGTCGAAATTTGTCTTCATTATTTCTCTCTGGTAGAAACGGCTGTAACAGATCTCGCAATTTTTCAATACTCAATACAAGTCGCCCAGTTGCGTCACTGGCTTCAAATCGTCGTAATTCCTCTCGCAGTAATACGCAGAAAACCGTAACTTTAAAGCTCAATGGACGACGAACCGTAAGTCGGGGTAACGGTTCAGTCCGTTCTTCGGGATCAGGATCTGGTTGCTCTAGATAAGCAAATCCTTCCGTGTCGTAGTTTTGGACTTGCAAACCAATCTTCCCAAAGTATTCCTTAATAGGAGTTAGATGACTTTGTAAACGCTCCCAATGTGGATCATCACTGTAGATTACCCCTTGAAGGAGTTTGATTACAACTGGAGCATAGGGTAAAGGTGCTAGAGATTGCATAGGCTTAGGGCATGATCAACAATTATCGACGAAAAATAATCTGTGGGACGGTTAGAGAAATTGGCTTTTCATCTTCTAAGCTATTAATTGTGAGTGACTCAATTGTACTAAGGTTTATAGAATGCTGTTCAGATTGCGCGGCGATCGCCACATAAGCCACAATCTCAGGCAATCCCTGTGTAACTGGATAGAGTTGAATTAAGTTTGTTAGAGAGATAGTTGATGAATGTTCTAGGGTTTGGGCAATACGTTGAGCTAATAAATCCTCATCTAAATAAAACTGTTGACAGAGTTCGGTAATTTCCTCATCTAGTGCAATATCTTCTAAATTTGTGAAATCCAGTGAAAACGTTGGCGTTTCTGATTCTTCCAGTGGATGTAAAGGACGAGTCATTATTAAATGCGTCATCGGTTCACATTCTAAAATCCAAAAATTTAGCTGTCTTGGTTCATGCTTCACTACCTGTAAAGCAAGACGTTGGACATCATTGATTAATTCTGCAACTCGTCGATTTTCTCTCATGTTGCGCTCATCCAGCATTTGACGCAATTTTTCAGTCAATCGGTGATTAGATTGCACAACATATTCACCAGCATCTAGTAAACTTCTTTCAATGCGAAAAAGTAGCAGATTCTCTTGAGTTAATGGTTTTAGTTCATCTAGTTCATAAACATTCTGGATCATGGATTTTAGTTCCTGACGCTTATCTGTTGACATCAGAAAGTTCCAAAAAGCATAAAAACTACGCCCCTGTGGTGAGTCTTTTAGCTCCTGATCGGCATCCAAAACTCGACTAACAACTGCTCCTTTCCGCGTATCCTGTTGAAGTTGTGCTTCTTGAACTGTTCGAGCTAGCTTGCGAAAGTTTTGCTCAACATCTTTAAAATCAGCAATTAATTGGCGCGCAACTTGGTTGGCAAACAGAAATCTTTCTTGCAATTGTGTCTGTGTATAGCGCTCAACCATGCCAGTTTCTCGAATTTGATCGATCTCCTGCTGAAGGCGATCGCGTTCATTTTCTAACTGAGTAATTCTTACCTCTATATCCGTTGTACTGCGTTCTTGAGTCTCCTTTAGTAACGCGAAAATTTGTAAGAAACGAGATTCAGTCCCTACAAATTCATCTTTTTGTTGCAGATCCTCTAACCAAGCGATCGCTTTTTCGGTTTCAGGAGTTAGTGTAAATACTGGATCATCACTACTATCAAAGGTCTTTCTCAAAAGTTTACTATCGCACCATTCATTGAGATAGTCTTTTGGCTTTTGTGGATAAGTACCTAAAGTAATGTCTTGCAAAAAATCAATATAGTCTCCCAGTTTGGACTCTAAATTCATTTGAGAAATAGAAATCCGTTGAAGCGTCTTAAATTCTTTATGCAAAAAACTTAAGATGAAGGCAGCGTTGTCCTTGCGTAATAGCTTTAAAGTTGGAGATGTCTCTAGCTCATACTTAATTTGTTCGTACTGCATAACCCTAGTTCATTGAAACTAACTGGAAAACTAGCAAAATCTCATCTAATAATTCGTATTTTAGAATCTCACTTTCTAATTCGTCAATCCTACCGCAAAAAATCAAATATCCCCTCTAAAGCGCTTAAGATTTATGGTTTGGGGAGCGCACCAAAGCTTAGTAGCGATTAAGTGACAAGCAATCCTAATCGTCCAATATTTAGATAAAATTTAGATTTCACTAAATTGCCAAAACAGCTTGACATTTAAAACATGGTTACGATATGATTATGTGCTTATGTCTTGAATCAAATCTAGATATATACTCCGCCCACTAAAACTGCAGTCATTAGTGCATGAACAAATCTACTCTTGTTACTCCTGCCTTCGTTCTACCAGATCTTGTAGAAATCCAGCGGGAGAGTTTTCGATGGTTCCTAGAAGAAGGACTTATTGAAGAGCTTGAGAGTTTCTCACCGATTACTGATTATACAGGCAAAATGGAACTCCATTTCATTGCCAAAGATTATAAACTCAAGCGCCCAAAATATAGTGTTGATGAGTCCAAACGTCGGGATGCCACTTATGCCGTACAAATGTACGTTCCCACGCGACTTATTAATAAAGAGACAGGAGAAATAAAGGAGCAAGAAGTATTTATCGGCGATCTACCTTTGATGACAGATCGTGGAACATTTATTATTAATGGGGCTGAGCGAGTCATCGTCAATCAGATTGTCCGTAGCCCTGGAGTTTATTACAAACAAGAAATTGATAAGAATGGACGTCGTACTTACAACGCCAGCCTTATTCCTAACCGAGGTGCATGGTTAAAGTTTGAAACCGATAAGAATGATCTTGTTTGGGTACGTATTGATAAAACTCGTAAACTTTCCGCGCAAGTTTTACTCAAAGCGATCGGGCTGAGCGATGCTGAAATTTTGGATGCGCTCACACATCGTGAGTATTTCCAAAAGACGATTGATAAAGAAGGTCAGTTTGACGAAGACGAGGCGCTTAAAGAACTTTATCGTAAGCTCCGTCCTGGTGAGCCGCCTACAGAGTCAGGTGGTCGTGAACTTTTGCGATCGCGCTTTTTTGACCCTAAACGTTATGACCTAGGAAAGGTAGGACGTTACAAGCTCAATAAAAAGCTGCGCTTGAATACCCCCGACACCATGCGGGTATTAACTGAGAAAGACATTCTCACCGCTATCAACTATTTGATCAACCTGAAATTTGACATCGGTGAAATTGATGATATTGACCATTTAGGGAATCGTCGTGTGCGGTCAGTCGGTGAGCTATTACAAAACCAAGTTCGGGTTGGACTTAACCGTTTAGAGCGAATCATTCGTGAGCGGATGACTGTTTCTGACGTTGATGCCTTAACCCCTGCATCCTTGGTTAACCCCAAGCCATTGGTAGCCGCGATCAAAGAATTCTTTGGTTCTAGTCAACTCTCGCAGTTCATGGATCAAACCAATCCTTTAGCCGAGCTAACCCATAAGCGTCGTCTCAGCGCCCTTGGACCTGGTGGTTTAACACGTGAACGTGCAGGTTTTGCGGTGCGTGATATTCACCCTAGTCACTATGGTCGGATCTGCCCTATTGAAACTCCTGAAGGCCCTAATGCAGGATTAATCGGTTCCTTAGCAACTCATGCTCGTGTTAATCAATACGGCTTCATCGAAACTCCTTACTATGCGGTCGAAAACGGTCGTGTGCGTAAAAACGAAGAACCGATTTACATGACAGCCGATGAAGAAGACGAATTCCGTGTAGCACCTGGTGACGTAGCAACCAACGACGAAGGTTATATTTTTAGCGAAATTGTACCGATTCGCTATCGTCAAGAATGGGGTACTGCATCGCCAGAAGAAATCGATTATGTGGCTGTTTCGCCAGTGCAGATTATCTCTGTTGCGACATCGTTAATTCCATTCCTTGAGCACGATGATGCAAACCGAGCCTTGATGGGATCGAACATGCAACGTCAAGCGGTTCCGTTATTGCGTCCTGAGCGACCTCTAGTTGGTACAGGACTGGAAGCCCAAGCCGCCAGAGACTCAGGGATGGTAATCGTTTCGCGAGTTACGGGTGAAGTATCGTATGTTTCTGCTGATGAAATTCGTGTTAAAGCTGATAACACGGGACTGGAAAGCATTTACCGCTTGCAGAAGTATCAGCGATCCAACCAAGATACTTGCCTAAATCAACGCCCTCTTGTATGGGTTGGTGATAGCGTAGTTTCTGGACAAGTTCTTGCCGATGGATCAGCAACCGAAGGCGGTGAAATAGCACTTGGACAAAACATCCTTGTTGCTTATATGCCTTGGGAAGGTTACAACTACGAAGACGCAATCCTAATCAACGAGCGTCTGGTAATTGATGACGTTTATACCTCGATCCACGTTGAAAAATACGAAATCGAAGCCCGTCAAACTAAACTTGGTCCCGAAGAAATCACTCGCGAAATTCCTAACGTAGGTGAAGACTCGCTTCGTAACCTAGATGAGCAAGGCATTATTCGTATTGGTGCTTGGGTAAGTTCTGGCGAAATCTTAGTTGGTAAGGTCACACCTAAAGGTGAATCTGATCAGCCACCTGAAGAAAAACTCTTAAGAGCCATCTTCGGCGAAAAAGCTCGTGATGTGAGAGACAACTCCTTGCGCGTTCCTAACGGTGAAAAAGGTCGAGTCGTTGATGTCCGCGTATTTACTCGCGAACAAGGCGATGAGTTGCCTCCAGGAGCAAACATGGTCGTGCGCGTCTATGTTGCTCAAAAGCGCAAGATTCAAGTCGGTGACAAGATGGCTGGTCGTCATGGTAACAAGGGTATTATTTCGCGCATTTTGCCGAAAGAAGATATGCCATTCTTGCCAGACGGCACTCCTCTTGATATCGTGTTGAACCCTCTTGGTGTGCCTTCGCGAATGAACGTCGGTCAAGTATTTGAATGCTTGCTTGGCTGGGCAGCAGAAAATCTGAATGCCCGCTTCAAAATCGTGCCATTTGATGAAATGTATGGTGAAGAGGCTTCGCGAGAGTTGGTAAATGGTCAGCTAGAACATGCTCGTAAACACACTGGCAAAGATTGGATATTCAATGATGAATTTCCAGGCAAATTAACAGTGTACGACGGACGGACAGGTGAGCCATTCGATCAGCCTGTGACAGTTGGCAAGGCATATATGCTGAAGCTAGTTCACCTTGTTGATGACAAGATTCATGCTCGTTCAACTGGTCCTTATTCGCTAGTTACGCAACAACCTCTTGGTGGTAAAGCTCAACAGGGCGGTCAGCGATTTGGAGAAATGGAAGTATGGGCGCTCGAAGCTTTCGGTGCTGCTTATATTCTTCAAGAGTTGCTTACAGTCAAGTCGGACGATATGACTGGACGTAACGAAGCACTCAATGCGATCGTTAAAGGTCATGCAATTCCTCGTCCAGGTACTCCCGAATCTTTCAAGGTGCTTGTACGTGAACTTCAGTCACTCTGTTTAGATGTGTCAGTTCATAAGCTTTCTGAGGATGGCAGCAACCAAGACACAGAAGTTGATCTGATGGTGGATACTGGTTCACGCCGTACACCAAATCGTCCAACCTATGAGTCCATCTATCGAGGCGATATCAACTTTGACGAAGACGACGATTAGCTACTAGAAACCGTATTGCTTTTAGGAGAGCAAGGTAATTCAAACCCTTGTCCTCCTAAATTTTTCATCAATAAAGCACTCAATTTATTAGGGACGTTGTAACATATGGCGAAAGTGGAACAGCGATTTGACTATGTCAAGATTGGTTTGGCATCACCTGATCGCATTCGGAAGTGGGGCGAACGTGAGTTACCAAATGGTAGTCGGGTTGGTGAAGTCACCAAACCTGAAACTATTAACTACCGTACACTCAAGCCAGAAATGGATGGCTTATTTTGTGAGCGCATTTTTGGGCCTGCAAAAGACTGGGAATGCCATTGTGGCAAGTATAAGCGTGTGCGCCATCGTGGGATTGTTTGCGAACGCTGCGGTGTGGAAGTAACTGAATCGCGAGTACGCCGTCATCGCATGGGCTTTATTAAACTAGCCGCTTCAGTTACCCATGTTTGGTATCTCAAGGGTATTCCTAGTTATATGGCAACCTTACTAGATATGCCTTTGCGCGATGTTGAACAGATTGTTTACTTTAATGCGTACGTTGTTATTAACCCAGGGATTGAAGCTGAGGTTGATGGAGAAGTTACGGTAGTTAATAGCCGTGAAATTCGTATTCGTGGAATTGATGGCATTGAGCGCGCTTATCCGCTTCATCCTAAACATTCTGCAAATGTAGCGGAAGGCAAAACAGTTGAAGCGGGACAGGCGATCGCTAGTGCTTATAGTCTGACTTACAAACAGTTACTGTCAGAAGATCAATGGATTGATCTCGAAGATCAAATCTACGCTGAAGATCCTGTATTAGATGGGGTTGAGGTGGGCATTGGTGCTGAGGCAATTAAGCAATTATTGCAGAACATCAATCTTGAAAAAGAAGCCGAGCGTCTACGAACAGATATTGAAAATTCTAAAGGTCAAAAGCGCGCCAAGCTAATTAAACGTTTGCGTGTGGTTGATAACTTTGTGGCAACTGGTTCTCGACCAGATTGGATGGTTTTGGATGTAATCCCTGTGATTCCACCAGATTTGCGTCCAATGGTTCAACTTGATGGTGGACGCTTTGCCACTAGTGACCTTAATGATTTGTATCGCCGCGTAATTAACCGCAACAACCGTCTTGCTCGTTTGCAAGAAATTCTTGCGCCTGAGATTATTGTGCGTAATGAAAAGCGGATGTTACAAGAAGCAGTTGATGCGCTGATTGATAATGGTCGTCGTGGTCGGACTGTAGTCGGTGCTAATAACCGTCCACTCAAGTCTCTATCGGACATTATCGAAGGTAAGCAAGGTCGTTTCCGTCAGAACTTACTTGGTAAACGGGTTGACTATTCAGGTCGTTCAGTAATCGTCGTTGGACCTAATCTAAAGATTCATCAATGCGGGCTGCCTAAGGAAATGGCGATCGAATTATTTCAGCCCTTTGTAATTCATCGCCTGATCAAAACAGGTTTAGTAAATAATATTAAAGCTGCGAAGAAACTGATTCAGCGTAACGATCCCGCTATTTGGGATGTTTTAGAAGATGTGATTCGCGATCATCCTGTGATGCTAAACCGCGCTCCAACACTGCACCGACTTGGGATTCAAGCATTTGAGCCAATATTAGTTAGCGGTCGGGCAATCCAACTGCATCCGCTTGTATGTCCTGCGTTTAACGCTGACTTCGACGGTGACCAAATGGCGGTTCACGTTCCTTTATCGATTGAGGCACAAGCAGAAGCACGTTTATTGATGCTTGCTTCTAATAACATTCTCTCACCTGCAACAGGTCGTCCGATTGTGACACCTAGCCAAGATATGGTTTTAGGATGTTACTACCTCACAACCGAAAATCCTTACAAACAGAAAGGAGTGGGACGTTACTTTGCTAATTTCAGCGATATCGTCATGGCATATGAACAAGGTGAAATTGATATTCACGCCTATGTTTGGGTTCGATTTGAAGGAGTGCTAGAAGGTCAAGGTGAAGAGAAGGAAAATGAGGAGCCTAAAGTCACGGTTTTAGAGGATGGAACCAAAGTTAAGGAATTTGATTTCCGCCGTATCCGTGAAGATGCTGAAGGTGAATTGATTTCTCAATACATTAAAACTACTCCAGGTCGCGTGATTTTCAATCAAGCGATTTATACATCTCTGGCTAGCTAAGAGTTAATAATGGTGCCGCTTTACGCCACCATTATTAACTCTAGAATTTGGATTAATTACTCAAAAGATTATTTAATAGCTTAATACTATGGCAGATTTCACGATTAGCAGCACGGATTCGCCTGAAGATAAAAAGCCTCAACGCTTTATCAATCGCACGATTGACAAGGGACAATTGAAGAAGCTAATTGCATGGGCTTTTACAAATTATGGGACAACTAGCGCGGCTAATGTTGCCGACCAATTAAAGGCGTTGGGATTTCGCTATGCTACTCAGGCGGGCGTATCGATCAGTATTGAAGATTTGCAAGTTCCTGATAGTAAAAAGGCTTTGTTAGCAGCGGCAGAACTAGAAATCGAAGAAACTGCGAGCCGTTATATAAGAGGTGAAATCACTGAAGTAGAACGTTTCCAAAAAGTGATTGATACATGGAACGTTGCTAACGAAAACCTCAAAGATGAGGTGGTAAAAAACTTCCGTAGCAATAATCCTCTCAACTCTGTTTACATGATGGCTTTCTCTGGAGCTCGTGGCAATATTTCACAGGTGCGCCAATTGGTAGGTATGCGTGGTTTGATGGCTGATCCGCAAGGAGAAATTATCGATTTACCGATTAAGACCAACTTCCGTGAAGGGCTAACGGTTACTGAGTATATTATTTCGTCTTATGGTGCACGTAAGGGACTTGTAGATACGGCGTTACGGACGGCTGACTCTGGATATCTAACCCGTCGTTTAGTGGATGTATCGCAAGATGTAATCGTACGCGAAAATGATTGCGGTACGACGAAAGGAATTCGTCTTAAGGCGATGAAAGATGGTGAAAAGACTCTGATCAAGCTTTCGGATCGCCTGTTTGGTCGAGTAGCGGCTGAAGATATTGTCGATCCAAAAACAGGTGAAGTGATTGTTTTCCGGAACCAAGAAATTTCTGAAGATTTGTCTTTAGCTGCTGCTAAATCTGGTGTCGAAGAAGTTTGTGTGCGTTCTGCGTTTACTTGTGAGTCTACTCGTGCAGTTTGCCAGATGTGCTACGGCTGGAGCTTAGCTCATTTAGAGTTAGTAAACATTGGCGAAGCGGTAGGAATTATCGCTGCACAGTCCATTGGTGAACCAGGTACACAGCTTACCATGCGGACTTTCCACACGGGTGGAGTATTTACTGGGGAAGTTGCCGAGCAGCAACGCGCTCCCCACGATGGCACTGTAAAATACAGTAAGAAGCTAAAGGTTCGCCCCATGCGTACTCGGCATGGTGAAGATGCTTTCGTCGTCGAATCAAACGGTGATTTTACCCTTGAAAGTTCTGAAGGTAAAAAAAGCTATGCAATTACCCAAGGTTCGACATTATTGGTGCGTGATGGACAGAAAGTAACTCCAAATCAATTGATGGCTGAGGTATCGATAACAGGTAGAACTTCTCGCAAAACAACTGAAAAAGCGACTAAAGCGCTCAATACTGGTTTAGCCGGTGAAGTTTTATTCTCGGATCTGGCGATTGAAGAGAAAAAAGATCGTCAGGGCAATACTAGTTATGTAGCTCGTGGTGAAAAAGGTCGAGTTTGGGTGCTAGCTGGCGAAGTTTATAACCTTCCGCCTGGTGCAGAACCAACTGTCAAGAATGAAACTCAGGTACACGAAGGTGATGTACTTGCGGAAACTCGCTTGATCACTGAGCATGGTGGAGTGGTTCGTCTTAATGAAGAAGATAGTCGTCATAGCCGTGAAGTGGAAATTATTACTGCTTCAGTGGTGCTCGATCAGGCAATCGTTAAAGAAGAGAGCTATCAAGGACGCGAACATTACATTCTAGAAACTCAAGGTGGTCAGAGCTTTTCGCTAAAGGCTTCGCCTGGAAGTAAGCTAATTAACAATCAAGTAGTTGCGGAACTAATTGATGATACTTACCAAACTAAGAGTGGTGGTATCATTAAGTTTGCAGGTGTGGAAGTTGCTAAGCGTAGCAAGGGCAAGCAGGGTTATGAAGTAGTTAAGGGTGGTACTCTACTCTGGATTCCTGAAGAAACCCATGAAGTAAATAAGGATGCTTCGTTGTTGATGGTGGAAGAGAATCAGTTTATTGAGGCTGGGACAGAAGTCGTCAAAGATATCTTTAGCCAGACCGCAGGCGTAGTAGAAGTCTTCCAAAAGAATGATATTCTTCGGGAAATTGTTATCAAACCAGGTGATTTACACTTAGTTGATGATCCTCAAACCGCTATACAAAAAAATGGAACGTTGGCTTATCCTGGCACCGAGATCATGCCAGGGCTAAGTTCTCCAGAACTTCGCTATATCGAATATTTTGACTCGACTGAGGGTCCAGCTTTGCTGTTGCGTCCTGTGGAAGAGTATCAAGTTCCTGATGTGCCAACGGTTCCTAGCCAAGAATCAGTTAATCAAGAAGGTCGCTCTATTGGTTTACGGGCTGTTCAGCGTATTCCTTATAAGGATGGCGATCGCGTTAAAGCGATCGATAGCGTTGAGCTACTCAAAACTCAATTATTACTAGAAGTTGATACCGATGCACCTCAATTGGCGGCGGACATTGAGTTTATTCCAAATGATCGAGATGCAGGTAGTTTGCGTTTGCAATTGGTAATTTTGGAATCCTTAGTAATTCGTCAAGACAATACTGGAGATCCGACTCATAGCAATTCGCGTACTCGTTTGTTAGTAAATGATGGCGATCGCATTGAGCCTGGTGCAGTTGTGGCGCGGACAGAGATTCTCTGTAAGCGTCCAGGACAAATTAGAGGCATTCGTAAAGGCTCAGAAGTTGTTCGCCGCTTGTTGGTTGTGACCGAAGCAGATTGCATTACTACCATCTGTCCGACTCCTACTGTAAAAGCAGGTGATCTATTGCGATCAGGTGACGAACTGGGCGAAAGTGTGATTACTGAAGAGTCTGGACAAGTACTAAAAGTTGAAAATGGTACTGTTGTCTTTCGGATCGGGCGTCCTTACTTAGTCTCGCCTGGGGCATTGCTGCAAATTCATGATGCTGATCTCGTTCAGCGCGGCGACAACATTGCCTTACTGGTATTTGAGCGTGCCAAAACAGGAGACATTATTCAAGGGCTGCCTCGGATTGAAGAACTACTCGAAGCACGTAAGCCAAAAGAAATGTGCGTACTTGCCCGTACCACTGGTACGGCTCAAGTCACCTATGACTCCGACGATAATCCTGAAGTACAGATTCTTGGCGAAGATGGTACGGTTGATGACGATTATTCGTTTAATGCAGGTCAGAGTGTGATCATCTCCGATGGTCAGAAACTCTTGGCGGGTGAAGCGCTCACTGACGGCCCTGCTAATCCTCATGATATTCTTGATATCTATTTCCATGCTTATAAGGAATCTCTTGGTGTCAGAAAAGCAGCCTTAATTGGTTTGCAAAAGGTACAAGAGTTCTTGATGAACGAGGTACAGTCAGTTTACCAATCTCAAGGTGTTGATATTTCTGATAAGCATATTGAGGTAATTGTTAAGCAGATGACCTCAAAAGTTCGCATTGAGGATGGTGGTGATACTACCCGTCTACCTGGTGAGTTAGTAGAACTTCATCAAGTTGAACAAATCAATGAGGCCATGGAAATTACAGGTGGCGCTCCTGCTGACTACACGCCAGTGTTAATGGGTATTACCAAGGCTAGTTTAAATACTGACAGCTTTATCTCGGCAGCTAGTTTCCAAGAGACCACTCGGGTTCTTACGGAAGCAGCGATCGAAGGGAAGTCTGACTGGTTACGTGGCTTGAAAGAGAACGTGATTATTGGTCGTCTGATTCCTGCGGGTACTGGCTTTAATGCTTATGACACGCCAATTGTTGATGTCGATAATGGCTATGAGCCAGATCTCGGCTATAACCAAGAAGCTGATGATGTAATCATTGATGATAATACTGCGCGCAATTATCAAATTATTGAGCCTCGGATTGAGCCACTCCGCACTATTGATACTCCTCGCAGTCGTCGCGGTTTTGACGATGAGCTGGTAGATGATGATGTAGAGTTTGAGGATGAGGAAGAAGAAGATGATGATGATTTTGACGACGAAGAATAATTAGATTAGGAGGGTTCGCTATGCGAACCCTTTTTATACTTAAAGCATCAAAAGCATCGCGTGGCGATGCTTTTGATGTTAAACATATTGCTATATGATCGATCGCATTGGTCAGCTAAATATATAGCAATCGCCTCTAAACATTTCAAGTAAGCATGATTTCTCAATAAGCATGAAGTATCAAGCCAGTATATTTGTTACCTTACGTCCTTCGGTTCTTGATCCAGCAGGCACTGCTGTTCAGTCTGCGCTAAGACAATTGGACTATCACGTTGACTCGGTTCGGATCGGTAAGTATGTAGAAATTGTCTTAGACGCCGCAAACGATGCAGAAGCAACTTTAAAGCTAAATGAAACCTGTGATAAGTTACTCGCAAATCCTGTAATCGAAAATTATCGTTTTGAGTTAAATTCCATAACTCAGGAGTCCAAATTATGAAATTTGGTATTCTCGTTTTCCCTGGCTCTAACTGCGATCGCGATGTCGCAACGGTCACAAGTGGTATTTTGCAGCAACCGACAAGGCTGATTTGGCATACAGACACTGATATTAGTGATTGTGATGTGATCGTGGTGCCAGGGGGATTTAGCTATGGTGATTATTTGCGATGTGGCGCGATCGCTAGATTTGCACCCGTAATGCGATCGCTACAGGAGCATGTCGCTAAAGGAAAATACGCGATCGGCATTTGTAACGGATTCCAGATTTTAACCGAGTCGGGTTTGCTACAAGGAGCCTTGGTAAGAAATCGAGATTTACATTTTATTTGCGATCGCGTACATTTACGGGTTGAACGGAATGATTTATCATTCACGCAGAAATATCAAAAACAGCAAATTATTACCTTACCGATTGCCCACGGGGAAGGTTGTTATTTTGCCGATGTTGAGACGCTCAAGGAACTCGAAGACAACAATCAAATCGTGTTTCGTTATTGCGATGCGATCGGTAATGTGACAGACTCAGCAAACCCTAATGGCTCACTAAGCAACATCGCAGGTATTTGTAACAAACAGGGTAATGCGATCGGGATGATGCCTCACCCCGAAAGAGCTGCTGAAGGAATCTTGGGTAGTACTGATGGTAAAGCGTTATTTGAAGGATTACTTAAAGGATTGTTAGTCAATGCCTAGCCTCTACTTAATTCGACATGGTATTGCTGAAGAGCGAGGAACCTATGAAGATGATACAGAACGACCTCTTAATGATGAAGGGCGTAAAAAAACTAAGCAAGTTGCCAAACGCCTTTATGACTTAGGTTTACGCTTTGACTTACTGCAAACTAGCCCTTTAGTTCGCGCTCAGCAAACATCTGATATTTTCGTCAGTATTTTTGGTGATTGTCCTGTTCAGCAATCATTGGAACTTGCGCCTGAAGGTGATTTTGAAAAATGGTTAAGTTGGGTTTCTGAATGGTTGAGTAAACATCCACAACCTGCAAAAGCTTCGCTAGGCATAATCGGGCATGAACCTGACTTGACTATGTGGGCAGAAATGTTAATTTGGGGTGAATCTAGAGGTGTATTAGTTTTAAAAAAAGCTGGTCTTATTGGTTTATCCTTACCTCAAATTCCACCTTGGATTAGTAATGGAACTCTATTTTTATCGATTCCACCCAAGTTGCTAATTTAATAGCTATTGTCACAGAAAAAAATTCAACTTTCTGGTTCACTGTTGATTTCAATATCTAAGGTATCTTCATCAATTTGCACATACAGCACATTAGGCTGGCAGCAAACTTGACAATCTTCTACGTAAGACTGTTGTGAGCCAGCACTTAGGTCAACAAATGTCGTGTTAGTCTCTCCACAAAAAGCACAGGTATAGTCAGCGGTATCTTGCATATTTTAAAAATCTAGTTGCTCTAGTTGTAGAGCATCACTATAGTTTGAATCCTAACCATATTTAGGAAATGAGCCAACAAGTTAAAGCCGTAGCGATCGCATCAGCCGCATCATCGGGACGGGGAATCGTATCTAGTCCTAATTCACGTTTAACCGCTTCCTGCACATCACTTTTATCCGCATTACCATGTCCAGTTAAGGCTTGTTTGATTTGGGGCGGTGAAAATTCGATTGGTTCAATCTGGTGTTGATTCAACACCAGTACAATTACACCTCGGGCTTGGGCGACATTAACCAAGTTTCCCATTCTATAAAAGAATAACTTTTCCATTCCCACCACTTGCGGTTGAAACTGCTCGATTAGCGTGTGCATATCTTCATAAATAGTCTTAAGGCGATCGCCAATCGGTGTGTGTTTCGGTGTAACAATCGTGCCAAATTCTAATAGTTTTGGTGAAGCAGGTTTTTCAACTTCGATTAGACCAAATCCAACAATTGCCAATCCTGGATCGATTCCTAAAATTTTCATATAAATAATCTTACCAGAATTCAAATCGCTAAACCTAAGAGAAAACCTAAGAGAAAACCTAAGAGATAGGAGATGCTGTGGATCCTAATCTCTTTTTTGTGATTTCATGAGACATATAAAAACTTAATCTGAGATGGTTTTGATATATCCGCAAGGCTTTTGAGCTATAATGTTAGAGTGTTTTTGAATCTTTACTCAAAACACATCTTAAAGCATCATCAAGAGTGCCCTTAAAAGTACTTTTGAAAGCGATATATTTCTGGAGTTGTTTACCTTCATGCCCGAGCTAGTTACTGAAACTTATAATGCCGATCAGATCCAAGTACTTGAAGGACTCGAAGCAGTTCGTAAACGACCTGGGATGTATATTGGTACAACGGGACCAAAAGGCTTACACCACCTCGTTTTTGAAGTCGTTGATAATAGCGTAGATGAAGCTCTAGCAGGGCATTGCGATCGCATACTGGTTGAGCTTTTACCCGACGGTTCAGTTTGCGTCTCAGACAATGGTCGGGGCATTCCCACCGATACTCACCCGAAAACAGGCAAATCTGCCCTCGAAACTGTTTTAACCGTTCTCCATGCAGGAGGCAAATTTGGCAATGGCGGCTATAAAGTGTCAGGCGGCTTGCATGGGGTTGGTATTTCTGTCGTCAACGCTTTATCGGAATGGGTTGAAGTATCTGTATGGAGACTCGACAAGGTTTATAAACAGCGCTACGAAAGAGGCTTTCCTGTTACCGAATTAGTCGCTAGCAAGAGCGAAGAAGTCGAACCACGTCGAGGTACACAGGTGCGTTTCAAGCCTGATCCTCAAATCTTTATTACTCAAACTGATTTTGAATACGACATTTTGGCAAGCCGCCTTAAAGAACTTGCTTATCTCAATGCTGGCGTAAAAATCGAATATTGCGATCGCCGTGGTGCAGAACTTCGGACTGACCTCTATTGCTATGAAGGTGGTATTCGCGAATACGTAGCTTACATGACTCGAGAAAAAGAACCAATTCATCCTGACATTATTTATGTACATGGTGAGCGAGATAATGTCGTGGTCGAGGTCGCGTTGCAATGGTGTATTGACTCTTACAATGACAATGTGCTTGGCTTTGCTAACAATATCCGCACAATTGATGGTGGAACTCACTTAGAAGGGCTAAAAACCGTTCTCACTCGTACCATGAATGCCACAGCTCGAAGGCTAAAAAAGATCAAAGAAGGTGAATCTAATCTTGCAGGCGAAAATGTCCGTGAAGGGCTAACTGCGGTAATTTCGGTCAAGGTTGCCGACCCAGAATTTGAAGGGCAAACTAAAACCAAGTTAGGAAACACCGAAGTACGCGGCATCGTTGATTCATTTGTTGGTGAAGTTCTCAATGAATACTTAGAGTTCCATCCATCTGTGGCTACTTCGATTATCGAAAAAGCATTGCAAGCTTTTAATGCTGCCGAGGCTGCTCGCCGCGCTCGTGAGCTAGTTCGCCGCAAATCAGCTTTAGAGTCTTCCACTTTGCCTGGCAAACTAGCCGATTGCAGTTCTCGAGACCCGAAGGAATCAGAAATATTCATCGTTGAGGGTGATTCTGCGGGCGGAAGTGCCAAACAAGGACGCGATCGCCATTACCAAGCAATCTTGCCATTGCGCGGTAAAGTTCTCAATATCGAGAGAGCCGATGATAGCAAGATTTATAAAAACAATGAAATTCAAGCGCTGATTACAGGCTGTGGGCTAGGTATTAAAGGCGAAGACTTTAATGAGTCACAATTGAGATACCACAAAATCATTCTGCTAGCCGATGCGGACGTCGATGGAGCGCACATTCGCACCTTGCTGCTAACTTTCTTTTATCGCTATCAGCGAGAACTACTTGATCGCGGTTTTATTTATATCGGTTGCCCTCCACTTTATAAATTGGAGCGTGGTAAAAATGCTCAGTACTGCTATAGCGATCGCGAATTGCAAGCAGTGATCGCCACTTTCCCGCCTAATGCTAATTACAACATTCAGCGATTTAAAGGTTTAGGCGAAATGATGCCGCAGCAGCTATGGGAAACCACGATGAATCCTGCTACACGAGCGCTTAAACGTCTGACGATCGATGATGCCGCAGAAGCCGATCGCATCTTTACGATTTTGATGGGCGACAAAGTTGCACCTCGTCGTGAATTTATTGAAACTTATGGTTCAAAACTAGCGATCGCCGAATTAGATATTTAATCTATATCTGTAGCGATTATCTATAAAATACATTGCTTTGCGCTGTCATAAAACCCAGAGAAATTTTTAAAAGTGCCGCGAAGCGGCACTTTTAAAAATTTCTCTGTACTTCTTAAAGCCTCACTAGGCTGTAAAGGCGGTGCGAAGCGCCACTTTTATCCGCTTTTATTTTATGGGTTATTGCTATAAAATTAGCGCATAACCCCTGATGAAATTGCAGGAAAATTGTGAAATATACAACTGACACTGACTACATCAGTTTTCTACCTCGCCTTCGAGCAGGCGATCGCGTTACCTACGGCGGTACGCAATGGGAAGTCAGAGACTTTAGCACTTATGATGATGCTAATGGCTACGAAATGATGGAATGGCTACTTCATCCAGACAAATCAGTTTATAGTTCAGGTTCTAATTTTTACTTATTACGCGAAGTCGATCCAGATAATCCTGAAACTAAGGTTAATTGGTATTTTTCTGAAGAAATTAATGCTGATCGCATATCTGGCGAGCATGTGGGGGATAACTTGCGGTATACGCTTTGGGAATCGCTGCATAATCATCGGGAACCTTATCCAAAATTAAGAGCGTTAGGGCGACTCTATTATTTTGAATCACAAACGGAAGGAGATTACAAGAGCGAAGATGGGAGTGAATCCCGTACGACATGGGACTATTGGGACGAAGAGCATCTTTGGAATCTGGCAATTGAGGCATGGCAAGATCGCGAACTTCATGTTTATTCCACCAAAAAAGTTAAACCTGAAGACTTTGCGATCGCTGAAAAATCTGTTAATCTCCAGTCAGCTAATCTTCAATCTACTAATTCCAAATCTTTAGTTACTTCGACCATCTTAAAAAGTAACACAATCAAGAAAGCGCGTACGTGGGAATGGATTTGTGCGTGGGGACTAGTGATTGTGGGCATTATCTTGATGATGTCTGGAGGTCGGTAAGTCATGCCTACTTCTTTATTTGTCGAACAGCAAGCAAATGGAACTGCTTTTTATATTAATGGGGAATTACAGTTTCATACCGCAGATGAAGCGATCTATCATGAATATTTGACTATTCCTGCGATCGCTTTAGCCGCCAAGCGCTTTCCAAATCAACCTTTACGAGTTCTAATTTGTGGCGGTGGTGATGGACTTGCCGCAAGAGATATTTTGCGATATCAGCAAGTTAGCCAGATTGATTTAGTAGATTATTCTCAAGAAGTTATCGATCTAGGTAAACAGGCTTTTGCACCTTTTAATAAAGAAAGCTTGTCTAGTTCTAAAGTTACGATTCATATTTACGAAGCCTTTGCCTTTTTGACTAGACTAACGCAAGAGTTTATGACTAGGGATAATTTAGCTCACAAGTATCATGCGATTATCTGTGACTTCACTTATCCTGCTTCAGTTACAGAGACTCAAATTTATGCAGTGGAATGGTTTAATTTACTCAGGCAAGTTCTAATTCCGACAGGGATTATCGCTACTAATTCTGTTTCTGCAAATCACAATACTCGGGCATTTTGGTGTATCTATCAAACTATGCAAGCTGCAAATTTAGATGTGAAACCAATGCAGTTACGGATTCCTTCTTTTGTGAATCATGACTATGGAAGCTGGGGATTTTTGTTGGCTTCAGAAACGGCGATCGCTCGTTCGGAAATAGCAACTTTAGACTTGCCATCACAGTTGCGAGAGTTGAGCTTAGAAGCTTTGTTAGAAGTATTTATTTTTGATCAAGCGATCGCTAAAGTGCGACATTCGATAGTTCCTCATAAAAAAGACTCTTCTCAACTACTTTTTTATCTATTAAATCGTTTAAATGACTTAACAAAGATTTTAAGCCAAAATTTAGATAATTTAGAACAAACAAAAGTTGATTTTCTTGATTTAGATTTTCTTGATCCAATAGATCAGCCAGTGGCGATCGCTAATCAAAAATCTATCCAAGCTAGCGATCCAATGAGTTTAGAAGCGCTGGCTAAAGCTTGGTTAAAACAGATTGAGTCAAACCCAGAAAGTCTATTAATTCCTGCACAGCATCACTCACATACTCCTCAGATTTCTCAAGAATGGTTGGCAAGAGTGAAGCAGTTATTGACTCAAATTGATTTGTCACGCTTAATTGCCAAATTACTAGAGCGATCGCAAGAATTACCCCACGAGATCGCCACCGATTTACGTGAATTACAAACTAAATTAATTAACTTTCAACAGCAATTTTCTCAAAGAGATTCTATTGAAGTAATTTATCCAAATTCTGTAACTCGACCATCCTTCAGCCTGACTACTGCTAAAGTAATCGCTATTCTCTCTCTAACTTTGCTAGTTGCTAATTTAGCGGCTCCAGATGCTGTATTTGCAAAGGGATCAACTTCTTATGGTAGTTCTGGTTCGAGTGATGGAAGTGATTTAGTCGCTATAGGTTTTATGATGACTATTGGTGGTGTCTACTGGTTGATTAATCTTGCTACCGATAGTCAAAAACGTGATAGTTAAAAAACTGACACTTAAAAAGCTGTCAAATAGCGATCGCCTTAAATGGGATCTACTTACGCAATCAAGCGATCACGGATGTTTTATGCAGTCTTGGGCATGGGCTGATTTTCGTGAACTTGATGGCTATCAAACTTTTCGGTATGGACTTTTTAATGAGTTTTATCAATTAGTTGGCGGCTGTATCTTCTATTTCTATCCTCAACGCAGTTCCGCAAATATTATCTTTGCCCCTTCCGCGCCCATATTACCACCACATCGGGAAATAGAAGGGATGCAGCTTTTACTAATTGAAGCAGAGAAACTTGCCAAAGATGTTGATCAAAGTGGTGGTGCGATCGCTTTACGCATTGAGCCTTTGCTGTTTACAAAACCTGAATGGCTTGAGCAAAATTTTACGCGATCGCCTACTGATCTGATGCCCTCGGAGACACTCTGGCTCGATTTACAACAAAGCGAAGCAGAATTATTAGCCGATATGCATCCCAAAGGTCGATACAACCTGCGTTTAAGTGGACGACATGGAGTCGAAACTGTTTTTACGAGCGATAACGAATCTATTCCATTTTTCTTCGATTTATTTTACGAAACAGCTGACCGACAAGGCTTTTTGAGCGAACCCTATGGCTTTTTTATCAAACTTTGCCAAACTCTATTTCGCGAAGGCATGGCTGAAATTGGCTTCGCAAAGTATAAAGGCGAAATACTAGTAGCGATTTTACTAGTGTATTGGGGCGATCGCTGTATCTATCTGTATGGCGGACGAAGCGATCGCGATCGGCAAGTAATGCCTGCTTATGCCTTGCACTGGGCAGCTATTCAACGTGCCAAACAAAAAGGATCCAAAATTTACGATTTCTATGGCTACAGCGAAGACTTAAATCATACTTATTACAAATTTTCACGGTTCAAACGTCAATTTGGAGGCAAAGTAATTAAAACTATTGGCGCTTATGATTATTTCTTTTATGATCGTTTAGCAGATACGATCATTCGCCTATTGCAATAACTTATATTGAAAGCCTTGCACTTTTTAATACTTTTTAATATAAGTTACTTGATTATGCAGCCAACCAAACTTCCACCAATCATAGCAACATCGCAAAAAGTGCATGTAATCGCTCCTAGTGGCGCATTGCGAGAATGGGAACGTTTTGAGCAAGGCATAAAAGTATGGCGAGATCGAGGTTATGAATTATTGACAATTCCCGAAGATATCGCTCAATCTTGGGGCTATCTCGCAGGAACTGACCAGCATCGCGCTCAGCAATTGATCCATGCTTGGAATGATCCTGAATGTGTAGCGATCGCCTGTTCACGAGGCGGCTATGGCTCGATGCGCTTACTAGAAAAACTTGATTGGGCTCAACTTAGCGATCGCCCCAAATGGTTAATTGGTTTTTCAGATATCACTGCTTTACTCTGGGGATTAGCTAAACATAAAGGAATTGGCGGCTTACACGCACCAGTAATTACCACTTTGAGCAATGAACCTGAGCGATCGCAAATGCAACTATTTGATTGGCTAGAGGGGAAAGTCAATGAGATTACTCTATCAGGACAAGGATGGGGAAATGGCAAAGCCACAGGCGTTCTCTTGCCAGCCAATCTGACGCTTGCCACACACATTATCGGCACTTCTATCTGTCCAGATCTAGAAAATGTAATTCTCGCGATCGAAGATGTGGCAGAACCACCCTACAAAGTTGATCGCATGTTAACCCATTGGCGCTGGTCAGGTCATTTGCAAAAATTAAAAGGTATTGCCATTGGACGTTTTAGTCAATCTGAAGTATCTACTCCTACTTTCACGATGGAAGAAGTCTGGCGCGATCGCTTAACTGATTTGGGAATCCCAATTGTGATGCATCTACCATTTGGACATGATGGTGAAAATGCTCCACTACCAGTTGGCTGCATAGCCGAAATCGATGCAGATAATGGAACGTTAAGCTATAAAAGATAACGAAAGATAAATGTAGCGCTTTACGTCAGTCTTATCGATTAAACGGCAAAAATATTGTGAGAATTTCACCATCATAAGCAGAACTAGTAGAATGCATTCTCACTGTGAGCTTGCCACCGAGAGCTTTTAGTAAGGTCTTGGTGGTTGGTAAACTTAAACTTAATGTCCCTGTCTGAGGTTGTAGCATTAGCCATTGACCTACCGCTTTGAGTAATGGCAAGTCGCCGTCACCAAGTCGCGTTACTTGCGATTGAAACTGCAGCTTTAGATATTCACCTGCACTCGTGACAATTAACTGGATATGACTATCAGGAGGAAAACTGCGGATAAGGCGATCAATCAAGCCATTTAGAACTTGAGATAGCAGCAGAGCATTACTCGAAATTGCAGGAATTTCCGTTGGTAAAATCATTTCTAACAAAATTTGTCTTCTTCCTGCATTCACCTGCCAACGTCTAAATCCATCATTCAAAATCTCACCAATTTGCGTCGCCTCTAATTTAATTGGATAACTATCGAGTTGTGCGGCTTCAAAAATCAAATTAAATCTATTAATCTGTTCTGTACATTCTGAATCGACTCGATCTAAGCGCAGTCCAACCTCAGCAGATATATCCTTTCGCCGTTTGAGCGATCGCACAAGCATCCTAATTGTGGTGAGTGGTGTCCGCACCTCATGAGTAATCGCTTTGATAATATCGACTTCTTGAATTTCAGGGATGGGCAACTCCTGATGCATTGAAGATTGCGCCATTAAGATTGCGCCAAACCTTGCCATGATTTGATAGGGAGGCATTTTTAGCGCGAATCTTTGCAGATTAGTTTGCAATAAAACTTGTTGTTCAGCGCGCCGAACCCGAGGTAACAAAGCAGCGATCGCCTTTTGAATAGCGTTAGGATGAAGTGACCAAACACAAGTATGACTATTTATAGAAGAAACTACTAAAGCGCTAAAAGTCTCAGTAACTAAAATACATAGCCATTCTTGAGTAAGTGGATCGGATTTAGGAATTGATACAACTTGCGTATTTCCAATCGGTAAGGAGCTTGTAGGAAATAAAGACGACTTGCTGGTAGTGAATACCCAAGTTTGCAATTCCGACTGAAGAAATGCTGCATTCTCAAAAATATAAGGATGATGGGTTAGCAACAAACCCTTGAGTTGAGTCTGGATTGAAAACTGCTGAAGTACAGCGATCGCTCTATACCAAAATTCTTTGGCATCTGTTTGCTGCAACTCTTCGACAAACTCATGAGTTTGCGCGTCTTGGTATAAAGCTTCGTATACTGTTGCCAATCCTGGTGTCAATGTTTGTGATCCTCACATTATCATGCTAGGAAAGACAAGGGGCTTAAACCCCTTGTCGCTAAATTCTTGGATAGTTTGATTTTTTACAATGCATTTTTACAGTGCAATTTATACAAGTGCATCTATAAAAATTAACGCCCCTGCGTTAGAGCAGCTTCAGCACGATCAAACTCTTGCAATAAGCGATCGCGAGTCTTTGTGGGGACTGCACGCTTCATTGAGCCGTTATAGTAACCTGCTAAAGTATTTAACGCCGTTAACATTGTGGTATAGGAATACAAACCACTCTTTTCGCGATCAGCACGATAACGCGAAACATAAGCATTAATTTTATATCTAGCTGATGTCTTAATCGCAGCTCGATTTTCAGCATTTTCGGGCAGATTTATAGCTTCACGCAAAGTTGCGATCGTACCGGTTGTATCAGCACTGTAATTACCTGTCAAACCTGCAGTTACTAAGGTTTGAAGCTCCTTAGTTGACAATGTATCACTCTTTTTAGTAAATAAGGCTGCATTTGCCTCGGGAGTAAAGCCAAAGCCACCAATTACTATCAATATTACTAATCCAATGGCAATTGCTGAACGACACCAGCTCCGGAATGAAACTTTTAAAAATCTATTTAAAGCATTGTGTTTTATCTTCATATTTAATAATTTATAAAATTATGCATTTGTTAGCCCTCTAATCTTATGACTTTTCGGACAACCTCCCCTAGTATCCAAAAGAAGGGATCATAATGTCATGGGATCGTAACATCATGATCCCCTTATAAAATAGCACTTACGAACACTACAACAATTGCAGGTATTTGGTTTTGACTAAGAATTTATATTTAAAAAACTTTATAAACTAATAGAAGATAAACTTCTCAGCCATTGACCAACTCAAAAAGTTTGTCAATATATATATACACAGACCGAATCCTCAGTTTAAAGTAACTGAGGTAGAGATTATTACCAGCAGTTGGAGGTTAATTGTATGGCGAGGGAACGTCCTCCTTTAGAAGAAATGACCTTGCGTCAACTTCGCAAAGTGGCAGCCGAGCTAGAAATTTCTCGCTACAGTCGAATGCGAAAATCTCAGCTACTTGCTGACATTCAAACCATTCTTATGGCTCAAGGATCAGCAGCATCTCAAGTAGATAATATTAATTCGGAGACACAAGAAATCGTGGAAGCATCAAAATTTGCCTTAGGGAGCGAAGAAACAGAGGAGAATCTAGAACCACTAGCGGCTATTGATAAAAGTATTGGCGATTTGCCAAGTGGTTATGGTGAAAGCCGAATTGTTTTATTACCTCGCGATCCCCAATGGGCATATGTTTATTGGGATGTTCCACATTCTCAAAAAGAAGAATTAAGACGACAAGGTGGGCAGCAGTTAGCATTACGCTTATATGATGCCACTGACGTGAACTTGGACTATCAAACTCCTAATAACTTACAGGAGTACAACAGCGATGAATTGGCTCGCGAATGGTATTTACCAATCCCTATTAGCGATCGCGACTATGTAGCCGAACTAGGATATCGATGTGCTGATGGTCGTTGGTTAGTATTAACCCGTTCCAAAGTTGTTCATGTCCCTCCAGTATTTCAATCTGAATGGGTAGAAGACAACTTTATTACAGTGCCTTGGGATCAAACCCTCAAAGGTCAAACATTCTTCACCCTTGTTCCTCCGAGCAAGAAAACAGAACTTGAGACAGAAGAATCTCTAACATATAGTGATGACAATTCCTTCGACTCCTACGACGAAATATTCAATATTGCTCGCGAAGCTGAAGTTCAAAGAATATCTGGCTCTGTATATGGCTCTATGCAACATGAAGCGGGAATTGTAGCTTCTGAGTCAATTAGTTCCTACGTCTTTCCCTCTGGAGCAGGTTTATTTACAGGTGCAGCAGGTGCTATTAGTGATAGTGGTATTAACTATTCTGGACTTGGCTTAATGTCCAGCTATGGCTTCTTCTCTAGCGAAGCACCCATGCGTCCTCGTCAGTTCTGGTTAGTTGCTGATGCAGAACTGATCGTCTATGGTGCAACTGAACCTGATGCATCTGTTACTATTGGTGGTCGCTCAGTCAAGCTCAATGCTGATGGTACATTCCGATTCCATACTTCTTTTCAAGATGGCATCCAAGATTATCCAATTTTTGCAGTGGCAGCTGATGGTGAACAAAATCGAGCTATTCACATGAAGTTTGAGCGTCAAACCCTTGAGCGTCGTACAAATATTAAAGAAGAAGCCATTCCTGAATGGATTAGATAAAATTTGCTTAGCTCGTGCTAAGCGAAGTAAAAAGGGATAAGTGACCCTGTTATTTTGCCATTTTTTGCCATTTAACTTAATGACTTACTGGATTAGTAAAGAAAATAAAAAGGACTAGAAGATAAACTTCTAGTCCTTTTTTTTAAATATTAAGCTTGGCATCGAGCTATTTTCCCGTAGGGC
>JBBRMK010000012.1:0-63111 GCA_038230875.1 Pseudanabaenales cyanobacterium
AACATTGCAGCAATTATTTCCCATTCTTGCTCTGATAAATCGGTATTGTAAGGTTGGCGCATCAATATAGGTTAAATCTAGAGTTCATCAGTATTTATACCTGTTTTGATGCGCTTTTGTATTCTTAAATGCTTTCTAAGAGGTTAGTCAATCCATTTATGATCTACAAATTTTATGTTTTATTGATATTCTTAACTCCATGTATTTTTGGGTTTGGTTGTAAAGAAGTGCATAAATTAGGGAATGACACATTAGCAACCTCCCCTGTTGAAATGCCAACCAAGACGAAAGACTATGGAGAATTATTGCAAAAAAAAGAACGCCGTGAATTTCTGCCAGATATACCTCAGATAGGAAGTACGGCTCTATTAAGAGAAGATCAAACCTGTAGCGATTATGGCGATATACTCGCATATGCAAGAACTGCAAAATACCTCATCTATGTTTGTGGAGATGAAGGAATCAATCAGCCTAAATCAATGGTTTTATTCACGCGAGATAAAAATTCTCAGAAAACCATAATAAATCAAAATCCTTCAATTACATGGGATCGATCTTATGCATTTAAACAAGAGCCTTATTATCGGCTTGATAGACCAAATTCGAGTATATATTATGGTCAGCCACACATTTTTTTCTTTAGTATTGCAAAATACTTTGATTCGCTTACAGAATTAAATAGGGAGCCAATCCAACTCTATCTATTCAATGAAATGGTTGAGCCTAATTACAGGCGGACAGTATTGCCATTTGATGATCGGGCTAAAGATCGGTTCCTAAAATTCTTTCCAGTATTAAACAAGCAATTTGTAATTTGTTCCGAGCCGTTTTCGACAAATAAATCCTATAGTGGATATAGTTTTAGTTCTAAGCCTGATAGAATAATCGCTTATGAAATAGAGTCCCAAAAATATTTAATTGAATTAGGTTGTGATGTATACACACGTTCTGGTACTAACGATTTAATACAATACATCCTATATTCCGAAGATTCTTTAGAACCAACAGCAAAAATAATTCCCTTTCACACATTAATTTCGCCTAAGACTGACAAAACAATGGGAGAAACGTTAAGCCTTAGAGGTAGAGGCGGGGCTATATTTTTTCCTGAAGATAATACAGTTAGGCTTTATAACATAGAATTTGGTGCAGGTGGTTATGGCACTGCTCAGGAGTATAAGCTCATTGAAGATCGTTTTGAACTCCAAGAGTATAGGAAATATCCTTCTACGGCTACTTCACGCCCTAAAAGCCCTGAAGAATTTCCTAAAATCTATCCCTAGTTAAAACTGGAAATTTTTTACTGCTTCTATGAATGTTAATTCTGGTAATGTCAAAATCGAGTCTGGTGATGATATTTTAGCTGGGGCGATCGCATACACAATTCAAAAGTAGCGATCGCTTTTTAGATTTTGTAATTGTAAAGGCGATCGCTAAAGTTTGAAGATTAATATATAGCAATCAGGAATGATTCGTAAGCTCGGTTTCGGGATGTACCACAGCCATGTTGCCAACCTCACATTTTAATTCTTACAATTCACGACTGATTGCTATATGCGATCGCTTTCTAGTGGTGATTGAGGCGATCACTTGTTGGTTGTTATGACTGTGAAGGCTGAAGCAAGTCTTTAACCGCACTTTGTCTGTAAATTTTCCCCAATCAATATTCTTATCGAGCTATTATTAATTAGTTCTCCACTCGTACTGCTAAATAAATAATGGCACGTTACGCTAAAGCTAACGCATCCTACTTGCTAGAGATCCTCTGGGTTAACTCCAATAGACTGCAAATAAGCTATTAATTTCTCATTTTTCTGTTTTTCTTGTTTTGCGATCGCCATAGAGTGTTGTTTTTGCAGACGCTCTTGGTCAGCGATCGCTTCAGCATTCAAACGTCCCTGTTTCTCAGCGATCGCCCGTTCATCCCCAGTCAGCAACAAATTACCCGACTCATCCACCAATGCAACCAATACAAACCAGTCTTCTGCTTGAGACCAATAGCTACACCGATGTCGCCGATGCAAAGATTGTGGCGATCGATGGTGGGCATATTTTATTAAATGGCGGTAAAGATGGAAACCTCAATACCAATGGACAGTTTACTGCAACAGGGCTGACGGGAGGGAAGATTGACTTTAGAGGAAAAACTCTAAGTTTGAGTGGTGCAAAACTTGATGCTTCTGGAAAGAATGGTGGCGGTACTATTCTAATTGGAGGAGACTATCAAGGTATCGATCCGACAGGATTAAATACTTTGGCAAATGCGCGATCGCCACTTAAACGCTCTAGTCGATTGGCTGGTGGAATCCGAAGTTGTTGCAGCGTCTGAGATCGATTGAGCATTCTCAGTTTTCACAATGCTACCTGTTGGATTTCTGATGGCAATTTGCGCGATCGCTGACGCTCGAAGATTTTCTCGGCTTCTTTGTCTTTAAAGTTTCGGATCACTTCCTAAAAGTCGTAGTGTTTCGCATATATTATATAACGTGTCGCGTTAAACGTGAGGAGGATGTTTTTTCTGATATGTCTAGGCGATTGCACTTAACGCTTTTACTTTTGCGATTGCGTTTATCTCCGTTTCTTCCAATAGCCAACTTCTCGACTACAATGCATTACAGCTAAGATGAGGATGTAATCTTGTTCTATTGTGTAAAGAATTCCGTATGGAAATTTGCGCGTCATACATCGGCGAATATCTTCATCAATCACTGGGTAACGAGTTGGAGATTCTTTGATCCGAAAAATAGTATCTTCAATTGCATTTATAAATGCCTAAGCAATCGCATTTCGTTGTTCGGCGTAATATGCAACTGCATCAGAATATTCCGCTAATGCTTCGGGATGAAATACATACTTCATTGTGCAAGTAATCGCTTCACTTGGGCTAATGCAGCTTCTCCATCGATTGTTTGTACAGAACCATCACGAACTGCATCGCGTCGTTTTTTTGCCTCAGTTGTCCATGAGGCTTGAATAAGTGGATCGGTATCAAATTCTAGGCTTTCAACTAGCTTTTCTGCTAACAGCGCCCTAGAGATGCTAGGAAGTAACAGCATTTCTTCTGTTAATAGCTCTATTGATCTCATAAATATTCACTCAATGAGGACGGCTTTAGTATGTATTTTAACAAAAAAAGTTGAATGGTTGTGAGGTGTTAGGCGATCGCACTTAATGCTTTTACTAAGCGCGATCGCATTTTCAATATCTAGATTTTTGTCGAATAGCTTTAAAAGCTGCTGTTATAATGGAAGCAAGCTAGGTATAAATTGTGGCAATGATGAACTATCAACGACGCATACGCATCAATCCTAATATTCGTAGTGGCAAGCCTTGTATAGTTAACACGCGCATTGCCGTATCAGATGTGTTTGACTATCTTGGCGGTGGAATGAGTGTTGAAGAAGTGTTGGATGATTTTCCAGATCTAACAATCATCGATATCCAAGCCTGTTTTGCTTTTGCTGCCGATCGCGATCGCCGTTTAACAGTGATTCCCTATGAAGTTGCTGTTTGACGAAAACTTATCGCCAAAATTACCACGCATATTATCCTTGGATTTCCCAGAAAGCATCCATGTTCGTGATTGTGGTTTAAAGGGATTTCCTGATGAAGATGTTTGGGAATATGCTCGTAATAATGGGTTTGCGATCGTTTCTAAAGATTCAGACTTTTATCAACGCAGTTTACTTTACGGACATCCGCCAAAATTGATTTGGCTAAGGATTGGGAATTGTAATCGTGATACTCTTGTAGCACTCATCACTAAATATAAAGAGCAAATTTATTTTCTTGATAGCAATGCTTCTGATTCAATTTTAGTTGTTTTAGGTTAAGTGGCGATCGCACTTAAAGCTTTTAATAAGAGCGATCGCCACTTCATGATCAAAAATTGCGATCGCCTATTCACTAAAAATCAAACTGCGATCGCATATTGTTTATGCTGTTTGGGCTATTGTGGCTAATTTAATAAGTCCTTTAGTTGTGAGGTCTTCGTCTATCACGTACCAATGAATCCCATAACCTGATGGCGAAATGCGGTACATTTTACGCTCAATATCTGTTGCTTGAGCGAGTTTTTTGGAAGCTTGAACAATTGGAATTTGATAGGTTTCTTCGTTAACCGATAGAATCATCCACTCGCTTCTAAAATCTATATTCACGTTGTATTGCTTATCCATTTTGTTGACTCCTAAATGCTTGCCATTCATCTACTATTTCAAGTGCTAGGCGATCGCACTTAATGCTTTCACTTTAGCGATCGCATTTCCCACCTCTAAAAATTTTTGTCCGTAGTTCTTTGCGATCGCAATTTGTTGGATAACCGCTAAAATTGAGGTTTGACATGACTATTCCATACTGCTCGTATTTCGTCAGCATCTTCTACTGATAATTTGCCTAATTTTGTAATCATTAAAGATTTTTCCAAGCAGTCAAGGCGAAAAAGTCTTACAGTTGACTCAACTCTCAAACCGCTATTTGCCCAATTTTTTAAGACAACATCTGTCTGTGTTCTTGGCTTAGTGGATGTTACTGCTGCTAAAACTACATCATCGCCATCATCCCAAAGAATTAGAACAGGTCTCTTTTTCGATGATATCCCATTGGTAAAAGGAATTGCTGCAATCCAAATTTCACCTGCTTTAATAGTCGTCATACAATCCTTCATCTTCTGGCGCATAACTTTTTAAGAAGGCATCATGGGCGCGATCGCTTATCGCCGCTTTTGGCTGAATGGTAATAAGCCATTTGCCTTTGCCGATTCTTTCTACTATGGAGCTAGGAAGTGTAAATTTTTCTCCATCTTGAAGCTCTATCTCGAAAGCTAATTGTAATAACTGGCTTTTCATATTGTTTAAATACTAAAATTATCTAAAATCCTAACATAGAGTTTGTTTTCGCTGAAGTGTTACGCGATCGCACTTAACGCTTTTACTAACTGCGATCGCCACTTCATCATCAAAAATCGCGATCGCCTATTCACTAAAAATCAAACAGCGATCGCTTACCTCCAAATCTCAAAGTTTTCCATACTTAGTCTTCATCCTCTTCAGACTCAAATCCTAACCATACAAGCAAAACATCTTCTAAGTCTTGCATTTGCTCTGATGTTAGCTCTCCCAGTTTGCGTAGAAGTTTGGCGTGAGGGATTGTGATGAGATTTTGTACGTCAAATGCTCCTTCACGAAGGAATTTAGTTTTGATTTGCACTTCAAATCTTGAATCGCGTAGACTGGTTGTATGCGGTACTAGAGTAGCTAATGCTCGATCTTGATATTGTGCAGGAATGCTGATTACTAAGCATGGTCTTACTTTTGCGACATAACCAAGATCGACTAGCCACACATCCCCTCTTTCAGGATTAATCATAGTTGTATTCCTGCTTATCTAGTGTTAAAAATACATCTTCTGCATTGAGTGTTAATTCTTCGTCAGATAATGGCTCAAAGTCGATATAGGCTGTGCGTCTTAGGATTTCTGATAGCAAGTCTAACCTTTCTGAATACGTCAGGTTATCAAAGGTATTTAGAAGCTCTTGTACTACGGCTGTCATGGCTTTTCTCCTAGTATCTATTTGTCAGGATAACATGGGAGGCATGGAAGAAAATCGAGGTGTAATGGTTTTCGCAATCTCTTCTCCTGCTAATTGCTCGGCTAATCGCAATTCATAGGATTTTTGGAGATTCATCCATAGTTCTGCACCAGTGCCAAACCATCGTCCCAAGCGCAAAGCAGTATCGGCGGTGATGCCTCTTTGTCCGTTTAAAATTTGGGTAATGCGATTAGTGGGAATATGTAGCGATCGCGCCAACTCTGATGCACTAATCTCAAGTTCTTTAAGTTCATCGGCTAATATTTCACCAGCATGAATAGAAAGTCTTGCCATAGTTTTTTATACTCAATCCTCTGAATCGTTTATATACCTTGCTTTAATTCGTTTAATGTTAAGGAATCTTGCTGCTTTGACTTCTTAAATAGGTTCTTAGAGCGCACTTAATGCTTTTACTAAAAGCGATCGCGTTTGCAATAGAAAGAAACATATACTCATCAAATTATGATAAATAGATGCTAATTCTTGAAAAAATAGTATAAGTTTAAACGTCTTGAGCTTCACGAACTCTTCGCCTAGAAATCTCATGAAATCCTCCTTCAATCCATTTGTAAGTAACTTCGTCTCTAGGTGCGACGACATGAGGTTTATTTGATTTTCCATCCTCATTTACAATAATTACTGCTTTTTTGCCTAAGTCGGCACTCTTTACATCAACAATATAATTAACTGGACGTATTTCTCCTATAAGTTCAAAAGAAACTTTAGTCTGTCCACCTCTATTGAAATCAACAATAGGCTTAAAAACTCTAACATGGGAACTGTACGCACCTAAAGGATTAGAAAGTACTAACTCAGTTTTGCCATCACCATCTATATCAGCAGTTTTAACTGAAAAATGGACTGATTTTGAGTTGTCTAATTTAATGCTTTCAGAATCTTGATTTAATTGCTGAGAAGCAATATCCTCAGAAATTATGTTGATTAGTTGTTCTGAAGATCTTGTTATTGCCTCCTCAGCCTCCTTTTTTCCTAACGAAAATTCGGCATCTCCAAATTTAGCTTTTTCCAAACGTTTTAGTACATCTGTAAAAACTTGTCGATACTGCATAGCAACTAACGCAATAACTCCAGGCCAAGCAGTTGCTTGAAAAAACTTTACTACTATTTCAAGAAATTCCATTATTAAAGTCCTACACTCTCAACAGGTTAAGGCTTCCAAGTTTCGTCGTACTTATCTCTGAGATCTGGCTATAACTATTGTAACTTTACTTACTCCCATAGCCTGTTAATCTGATAAGCATTTAGTTTTTTATCTGCACTAACTAGAGTTAGAGATCGCCTCATAGCCTGAGCGACAATCATACGATCAAAAGGATCTTTGTGTTCTTTTAGGAGCGGCAAGCCAATATAGGTAAGACTATCATCAAATTTTATCGGCAACTCTTGAATATTCAGATTACTCATATTTTCCCTGATTGCTTCAAAAGATGACAGGATATTTAACTTGCCAATATTAATTTTGATTGCTATCTCCCAAATAGAAATAACACTAACAAATACAACCTCAGTTTCTTCAATTTTTTGCTTTACACTTATTGGCAAGTGTGAGTCATTATTGAGAAACCAAAGTAAAGTATGCGTATTTAAAAGCATAGGACTTAATACATATAATCTTGCATTTCTGTCAATGGCTCATCAAAATCGTCTGACATCACAATTAGCCCTGCCATCGTTCCCGCTTGCCTATATTTTTTCTGGGATGTTTCATTACTGGCGATCGCAATACCAGATGATTTTTCAATTCCCTTACTCAATAAATATTCTGCATAGTGCAGAACCTCAATTTTGAGAGCATCTGGCATTTCCGCAAGGATTTTTAGCACCTCATCATTCAAGGAAATCTTGGTGCTAGATTTTTGGTCTTTAGTAATAGTTTGTTGCATTGACTTTCACTCTGGCATAGTTGCAGATAGAAACAATTATAACTTACACACTTTCAACAGGCTCAGGCTTCCAAGTTTCGCCGTACTTAGCCTTGAGCGTAGCCCATGCATCAACCTGACCTTCAGCATACTCACCTGGTTTACCCCATTGCAAGAAAGCACTCATTTGTGCCTTATCCTCAGCATCAAGGAAACGGATTGCGTAGGTCGTGAAATTGCCGCGCTTAGCTTCGCCAGTCTCAAAACGGACATCGGTGATTTTGTCCATGTTTAGGTGAAACTCGATATGTTCCGAATGCATATTCGCATACTTGCCCTTCGGAAGTTCCGCATAAAAAAGCTTCTCGATATTTACCCTTGCCTCAAGCACCCCAGCATCGCTAGTGACGATCAGGCGGACTAAGCCGAGAGTGTGACATTCTTCTAAAAAGTCTTTTAAAGTAGGAGACATAATTAATTTTGTAAGGTTGTGAAATTTTTTTGCGATCGCATTAACCCTATTAAAACCGAAAACGGTTAGTGTGTAGCTTTTGAGTGATAAAAGTCTTGTTAAGCAATTTACCAAGACCCCGAAAATGCTCTAAAGTTGACTACAAGCTCATTTACACGCAATCATTCAAGCTTTTATATATGAAAATTGCCAATAATATTACAGAATTAGTCGGTCGCACTCCTTTAGTAGAGTTGCAGCGCATCCCCAAGGCGGAAGGCTGTGTAGCGCGAATTATCGTTAAACTAGAGGGGATGAATCCTGCGGCATCCGTTAAGGATCGCATTGGCGTGAGCATGATCCAAGAAGCTGAAGAACAGGGCTTGATATCACCAAATAAGACGATTTTGGTAGAGCCAACTTCAGGCAATACAGGGATTGCTCTAGCAATGGTGGCTGCCGCGAAGGGTTATAAATTGATCCTGACTATGCCAGAGACCATGAGTATGGAACGGCGCTCAATGCTCCGCGCCTATGGAGCCACGCTCGAATTAACAGCTGGCACTGAGGGTATGGGCGGCGCAATCCGACGAGCTAAGGAAATTACTGAAAGTACACCCGATGCTTATATGTTGCAACAGTTCCGTAATCCTTCCAATCCTTCTATTCATCGCAAAACGACAGCAGAAGAGATTTGGGAAGATACCGATGGACAGGTTGATTTTCTGATTTCTGGAGTTGGTACTGGCGGAACGATTACAGGGATTGCGGAAGTGATTAAGTCGCGCAAGCCTAGTTTTAAAGCGATCGCAGTCGAACCAGCCAATAGTCAAGTATTAGCTGGTAGTCGCCCTGGTCCTCACAAAATTCAAGGCATCGGTGCGGGATTTGTGCCTGAAGTTTTGAAAACTGAGCTAATTGATGAGATTATTCCTGTGAGTGATGATCAAGCGATCGCTTATGGTCGCAGATTGGCGCGAGAAGAAGGTTTGCTATCAGGGATTTCTAGTGGAGCAGCTCTCTATGCGGCAGTTCAGATTGCTAAGCGTCCTGAAAATGCTGGCAAAATGGTGGTGATGATTCAGCCTAGTTTTGGCGAACGTTACTTGAGTACACCTTTATTTCAAGATCCTGAATTGATGGCGCTGAGCTAAATTCGGTTGAGCAAAAAAAGTAAGGGCAACTCATAAATTGCCCTTACTTTTTTGCGGAATTAAGATTTTGTTATCATGTTTTTGTAAGTTCCATCTAAAACAGCTAGAGCCGCAACATATTGCGAATCGTCTTTTGTGCCAAGCTGCTTACGAGTAATCGGCTCAGTCATTGCAACTTCCACATTGGGAAGGATACCTCGCTTATGGATATTGTGATGCAATGGAGTTTCATATTTAGCGATCGTCACCGCTAAACCTGCACCATCTTCCAGTTCATAAAGAGATTGAATTAAGCCTTTGCCATAGGTTTTTGTGCCAACCAGTTGAGCGCGATTATTCTCCTGCAAAGCTCCTGCAAGGATTTCACTAGCGCTAGCACTACCGCCATCGGTGAGCACAACTAATGGATCGGTAGTAATTGCACTTCCTTTCGCTTCAAAACCCTCTTGGATGCCGTGACGGTCTACTGTATAAACTACAGTTCCTTCAGGAATCCACATCCGCGCAATCTGTAAACCTGCATCAAATAGCCCACCAGGGTTGCCGCGTAGATCGAGAACATAGCGATCGGCTCCTTCAGACTCAAACTTCTTGAGCGTTTTTTCCATATCTGCCGATGCGTTGCCATTGAACTGATTTAAACGGATATAGCCAACTTTATGATTCTCTTCTTGATTGAGCTTGGCAATAATTGGCGTGACTGCAATGCGATCGCGTTTAATCAGCACATCTAGCTTTTCAAGACCTTCGGCAACAGGACGCTCTAAACTGAGCTTGACTTCAGAACCAATCATGCCGCGCATCCTTGTCGCACATTCATCAAGCCCTAAACCCTTAGTGGGAATGTTATCGATGCCGATAATGCGATCGCGCGATCGCACTCCTGCAATATCCGCAGGCGAACCTTCGATTGGAGCAATCACGACAACATTTTTATCTGGTTCATCCACCGCGATTTGCAAGCCCACACCCGTTAACTCTCCCGCCGTGCTAGTTTGCATACTTTTAAACTTGTCAGGCTCTAGCAGTCGCGTGAAGGGATCATCTAAAGTCGCTAACATTTGGGAAATGGCGGCATAGGTATCCTCGCGACTATTAAACTTGCGATTGACAAACTGGCGGCGTACTTTGTACCAATTTTGATTATTGAAACCACCGTCCACATAGGAACGGTTGACGATTTGCCATACATTAGTCAGAAATTTTTGTTCTTGTAAATAGTCTGTAACCGCAGCATTTACCCCACCAACCCAGAAAAACTGCACGGCGATCGCCACTAAACCAATTACTAACCAAGACCAAATACGGCGCTGCTTTATCATGCTTTCTATGCAAACTTTTTATATAAAAATATTTTCTCTATCCTAACGAATCTTGCTTTGATAAAGTAGAGATGGCGTAAAGCAACCTTTTACTTTACTGATATTTTATGGTTTTGGAAACTTAAATGCAGCATTGGCGAAAATTTCAAGCAGCCCTAATTTTTTATACTTGTCTGCCATTGCGATCGCAAAAAACACTTGATTTTCGAGGAATTGCCCTCTATGCACCACTGATCGGCATTTTAATCGGCAGCGCGATCGCCTCTTTAGACTTTTGCTTAGGACTGCTAAAACCCACGTCAGACTTTATTTACTTGCGATCGCTACTGACAATTTTATTAGGATTGCTAATCACAGGCGGGTTACATCTTGATGGTGCGATGGATACTGCGGATGGTCTAGCCGTAACCGATCCTAATCGCCGTCTCGAAGTAATGGCAGATAGTAGCACTGGCGCATTTGGGGCCATGGCAGGAATTATTGTTTTGTTATTAAAAGTTTTCGCCCTTGCCGCGATCAGCGAGCACCGCTTTTGGATCTTAACTAGCATCTGGGCTTGGGCGCGATGGGGACAACTCCGCGCAATTATGGCTTATCCCTATCTCAAAGCAATTGGCAAAGGCAAATTTCATCAAGAAAATTTACATCACTGGCAAGTTTGGCTAGTGGTAATTTTATTAACGATTGGGAATTTAGCGATCGGCTTCCTTTATAAAACAAGCTATCAAACAAGTTATCAATCAAGTTATCAATCAATTTATTTATCTGTTTGTTTAACAGTGATCGGATTCAGTTTCGCTTGGCTCATCGGTGCGTGGCTAAATCGTCAACTCGGTGGACAGACTGGCGATACCTATGGCGCGATCGTGGAATGGACAGAAGCTTTGAGTTTATGTGCGATCGCCTATTTGCTATAAAAAATCTACTCTTCTCAATCAATATACAGCCCATTGAGGGTTTGATTGATACAGATAATTTTTTGAAAGTGCCGCGAAGCGGCACTTTCAAAAAATTATCTGGGTTTTATAGCAGCGCAAGGCGCTGAAATGGTTTCGCTATATTTCTAATTTTCCTGTTAAAAAATAAGTACTCATTTCGCCTTTACCCTTGATGTCAACTAATCTTTTTGGATCGAATTGATATTTATTCTTTAAAATTTGATAGGTTACTTCAGTTACTTGAATGCAACCTGCAATACTATGAGACTCCATCCGACTGGCAATATTTACAGTATCTCCCCACAGATCATAAATAAATTTTTTCTTCCCAATCACACCTGCAACAGCTTGACCAGTATGAATACCAATTCGCAACTCAAAGGGATTTCGATCATGACGGATAAATTTACGAATTGACCGTTGCATTTCCAAAGCTAAAGAAGCGATCGCTTCAGCGTGATCAGAGCTTGGCAAAGGCAAACCACCTACAGCCATATAAGAATCGCCAATCGTTTTAATTTTTTCTAGACCATAAAAATCGACTAAGCGGTCAAACTCCGAAAAAATCTCATTGAGCATATGTACTAATTCGGTTGCCGTTACTGCTGATGCAAATTCTGTAAATCCGACAATATCGCCAAAAAGAACAGTCACTTCATCAAAAGTATCGGCGACAATTGCGCCATTCGGTCTCAATTTTGGAATCGTATGTGAGATTGAATTTATTAAGGTTTCAGAAGATGTATTAATGGCAATGCTAGAAGTAATATTTGGGGGGATATTGATGGGAGTATAGATCTGTGACAATTTTAAACGCTCGGCGATCGCCTTAGGTAAAACATTGAGTAGTAGTCGTTCCGATCGCATTTGTTCAACCCGCAAATTATCTTCTATATGTCGGCGTTCCTGAGCTTCCATCCCTAAAGACAATAAATCTCCTAAAGAGCTAGCAAAGCTAATTTCTTCGATCATCCAACAACGTGCTATTTCAGTCTGCTCAAACATCAAAACGCCGACAATTTCTCCCCCAACATCAAAAGATGATACCAATAGAGATATAATCCCCAAAGGATAGAGATAGGTTTCAAGTAACTCTTTTAGGTTCTCTTCATTGTGTACATCTTCTATAGCTAAGTTTCGTTGTTCTTGAATCAGAGCAAAAAAAGCAGGGAAATTATCTGCCCCTAAAAACTCAGCCTCGGTATGGATATTTTTACTTTTTATATAAAGATCGAGGCAGTGCAATTTTGTTTTGGTAGTATCAAATAACCAAACACTCACGCGCTCAACATCTAAAGACAATGCTGCTTTTTCAGTAATATGTTGGACTGCCATAATAAAATCACCGAGATTGAGAGCTTTATTTTTAGTAAGCTCGATCAAGATTTTTTGTTGTCTACGAAGTTGTTGTTCGCGACGTTGTAACCCAAAATTACTCAGTTGTAATGAAAGCTGGGAATCCGCTAGTTCACTTGTTCTATCTCTAACCCGCGATTCTAATTCAATATTTGCTTTTTCTAGGCGATTAAATGATTCTGTTACCATTTCTGCCATGCGATTAAATGATTCAGATAAAACTTTAATTTCACTTGTCCCTTTTACAGACACCCTAGAACCTAACTCGCCATTGGCGATCGCTTGAGAAGCACCGCTTAGTTTAAGCAATGGAGCACTAATATAACGGGCTGTCATCATCCCAACCAAGATCGCTAAAGCCAATGCTGCTAGACTAAATAAAGCCGTTACTTGCGTGCGATCAGATATTTGCCCCATAACGCTTGATTCTGGAACAGCTATCACAATCAACCAATCTAATCCATCGCGATCGCGCCAAGACTGCACCTGAATAAACTGCTTTTCACCTTCCAAAATTGGTTCTAATTGTTCTTTCCCCTTAATTGAATTAAACCCCCCAAATTCATTAACTAGATAGCGAGCTGTAGCTCGTGATAGAGGATCGTTGCTATTAAGAATATTCAAGCGCTGTGGCTTCCCATTTATAATGAGAAAAGTTCGCTCAGTACTAGAAGTCCCTATCACTAATCCTGATCGCTCAATTACAAAAATACGACTTGATTTGTCAGAATTTAGCTCTTGGAGAAATGTATTTAACTGCGTAAGAATATAATTGACCCCAAATACTCCAATCAATTTACGATCAAGATCGTAAAGCGGATAACTATGGGAGATTGATAAAACTTCAGGTTGATTATCCCCTTGATAAATTCTGGTCCATATTGACTTGCCCGCCTTTACCGCATCGGCATACCAAGCTTCTTGACGGACATCTTTAGACGTTACGATAACTTCTTCTAATTTTTTGCGGTTTCCTTCACTATCAGTTGAGAAATTCGCTATTTTTGTGATTCCCCGCTCTAAAGTTGTTTCATTAATTAATATTTGTCCATTATCTTTACGCTCAACACCGATAAATTCTTGATTATTAAAAGCAAAGTTGATATAACCAACTTCGTATAAACGCATTTGTGACCAAAAAAGTTGACCTGTTTGCTGAAAATTCTTTAAATTCAGCATTCCTAATTTCACCGCATCAACATTAGTTTGATTAATCTGCGGAGGCGTTCGTAAGTAATTATCAAGTTTAGTACTTATGCGATCGCTGACTTCGCTACCCAACCGTGATGCTAATTCACCTACTGCTTGTTGGCTATTGCGAAAAGAAAATACTCCTACTAACCCAACTGTTATACAAATTTGGACTACAAAAGGTACTACTAAAATAACCGTCAACGGTATATTTTTGAAAGACTTGGCTATATATGAGATTTTAAACATAATGTCTAATAGATTGCACCAAAAATAATCATGTGGTCAATTCGCACAATTGCTGACTTTATGCCCAAAAGCTTATGCCCAAAAGCTAAGTATGGAGCAATAGATACACTCAGCTTTTTGGGATTTATGTGACTATATTTGAGATCACATTAATCGTAAACCCATTACCAGTTACCCTTTGACCTGCGCGAATTTTGCAGGCTTTGCGTAACTCCATCAAACCATCCACCTCCACATCCCCCTGAGCGACCATGAGTTTAGCTCCACCTCCAGTATCAGTTACACCACAAACCTTTAATAAATTACACAGAGTGATATATTCACCAGTCAATTGAAATGTTTCGTGCATTGCTTGATTATCTTGAATTATGTTTCGGCTAAAAAACAAGCATAATAGATCCAGTATCGATCAAACTTAAAGAGTTGTTTAGAGTTTCCATGAGTCAAATGTGGCAAGAGTTAGAGCGCGAAGTCGAACGGCGACGCACCTTTGCAATTATTTCGCACCCCGATGCGGGGAAAACAACCCTAACTGAAAAGTTATTGCTATACGGAGGTGCGATCCACCTTGCAGGGGCAGTAAAAGCTAGAGCTGCTCAGCGTCATGCCACATCAGACTGGATGGAATTGGAAAAACAACGCGGAATTTCGATTACTTCGACCGTGTTGCAATTTGACTATATGGGCTATTGCATTAATCTGCTCGATACTCCAGGACACAAAGATTTTAGTGAAGATACTTATCGCACCCTTGCTGCCGCAGATAATGCGGTGATGTTAGTTGATGGCGCAAAGGGATTAGAACCACAAACGCGCAAATTATTTGAAGTTTGTCGGATGCGATCGCTGCCAATTTTTACTTTCATTAACAAGATGGATCGTCCAACTCGCGAGCCACTTGATTTACTCGATGAAATTGAGAAAGAATTAGGGATTACTCCCTATGTGATGAATTGGGCGATCGGTACGGGCGATCAGTTTAAAGGTGTATACGATCGCGCTAGCAAGACTGTGCATTTGTTTAAGCGTAGTTCTCACGGGCAGCGTGAAGCTGAGGTTAATATCTATCCCTTTGATGATCCGCAAGCGATTAAATTTATTGGCAAAAACCTCTATGATCAACTTTTAGAAGATTTGGAAGTCATTGAATCTATGGGTGCAGAATGGAACACTCAAGATTTGCATCGCGGTAAACTCACGCCGATTTTCTTTGGCAGTGCGATGACTAACTTTGGGGTTGAGCTATTTTTGAAGTCTTTCTTAGAATGTGGATTGACTCCTACAGTTCACGATAGCTCAAGCGGTGAGGTCTCGCCTACCGACGAAGACTTCTCAGCTTTTGTGTTTAAACTCCAAGCAAATATGGATCCCCGCCATCGCGATCGCATTGCCTTTGTGCGTGTTTGCTCTGGCAAGTTTGAAAAAGACATGAGCGTGACTCACGTACGCAGTGGTAAGGTCATTCGTCTATCCCATGCTCAAAAACTATTTGGACAAGATCGCGAGGCCCTTGATGTTGCCTATGCGGGCGATGTGATTGGCTTGAATAACCCTGGGATGTTTGCGATCGGTGACACGATTTATTTTGGTAAAAAACGCCAATATGCAGGGATTCCTAGCTTCTCGCCAGAGCTATTCTCTACTTTACGCAATCCAAATCCTTCCAAGTTTAAACAATTTCGTAAAGGCATATCGGAACTGCAAGAGGAAGGTGCAATTCAAATTATGTATTCTGTTGACGAGTCTAAACGCGATCCGATTCTTGCCGCAGTTGGACAGTTGCAATTTGAAGTCGCTCAGTACCGCCTCCAAAGTGAATATAGTGTTGAGACTATTCTCGAATCAATGCCTTACTCTGTAGCGCGATGGGTTGAAGATGGCTGGGATGCTCTCGAAGCGGTTGGTCGGCTTTTTAATACAATGGTGGTCAAAGATAGCTTGAATCGACCTGTTCTTCTATTTAAGAATCAATGGAATTTAAACCAAGTAGAAGCAGATCATCCTAAGCTAAAATTAAAAGCGATCGCGCCAATTGTAGAGTTAACTACTCTCACCTAAAAATAAGTAAGTTCCATAAATAGGTTCCATAAATAGGTTCCATAAATAGATTACATAAAATGCAACCTACTTACTTTTGATTAAAAGCTGAATACAGTTCTTAAGGGAGCATCTCACTTTGGCGCATTGCCTATTTTGCAAAGTCTAGAATAAGGGGCTTAAGCCCCTTGCCTTTATCAAATGTTTCAAAGTGAGATGCTCCTGTTCTTAATGTGCCAACGGTAATTGTACTATTTTCCTATACAGCCTATTGAGGCTTTAAGAAGCCCAAAGAAATGTTTGAAAGTGCCGCGAAGCGGCACTTTCAAACATTTCTTTGGTTTTTATGACAGCGCAAAGCGCTGTAAAGAAGCCTGTTTAAATTATTGACTTATATCAATGTCTGTTTTTCTGGATTTTGATATTGTCAAATTTTAATTTATCGACTATATTAGTTATTAGGTTGAATAAACCTTCGATGTTCGACATCGAAACAAACTTGATAATAAACATTTAGATAACAGGAGGTGATGCCCATGCAATCAGATAGTAGTAGCGGTAAACATGTGGGTCTTCAGATTTCCGAGCTATGCGCTGGGGCAGTTCTGTAAGGCATTTAGTTCATTATCTCTAGTTCGCTAGTTTGATTTACTAGTAAGCCTGAGATCCTTCCAGTAGTTGACTGTGACCTAAAGATCCTAAGTATTCCGAAACAAAAAGACCTAGCCAATGGCTAGGTCTTTTTGTTATTACAGCGCTTTGCGAATAAATAAATCACAAGATTTTTGTAAAAGCCCCGCGAAGCGGGGCTTTTACAAAAATCTGGGTTTGGTTTCATCGCAAAGCGCTGTAAGAAGAAAATCGCAAAATACTTCTCTTCTGATGACTTTATGCACTGGTCAGGAACAAAATTACATCACCTTCTTGAACGATATATTCTTTGCCTTCACTGCGTAATAATCCCTTGGCACGAGCCGCGCTCATCGAGCCACACTCGATCAGGTCTTTGAATGCAACAGTTTCCGCACGAATAAAAGCTTTTTCAAAATCAGAGTGAATTACCCCTGCGGCTTGAGGTGCTTTCATACCAGCATTAATCGTCCACGCGCGAGCCTCTTTGGGGCCAACTGTGAAATATGTGCGTAGTCCTAACAGGTGATAGGTTGCCCGAATTAAAGATTTTAAACCGCCTTCTTTGACTCCTAAAGATTCTAAGAAGTCCTGACGCTCATCGTCTGGCAGTTCAATTAGTTCTGCTTCAACTTGTGCCGAGACAATCGTTACTTCTGCATTTTCGGCTGTAGCGATCGCCCTCACTTTTTCAACAAAAGCATTACCTGTCGCTAGATCATCCTCAGATACATTTGCTGCATAAATCGTGGGCTTGAGAGTAAGCAACTGCAATACGGCGATCGCTTCTTTTTCTTCTTCAGTAAGATTGGCTAAGCGGGCGGGTTTGCCAGCATCGAGGACTTCACGCACTTTTTCTAGGGCAGCCACCTCTACTTTAGCTTCAGCATCATTACTGCGAGCAGCTTTGCGGGCGCGATCAATACGACGATCAACTTGGGCTAAGTCTGATAAGGCAAGTTCTAAAGTAATAATCTCAATATCACGAACAGGGTCGATTGAGGTTTCAACATGAATGATGTCTTCATTCTCAAAACATCTCACCACATGAACGATCGCATCGCATACGCGAATATTTCCTAAAAACTGATTTCCTAGCCCTTCTCCCTTGCTTGCGCCTCTGACCAGTCCTGCAATATCGACAAATTCGACTCTAGTCGGTACGGTTTGCGCAGACTTACCGACTTCGGCGAGGGTAGTTAAGCGATCGTCAGGGACGGATACCGAGCCAACGTTGGGTTCGATCGTACAAAAGGGAAAGTTGGCTGCTTCCGCCTTGGCGTTGGCAACTAGAGCATTAAATAACGTAGACTTTCCCACATTGGGTAGTCCGACAATCCCAGCTTTGAGCATGGCTATCTAAACGAAAAACTTTTTTGACATTGTGCTTATAAATTTTGTCACAAAAGTCATACAACATGAGGTTTTTATTAAAATAAAGTACTCAAGTTAATCGGCGAGAGATTACAGCAAATCCGAACAAACCCACCACTAGATTTTTTGTAAAAGCCCACAAAGCGAGGCTTTTACAAAAAATCTGGTTTTAGTTTGTTCTCAATCTAGAGAGCATATTAGTAGGCTTGTGCCCCACCATACTTAAAAGTAGAAGAAAGTAGAAGGGGACAAAACAATCCTCTCTACTTTTCGTCTGGAATTGGGTAAGATAAGCACAGCACTGCTATTTAGCATTTTCACTATTAGCAAAATATGTCTGCGATCGCTCAATTACTACCGAAACAGCTACGTTGGCAAAGAAACAGAAGCTCTTCACTTGCTCGTCAACGCGAAGTATTTTCAGTTGCATTTATATTCTTGTTTTTTATGTGGTGGGATAAGTTTTGGCAAAACAACACATCGCCTACACGCCATAAAAGAGCAGATTGGCTAGTCCGCAATATGCTCGAGATGGGACCAACTTTTATCAAAATCGGTCAAGCCCTATCGACTCGCATTGATCTTTTGCCTCCCGAATATATTAGTTCACTTTCCCAGCTTCAAGACAAAGTGCCTGCTTTTAGTGGTAAAGAAGCTAGAGAAATCATCGAACTTGAACTTGGAAAATCAATTTATAATATTTATCGGGACTTTGACGAAGTTCCTCTTGCTGCTGCTAGCCTTGGACAAGTCCATCGCGCCACCCTCTACTCAGGTGAAGAGGTAGTAGTCAAAGTTCAACGTCCAGGATTAAGAAGGCTTTTTGATCTGGATTTACTTGCAGTTGGCAAACTGATTAAAGTGTTTCGGAACTATTTTGCTTGGACACGCAAATATAATTTGGAAGGAATTTACAAGGAATTTTTCACAATTCTCTATCAAGAAATTGACTATGCGATCGAAGCAAGCAATGCTGATCGTTTTCGCAAGAACTTTACAGGTTATCCGCGCATCATCGTACCCAAAGTCTATTGGGAATATTCCACCTCCACGGTTTTGACCTTAGAATATGTCCCTGGCATCAAAATCGATGATCGCCAAGGTTTAGAAGCTTGTGGACTGAATCCGAAAGAAATTAATCAATTGGGAATTTGTTGTTATCTCAAACAGTTCTTGCAAGATGGCTTTTTTCATGCCGATCCTCATCCTGGTAATTTAGCAGTTAGCCCTAATGGAAGTCTAATTTTCTACGACTACGGCATGATGGCAGAAGTGAAAACGATGGCAAAGGATCAAATGGTAAAAACTTTTTTTGCTGTGTTGCGGAAAGATACTAACGAAGTAGTCGATGCTCTGATGGATATGGGCTTCATCGAACCAGTCGCGGATATGAGTCCGATCAAAAGGATGTTGAAATTTGTTCTAGATCGCTTTACTGAAAGACCTGTTAATGTTTATGAATTTGAACAAATTAAAGGAGAAGTTGTCGCCATCTTTGAGAAGCAACCATTTCGTCTACCTCCGCAAATGACTTATCTTCTTAAATCTCTAACCACTCTTGATGGTATTGCTAGAATTCTCGATCCAGAATACAACTTCACCACCGCTGCCCAGCCTTTTGTCAAAAGTATTGTGTTAACTAAAGGACGCGGCAATACATTAGGAGCTTTGGCTCAACAAGCGAAGGATTTTTTGGTTTATCAACTCAATAAGCCCAGCCGTATGGAGGTTTTACTGGAACGTTTGCAAGAACGAATCGAACGCGGTGAGTTAATGATTCAAGTCAAGTCCTCAGAAGGCGATCGCACACTCAAACGGATTAACATCGCCGTCAAAGCTCTTATCTATGCTTGTTTTACAGGATTCTTGATATTAGCAGGAGCCGTACTATTAGTCGGAACAGCAGGCGTTTATGGTGGATGGGCGATCGCAGCCTTTGTCTGTGCAAGTTTCTCTGGACTTTCGCTAATTCGCTCTCTAGTCCAGCTATCGATTCGCGAAAAGATTGATAACATGGCTGAACAATAAAATCTTCTGTAGCGATCGCCTTTATTCCGATCACTCAATCTTTTATTTTATTCACTAAGCCAGCTAAAAACAATTTCTACGGTTAATTGCAAATCATTAGCAAAGTCTGGCATTGGCAAAATTTGTTCAGGGCGATCGCAAATTTGCAAAGCTTGATTAGCACGATAAATAAAAATCACTTTTTCGTCAGGATCGAGCAGCCATGCAACCTCAGTACCATTTTCAAGAGCAAATAGTATCTTCTTGACTAATTTAGTTTGCCGTTGATCTGGTGACAAAATTTCAATCATCCAATCGGGAGAAATGTTAAAAACATTAGCAACTTCGCCACTGGAATCGCGCACGATTCGCTCCCATCGAAAAACCGATATATCTGGCACAATGGACATCGCAGCAAAGGTACAGCGTAATTCTGAGAAAGCTCTGGCAATGCGCTTAGGTCTTAAAGTGCTATTAATACAAGACGTAAATTCGCTTTGAATGGCGCTATGTTTTCCTTTGGGCATCGGTTTCTGAATAATCTCACGATCAAAATATTCACTTTCTGGCTCCGTCTCAGGGCTTGCCAAGAAGTCTTTTAGTGAAAAAGATTTGACGGCAGTTTGTACCATTTATTTTTTGCAGTGTTATTGATTTAAGGGCTGGCGAATTTGGGAGATCGACTAAGGTGCAAGTAATGAATCAAAGCACCAAATGAATAACATTACAGATATTTTACCTACAGCAATTTGCTTTTAAACCTACCACAAACAATAATATAAAACCCTTTGCGGGGCTTCGCCCTGCGACCCTTGTCGTGGTGAGTTTGATCAATAACTGCTGTAAGTTATTTTAATCCACATAAGATATGCGATCGCCTTGAGTATTAGCGAGTAAAGCTTCTAGTTCTTTCCATTGTTTATTCTCAATTAAATTGATTACTTCTTGCAAAGATTGCTGATAGGTATAGAGCGATCGCAATAATGCTGATTGATTATATTCTGCTATCAGCCGACCTAGTTCAGGATTGCCACCGCCAACGCGACTGGTATCACGAAACCCAGAACTAGCTAAATTTTGCGCTAATTTAAGAACGCTTTTATCTTCTTCTTGCTGACAAGCATCGATTAAACTGGCGCTAATCATCACGGGCAAATGACTGATCGATGCTACAGCGCGATCATGTTCTTCAGGACTACATTCATATATATTCATCCCCACTGATTGCCAGAGCGATCGCACTTTTTCAACTGCTTCAACATCGGTGCTAGGCGTAATCACACAAGGACGGTTTTTAAATAGATTCCGTTCGGCAGCTAAGATACCTTGAAATGCAGTGCCAGCCATTGGGTGACTACCGACAAATCGTTCACAAATTTTTGATGCCGGCTCTACGATCGCCGCTTTGACTGAACCAACATCCGTAAAAATTACATTTGCTGGAAGCTGAGGTGCAAGAGATGCGATCGTGGGCAAAATGGCGGCGATCGGCGTACAAATTACGATGATATCGGTGCGATCGCGATCGGAGATTTCGACAATATCTGTACTGGCTATATTTACAGCTTTAATTTTTATAGCTTGTTTGCAGGTTTCAGGATTGCGGCTGAGTCCCCACACATAATTATCTTGCTCTAACGCGAGGATGTCTAAACCTAACGAACCGCCAATCAAGCCCAAGCCAACTATGCCAATATTCATATCCAATATTTATATAGTTAAAAAAAAGGGGCGCTCTGCGCCCCCTTAAATTATTAGAACTTGCGAAGGTCAAGCCCTGCTTCTTTAGCAAATGTACTAAGCCCTTTCTTTTGCAAAGTCTTAATTGCTTTGGTGGAAATTTGTAATTTTACAAATCTTTTTCCTTCTTCCCACCAAATTCTTTTGTCTTGTAAGTTAACGTGCTGTAAGTGCTTGTGACGCTTGTGTGAGAACGAAATCGATACAGAGTTATTGGCTTTTTTGCCTGTTAGTTGGCATACACGACTCATGATACTAGTCTCCTATTTTTTCAGTCCAGCTAACAATAGTACAACCTTCAACTCTTCTTAGGCAATTAATTTTCAATAAAACTCAGATCAAAACCCAAGAAGCGAGTGGCGGTGCGAAGCGCCGCCACTCGCTTCTTGGGTTTGTGTTCCAACAAGACTGGCGACAGCTGTACTTCCTAGGAATATAGCGATCGCTTAATTTCCAACTCTTTAGTTTTCTTTTAACAAAATTTGGGTTTATTTAGCTTGTGAGCTAAGCTCGTAAAATAATATTTTTAGGTTTAAGCCATGACCAATAAGGCACAGATCCCTATCGTTGTCTCTGGTGCGACAGGTAAAATGGGTCGCGAAATCATTAAAACGATCGCAAATTCACCAGACATGAATCTAGTTGGTGCGATCGGTCGGCAGCATATCGGCGAAGACATCGGGGAAGTGATTGGTATTGGTGAATTAGAAATACCTGTAACTAATAATCTCGAAGTCGTCCTTGCCCAAGCCGCCCAAGAATCAGAACTGCCCGTGATGATCGATGTCACCCACCCCAGCATTATTTATGACAATATTCGCTCATCGATCGCTTATGGTGTGCGTCCTGTCGTTGGGACAACAGGCTTAAGCGAACGACAAATTGCTGAGCTTACGATTTTTGCAGACAAGGCAAGTATGGGCTGCATCATTGCCCCAAATTTCTCTGTCGGTGTAGTTTTGATGCAACAAGCAGCGATCGCGGCCGCTAAATATTTTCAGCACGTTGAAATTATTGAACTGCATCACAATCAAAAAGCGGATGCCCCAAGTGGCACAGCGATCAAAACCGCACAGATGTTATCAGAATTAGGACAAACATTTAATGCGCCTAGTGTTAATGAAAAAGAACATTTAGTAGGTGCAAGAGGGGCTGTGTATGGCGAAAATATTCGCATCCATAGCGTGCGTGTGCCTGGGCTAGTTGCACGACAAGAAATAATTTTTGGAGCGCTCGGCGAAACTCTAAAGATTGAACATAATGCTAGCGATCGCACTTGTTATATGGCAGGCGTTTTGCTTTGTGTGCGTAAAGTCCTTGCCCTCAAGTCACTTATTTACGGTTTAGAGAAATTGCTGTAAAGCTTTAAAAGAAAAGTAAGCTCAAAGCACTTACTTTTCTCAAGCCAATAAAAAAGCACTTGCATCGCAAGTGCTTTTTTATCAGTGAATAATACCCCCAGGGGAATTCGAATCCCCGTCGCCTCCGTGAAAGGGAGGTGTCCTAGGCCTCTAGACGATGGGGGCGTGTTATTGACCTTTATTAAGATACATAGTTAGCTGAGAGTTTGTCAACACCTAAATCAAACTTTCTTAAAATCATGTAGAAAAGGGATCTCTCCGTAATGCTATTTCTTTATATTTTGGGGCGAATACCATAGGTGCGATAGCGCCAATAATCTTGCAAGATTTGAGCATGATCGAAACATAGTTTAGATGGTGTTTCCCACGCCGCAAAAACGCCGACAGACTTGGCATCATCATCGGCTTTTGGCTCACCTACAGCTTCGGCTATATATACCGCACTGATCGTATGCAAGCGATCGTCACGACTAGGATCAGAATACATGCCTAGCAAATCAACTAACTCCACCTTCAAGCCCGTCTCTTCCTCAGCCTCACGCCTTGCAGCATCTTCTAATCGTTCGCCATAGTCAACAAATCCACCGACGATCGACCAGCCGTGAGGAGGATTAAGACGCTCAATTAAGACAATTGGTTGATTGGGGCGATCGCGCAGGGCAATAATGATATCAACCGTAGGAACAGGATTGCGGTAAGTCATTTGATTTGCAATTTAGAGAGTAATTACAGCTACAAAATACAGGTTGACACTAAGTTATCATTCAGTCTCATAATCCGAGAGCTACAGGCATTACTCGGCAGGAGCGTATCTTTGATCCCGATCAGTATAGAGATTGTAGAAGGTAATCCTAATCTTGCTTCACTCTTAGGTTGGCATTTACAGCAGATTGGCTATTCGGTGTTTCAGGCTGTGAGTTGTCAGCAAGCAAAGGTGGTATTTCAAAAGCAGCAACCTAGCTTAGTGATCTTAAGCACCGACCTTCCTGATGGAGATGGGGTAGAGCTATGTCGTTGGTTTTACAAGCAAAAAAGTTCTTTAGTATTCGTAACCTCATCGCGTACAAACGAGTCTGATATTGTCGAAGGGCTAAAAGCGGGTGCAGATGATTATTTATCTAAACCATTTGGGATGCAGGAATTTTTGGCTAGGGTTGAGGCTTTAACGCGGAGGTTACGCACATCAGCACCACCAGCTTGCTTAGATTATGGCGTGCTAAAAATCGATCTTGTCCAACGTCAAGTAAGACTCAAGGGTAGTGCGATCGATTTAACTCCGCAGGAGTTTAGCTTGCTATATGTTCTCGCGCAGTCTGAGGGGTTGGCTCTAAGTCGTGCTGAACTTTTGCAACGGGCCTGGCCAGATGAGATTAATAATCCGCGTACGGTTGACACTCATGTTTTATCCCTGCGAAAAAAATTAGAAGTCGATCCGCAACAGCCAAATTTGATTCAAACTGTCCGAAATATAGGCTATCGCTTTAACCCTGAAGCATTAGTGCGATCGCCACTGCGTCCAATTTCTCAAAACTTGAATAGTACAAATAGCGATCGCCCTCCCCAATTTACTGCTCCTCCCAGTCGTTCTTTTGCAAAATATTAAAGCAAAATATTAAAACAAAGAGCTTAGGCATCGCTTCGCGCCGCTTATGCTCTTTGTCTTTTGAAAACCAGCGATCATTCGAGGCACGTTAAATGATATTTTGAGAGGCAGTTAGCTTTGTATTTGATTGCGAAAAGTTAAGCTTTTTTAGCTTAACCAATTGTATTTTTTTGCATATTTTTTAGATTTTGACTTAAGAGGCTGGAGTAAGCTGCAAGCATGGTAACAACCGCAGAGAAAGTATCAGTAGGGCGCATCACCAAGATCATCGGTCCTGTTGTCGATGCCGAATTCCCCAGTGGTAAAGTCCCCGAAATTTATAACGCCGTTATCGTAACTGGCCGCAACTCCGCAGGACAAGACATTAATGTCACCTGCGAAGTTCAGCAATTACTCGGTGACAACCAAATTCGTGCTGTAGCGATGAGTACCACTGACGGCATCGTTAGAGGTATGGATGTAACCGATACAGGCGCACCGATTACCGTTCCTGTTGGACCTAACACCTTAGGTCGTATCTTCAATGTATTGGGCGAACCTATTGATGAATTAGGACCCGTTACCACTGAAGAAAAGTTTCCTATTCACCGTCCATCTCCTGCATTTACCGATTTAGAAACCAAACCTACCACTTTTGAAACTGGCATTAAGGTAATTGACCTTCTCGCTCCTTATCGTCGTGGTGGCAAAATTGGGCTATTTGGTGGTGCTGGTGTCGGCAAAACCGTATTGATTCAAGAGTTGATTAATAACATCGCGAAGAAGCACTCTGGCGTGTCTGTCTTTGGTGGTGTAGGCGAACGTACTCGTGAAGGTAATGACCTTTACAACGAAATGAAAGAGTCGGGTGTACTGCAATACCTCGCTCTCGTTTATGGTCAAATGAATGAGCCACCTGGAGCGCGTATGCGTGTTGGCTTAACAGCTTTGACCATGGCAGAATATTTCCGTGATGTCTCTAAGCAAGACGTACTGTTGTTCATCGACAATATTTTCCGCTTTACCCAAGCTGGTTCCGAAGTATCGGCACTACTTGGTCGGATGCCTTCAGCCGCAGGTTATCAGCCAACTCTTGCGACAGACATGGGTGCTCTGCAAGAACGCATTACGTCAACTCTTGAAGGTTCAATTACTTCTGTACAAGCGGTTTACGTACCTGCCGATGACTTAACTGACCCTGCGCCTGCAACCACATTTGCTCACCTTGATGCAACCACCGTGTTGTCTCGTGGCTTGGCTTCTAAAGGTATTTACCCCGCCGTTGATCCGCTTGATTCTTCTTCCACCATGCTGCAACCAGGTATCGTCAGTGAAGAACATTACCGCGTTGCTCGTGGCGTTCAAGCAATTCTTCAGCGTTACAAAGAACTTCAAGATATCATTGCCATCTTGGGCTTAGATGAGCTTTCTGAAGATGACAAGTTGGCTGTTGCCCGTGCTCGTAGAATTGAGCGCTTCTTGTCTCAGCCTTTCTTTGTGGCCGAAGTATTTACAGGTTCTCCTGGTAAGTATGTCACCCTCGAAGAGAGCATCAGTGGCTTTGATCGCATTCTCAAAGGTGAACTCGACGATCTTCCTGAGCAAGCTTTCTATCTCGTTGGTAACATCGACGAAGCGATCGCTAAGGCTGAGAAATTAAAAGCGGGTAACTAAACCATGATCCTAACTGTAAAAGTAATTTCTCCAGATCAAACAATTCTGGATACGGTTGCTGAGGAAGTGATTTTGCCTAGTGCCACGGGGCAACTTGGTATTTTGACTGATCACGCTCCTCTAATTTCGGCATTGGAAACTGGCGTATTGCGGTTTCGTAAAGATAAAGCTTGGGCTGCGATCGCTCTTACAGGTGGTTTTGCTGAAGTGGAAGAAAACGAAGTTACAGTGCTAGTTCGGAGTGGCGAATTAGGCAGCACAATCAATGTTGAAGAAGCCCGTAAACAACTTGAAGAAGCTGAGCAAGCTTTAGCTGGTATCAAGGCTGAAGATAAGCAAGGTAAGATTCAAGCTGAACAAAGTATGCGGATGGCTCGCGCTAGAGTTCAAGCGACTACTGCTATCTAATCTATAAGCTTTCGCTTTGCGAAAGTTTTGAATAAACAAAAAAGCGATCGCACTAGTGCGATCGCTTTTTTGTTTATTCAAAAAAATAAGTATTATTAATCTTAATTTACGCGATTAAAAAAACTATGACTAAATTGCTCGAAAAAGCCTTTAAAGAAGCTCAAAAACTCTCAGAAAATCTTCAAGATGAAATCGCACATCAATTGCTGGAAGATATTCAAAATGAATTAAATTGGCAAAAAACTTTAGCAAATCCAGATATTGATTTAGGTATATTTCAGCAAATGGCTCAAGCAGCGCTAAACGAAGATGATGCAGGTGAAACCGAAGAAAAAGGTTTTGGCGAAGAATGATGAAGTCTTCTAGAACTAAAGATTTTCAGAAATTATTTGTAAAGCTGCCTCAACATATCAAAGAAACTGCTACGAAAAACTATGAACTCTGGAAAGATAATCCATCTCATTCAAGCCTAGAGTTTAAGGAGATTATTCATAGTCAAAATATTTGGTCAGTTAGAGTTGGAATTGGTTAGCGAGCTTTAGGTGTAATTAAACCACAAGAAGAAAAAATTGTCTGGTTTTGGATAGGTTCACACGCTGAATATGACAATATTCTCAAAAAAAGATAATAAGATTTTGCCTATTATTCAATTGGTGTCGCCAAAATCTTTTTAAGAGCAATTAAGCCCTTTTTTAGTTGTCGCGAAACAGTCACAGCACTAATACCGAGAGTTTCGGCAACTTCGCGATGCGTAAATTCTTTTAGAAACACAAACTCTACAACTTCACGGGTGCGATCTTCTAATAAATCGAGAGCTTGCTGTAGGCGAATATTGTCTTCTTGGGCAAGCTGAAAACTTTGATATTTCTGATCAGTAACCAGATCACCGAGCGAAGTTGAGTTATCTTCGCTCTGATCAATTGGTGTATCCAGACTAAGGGGCGATCTATTTTGACAAGCGAGTTTGATGTCATACCACTCACTGATCGTAATGCCTAGCTCATCCGCTACTTCTTGGCTGGATGCTTCGCGCCCAGTCTCAGCACGTTTAGTGCGAATGATCTTACAACCTTGATTATAAGTCGTTAACCAAGCGCGAGGCATTCTTACGGTCGGGCTTTTATCACGTAGATAATGCTGAATTTCCCCTTTAATATATGGCACAGCAAATGAGCTAAAAGCATTGCCCTTGCTCACATCAAACCGCTCGATCGCATTGATTAAACCAATTGAGCCGACCTGCATCAGATCTTCAAAACTCTCTTGGCATTGATTTGTCCAATGATAGGCTTCACGGCGAACTAGTCCAATATTTAGATTTACGAGTTGATTGCGAAGTTTAGTTGATGGGTTAGCACGATAGGCTTGTAAAATTTCGAGAGTTTCTTGTTTGCGGGTCGCAATAGTTGAAATGTCGGTATCTTCGGATTCGTTAGGTTGATTGCGATTGTCAAGTTTTTGTCTTTTCAAAAAAGTTTCGAAATGCTGTTGAATATGCGATCGCGCAAATTCTGAAAAATTTGGATTTTGTTCAGGATTAAATTGAATTAAAGCTTTTTTCAATGCTTGTTTGCCAACCTCAAGTAATTCACGATCAATCGCTCTTCGTTCTCCTGCTCTTCTATTCGATACTCGACGTTCAAGTGTTTCGGAGTGAGCATTAGATCGGCGATCGCTGATTTTTGTCTGATTAATTAATGAGATAGGTATGGAAGCGATCGTTTCACGAATCAATCCCATATAAATTTCGACAATCTGCTGCTGTAAGTTTTCAGAAGGTGAAACTCGATATGCTCTTACTAGAGTCAGTATATTTTCATTAATTAAATTGTCTGAGTCTAATGGCATATGGCAAACATCCTCAATGATGTAAGCAGCTAAAGGATATGCGCGACTCATAAACTGAGCAGATTGTAAGCATGTGCCCGATCCCGATAGTTATCAATTGCACATAGATTTGTTGAAATTATCTAGTCGCTCTATTTCTCTCGCAGCCTTAATTAGTTTAGTGTAAGACTACTAAACATTATTAATGATTTTCATTAAAACCTAAAAAATTAGAGGAGGTGCAAAGCACCTCCTCTAATTTTTAAATGATCATTATGATCGCCTCATCTCCAGCGGCTATATAAGTTTGATTTACGCCCATTACCGCTAGGGCATTTGCGCCGATCGCACTAATCAAATTGCCAGAACTATAATTACTTACAGGTTGAAAAACTGGCTTTCCTTTTTGATAAGTTAATTTGCCCCATAAATAAGTTTCTCGTCTACCCTGTGAATACAAATCTTCAGTAGCAATCGCTTGGATAAATTGCGGATACCAGTACGTCTCATTTGCTCCATTTAATTTAGCGATCGCGCCACGAATAAATCTCCAAAAACTCATCATTGCGGAAACTGGATTTCCAGGAACTCCAAAATAGAGAACTTTGTCCTCACCTTCATTCACTTTAAGGGGCTGAGTGAGGGAAGCTACTGTCAAAGGCTTACCTGGTTTGATGGCGACTGATCGCACATGGATATCGGCTCCCATTTTTTCTAGTAATTCCTCAACATAATCATAATCTCCGACCGAAACACCACCCGTGGAAATGACAATATCCGCTGAAGCGATCGCTTTTTGGATCACCGCTTCAAGTTCAGCTTTGTCATCGCGTACTGTCCCAAATGGGATCGCGATCGCCCCTGCTTGAGTGACAAGCGCCGATAGCGCACATAGATTTGAATCAATAATCTGTCCTAACTGGATCGGTTGCGAACTATCTAGGCTAACAAGTTCATTTCCTGTAGAAATAATCGCCACTTTTGGCTGACGATAAACTCTTACTTTTTGACATCTTGCCGAGGCTAAAGCTCCGATTTCAGTAGCTTCTAGATTAGTGCCTGCGGAGAGAAGGACTGCGCCTGACCGAATAAATTCACCTTTACGGCGGATATATTCGCCTTGAGTTGGTTTGACTTTAAGTTGTAAAAAATTGTCGATGCGCTCAGTATCTTCTTGCATAATCACTGTATCTGCACCGTCAGGCAACATTCCACCCGTAAAAATTCGTACACATTGCCCTTTAGCTAATGTTTGCGCGATCGCTACTCCTGCGGGAATTTCGTCAGCCGCGATCTCTAGTCGTAAATCTTGAATATTGTCTAAATCTGCAAAGCGCAAAGCATAGCCATCCATCGCCGAATTGTCCCAATGAGGAAAGTCCAGTTCGCTTTTAATGTCTTCGGCAAGAATTCTGGCGATCGCTTGGGCTAACGGCAATATTTCACTATCAATTTCAGGATCGAAAGGTTTTACTAAATTTAAAATTATTCGTTCGGCTTCAGAGACAGAAAGCATATTCAAAACTCAAAATTATTTGTTATAAAATTTATTCATGCGTATAGATATTGTTACTCTCTTTCCCGACTTTTTTACTTCGCCTTTGCAGACAAGTTTGCTAGGTAAAGCGATCGCCAATCAAATCGCCGACATCTATCTCACCAATCCCAGAGATTTCACCACCGACAAACATCATCGCGTTGACGATGAACCTTACGGTGGCGGCGTGGGAATGTTAATGAAGCCCGATCCAATTTTTGCGGCAGTAGAGTCATTGCCGATCTTAACAAAGCGTGAAATTATTTATTTGACTCCGCAAGGCACACCAATGAAGCAAGAACTTTTTAAAGAACTTGCTAATTACGATCAACTAGTTCTCATTTGCGGTAGCTATGAAGGAGTTGACGAGCGTGTCTGCGAACATTTAGTAACTCGTGAAGTTTCTCTCGGCGATTTTGTGCTGACTTGTGGAGAAATTCCTGCTCTGGCGCTAATTAATGGAGTAGTGCGTCTTCGCCCTGGCACAGTTGGAAAAGAAGATTCTCTCAAATTTGAAAGTTTTGAAGATGGATTACTCGACTATCCACAATATACTCGCCCATCTGTATTTCGAGATTGGGAAGTTCCTGAAGTATTGCGATCAGGTAATCATAAGTTAATTGCAGAATGGAGAAAGGAACAACAAATTTTACGCACAAAAGAACGTCGTCCTGATTTGCTGTAGCGATCGCCCATTATTCTCAAAATCAGCATTCTCAAAATCAGCGATCGCTAGCGATTTTACTTTTTGGTTAGCAAATACGCGATCGCCCAACATCTCTTGCTACCAATTAGCTAAAGAAAAAAATGTTATCCAGACACTTACTCCCTTCCCAGTGAAAGATTAGACGGTGCGGCGCAGAGCGCCGCACCGCTAATTCTTGGGTTTTAATGTCTATTTTTCTACTGGGAAGGGAGTAACACGAATAAACTGATGTTACGTAAATAAAAACAAAGCTAGTATGTCCGACTTCAGATAAACTAATAACTGAAAGTAACTAAAAGTGTTATGACGATTGTTTCTGAGAATACAAAAAGCTTACAAAACGGCAAAGTCGAATCTAGTCCAAATGGCAGTGAAAATCTCGGCGTGATCGTCAGACGTAAAACTCGTCCTGTGCAAGTGGGCAATATAACTATCGGTGGCGGCGCACCTGTAGTTGTCCAGTCGATGATCAACGAAGATACCCTAGATATTGCTGGTTCCGTCGCAGGTATTCGTCGCTTGCATGAAATTGGCTGCGAAATCATGCGCGTTACCGTTCCCAGCATGGCTCATGCTGCCGCACTCTCAGAAATACGCCAAAAACTTAAGCGCACCTATATGGACGTGCCGCTAGTTGCCGACGTACACCACAATGGCATGAAAATTGCCCTTGAAGTTGCCAAGCATATTCATAAAGTCCGCATTAATCCAGGACTATACGTATTCGAGAAGCCAAAAGCAAACCGCACCGAATACACTCAATCAGAATTTGACGAAATCGCCGAGAAAGTACGTGATACCCTCAAACCTCTAGTTTTGTCGCTCAAAGAACAAGACAAAGCCATGCGAATCGGTGTAAATCATGGCTCCCTCGCTGAACGGATGCTGTTTACTTATGGTGACACCCCTCAAGGTATGGTCGAATCAGCGATCGAATTCATTCGTATTTGCGAAGATCTTGACTTCCGAAATATTGTCATTTCTATGAAGGCTTCTCGTGTTCCTGTGATGATCGCGGCCTATCAACTGATGGCAAAACGCATGGATTCACTTGGCATGGATTATCCATTGCACCTAGGCGTAACCGAAGCAGGTGACGGTGAGTACGGTCGCATCAAATCCACCGCAGGTATCGCTACATTACTTGCTCAAGGCATTGGTGACACTATCCGCGTTTCCCTAACTGAAGCTCCCGAAAAAGAAATCCCAGTCTGCTACAGCATTCTTCAATCTCTGGGACTCCGCAAAACAATGGTGGAATATGTCGCCTGTCCATCCTGCGGTCGCACATTATTTAACCTTGAAGATGTCCTTCACAAAGTCCGGGAAGCCACTAAACATCTAGTCGGTCTAGACATTGCTGTAATGGGTTGCATCGTCAATGGTCCTGGCGAAATGGCAGATGCCGACTATGGCTATGTCGGCAAAATTCCTGGCACTATCTCGCTATATCGTGGTAAGGAAGAAATCAAGCGCGTACCTGAAGCGGAAGGTGTAGAGCAGTTAATTGCTCTAATCAAATCAGACGATCGCTGGGTCGATCCGTAAAAGAGCAGGGATGTCACTTCTCTTTTATTTGTTGAGGACTGCGACTAAAGCCAGCTTTAGCCCATCAATTATGCGGTCATAAGAGTAATCTGCCACGATCTTTTTGCTCTCCTTTCCCCATTGTTTTAGGCGATCGCGATCGCTCATAGCCTCCCTCAGACTAGCTGTCAGCGCCTCAACATTTCCCGCCTCAAAAATCAATCCATTCTGCAAAGATTTAACTAAATCTTCCGCACAACCAACATGGTTACTCACAATTACAGCACATCCCATAGACATCGCCTCATTAATTGCTAGCCCCCATGTTTCCCCACCACAGCTAGGCAACACAAAAATATCAGCAACAGCATAAGTCCGTGGCATTAGTGATTGATTCTGAAAAGGAGCAAAGAAAATGCGATCAGCATAATGATCGTTTTGCCTAACCAAGCCTCGCATTTCTACTTCCATATTTCCCGACCCTACCATTAGTAGTGACACCGAATCTGAGCCAATATCCATAAAAGCCTCGATCAAGTCCAAAGGTCGCTTATTATTTTCAAATTTTCCCGCAAAAAGTATTACCTTATTTTCTAAAGGAATCCCTAATTCTTGTTTCCATAAAATTGCTTGCTCAAAAATTTCACTAGATCCACAAAAACGAGCAGAGTCAATGGCATGGGGCGCAAAAAATAATTTGCTTGCTGCTACAGAGTGGTATCGAAAGTATTCGTAGTTAGCTTTGCCCACATACAAACAAGCATCGAAATTTTGAAAAATCTTCGCTATAACTAGACGCTTAATTTGGGATTTTAGATTATTCTTAGCTAAAATACGATGTGAATCACCACGGAATATGATCGGGATATTTATGTTTTGTAATTGCCAAAGAAACCGATAAGTACTTGCGTAATTGTAAGAAACCGTAAGAAAAATGGCATCAGGTTTAAATGCTAATACTTGCTGAGTTAGACAAGGATTTTGCAAGCCAAACAAATGATGAGTACCGCGATCTTTGCTAACATTCGGTACAAATTCAAAATTATATTCTTCTAATAGTGGAATATCCCATTTTAAAGATTGCTTAAATCCTTGATCGACTTGATTGGTGACACCAAAGTCCCATAGGTAAAACACTTTAATATTTAAAGAAATATCCTGAGCGACACATCGAAAAAGCGGTGCATAATATTGAATCGGATGCGAAGCAATTATTGCTAAATTAATCACTAACTTTCTTCTATATCTTTTAGCTTTTGTACTTTCATAAATAAAAACACAAATACAAGTAATGTTATTGCTGATTGAAATAAAGCAGCTACATATACACCTGCTGTAAATTCTGTTTGAAATGCATAACTGAGAATTAAAATTGCAAATAAATAACGATCGCTAAATACAGGAGCATTAATGCTAAGCAAAGATATGTATCCATACCCTGCACCGCATATAAAAGCTAGTAAACCACAGCCCCATAATCCATAATTGGCATAGGACTCTGCTAATAATCCCCATCCGATAGTTGTAGATTGAGTATCCTTACGGGTTTGTCTACCATAATAGATATTTAAAATAGATGTACCTTCATGGCTAGTAATTTTTTCACTATTTAAGATGCGAGGAACAAGCAATTGAGGAATAATGGCATAGGTATAACCGTCAAGCAATGGTTTACCCTTTTCTGTTGATGACTGCGTTAATAAAAGCTGTTGAAAAACACTAGCGCGCTCCAGAATTGACTGCTCAGACTCAGCTTTATCTTCTTCTTTTGATAATAATCCATTGATCCCAAAGTCAATCCATTCTATATACCTACTTGGGTACTGCCAAGGTGCAATCGGTTGCTGCCAATATAATTCTCTAATCGGAGCTTTACCAGCATGAAGCAACGCGAATAAACTAAATACAATTACAGTTGAAATCCAAGGGAATTTACCTTTACCTAAAGAATAGCCGACAATAGTAATTAAGAATAAAGTTAGCGAACTAACAAGCAAAAGAGAGATAGCATTAATAATCAGACTTGAAGCTATGAGAATAAGATATAGAACTTTATTGTTTCTAGATAATCTATTAGTCCCAAATCTATAAGACATTGCAAAGGTAGCGATCGCGGTTAGACCTAATATTGCACCTCTTATTAAAGAAAATGAACCAGTATCTATAGATAACCAATTAGCTAAAGTCAATACAATATATAAATTACCTAAGAATAAAATTCCTAGAAATAGGCGATCGCCTTTTTTTATTTCTAGGGTTCTATAGTAATTTTTAGGTTGTGGAAATTTATTAACAAACTGATACCATATTAAAGTTGAAAGCAAAAGAAATCCTGTAACTGTCATGCTGGCTAAAAATCTTTCAGAAGTACTATAAGCAAATACTGAAGGGTTTTCAGAAAGTAAAGGAATAGCACAAGTCCAAAGATAAGTAACTGAAAATAGTGGAAAAATTGGAATCCCAAAAATTTTACCAGCACACCAAAGATAAACTGAAAGTAGAGAAGCTAAAGAAATTGAAAAAGCCCCAAATATATCTTCTGCACCAATTACTTGACTGCTGTATACTTTGAAAGTTACGAAAGTAGTATAAGCGCCAAGTAAAAGCCAGAAAAATGGTAATAAATTCCGTTGATTATTACGGTTATTTATCTTTGCTTGTTGAGCATCTTGGGTTTGTGCTGGTAATTGCTTGAGCATAGATATTCAAGATAGATATTCAAGAAGATACATATCGATCAAAAATAGCACATTGCTGCCGAGTCATTTCCTTGGCTGTATATGGTCGAAAGGCTTGCCAATCTGTAGTAGGAGTATAGTTTTGAGTCTGAGACAACAACCATTCAAGCCTAACTATTAGTAATTCTAAAAGATTTGTTATTGCTGGATCGCTAAATGTTACGACTTGTCCTGCTTGGCAAATTTCTAGTACATTTACGACAAGACTTTGTTTGTGCAGAATTGCTAAAATTGGCTTGCAAGCAAGGATACATGGATAAATTTTGGAGGCAGAATAACCTCGATCATCAGAACCAATTATGAGAATGGCGTGGCTATCAGCTAAGACTTGTAACGCTTCAAAATAAGGGATACGTTGTGGATATTCGGTTACTAAATCATCAAGAGCATAGATTTTTGCGATCGCTTCTATCTCCTTATTATTATCAAAAATTGAATATTTGGTTCCGACAAAATGGATCTTAACTTTTTGCCATGCTTTAGGATATTGCTGACGATGAGTTTGAATTGCTAAAAAAAGAGATTTGATACTAAAAGCCATATCATCCCCACCTCGACCAACATATACCCAATGCTTATATCCATCATTTAAATCGAATATTTTTTGCTGAATATTTAAATTAGGTAATATTGCAAAATCTTTTTCGGGGGCGCCAAATGGCAAAACAGTAAATTGATCTTCATGTAACCAAGCATATCGTTTCATTAGAATTTTCGTATATTCTGGGGAAACAGTGGTGATGTGGCTGGCTTTTTTTAAAGCAAATGGTTCTAGGATTTTAGCTAGCGTTTGAGCAATTTTATATTTTAGTTTTCCACCAGGTGGCGCATTATTGGTGCGGTCATAGTAATCACTGAGCCAAGGATCTTGAAAATCTAAAATATATGGAACTTTATATTTAGCCAACCAATAGCGACTCAACACCATAGTTAGGAAGACTGTACTAGAAAAATACACTAAATCAAAATAATTTTTCTCAAAGTAATTAGCAGTTGATTTAATTAAAAAAGGTAATGATCTAAATGCTAGATTTCCTAATCCAAACCTTCTAGATATATTAGGAGAAATTGCAGAAGATCGAATAACTTCAGTGTTTGCAGGAACTGTCAATAATAGATTTAAATCGTGTATTCCTTCTATTAAATCTGGAGCTACGCACAAAACTGTTACATCCCATCCATATTCTACGAAGTAAGGCAACGCCATTCTAATTCGTTGATGATCTGCCGCATTAATTGGTGGAAAATGAGGGCTAACCAGAAGAACTCGGTGACTCATAAAATTAAAATAGAATTAAAAATCAATACCTAATGCTTTATATTTAGTTGCTGATTTACATCGCGCTAAAACTTCAGTATAGTTTTTAATCCACAGGTAGTTACTACTTAAATGATTACTATTGGATAGTAGTAAATTTCTAGTAAATGGATCGTAATTAGCACTTTTAAATCCAGAATTTTTGAGGGTTATCTCAATTTCAGGATTAACTGTTTCCAATAAAATGGCTAGCAGCGAATCACACATTAAAGTACTAATAGCGCCCTGAATTACTTCAGGTTCATATCCTTCAACATCAATTTTAATTAGGGTTGGTTTTAAAGTTTCGAGTATTGTATCCAATGCTTCAACAGGTACTTCGATGGATATTCCTATGTATTTATCATCAACAACATGATTCATTGTGTCACAGTCAGATGAGAACCTAAGAGATCCACTATATTTACCTACAGCACAACAGCGAGTTTCAACTAGGTTATTTAGGGCGTTAATATTTATATTTCGAGTTAGGCGCTCAAAAGTTGTGGGAACTGGTTCAAGAGATAAACTATAAGCTCCAACTACCTTTGAAGCCAGAACAGTATAAGAACCAATATTTGCGCCCACATCAACAAATAAATCGCCTACTCTCAATAGGTGTAAACAAAAAGCCATATCGACAAATTCATGCAAACCAGTATAAATATTGCCTGTTGCACCAGTCATACCCTGCTCAACAATTAATTTCGATTCACCAATCCAAGGAAAAATGATTGGCATTTTTAAAAGACGAGAACCAATTTGCCACTTGAACCATTGGGCGATCGCGATCGATCTTTTACGTGATGCTAGTGGATGATTAGAAATAAATTGCCAAGTTCTCAGAAATGAATTAATCATTGTTTGGACATTTATTAAAAATGATTAGATGATTTCTATTAAGCTTTTGTATAGTAATTCATACTGCTCAACTATTTGATTGCTAGAAAAACATTCAACAACGCTTTGACGACAACGAGCGCGATCTATTTGTGATACTTGATTTACTTTCCTTACGCCTTCATCTATATCTGCTATCAAATATCCGTTAAGCCCTTCTTGGACAATTTCAGGTAAAGAACCTCTAGGACAAGATATTACAGGTGTACCACAAGCTAGAGCTTCTGCAAAAACAATTCCAAAAGGTTCTTCCCATTCTATAGGGACAACCATTGCTAAAGCTTTTCCTAATAAATTATTTTTCTGCTCGTCATTAACAGTACCAATGTATTTAATATTATCTTTGCCTAAATGCGGCTCTATCTCTTCATGCCAATATTTGCTAGCTTCGCCTGTTTCGCTATAGTTACCTGCAAGTATAAGACGCTTGCCACTTTTCTTCGCGATCGCGATCGCTGTATGCGCTCCCTTAATTCGCTCTATGCGACTAAGAAAAACTAGTGGGGCATCGTTTGCAACAGTTGGCTGAAATGTATATTTTTCAGGATCGACGCAGTTATAAATCGTTTGCCAAGTTCCGCCAGCATTGCGTCCAATTTTGCAAATACTATCACTACAACCTGTAAAAGTGAGGGAATTACCAGCGATTTGTGATGCTAATTTGATGGTGCGATCGCTTGGTCTTCTTTGGTAGGACATGACCTTTGGTAAAGGCGATCGCAAAATGGGCAGCATATAAAAAATGCGCGAAAAACTATGTACCACATCAGGTTTAAACTCCTGTACTGCTGACCATAACGTGATCATGTTTTGCAATGTATCGAGCTTACTTTGCGATCGCTTGCCACGCCACGCAAAAAAGCTATCTACTTTTGAAGTTGACTCTGAGTTGGCAACTAGGGCAACTATATGACCACGATTTTGCAGATTGCTAGCCAATAAATCAACAATCCGCTCTATTCCTCCATAAAGTTTTGGCGGTACAGGTAATTCAGGATCGGCAGTTAGTAAGATTTTCACTTATTTGTAAAGCCTTGTTAGCCAGTTGAACAATCTTCTCAGGCTCTAATTTCCAACAAAAAACTTCTTTAGCTGCCTGAAGAGATGCTAATTTAGCGGTTTTTAAATTATCAGATGTTTGTAATAAATCTTTTATAGCTTGAGCTAGTGCCAAGGGATGATTAGATGGAATTAATCGACCAGCTTCTGGATTTTGAGATAGAACTTCCTGCTGTCCAGCCGTATCAGTAGCGATAACTGCAAGCCCAGCTTGGAAATACTGAAAAAGTTTGTTTGTTATTGTCAAATTACGATTAATAATATTACTGTATTCTATTGCTAAGCCTATATCATGTTCCGAAATTCTTGATAATAGCTCTTGATTCGGAACCGTAGGATGTATAAATACGCGATCGCGCCATAAGTTAGGGATTTGAGATTCTAGCCATTGACGAGTATTTTTAGAGCAATTACCGCGCAAATGAATTTCTAAAGGAATATTGAAGTGATGTAAGGATTGAAATAAGGTTTCTAATCCACGTCCAGAGCCAATAGTTTGGGAAAACCAATGAAGAGAAGGCAGATTTAAGTTCTGCCGATCACGCTTATCGTGATCAATTTGCGCTCGTTCAGCCCAAGGGAAAGAGTTATAAATCACTGCTGGTCTAGGCGCATCATAAGCTTCTGCCATTGCGTTAGCTAAAGCCTGAGATGTTGTAATACTGTATGTACACTCATTTATTAGACGGTTTTCTAGTTTTTTTAATTGTTTAATTGGTCTAGTAATCCGCGCATCGGGCAATAAATCTTCAGAGAACCAATCTTCAAAATCTACCCCTATTTTAAAACCATGATCCAGCAACTGACTACCTACCCAAAGCCCTGCTTCTGAGTGAACAATAGTCAAATCTGCTTTGACCTGACAAGCATACTTAAGCATGTCGGTTGCGCCATATCCAAGTAATGCAGGCGAGAACGTACCAAATTTTTTAAATGTTTCTTTGGCAATACGCGATCGCATTCGAACTCGCAGATTAGTAAGTTTATTACTAGGCTGAAAATCGATGATAGGAACAAATTGCCATTTTTTGTTGAGCATTAATTGGCGATCGCGTTTTATAAACTCAGGATCAAACCAAAAGCCACCGACAATGACTTTATGCCCAGCATTAGCTAATGTATCTGCTTCTTTGTAGGGACGAGGTGCATTGCAAAGGTGTCCACCAATTAAGATAAGTATTTTTGCCATGGCAATATTTTGACTTGTGTTCTGATTTCAAGCTCTATGCGATCGCCAAGTGCATTAGGACAAATCAAAACTCAAAAAAGGAAGTGGCGCATTTCTTACTTTTCGCCCTAAATTTAACCCTAAATCTAAGTAGTTACAAATAATCAATAATCGAATCGGCAACGCGGTTAATTGCTCCTTTTTCACCTAGACTTGCTCTTGCTCTTGCATAACCATCTAGCATGGTTTGCTGAGCTTGAGGGTTGAGCAATAAATCTAAGGCACTTTCCGCGATCGCTTCAGGAATAGCTTCATCTTGCACAAATTCAGGAATCACTGATTCCATATTGACTAAGTTTACAGGCGAGATAAATGGCAGCTTAAGTTTGATAATATGTCGCGCAATCCAAGCTGTAACTGCACTAACTCGATATAAGATGACCTGCGGTACATTTAACAGAGCTGTTTCCAGATTTACAGTTCCTGACTTGCTCAGCACCAAGTCGGCAGCGCTAATCGCAATTTGTGATTGTGCCGAAATAATCGTAGCTTTGATGTCATATTCTGCAAGCAGTTTCTCAACCTCAGATCGATATCGCTCTAGAGATAGCGGCAACCAAAATTTGACATGCGGTAGCTTTGCTTGGATAATTTTAGCCGCTTTGAGAATAATCGGCATCACGGAGCGTAGTTCTTGAGTACGTGATGCTGGAAGTAATGTAATTACTAGATCATCTTCGGCGATCCCTAACTGTTTACGCGCATCAGTGCGATTAGGAATCTTTGCCATCAAGTCCACAAATGGATGTCCGACCCACTGGACATTTGTGCCTTGTTTCTTGTAATAAACTGCCTCTTGGGGAAAAATTGCCAGCAGTTTATCTGTAAAAGCGGCGATCGCCTTGGTGTTTTTGTCATTAATTGACCAAACCCATTCCTGTGGCGCGATGTAATAAATTACAGGCACTTTTAAAACGCGCTTAGAAAAATAGCCCATGGCTTGATTGGGCATCATGTAATCAATCAACACAGCCACATCAGGCGGAGAGTTCTTCAACCATTTCTTAGCGTTTCTCTGCACTTGCAGTGTCGGCAAAATGTAAGGCAAAGCTTCAACTGCTCCAATTGATCCGATACCGACAGTATTTCCTAGCAACTTTGCACCTACCGCCGCCATGCGATCGCCACCTAATCCAACGATCTCTAACTCAATTCCTTTTAAGGCAGCCCGTTCTTGTAAAGCCTCAATTAAAATCGCCCCATGCCAGTCACCTGACACTTCCCCTGTACTAATAAATATACGGCGTTTAATCTTGATTTCTGAGCTAGATTTCATACTGAGTTATTAGTGTCATAGAACTTTATGCCAAATGCTTTTATGCCAAATGCAATATATCGCATTGACCTATGGTACACTCGTAAAGGTCAAAAATTTGGACTAGAAAGAAGTGCCTAAGCTCAAAACTCGTAAATCTGCCGCGAAGCGATTCAAGGTGACGGGTAGCGGCAAATTTGCTCGCCGCCACGCTGGTCGCAATCATCTATTAGAGCATAAGTCCACTGCCCGTAAGAGCAGATTGGGTCAAATGGCTATAGTTGATGACACTGATAATGACAGAGTAAGCGCAATGATGCCTTACGCCTAGTAATCAAACCATGATTGCTAGAAACATAAATAACCGATTTAACGATTAACAACTAACTGCCATGACGAGAGTAAAACGCGGTAACGTAGCTAGGAAGCGCCGCAATAAAGTACTGAAATTAGCCAAGGGCTTTCGCGGATCGCACTCCAAGCTGTTCCGCACTGCTAACCAGCAGGTAATGAAAGCTCTTCGTAATGCCTATCGCGATCGCCGCAAGAAGAAGCGCGATTTCCGTAGTCTTTGGATTACCCGTATCAATGCTGCGGCTCGCCAACAAGGTTTGAGCTACAGCAAGTTTGCAGGTTTACTCAAAAAAGCAAATATCGAAATCAATCGCAAGATGCTTTCTCAAATTGCAATTCTCGATCCAGAAGCTTTTACTGCGATCGTGGAAAAAGCAAAAACGCTCGTTTAAACAAAAGAATCAACAAAAGAAGTAGACCTTATAGGTAGGCTTCTTTAAAACTCAAAAAGTAAAGGTGACGCGAAGCGTCACCTTTACTTTTTGGGTTTTATAATAAATAAAATTTTGGAGATACTTACTTGAGAAAGGTTAAGAAGACAACTATCTCTTTAGCAACGACGATAACTATGATCGCTATATTAGGAGTTGTAAATTATCTAAATCCTTTCTGGCTACAAAAAGCCGCGATCGCTTCTGAGCTAAATTCTTTAAGTGAAATTCAAAAGCGGGGCAAGTTAGTTATCGGTGTCAAAGATAATTTGCCGCCATTAGGATTTCGCGATCGCGATCAAAATTTAGTCGGCTTAGAGATTGATATTGCGCGGGAATTAGCCAAAGAGCTAAATATATCAATTGAATTAGTGCCGCTAAAAAATCGCGATCGCTTAATAGCCTTACAAAATAATCAAGTTAATCTCGCGATCGCTCAAATCACAGTCACTACTAATCGTTCGCGCTTAGTTGATTTTTCTTTGCCTTATTACACTGACAGCACAATTGTGATCGCTAAGCGTGGCAAAACCTCCCAAGAACTTAGTCAACCAGTGGCGATCGCGGTTATCAAAAATTCTGCCGCGATCGCTGCGATCCAATCAAAATTCCCAAAAGCTGCGATCATTGGTGCAAACTCGTATCAAGATGGTTTAGCCGCATTGCAATCAGGCAAAGTCAAAGCTTTTGCTGGCGATCGCAGCAGCCTTACCCAATGGCTTAAAAATAATCCTGATTACGAAATTATTAGTCAGCCTTTGGCAGTTCATAGTTTAGCGATCGCCTTACCACGAGGGTTGCAGCATATAGACTTGCGCGATCAGGTATTTAAAATAGTCGAGAAATGGCGTAAAAATGGCTGGCTAAAAGAAAGAGTGAATTATTGGGGCTTATAACTTGAACAATAAAAAGTAGGGGCAGTTCATGAACTGCCCCTACTTTTTAAAATTGATTTAGTTGCTGCGATCGCCTGTATAACCTGACGCAGTGGCTAACTCATCGAGGCTCCGCTCACCAGATAGCATCTTGCCATTGATTTCCCAAGTGGGATATCCCGTAATTCCCTTTTGTTGACATAGGGCTGGCTGCGGATTTGCACCTTTAGGATCACACTCTACATAGGGAACTAGTTTTTTAGCATCACCAAAGGCTTTTTTCTGATCCAAACAGTGCGGACACCAATATGCACCATACATCTTGGCATTGGTGGCTGTTAAGTGCTGTGCTAAACGTCCTGCATAGCTATTGCTCTGAGCCGAGAGTTTACCTTGACTAGCGTAAACACCTAAAGTGCCTGTAAGTGTAACGATCGCGACGAGCGCGCCTGTAAAGAATAGTTGACCAACATCTTTCCAAGCATTACCAAATATTGTTAGCAACCAAATTGTAGTCATTGCTGCCGCTGAAGAAATGCAATAAATGCACAACTGCGGTTGTCCGCCAATACTGCCTGATGCTAGTAAATACATTAAGTATCCACTAAAAATAAATGTCGAAGTAGACACCATAAACATCAAGAAAGCTGTTGTTTCCTTGAGTTGTGTTTGTGCTTTAGGATCGTCGCGTTTTAATAACAATGGCAATCCTGCTAAAACCGCCAGAGTGAGATATCCCAAAGCCCCAAAAATCGTCAGTGGAATCCCAAAAACTTTGGCATATTCACTACTTAGCACTAAATCACAACCACTACCCTCCACTGCACAGAGGGCAACTTTTTGCCCGAAGAAATGAGTCACGGTCAAATAAGTTGTAAGAGAAAAGCCAAACAGAGACAAAACGACGATCGCAAGGCGCGACCACCGATGCAACCATGGCTCAGAACGTTTTCGCATCGCTGTTCCTGACAATTTGTACCTACCTGCTCAAAATTAATATTTAAAGGTAACAGCGCTATGTGCCGTTAATAGTATCTATAAAGATTTTACCCAATTGATATGGTCGGCGATCGCAGTATTTGCTCTTCAGCCATATGCTTATTTTTTTTATTAGCAATATCCAACCGCACCGCATCAACAAATCGACTTACCCGAATTGGATCGATCGCCTGTTGAATTTGACCATTTCGCTTTAGCGAGCTAGAGACAATCACGCCATCAGCATATTGCATTAACTCAGGGACGTTGTCCCAATTTGCACCAGAACCAACAAATAGCGGCGTTTCACCACAAGCAAGTTTTGCTTCGTGCAGATCCTCAGTCGTGGGCGGATGCCCTGTTGCCCATCCTGACAAAATCACTGCATCAGCAAGCCCTCGATGAATCGTATCGTGAACTGCAGCGGAAATTTGGGGAACTGAAATGGGTTGGGCGTGCTTGACCAAGACATCAGCAAATATTTTTACATCTGAGCCTAGTTCGCGACGATAGCGCAGTAGTTTGTAAGCATCACCTTCGATAATGCCTTGATCGGTAGCCATTACGCCCATCAGCACATTGACTCGAATAAACTTAGCGCCCACACAAGAGGCGATCGCTAATGCACTATGTCCATCATTCCTTAAGACGTTAATCCCAACAGGAACACCCACCATCTGTTTGACGCGATGCACAACCAGACTCATGGCACTCACTACCGCAGGATCAACCCGATCTTTGGTAAATGGAGCATCAAAAAAATTTTCTACAATAATTCCTTGCACTCCGCCTGCGGCAAGTGCGGTGGCTTCTTGTTCAGCCCGATCAATGACTTCTTTGAGGCTGCTCCCCCAACGTGGCGAGGTAGGCAGTGGCAAAAGATGAATCACCCCAATTACGGGTTTTGGTGTATCAAATAAACTATTTAAATCCACATGCGTGACTTTTATAAAAATTTGGTCAAAAAGCTTAGGGCGTGTCATCAATTAAATTAGGGGACAAAGCTAATCAGTCGTTGCAGGATAGAAAAAATAGGCAAAAAAGGCTACGAGTTTGCCAGTCAAGCTACCCAACCCTTTCAAGTCCGTCTTCCTAATTGATGATACGCCCTAGTTATTAGCTTTTAATTTAACCTGATTTTGACATCCTCTCAGCACTGAAGTGACTGAGATTCCTAAGACTCACAACTTAGGTTTCTGCTTCATAGCAACTGCCTCTACGCCCGAAGCGCTTTTCGGTCTTATGTTCGCTCCACAGACTTTAGGTATTACCTTCCCGCAAGCCCTGCGGTACAACGTGACTCTACCACAAAAAGATTAAAGGGAATAAATTCCCTCGCTCGTTTTCCTCTTAGCGCTAAAGGTACTGAGTCTCCCACTTACCGTAGTATCTTTATGAGCGCATAACTTTATCGCAAATTTGATTGAGTGGCGATAAACCCATAAAGTAGAGATAGTGCTAGCACTCTCTCTACTTTATGGGTTCTCATATGACTAGCGACTTGACTAGTAACTCACACACCAACGATATTTTGATTTTGTCAAATGGTCCTGGAGAGTTGACAACGTGGGTATATCCTTTTCTCAAGGCTTTAGATACTTCTCTGCGATCGCCTGAAACAAAAATTAAAGCTCGGATTTCGATCGCTTTATCACCCGATCAGAATGCTAGTGGTCAAGAAGCGCAACTTGCGAAAAGCTTTCCTAATGTTGAGCGCGTATTGCCTCACGAACAGTTTTTTGATTTTTTGCTATGGGGCAAAACTCCTAATTGGGATTGGGCGAAACAAGGGCTAGTAATTTTCCTTGGTGGCGATCAATTTTTTGCAGTAGCGATCGCGAAGCGACTAGGTTACAAAACTCTAATTTATGCCGAATGGGAAGCAAGATGGTATCGCTGGGTCGATCTTTTTGCTGTCCGTAATCAAGCGATCGCTCAGAAAATCCCTGCGAAGTTTCGCAATAAAGCAGCGGCAATCGGCGACCTAATGGTTGATCGTGCAGAGTCTGCATCACTAAATATTGCTGATTCTAAGTTGCGGGTTTGCTTTATGCCTGGGTCAAAAGGTAATAAGTTAAAGATTGGCGTACCGCTAATGGTGGCGATCACCGATATTCTCAAACAAAAACGTCCTGATCTCGAATTTGTGATTGCCCTTGCCCCAACTACCACACCCGAAACCTTAGCAGAGTATGCCCAATTTAGTTTTCCTACACCCGATAGTGAAGGCGCAACAGCAATTTTGGCTGATGGAAATTTGCTAACTGCTAAGGGGGCAACTATCTCGATTCATCGTGAATTCCCTGCCTATGAATTAATCAAAAGCAGTCAAATCTGCATTACCACGGTCGGCGCAAACACTGCTGAACTTGCCTCTCTAAGTCAGCCAATGTTAGTTTTATTGCCTACAAATTTTGCTGACATGAAAGTGGGATGGGATGGGCTGTTAGGGTTACTAGCGACAGCCCCCTTATTAAGCAAGGTTTTAGCAAACTCGATTAATTTGCTTCTAATCTCGCAAATTCAAAACCGAGGTCAATTGCTAGCATGGCCGAATATATGGGCAGGTGAAGCGATCGTGCCAGAACTTTTAGGAATACTTACGCCGACTCAAGTTGCAAATGAAATTTTGTTTTATATTGATCGCCCCGATGAACTCGCAAAAATGCGCGATCGCTTAAAAAAAGTATGTGGTGAATCTGGCGCAGCAAGTAAACTTGCCGCGATTGTGATTAACATTTTGCAGTTATAAAAATTTGCAGTTATTAAAGATAAGGAGAAGCGTTGCTTCTCCTTTAAAGATTTAAACTATAAACCTAAACTACGGCAGTAGGATAACAAACATTTGTGCCGCCCAAACCGCAGTATCCGCCTGGGTTCTTAGCTAGATATTGCTGATGATAGCCTTCAGCATAATAAAACTCACCGATATCACGAATCTCCGTTGTAATGCCTTGCTTCATTCCTGAAGCCTTAAGCGCGTCTTGATATACTTCTCTTGCCTCTTCAGCTAGCTTTCTCTGAACATCGTTGTAAACGTAAATTCCCGAGCGATATTGAGTGCCAGTATCGTTACCCTGTTTCATTCCTTGAGTGGGATTATGAGATTCCCAAAAAACTTTTAGCAACTCTAAATAGCTAATCTCGTTGGGATCGTAAACTACCAACACAACTTCATTGTGTCCTGTTTTACCCGAACAGACCTCTTCGTAAGTGGGATTAGGAGTTAATCCAGCGGCATAACCGACCGCCGTAACATAAACTCCACTTTGTTTCCAGAAACATCGCTCTGCTCCCCAAAAACACCCCAAACCAAAAACAATAGTTTCCATGCCTTCTGGGAAGGGTGGTTTAAGCGCCTTTCCATTTACAAAATGATGAGATGCTGTAGGAATTGCCGAAGATCTCCCTACTAGAGCATCTTCAGCAGTTGGAAGCGTTAACTTTTTACCAAGTCCAAATAACATATGTTTACTAAAAAATAATTTTAGGATGAAGATGTGCAGTGCCTTGCACTAATCCTTTTCATCCTAAATCATTCACTCAGCGATCGCTTGTACAACAAGCTATAGATTTTTGAAAATCAGGCATTTATTTAACAAAAAAATTAGGAACTCAAGCCCCTAATTAAATTAATTGATTTAATTATTATGGAGTTTGACCGCTGAATGAAGGAAAGCGATCGAACTTAAAATCCAGTGAATCATCGTAAATAGTTAGCTTTTCAGGCTTACAGCGCTTAATCATCACAGCCAAACCTTTAGAACCTTCCGTTTCCAAATCTTCGATGTAACCGATTTTTGCTAACTCAGCTTCAGACTCACTGGTAAAAGGTCCAAAGTAATAAGTACAACGTGGCGAATCAGTAACGATTTCAATCCATACAGCCAAACCAAGCGCTTCTAGAATTGAGGTAAAGATATTTTTGAACAAATTACCACCCATATTTTTACTTAACTGAGGTGAATGGTTTAAGAAAACGATCAAGCTTTAAATTTAAAACTTTACCTGTATTTTCAAATGTAACTTGAAAAAAATAGCTAAGGTTTAAACTTAATGCTTTCTTCCAATACATTCGTATAACTTAAAGTATGTATTCAAGATAAATTGTTCAGGTTTAACGTATTTACCCAACGTTGTCTAAAAATCTCATATAGAGCCATCCCAGTTGCAACTGAGGCATTTAAGCTGTCTACTTTTCCTTCTAAAGGGATAGACACAAGGAAGTCACAATTTTTTTGGATTGACAGACTTAAACCTTCTCCTTCGGCGCCAATCACTAACGCGATCGCTCCAGAAAACTTGGTTTTGTGGATAGCACTACCTGAATCTGCCATAGTTCCGTAAACCCAGAAACCAGCTTCTTTGATTTTCTCAAGAGCGCGGTTGAGATTAACCACACGCGCCACTGGCAAAATTTCCAATGTGCCAGCCGCAACTTTGGCAACCGTAGCAGTAATACCCGCAGCTCGACGCTGAGGTATAACTAGAGCTTGTGCTCCGAGAGCAGCAGCACTGCGAATAATGGCCCCTAAATTATGAGGATCGGTAATTCCATCCGCAATCACGATCACAGGTTGAGTAGATTTCTCTTTGGCACTGGCAATCAACTCATCAAGGTCGGCATATTCATAGGCAGAAACTTGAACAGCAATGCCTTGATGTCTTCCATTTTCAGTAATTCGATCAAGGCGCATGTTGTCAACTTCATCAACAACTGCTCCTGCTGACTTAGCTTCGTCAATCAGGGGTAAAAAATCAGATGAATAACGCAGTTTAGCTGTCACCCAAACACGATTAATGCTGCGATCGCTATTTAATACTGCTTCAACTGCGTGACGACCATAAATAATATCAGGATTTTCTTCTGCTTGGCTGGGCGGGACTATGCTTAATTCGCCGTCAGGATCGATATTGCGCGAAACTGGTGGCAGAGAGCGACGCTCAAAGTTGGGAACCGATTGGCGATCGCGGTCAAATTTACGATCCCCAAAGTTGCGATCACTAAAGCTACGCTCAGGACGTTCAGAGCGATCGCCATGTTCAAATTTCTTGTCGCCAAACTTATCGTTAAATTTTTTATCGCCAAACTTCTTGTCACCGAATTTCTTATCGCCAAACTTTTTATCACCAAATTTTTTGGCGATCGGCTTATCAAACTTGCGATCAGTACGGTCAAATTTTGGCTCAGAAGATGAGTCAGAGCGTTTTTCAAAGCTCTTATCAGAACGGCGATCGCTATATTTGTCAGAGCGATTATCGGAGTATTCTTCAGGGCGTTTATCAAAACTCCGCTCTGAAGATTTATAAGGTTTGTCAAAGGGCTTGTCACTATTTCGTTCGGATCGTGTATCAGGGCGCTTGTCAAAGCTCCTATCTACACCTCTATCGGCGTTGCTATCAGATGATTTTTTCTTAAACTTTAATTTAGGTTGCGTTGTCATGGCGGCGATTGTGTCTCGATGTGGCTAAGGATCTGAATAAAAATTTGGTCGAGGCGATCACGATCAGTTAAGTAAAGATAACCAATCAAAGCCTCAAAACCTGTTGCTTTTTGATAAATGCTGGGATCGACTTTACGTGGCGCAGAACCCGCAGCATTGCGTCCTCGTCTAACCAGATCGGACTCAAGATCTGTGAGATCGAGTTTTTCGAGAAGTTTTGCTTGTTGCTCTGCTCTAACTTGACTAACGACTAGTTGGTGATACTTCTTAGGGGTGCGTGGCGGTAGTAAATAATGCAACCGCATTTGCATTTCATAAACAGCATCGCCAATATAGGCTAGAGCAGAGGCTGGGATCTCAGCGATATTTTCAAATGTTGGTCTGAGAGACATTAAATAATAATGCCATTACAAAATGAATAGATTGATTAAGTTGCGTTTCGAGTTTTAACATTTATATTTATTCCAGACAAGTATGGGCAGGTAAAACCTGCCCATACTTGTCTGGAAAATTTTGCTTTGATTACATCATAAGTCGATTTTGACCAATCATGACAATATCAAAGTCATTAATCTCGTTAATCTTAATTACAAGGCAAAACGTAGATTTAGAAAATTTACCCCGCTTAATCTTCCTAAATATTTAGGGTGAAGTGTTTGTTCAACTTTAATTTGTCTTACTGGATTATTAACTTTGGTTAGTCTTTTTTAGTTTGGGAAAGCTTTGCTAAAGCTTCATCAATTGATGTCTGAAGCGACAAGAACTGATCTAGCCTAACCAATTTAACAGTTTGGGTGACTCTTGGATTGGTAATAATCTGGAGAGTGCCATTTAGGGTCTGAGTTTTTTTTGCCATTTGTACTAAAACCCCAAGTCCAGAACTATCAATAAAATCAATAGTTGACAGATCTAAGATTACGTTAATAGGTCCATCCTCAACGCATTTGCCAATTACCTTTTTAAAGGCTGGCTCAGAAAAAGCGTCTAGAAGACCAGTGAGGCGGATCAATTGATATGTGTCCTTGACTTCGCGGCTGCCTCGTAAACTCACAGTCAGGGTTAGCGGTTCAGGAATAATGACCTCCAATGGGGTGCGAACGTACCTTAATTTGCGGGTATATTGTATTTGCTTTCTCTGCACTTGTCCAGACAATTTAAAAATTAGAGAGTGCTTCGCATTCTATACTTAACATTCCGACCACTAACGTATTAGATTCTTTATGATGTCGATCGCGCAAATTCGCCAAACCTTATTAGATAAAGAGCGATCGGCAACCGAAATTGCTCAAGAGTTTTTAGATCGTATAGATCGTCTAGAACCAAAATTACATAGTTTTGTAACTGTTACACCTGAAATAGCGATCGCCCAAGCAAAAGCTATTGATGCCGCGATCGCCGCAGGTGAAAAATTGCCGCTGCTTGCAGGTGTGCCGATTGGGATCAAAGACAATATGTGTGTCAAAGGGATGCCGACTACTTGCGGGTCGAAGATGTTGGCAAATTTTGTCCCGCCCTACGAAGCGACAATTACCGCCAAACTAAGATCAGCTGGAGCAGTAATGGTTGGCAAAACTAACCTTGATGAATTTGCGATGGGTAGCTCTACTGAAAATTCGGCGATCGCGATTACCGCTAATCCTTGGAATACAGATTATGTACCTGGTGGATCTTCAGGTGGCTCGGCAGCAGCAGTTTCTGGTGGTGAGTGTGTAATTGCCACAGGCTCAGATACGGGTGGCTCAATCCGTCAGCCCGCTTCATTTTGTGGAGTAGTTGGACTAAAACCTACTTACGGACTCGTCTCACGCTTTGGACTAGTAGCATTTGCCTCCTCTCTCGATCAAATTGGTCCTTTTGCTCGCACTGTTGAAGATGCAGCGATTTTTTTGAGTGCGATCGCAGGTTACGATCCTAAGGATTCGACAAGTATTAATATCGAAATTCCTAACTATGCGGCTTTATTAACGCCAGATTTGACTCAATCACTTAAGGGCAAAAAGGTGGGAGTGATCACAGAAACCTTCGGCGAAGGGTTAGATAGTGAGGTTGAAGCGACTGTTAGAAAAGCGATCGCGCATTTCGAAAGTATGGGCGCAGAAGTTATGGAAATTTCTTGTCCCCGATTCCGTTATGGGTTACCCACTTATTACATTATCGCGCCTTCTGAAGCTTCAGCAAACCTTGCTCGTTATGATGGCGTAAAATACGGCTTCCGTGACTCCAGCGCCGAAACCCTGCTCAGTATGTACGAAAATACTCGTGAACAGGGATTTGGGGCAGAGGTAAAACGTCGGATTATGATTGGTACATATGTATTGTCAGCGGGTTATTATGATGCTTACTACATCAAAGCTCAAAAGGTAAGAACTTTAATCGCTCAAGACTTTCAAAAAGCTTTTGAGCAAGTTGATGTGTTGATTTGCCCGACTGCTCCAACCACCGCATTTCAAGCTGGCAGCAAGACCGAAGATCCGCTTGGTATGTATCTCTCGGATTTGATGACTATTCCTGTGAACTTAGCTGGTTTACCAGGGATTAGTATTCCTTGTGGATTTGACTCTAAAGGTATGCCGATTGGTTTGCAACTCATATCCAATGTTTTGAGAGAGGATGTATTACTGCAAGTTGCTTATGGCTTTGAGCAGTCAACTGAATGGCACAAGCGCCAACCTGATATATAAAAAAAGCGGTGCTTTGCACCGCTTTTTTTCTACTGTAATTTTAGCGCTGACGTCTTCGTTCGGTTGATTTAGATAATGGTGTTATCGGGAATAATTGCATTTTTGACGACGACAACAATACCGTTGCAAATGCAATAGCCTAGATCTTCGCGATTTACATCTTGGACACGATCTTTGTTGATAATTTGCACATTTTTACCAATTCGAGCATTTTTATCAATGATCGCGTGACGAATAATTGTGTTTTCACCAATTCCCATTGGCACTATATTATTTTCGAGATCTGACTTACGTTGTTCTTGAGGTTGATAAAAATCGCAGCCCATCAATAGAGTGTCTTCGATTGTACAGTTCGCTTCTAAATGCATGCGAATACCGACAATTGAGTTAATAATTGTCGCTTTGAGAAGGAAACATCCCTCACCAACGATTGAATCTTTGACCTTACAATCATGTACTTTGCTAGGGGGCAAATAACGAGCGCGAGTATAAATCGGTTTTTTTGTTTCATAGAAATTAAAGCCAGTCGAAGGATAGCGCGTTAAAGCTAAGTTAGCTTGATAAAAAGACTCAATTGTTCCAATATCTTCCCAATAGCCGTTATATAAATAGGCTTGAACATTCAAATTATGAATTGCAGCAGGAATAATTTCTTTACCAAAATCAGTGTATTCAGGATTTTCGCTAAGCAACTTCAGCATCGCTTGCTTATTAAATACATAGATTCCCATTGAGGCAATAAACGGGTTTGCGATCGCAGAGATTGTATCTAAGCCAAGTTTGGTTGTATCAACACGCATTCCATCTAAAGCTTCACCTTTGGGCTTTTCAAGAAAGTTGATTACTTTTCCAGTAGTGTCAGTTTTGAGCAAACCGAAAGCAGAGGCTTTTTTCTGATCTACAGGCAGTACCGATAAAGTAATGTCTGCACCAGTTTCGCGGTGATGTTCGACAAACTTTTCGTAGTCCATATTGTATAAATGATCGCCTGATAGAATCAAGTACTCACTAACATCCCATGATTCTAATAGCCATGCATAGCGACGTACTGCGTCGGCTGTACCTTGGAACCAGTCTGGACTATCAGGAGTTTGCTGAGCAGCAAGAATTTCGACAAATCCATCAGAGTAAGATGCGGGACGATAGGCTTGGTTGACATGGCGGTTAAGTGATGCGGAGTTAAACTGCGTCAGGATGTAGATTTTCTCAATACCTGAGTTGATACAGTTACTTACAGGAATGTCAATCAGTCGATATTTACCTGCTACGGGGACGGCTGGTTTAGCGCGTGTTTTGGTGAGGGGATATAGTCGGCTTCCCTGTCCGCCGCCCAAAATGATAGCCAGTACATTTTTCATAAATTATTCGGATTATCTTGGCTTTTTTATATGCATATTTTTCTCAATATCAGTATTGTCTATCTTTGCGGGGATCGTTGCAAGTGATATTAAGACACAAAAGCTAGAAAATCTTAGTAAGTATTTATAATTATCCTAATTTTTTCTGGAACACTCTTTTTTCTGGAACACTATGACTAGTAAATACGTCTGGCGGGGTAAGGTTAAACCTACGCAACTAGGAAAATTTTAAGATGCTTGTAAAAAAAACGCTGGCTAGTTCATATTTCGGGTTACTGGGAGCGATCGCTGTGTCGTTTCCAACTTACGCGATCGCTTCAGATAAGTCGAGTCTAGATAGCTTAGTCCAACAAGCAGCTTCCAGTGATCTTCCTACATCGCAACAAGCAATTATTAAGTTACGTGAGTTTAAAGATGCTGGTGTTGATGCTTTTTGGCAAGCTTATCAACAAGATTTACCGAATAATCCCCAATTACGCACAGCTCTCGATGCAATCTGTCAGCAAAAAGATTGTGATGCATCGCATTTGTTTTGGTATAAAGATTTAGAAGCAGCGAAGACTGCCTCAAAAGAGAGTGGTAAACCGATTTTGTCGTTACGTTTGCTGGGCAATCTCAATGATGAGCTTAGTTGCGCTAATAGCCGATTTTTTCGTACCGCGCTTTATCCTAATGCTGGCGTATCGAAATTGCTGCGCGATCGCTTTATTTTGCACTGGCAGTCTGAGCGTCCTGTCCCCAAGGTGACGATTGACTTTGGTGATGGTCGTAAACTAGAACAGACGCTTACGGGTAATAGTATTCATTATGTGCTTGACAGTGAAGGTCGTCCGATTGATGCGCTGCCTGGGTTATATAGTCCACTCGCCTTTATGGAAAATCTTCAGGAGGCTGAGAGTGCAGTTAGCTTAGTTCGCAATATTAATGGGGATTTGAATCTGCGCCGTGAAATTTTAGTTAAGTATCACCGCGATCGCTTAGCTAAGCTAGAAAAAAATTGGCAAACCGATTTAACTCGGTTGCGGTTGCCTACCCAACCATTATTACAACCGACTGCGGCGACTAGTAGCCCTAGTGCGATCGTGGCTAGTCGGTTGACTGTAGGAAAAGCGATGGTTGAGATACCAACTTTGAGCAGTGCCGATAGACAAGTATTAACTGAAGTCACGCCGTCTTCACCATTTGCCAAATTGAGCGATGCAAATTGGGCTAGATTAGCAAGGCTCTATCAAAATCGGGTATATCTTGATAAAGGCAGTCTGAATTTAATGCAGCGTAAATTGTCGTCTAGCGCATCGATTCGAACTGTACTCAATAGTTTTGAAAGCGCGATCGCTCAGGATACAGTTCGCAATGAGTATGTATTTCATGCGCAGATTCATAATTGGTTTGCGAATGGTGAATTTGTCGATAGTGATTCAAAATCTTTAACCTCACTTAATCGCCGCGTTTATGATCAGCTGTTTCTCACACCTGCTAATGATCCTTGGTTGGGCTTAGTAAATGAGAATGTATATACAGGAATTAGCAAGACATTATAATAAACAACTAGAGGGCAAGCACCATCCAAATATGGCAAATCGAAATATTAGCGATCGCATTCAGCGATTTAATCTTAGTCAATCTAGAGTTCCCAATCTACTTAAAGCAAAATACGCAGCGATGCGTGCCGATGAAGAAAATCCATATATCTTCTTTCGGGCTACTTGTCATCTTTTTTATGAAGACTTACCGATCAAGTCTTGGCTTCAAAAGGCGCCATTAGTTTGGATTTGTGGCGATCTGCATGTTGAGAACTTTGGAAACTTTAAAGCTGATAATCGTCACGTTTATTTTGATGTCAATGATTTTGACGAAGCTATCCTTGCCCCCTGCACATGGGAAATTGCGCGTTTGTTAACTAGTATTTTTGTGGGGACAGAAACCTTCTCAATCAGACAACAAGTTGCCGAAAATCTCTCTCAGCAATTTCTTAGCTCTTATACCAAAACTATTTCTGAAGGTAAAGTCTATTGGATGGGAGAAGATAACGCTCCTCAAGTAATCAAGGAGATGCTATCTCGCAAAACTCAAGTTAAACGGAGAGAAGCGCTAGAAGAACGAACCGTGCTAGATCAAAATCAGCAAAAGCGATCGCTAAAAATTGATTACAAGAAAGCGCAGCCAATTTCTGATCAGCAAACTCAAAAAGTGCAAAATTTCATGAAAGCTTTTGCTATAAAGCAGCCTAACCCTGAGTTTTTCCGACTATTAGATATCGCTCAACGAATTGCGGGTAATGGAAGTTTGGGGATTGAGCGTTATGTTTTGCTAGTAGAAGGGAAAGGTTCACCTGATAACAACTATCTCCTCGATCTCAAAAAAGCACTGCCTTCATCACTCGAACCCTACGTTATTTGGGAACAACCAAAATGGGAAAGTCAATCTGACCGTATTGTAACAATCCAGAAGCGATCGCAAGCAATGCCGATCGCCTTTTTACATTCAGTGAATATTGGTGAAGACTCATTTGTTTTGCGGGAGCTTCAGTCCACTCAAAGCCCAACCGACCATTTAAAGATCGAGAAATGGGATGACAAGTTAGAACACTCTGAACAACTAATGCGATCTTTAGGGCAAGTGGTTGCTTGGTCGCATTTACGGAGTAGTGGTAGACAAGGCTCAGCGATCGTTGATCAATTAATCGATTTTGCTGGTAAATCAAAGTGGAAAGCTGAAGTTATCCAATATGCTAAAACCTATAGCCAACAAGTACATCAAGATTGGCAAGAGTTTCGCAATAATAGATAGAATTAGCTAAAATTATTTTGATCGTGGTCCAATTAGACCAATTAAGTTGCCATCAAGATCTTTGACTTGACACATAAAGTATCCATCTTCTCGATCCAGTGGTCCTCGATAAAGGGTTGCACCTAAATTTACGGCTCGTTCTAACATTGTGTCAAAATCAGTAACTTGCCAATAAGCAACATGTCCTGATGCTCCTGATGGTACTTTGCTGTCTGCCTGATGAAACCATACATCTTGATCTCCCACCCGAATGAAAAAGTGTTCTGGATTCTCCATCCATGTGATTTCGATGCCAAATAACTGAGAGTACCACTCCGCAGAACTAAGTCGATCAGAGACAAAGTACATAACTTCAGTCACGTTCTTAAACATATAAATAACTCCTTAATTGCTCCTTAAATTGCTTCAAAAGCATACAATATAGTCAATTGGCTCTAATCAAAACTAAAAACTAAAAAATAAGATGAGAGTAAAGATTGACAACGAAGTTCTATTTATTCATCGCGAGGATGTGCCGAAATATAATAAGCAAGGCTCAATTGTCCGAAATAGTTACTTTTGGGCATTGCGATCTATTGCTGGTCGCGCAAACTCTCGCTATGATTGGGAATTTGAAGCAGAAGTATGGCTTGCTTTGCAGAGAATGTTAATCTCTTTTGGAGAATCGGGATATTTGCCCACTCGCGAAACTCAGTTAGAATTTGCCTCTTACACCGAAGAAATCCCCCAAGTTTTACGACTAATTTCTACAGTCCAAGAAATAGAAGAAGAAGTGTAAATCTCTGCTTATTTTATTTCTTAGATAACGATAATTTAGTTTAGATATCATGCTTAGCCTATAATAAAGTTAAATTTTGTAAAAATTTCAATTTATACATGACAACTACCATTGCGCCCGAAACCGTGACCGTTAAGCACGAGATTAAGGACATCAGCCTTGCTCCTCTAGGAAAACAACGCATTGAATGGGCTAGCCGTGAAATGCCCGTATTGCGTCAAATCCGCGATCGCTTTGAAGCTGAAAAGCCTCTCGCAGGTATTCGTATTGCGGCTTGCTGCCACGTCACTACTGAAACCGCTAACCTCGCGATCGCCCTCAAAGCCGCAGGTGCAGATGCGGTGTTGATTGCTAGCAACCCTCTTTCGACTCAAGACGACGTTGCGGCCTCTCTAGTTTACGATCACGGCATTTCGGTATTTGCGATCAAAGGCGAAGACAATGCTACTTACCATCGCCACGTTGAAATGGCACTTGCTCACCGTCCCCACATCATTGTTGATGACGGAAGTGACGTAACCACGACCTTAGTGTTGCACCACGCCGATCAAGTTTCCGAAATCATCGGAACCACCGAAGAAACCACTACAGGGCTGGTTCGTCTCAATGCTATGTTCCGTGATGGCAAACTGACCTTTCCTGCGATCGCTGTTAATGACGCCGAAACCAAACATTTCTTCGATAATCGCTACGGGACTGGTCAATCCACACTCGACGGCATCATCCGCGCTACCAATATTTTGCTGGCTGGAAAAGTAATCGTCGTGGCTGGTTATGGCTGGTGTGGTAAAGGTGTTGCTCTTCGCGCACGCGGTATGGGCGCAAACGTAGTTGTCACCGAAATCAATCCTGTTGCCGCGATCGAAGCGGCAATGGATGGCTTTAGTGTGATGACTATGGACGAAGCTGCAAAAATTGGCGATATCTTCATCACTGTTACAGGCAACAAGCATGTAATTCGTCGTGCTCATTTTGAAACCATGAAAGATGGTGCGATCGTCGCTAACTCTGGTCACTTCGATTTAGAAATTGACCTCGTTTCTTTAAACGATCTCAGCGAATCTGCAAGCTTCGTTCGCAATTTCACTCAAGAGTATCAACTCAAGACTGGCAAATCGATCATCGTGATCGGTGAAGGTCGCCTTGTCAACCTCGCAGCAGCAGAAGGTCACCCTGCCAGCGTCATGGACATGAGCTTCGCAAACCAAGCGCTTGCCTGTGAATTTCTAGTTAAGAACAAAGGTAAATTGCCTGCTGGTGTTGTACCAATTCCTAAAGATATCGATCAAGAAATTGCCCGTTTGAAGTTGCAAGCAATGGGAATCACTATCGATACCCTCACTCCTGAGCAAGTTCATTATCTCAATTCTTGGACAGAAGGAACATAAAGTTTTTTCATGTTTTCATAAAAGAGGGAGCGCTTGGCGCTCCCTCTTTTATGTTCTATTCATGATCTGGCTTCTCAATTTCAAATTTTGTCCGTGGCAAAGCCGCCACGATCGCATCAAGGACTTTGCTTACAGGAATTATTTCCATTCCATAATTTTGCATCACTTGCATACTGGGAATAATCGCCCGTTTAAAGCCTAGTTTAGCCGCTTCTTTTAATCGCAAATCTAGCTGTGAAACAGGGCGAACCTGTCCACCTAAACCAACTTCACCTATCATTACTGTACGCGGATCAACTGTGCGATCGCGAAAACTTGCCGCTACTGCGATCGCCACTCCTAAATCTACCGCAGGTTCCGCTACACTCAAACCACCCGCCGCCGCCACATAAGCATCAAGTTTTGATAGAGGAATACCAATTCGCTTTTCGAGAACTGCCAAAATTTGTAAAAAACGGTTAGTTTCTATCCCAGTCGTCGTGCGTCGTGGCGAAGAATAACTGGTCGGACTGACGAGAGCTTGTAACTCCACCACAATCGGGCGCGTTCCCTCACAAGCGACAATCGTGGCGGTTCCGGGGACAGACTCATCACGATTGCCGAGAAATAATTCGGAAGGATTGGAAACCTCACGTAAGCCGCGATCAATCATTTCAAAAACGCCGATTTCTTGAGTTGCGCCAAATCGATTTTTGACCGACCGCAATAATCGATGGGTGGCAAAGCGATCTCCTTCAAAATATAAAACCGTATCAACCATGTGTTCCAATACTTTGGGACCTGCGATCGAGCCTTCTTTGGTGACATGACCAACGATAAATAGAGAGATGTTTTCACGTTTTGCTACGCGCATTAGAGCAGCCGTACATTCTCGCACTTGTGAAACAGAACCAGGCGCAGCATTTAAGTTTGAGAAGTAGAGCGCCTGAATACTATCAATTACTGCTACTCTAGGACGTAAGGACTGGAGTTCTCTCAAGATCGTTTCTAGATCAGTTTCTGCAAGTAGATAGAGATCATCAGAGTTTTCTTCTAAGATTCCCAATCGTTGCGATCGCAGTTTCACCTGATGCGCTGACTCTTCGGCACACACATACAACGTTGGATAGCGGGTCATCAGTTTTTGCGCCATCCCCAATAGCAGTGTGCTTTTGCCAATGCCAGGTTCGCCACCAATCAGCACCAAAGAACCTGCGACAATGCCACCACCCAAAACGCGATCAAGTTCTTCATATCCTGAAGGCGATCGCGCTTGATCATTGTCAGTAATTTGCGAAAGGGTTAAAGATTCTCGTGCCTTGGACTTGCCTGAAGATTTAGTTGCGGTTAGATGAGAAAAAGTTGCGATCGCATTGGTACTTGTGGAAACTACAGGGATTAATTCTTCTTGCAATGTTCCCCAACTAGAGCAAGCAGGGCATTTCCCATACATCTGCGGAAAGTCTTCACCACAGTTATTACACACATATCGACTTTTTGCTTTTGCCATCTGTTTAGTTTAATCTATCCATTATCAAGATTTAGCCCCTGTCCATAGGATTGAGACACCTTTATATTCTCTAACTACATTATCTGCACTTGTTAGTGTCATATCTTCTACCTGCGCTTGGGCAATTAGCATTCGGTCAAAGGGATCGCGGTGATGTAATGGTAAAGCTGCCGACTGCAAAGCATGAGTAGCAGGAATTTCTAGAGATTGCGCTCCTAATTGAACCATGCGACTGGAAATATAGGTATCTATTGGTTCTGGAAGTGGCAATTTGCTGATCGCAACTTTGATTCCCATTTCCCAAATACTCGCAACCGAAAACCATACCTCATTGGTTTCATCTGATATATGTGCGATCGCTTCTTCACTTAAGCGTTCTGGCTCTGAAAACCACCATAACCAGCAGTGAGTGTCAATTAAGAGCTTCACGCTTCGCAACCTTCAAATGCAGTCAAAATATCTTCTGGTAAAGGATCGTCAAAATCATTTGGCACAATGAAGCGTCCGCGATCGCTACCCAAACTAGCTCTCCGATTGGATGTATTACTATATGGTACTAGTCTAGCAACGGGAACACCTCGGTTAGAAATAATAATTTCTTCTCCTAACTCTACCCGCGATAATAGCCGTGACAGGTTGGTTTTAGCCTGATGAATATTAACGGTTTCCATACAAGTAATTAAACTTAGTCTATAGACTTAGTCTACAAATTTAGTTTAGCAGAATTTCTTCGCTGTGATTTTTTATCTAGCGATCGAGTGGACTAATCACACCTTTACCGCCGCGATTGAGAACGTGAGTGTAAATCATGGTGGTCTTAACATCTTTGTGCCCCAATAACTCTTGCACCGTGCGAATATCATAGCCATTTTGCAATAAGTGGGTGGCAAAGCTATGACGAAATGTATGACATCCTACGCGCTTCTCGATCTTGGCGATTCTCGCAGCTTGCTTGATTGACTTTTGCATCCCGCTTTCATGGAGATGATATCGACACATTAGATCGCTGCGAGGGTCATTAGCAATGCGATTTGAAGGAAAAACATATTGCCAAATCCATTCCTTTGGGGCATTAGAATATTTTTTCTTTAAAGCAAAGGGTAAAAGAGTCTCCCCGTAACCTCTTTCTAAATCTTGCTGATGAGTACGTTTGACTTGTTGTAAATGTTCTTTAAGTTGATCTACAACATTTTGGGGCAGCATAGTTACGCGACTTTCCATCCCCTTCCCATCTCTGACAATAATTTGCTGTTGAGCAAAATCAAGATCTTTGACTCGCAGTTGCAATGCTTCATTTAGTCGTAATCCCGAACCGTAAAGAAGCTTGGCAACAATCTGATAAACACCTGTAAGATTTTTTAAGATTTCTAAAGTTTCTTCAACAGTTAAAACTGTTGGCAAATAATGGGGGCGCTTTGCTCTAACCACATCCAGATTGAGATTTAGCTCTTGCTGCAACACCTCACGATACAAAAACAAGATGGCGCACAGAGCTTGATTTTGGGTGGATGCTGCCACATTTTCATTCACGGCAAGATGAGTCAAGAAGGTCTTGACTTCATCGCCATTCATCTCGCTAGGATGACGCTGGTTGTGAAACAAAATATAACGCCGAATCCATTGTACATAGCTCTTTTCTGTCTGATAAGAGTAGTGTTTGACCCGAATTGTATCACGTACGCGATCGAGCAATTTTCTCGGTGGCGGCTGAACCTCGGTCACGAAAGCCGTAAGTATTTCTACTTTTTGTTTAAGAATTGGTTTTGTAACAATGCCCTGCATTTTTTCTGGATAACGTGCTTCTAGAATATGTTACCCAGAAAGTTTCTGGATAACATACTAATTTGGTGTATTATCTAGAAACTTTCTGTGTAACTATCTTACATTTGGCGGTTACACCGAAACTTTCCGTATAGTACATAGTTATGCCTCTGAATAAATGCCACGCTCATACACCCGCTACCCGTACACAATCATTACTGTGCTTGCTTTCCATCAGGCACAGACTACTTGGAGAAAGATATGACAGACAAGAAAAGTGTCCTGGTGATTGGCTTGCAACCAGCACTCATCGATTTCTCTGACCCCGACTACGCGGCTTACCCTGGCATGGACGCCGCGAAGGTATTGGCGGGCCTCAAAGCCTCTGAAGACAGCTTGACTGACCTCGGCTACGACGTGCAAATGTGCTTGACCGATTTTGGCGAAACTGCTGAGGCAGTTGTTCGAGACCAACTGGAGCAGAAGCGGTTCGATTGCATCCTCATCGGGGCGGGCGTACGAACGATCGCAGGAAACTTCCTATTGTTTGAAAAGTTGATAAACGTCGTTCATGCACACGCTCCTCAAGCCAAGCTGTGCTTCAACACTAAGCCGACTGACACAACTGAGGCAGTACAGCGCTGGCTCTGAAATGCAAGACGAATTTGTGCTTCCGCGAGGCACATCTGCCTAACCCTTCGTTGGTGCGGACGGAGTAGAGTCTATCTGTGAGAGTTCAGTTTGCCTGCCGCCGCACAACTTCCCCGTTATGCCAAAACCGAGAAGTCCGTTTAAGTTGCTTGTTCCTAGCGGAGATTAGGCAGGCAAAGATTGTTGGCTTCGGTGAGCGGCGATCGCTGTTGCAGACGGCAAGCCGTTCGCGCCACACAAGAAATAGCTAAGCGATCGGGTATAGTAAATCGTTGGAGTGGACATAATTTGTGATGAGTTAGTGGCGATCGCTGCTCAATTCAGCCGTTATACATAAGCAATTGCAATAGAATTTTAATGACGAGTACCCAACAACGCGCCGCTCTACAAAGCCAAATCTGGAAAATCGCCAATGATGTTCGCGGCTCAGTCGATGGCTGGGATTTCAAGCAATACGTTCTCGGCACGCTGTTTTATCGCTTTATCAGTGAAAACTTTACTAGCTACGTCGAGGCTGGTGATGACAGCATCCACTACGCCAAGCTGCCCGATAGTGATATTCCCAACGATTTCAAAGATGATGCCATTAAGACCAAAGGCTACTTTATTTACCCCAGCCAGTTGTTTGCCACGATCGTCGCCGGTGCCAACACTAACGAAAGCCTGAATACTGACCTAGCGGCGATTTTTGCGGCGATCGAGAGCTGCGCCAATGGCTACCCTTCCGAACTGGACATCAAGGGGCTGTTTGCTGATTTTGACACCACCAGCAACCGCCTCGGCAACACGGTTAAAGATAAAAACCTGCGCTTGGCTGCGGTACTAAAGGGCGTGGCGGGGCTGGATTTTGGTGGTTTTGATGCTAGCCATATCGATTTGTTTGGTGATGCCTATGAGTTTTTGATTTCCAACTATGCCAGCAATGCGGGTAAGTCGGGGGGCGAGTTTTTTACGCCGCAGCATGTCTCTCGGTTGATTGCCCAGCTTGCGATGCACCAGCAAACTAGCGTCAATAAAATTTATGATCCCGCCTGTGGGTCGGGTTCGCTGCTGTTGCAAGCTAAAAAGCACTTTGACGCTCACCTCATTGAAGATGGGTTTTATGGGCAGGA
>JBBRMK010000013.1:0-62193 GCA_038230875.1 Pseudanabaenales cyanobacterium
CGATGGCAAGAAAGATCCCCTTCATGAGGGATTGGAGCAGTTGGATAAGTATCTGTCAGGTTTAAGTTTAGATACTGGTTGGCTAATGATTTTTGATCGCCGTTCTGGGTTGCCGTCGATTAGCGATCGGACTACGACTGAAAATGCTATTAGTCCTGATGGTCGAAATATTATTGTAATTCGCGGATAAATTCGCCATGTTACAGCGCTTTGCACTCAAATTTATACCTACTTGGGCGATTTCTTGAAAAGATTTTACTGTGGGTGTGCCGCGCGAAGCGCGGCACACCCACATTTTGGTTTTAATAAATCGGGTACTTTTATTTTTAGATATCACCTTGTATCCTCCCATATTGTGTAATTAATTTTGTCTAACTACTTAACGTGAGTTCAGGAGAAGGAAATAAAAAAAGGGAGAAACCGTTAGGCTGAGAATAATAAAACACACTCAGCGAAGTAACTTCCATGAGTAAATGTTTAGGAGCACTTTTCTGCCATGTGGATGACTTTTGTAAAATATTTGAACCAAAGTGGCGACAGCTAATGTTGAGAAATGGGATAAAGAAAAGGCAAAGACGCAGAAGCCTGTGGATGACACTTTCAAAAATTTCTCTGGGTTTTACAAAAGCGCAAAGCGCTGTATTGCAGCAAATCCCGAACAAACTTAGATTTTTTGTAAAAGCTCCGCTTTGCGGGGCTTTTACAAAAAATCTAGGTTTGCTTTGTTCTCAATCTGCTGTAAGGGGCAAGCTTCGCTCAATCTCTACCATTTGGGCTTTACCATTTAGGTCTTATGACTAGCTGCTAATGATTGAGTGATTGTTTGATTATATTTTTTAGTCCCTACCGTATGTCGATACAACTCAAATCGCATAAAATCTAACTGCATTAGGACAAATCAAAATTTAAAAAGGAGATATATCTTAAACTGTGGCGATCTCAAATCAATATGGCTATTACACCGAAGATTATCGGGAATTTGTGATTACCAATCCGCGCACTCCGCGCCCTTGGTTTAACTATATGTGGAATCACCAGTATGCAGGGCTGATTTCGCATACAGGTGGCGGCTTTAGCTTCTTAGAATCACCACGCGATAACCGCATCAGTCGAATGCGCTATAACAGCCTACCTTGGGATCGTCCTGGGCGCTATGTGATGGTCAAAGATAGCGTAACTGGAAAATATTGGTCACTGAGTTGGGCTCCGACAATTGACTTAAACTATGATTTCTATGAATGTCGGCATGGTCAAGGCTACACAAAAATCACGACCGAAATTAATGGAATTCGTGGTGAAATTACTTACTTCGTTCCCACTGATACTAATGCTGAAGTTTGGCGGGTAAAGTTAACTGAACTCTCAGGTCAGGCGCGTGAATTAGAAGTTTATTCCTTCTTAGAACTGTTGATGGGCAATGCTCTCAACGATCAGATCAATCAACCAAATGACAAGCATTTCACAGATATTCATTTTGATCGCGATTTGCAAGCATTAGTTGCCACTCGCCGCTATTGGGTGCTGAATAAGGGTGTTTCGGTCAAACAGCCCAATATTGATTGGAAGTATCAGATTTATTTTTCGCAAAGTCTGCCTATTTCTGGGTTTGATAGTAGTCTCGATACTTTTATTGGTAAATGGCGATCGGAAGCTAATCCTGTCGGTATAGAAACAGGCGTACTGAAAAACACGGAAATTACGGCAGGCGACCCAGTTGTGGCTTTGCAGTCAAAAATTTCGTTGGCTTCAAATAGTGCCATTGATTTTGCCGTGGTTTTAGAGATTGTACCTAAGGGTGAAAATCCTGTGCTCATTAGTAAGCAGAGTGAAGTCGAAATAGTTGATCGCCAATTCCTGCGACTTAAACAGAAATGGGATGATCATCTCTCTTGCGTACAAGTGCAAACTCCTGATCAAGCATTTAATGCGATGTTAAATGTGTGGAATCAATATCAGGCCGCCGTAACCTTCGACATGGCAAGGAATTCGGGTTATTATCACGGTGGATTGCTATTTGGAACGGGAATGCGCGATCGCTTCCAAGATATTCTTGGTGTGGTGATGGTCGATCCTGCCCGAGTGCGATCGCGATTAATCAGCGCTCTAAACTTCCAGTTTAAAGATGGCTCCACCTTACATAATTTCTTCGTTCTCACGAATACAGGCGAACGCACAAATCATTCTGACACGCCACTTTGGATTCCTTTTGGGATCGTGGAATATCTCAAAGAAACTGCTGATTTTTCGATCTTGGCAGAAGTTGTTCCCTATCATGATGATACTGAAGGAACGGTGTATGAGCATTTAGTAAGAGCGCTAGATTTTGCGATCGCTAATACAGGTGAACGGGGAATGCCACGCATTTTTACAGGCGATTGGAATGACACGCTCGATCATGTCGGTTCTGAGGGCAAGGGCGAAACTACTTGGGGTGCTTTCTTCTTGGGTTATGTTCTCCAAAAAACGATCCCTGTATGTGAACATCAAGGCGATCGCGAAACCCTTGAGAAGTTCCAAAACTTCTACGAGCATCTTCGTAAAGTTACTAATGATATCTGTTGGGATGGAGCATGGTACTTACGCGCTTTTCGTGACAATGGTGAACCTATTGGTGTCTCGACAGCGACTCAGGGCAAAATCTTTTTGAACTCGCAATCATGGGCTGTCATTTCCGAACTTGCCCCGAAAGATCGAGCTGACAAGGCTTTATTCAGTAGTCGCGAATATTTAGCCACGCCTTTTGGTATGCAGATTGTCGCTCCTTCTTTTACAGAGATCGATGATACGATTGGCTTAATTAGTCGTTGTGTCGCTGGCAAAAAAGAGAACGGTGCAGTATTTAATCATGCCTCTGCTTGGTTTGTGTTAGCTTCCCTTCTCAATGGTGATGTAGAATTTGGCTGGGAAATCTATCGCCGCATGATGCCGATTAATTCATCTCAAGCGACTGATCAGCAATGCGATCGCTTTGAGACAGAGCCATATGTTTATCCTGAATACGTGACCAGTCCCGATCACGAAACCCAAGGTCAAGCAAGTCATTCATGGCTCACAGGTACGGCAGTCTGGATGTTGCGAATCGGGGTTGATTATATTTTAGGATTCCAACCCACTTTTGCAGGAATGATCATTGATCCGCATATTCCTGCGGCATGGTCTGGCTTTACGGCAAAGCGCAAGTTTCGCGGTAAAGTTCTCTCGCTAACTGTAGTTAATCATAGTTCTGTCAAACAAATAACTGTGAATGGTGAAGTTGTCGAAAGTAACTTTATTGATCTCGCGCTTTGTAAAGGCGAAGAGATTGCGATCGCCGTTCATCTGTAATCGTAACTGATGTTACGTGGAACCCTTATCCCCCACTTCTCCTGCAGGAGAAGTGGAGCGAAACCCAAATTATTTTCTTGTTCTCCTCTCCTGCGGGCTGCCGTGTATACATAAGTCAAAATCACCACAAAAGCCCTGCAATAAATTGCGGGCTGAAAGCTAAAACCCGTTAAAACGGGTTAAAAACATCTCAAAAGCATATTTTATTCAGTCAGTTTTAACTGACTTTAGCTTTGAGCCAAGAACTTTAGTTCTTGGTAACTTGTGTGTACACGGTAGCTCCTACGGGAGAGGGGCTAGGGGTGAGGGTTTTAGAAACTTCCATGTAACATCAGTTGTAAATTGAATTGCAAGTTTCCCTGTCCCAAACCTTATAAGAAAAGAATAGGACGCGTCCAAGCCAAGCATAAACAAATATTAAACTTTAGTTAGCCAATGATGATAGTCTGGCAATAGACCTTGAACCGCTTTGCTGTATAAGTCGCGGAGTTTCTTGGTGATTTCGCCAATCGTGCCATCACCGACAGGGCGATGATCGAAGCTGGTGATTGGGGCGAGTTCGGTAGCCGTACCGACAAAGAATGCTTCGTCAGCAATGTACAACTCAGTGCGATCAATTGTGCGCGATACTGTTTCGATTCCTAATTCTTTGGCAGCTAACTCCATTACCGAACTACGAGTAATCCCTTCGAGAATGTTGTCAGTGATAGAACTAGTAATTAGCTTTCCATCTCTTACCAAGAACAGATTCATCGCACTTCCTTCGGCAACATGACCATCGTTAGTTAAAACGACAACATCATCAAAGCCAGAAGCATAGCCATCAGTTTTTGCAAGAGCCGTATTTACATAAGCGCCATTTACCTTGGCACGTGCAGGGATCGCGTTGTCATCTAAACGTCGCCATGAAGACACACCGACTTTGATGCCGTTGCTGGTATCGAGATAGCCATCCATCGGCACACTGAACAAACAAAAATCATCATGGGTATGCGGAACTTTGAGAATAGGACCAATACGGAGGTCGGATTTGTAAATAATTGGACGGAGATAGGTGGCTGAGTTACATTGATTACGATGCAATAACTCAGTAGTGATGTTAACCATTGTTTCAACATCAAGAGGATGCTGTAAACCAATGATGCGACAGCTTTGGATCAGGCGCTGGTAATGTTCTTGCAGTCGAAATGCTGCCATACGGTTTTCTTCAGGTAGCCAATACGCCTTAATCCCTTCAAAAACAGCCGTACCATATAAAAATGCGTGGGTGCGGATACTGATTGTGGCATCTTCGAGAGGGACGAATGTTCCGCGTATATAGGCGTACTGTAGGGTCATGATTTAACACATTTGATCAATTATTTTCTTATCATATAACTATCGCTATAGTGATCACTCATAAATTAACTCATATAGTTAGTTGAAGTATTTGCGCTGCATCTAACTTTATAAGACTTTATGAGAACGAGAACACAATGCACGTCATTAGGATATAAATCTGTGAACACCGTTGACTACCTTCGCATTAGTTTGATCGATCGCTGCAATTTTCGCTGCACCTACTGTATGCCTGAAGGCTCGGAAGTCGATTATATTCTTGCCCAAGAGAGCCTCACTAATACTGAGCTAATTAATTTATTGAAAGAGGTTTTTATTCCCCTTGGCTTTAAAAAATTTCGGCTGACGGGCGGTGAACCTTTACTGCGGCGCGATCTGGTGAGCTTGGTTGAGGCGATCGCTAATTTGCAGGGGGTCGAAGATTTGTCGATGACGACTAATGGTTTTTTACTTGGTGAGTTGGCTAAGCCTTTGTATGAAGCGGGCTTACGACGAATTAATATTAGTCTTGATTCTCTTGATCGCGATGTGTTTCGGCAAATTACAGGGCGTAATCTTTGGGAAAAAGTATGGGCGGGGATATTAGCCGCTTATGAAGTGGGTTTCGACCCGCTTAAGTTAAATGTGGTAGTAGTGCCAGATGTGAACGATTGCGAAATTTTGGACTTAGCGGCTCTGAGTATTGATCGCCGTTGGCATATCCGTTTTATTGAATTTATGCCAATTGGTAATGACAGCTTATTTACGCATAAGGGTTGGATAGACTCAGCAACTTTGCGCCAACAGATAGGCGATCGCTACGGCTTAGATGCTAGTAACTGTAAAGGCAATGGTCCTGCTGATGTGTTTCAGATTCCTAATGCGAAGGGGACTTTAGGCTTTATTAGTCAAATGTCTGAATGTTTTTGCGATCGCTGCAATCGGATGCGTCTCTCTGCTGATGGTTTGCTACGTCCATGCTTGCTTAATGAATCAGGACAGATCGATCTTAAAACGGCGGTCCGTCAGGGGCAAGATTTTGCTGAGTTGCGAGTGGCGGTACGCGATTTGCTAAATATGAAAGAGGAAATTAATTTTAAAGAACGCGATCGTGGTAATGGTGAGCAAAAAAGCTATTTACGCACGATGTCCCAAATTGGGGGCTAACAAAAAAGGTTCGCATCGCGAACCTTTTTTGTTTATTTAGTTTTAGAAATACAAAATATCCCTTCGGCATCAGTGGCCACCATACCGTATGTGTAGCGGATAGCTATAGGTCTACTGATTTGCGCTTGCTCCTTTCGGAAGCAATTGCCATTTCGGGGATACTAGACCCACACGGGGGGGAATAGGATGGGTCTGTAATTAATTTATACCAATATAAAGATATTTGCAAGAGTTTTTAAAAAAAATTTTGAAATTATTGAGCGATACCTTTAGGACTTACGCATCAGCTACAAAATGTAGGGGCAATCCATGAATTGCCCCTACGAATAATTAAGACTTTCAGGCGTTTCTGCGTAAGTCCTAACATTCTTGAATAAGCATTTCTTACTCCCTTGCCAGTAGAAAAATAGACATTAAAACCCAAGAATTAGCGGCGCGGAGCGCCGCACCACTAATTCTTTCACTGGGAAGGCAGTAACTCATTTGAAAGGGAGATATCAAGAGATGGTAACTTTTTTAATAACTTTCAGGGTAAAGCATTAGGTATGATTAAAAGTTGGCGGCTCGGTAATTTTTGGTAGCTGCCAGTGTGCATAAGATAAATTTTGCATTCTCCCCTAATTATTTACTTTTATTTATGACTGCCCAACTGAATTATCTGATGTGTGCACCCGATCACTACGACGTGGACTATGTGATCAATCCTTGGATGGAGGGTAACGTTCACAAGTCAAGCCGCGATCGCGCTGTGTTGCAATGGCAAAAGCTTTATGGAGTTCTCAAAGGTTTAGTTAATGTTGAGCTAGTCACACCTGAAAAAGGCTGGCCAGACATGGTATTTACGGCAAATGCTGGGCTAGTACTCGGTGATAAAGCTGTGTTGAGCCGTTTTTTGCATAAAGAGCGTCAGGGCGAAGAGCCATATTTCAAAGCATGGTTTGAGTCAAAGGGTTTTACTGTGTTTGAACTACCCAAGGATTTGCCGTTTGAAGGCGCGGGCGATGCGTTGTTTGATCGCACTGGTGGTTGGCTATGGGCTGGCTATGGCTTCCGTTCAGAGCTAGATGCCCACCCTTATCTTGCTAAATGGTTAAATATTGAAGTTCTCTCACTACGTTTAATTGATAATCGCTTCTATCATTTAGATACCTGCTTCTGTCCTTTGACAGGCGGATATTTATTGTATTATCCACCTGCATTTGATTCTTATTCCAATCGTTTGATTGAAATGCGAGTTCCTGCTCATAAGCGGATCGCGATCGAAGAAGCCGATGCTGTCAACTTCGCTTGTAATGCTGTCAACGTTGATCGCAATGTGGTCATGAACAAAATCAGCGATCGCTTAAAACAGAGCATTACTAATTGTGGTTTTACAGTCATCGAAACGCCTCTAACCGAATTTCTTAAAGCTGGTGGAGCGGCTAAATGCTTAACTTTACGAACTATTGAAGTTCCTACTATAGAGAGTGAACAGAGCGTAATTGAGCAAAATACAGTTGAAGCACGGATTGTCGAATTAACAGGACATTTACTTGATTCTGGCATTATCAATCGCGCTTTAGATTTGGTAACCGACAACGGTGGTAGTTTCCAAGTATTAGAGTTTAATCTTGGTGAACAAAGACAAAGTACATCTTTAGCGAAGATTCGCATCTCTGCACCATCTCATGATCTAATGGAAACGATCATGGGCGAACTAATTGAAATCGGTGCTGTGTTGCAAGATCGTGACACATGCGCGGCAAATCTTGAGCCTGTATTACAAGATGGTGTAGCTCCTGACGACTTCTATGTCAGCACGATTTATCCCACCGAAGCGTGTGTGGATGGCGAATGGATTCGTTGTACCAATCAGCGGATGGATGCCGCGATCGCGATTAGTGCCGATGGCAGTGCTAACTGTAAGCTATTGCGTGATTTGGTAGTCGGCGATCGCGTTGTGGTTGGTTATGATGGCGTGAGGACTGTGCGTAAGCCTGAGGCTAGAGACAACGCCAAAAAAGAAGAATTTTCGTTTATGGGTGCAGGTGTATCGAGCGAACGTCGTGTCGAACTTGTGGTCGAACAGATTGCATGGGAGCTTCGTCAAATTCGCGATCGCGGTGGTAAATTAGTCGTTTCCTGTGGCCCTGTAGTTGTCCATACTGGCGGCGCACCTCACCTTGCCTATTTGATTCGTGAGGGTTATGTACAATCGATGCTCGGTGGTAATGCGATCGCTGTTCACGACATGGAACAATCATCCATGGGAACTTCACTCGGAGTCGATCTCAAGCGTGGTGTAAGTGTCAAAGGCGGACATCGCCATCATCTCAAAGTGATTAACTCAGTACGTCGCTATGGCAGTATTCATAAAGCCATTGCAGCAGGATTTGTGAAGACTGGCGTAATGTACGAATGCGTAACTAATAACATTCCATTTGTGCTAGCTGGTTCGATCCGTGATGATGGACCCTTACCAGATACGGTTATGGATTTAGTGGAAGCTCAACGTCTATATAGCGAACAAATTCGTAATGCAGATATGATTTTGATGCTTTCATCAATGCTGCACTCTATTGGTGTTGGCAACATGACTCCCTCAGGTGTGAAGATGGTTTGTGTGGATATTAACCCTGCGGTTGTGACCAAACTCAGCGATCGCGGTTCGGTTGAGTCTGTCGGTGTGGTCACTGATGTTGGTCTGTTCCTCAGCCTGTTAGTTCAGCAATTGAAGAAGCTCGATAGTCCTGTAGCGGTTGCCGCTTAATTTAGGAATTAGGAATTACGAATTGAAATCTTTTAATTCGTAATTCCTGATTCGCAATTAAAAAAATACGCGCTCAAAGGGTTGCTTACGATAGCGGCGATAAATGTCAAAGTCACTGTCTAATGTAGCGATCGCAGAAATATTTAGCCTTTCAGAGATGGCGATTAGGGATAGGTCTGCAAAGTCTGCTGGCAAGTCTGCATATTGTTCGTTGAGTTCTCTAATTCGGCTAAAATCTTCAGATATGAGTGGGATACATCGATAAAGTTGTTGGGCTAAATCATTGAGAAATTCATTTTGGGTATGATAGTTTCTGCTCAATAGATACATTACTTCAGTTACGCAAGCTGTGGTGGTAATCAGTTCGCTTGAGCATTCTTCAAAGAAGTTGCAAACGGAGCTGTGATAGTCGTCTCTGGCGCTGTAGTAGGCAAATAGAATACTGCTGTCAGTGAGAATTATGGGCGGATATTCTTGCATTAATTAGATTTTTGATGATGACTTTGGATATGTTCTAAGACAGCTTGCTTGCGATTTTCTCGTAACGATGCATCAGGAGCAGCGTCTTGCAACAGATTTTTAGGATGTCCACCTCTTCTTTGAAATAAGGTTTGGCGAGGCTTTAGGGTTTGCCAATGTTGGTGGATTAGCTTTTTGAGGAGTTCTTCGGATGTGCTATTTTCTTGAGCAATAATTTCTGCTAAGTATGCTTCTGTTTCTCGATCTAGATTAATTGATAGCATTTTTTTGATTAATAGCTTTTGTTAATTATAAACTGAAAATTACGGGTTAAGAATTGTGGATTTTTAGCTCGTAACCTTCGATATGCATAACAGCGATCGCCTCTCAAAAATCGCCTGTTTTTCTTTTAACATCCGTGTGTGAGTAGAGCGTAACGTTTTGCCCTAAATTCGCTAAATTCTGTAGTGGTTATTGCATTGTAGCCATTAGGAGCGATCGCCACATCTTCACCCGATAACTTAATCACAAATAATCTTTTTCTTTCTTATTTTCTATTTTACTTCGTTCTTCTCTTTTATTTATTTTCGTTCTGATTCTTTTGGATGCTTCACAATGAGTTCGTTGATTCTGCCGACAATCTCTAGGTTCAGCTAAATTGTTCTGCATATTTACTCTCAAAGGTTTCCCATGGAACTAGTTAGATAATCTTACGCATCGATTTTCTCCTGACAGGTTGCCTCTAAATGGCAAATAGAAATTATCGATTGATAGCTGTGGGGGAACGTCGCTACATGAAATTTTATGCGTACAAGGGTTTTACTTGCTTTTGCTTCTTTCTCTTGAATTTTATTAGTGCTTCTAACAATTGAAAATCTATGCTTGTTTACCTTTATTGCTTTTTCAGCATGCCATAACTAAATAGGTAAAGAAACTTTAAAACCCAAAAAATTGGATCTGAATTAACCTAAATAAAGCCCTTACCTAGCATAATTCATAGGCATTTTGGCAGCAAACTTTACTAAGAGAGCTTTTTAAGTTTTTTGTCCTGTACTGAGACTTTTTAGTCTCAAATCCAGTAATATTATCTTGTTTCTTAAATCTAGAAAATATGACATAATTTTATCAGTAAACTTATATTTAGTAACTCTATCTATTGTTCCTTATATTCACTCAATAAACTTTATTCCTGTGTGGTCAAATCCTATCACTTTGTCACGCTCTCAATGTCCTATCTCGGTCTTCTTGTGGACAATTACTGGACGATGCTCAATTCCCACGCGATTTGTGATGCTTCCTCTTTTCTGGGTCATACATTTCCGTCTTCTTCATTTCTGCTTTTGTCTTAGATATTGTTTTCAGTCTCCCATCTCTTGCTGATTTGCATTGATCATTTAATTTAATAGATGCTTTCATGGTTGGCTGTTTGCTTCCCTTCTTGTTTCAGTTGTCCTACGATTTGCTCGGGACTACGATATTGCTCTAATCTCTGTTTTACTCCCTTTATACGCCAATTCAAACTTGAAGTACTATAGTTAACATGTCATTACAAAAATTACTTAAGAGCGAAATATTTCCATTCTTAGATATTTATCTAGACTATTACCCGTTTGGAATCTGTGACTTAGAAGGGAAGTTGATTTGTGGAGATGATTCTCTTACTCCTGAATATAAACATCCAGTTTTGTCTGGCGGGAAAACTATCGCTTGGGTATTTGGAGGGAATGCAAATAATTTAGCCATCTATCTGTCAAAAGCTCTGAATCGGGAAGAGGAAAATCGTGGGTTGGCTAAAGAAATTCTTCAGCTCTACCGAGAAACTAATCTTTTACTTGACATTACTGAAAAAATGGCAGGTGATCTTAGTCTGGAAGCATTAAGCAATCTAGCTATAGATGAAGTTCTACGAGTTATTGAAGCAACTGGTGGGTTAGTTGTTTTGCAGTTAGATCCCAATATTACTCAATATGTTACTGTTACACTCAGACCCGAAAAATTATCCCCATTAGAACCATTTGTATTCTTGGAAAATGAAGGAATTATTGGTCATGTCTGTTCTACAGGTAAGCCTGAACTTGTAAATAATACATTAACTGACCTAAGGGTAAAATATTATAGTGATGATGCACAGTCATTGCTTTGTGCGCCATTTAAAACTAATAATAAAGTTTTTGGGGCAATTGTCATAACCCATAAGGAAACTGAATTTTATACTGCTCCCAACTTAAAAACTTTAAGAATTATAGCTGCTCACATTAGCCCAGTAATTGAAAAAGCACTCATTCATGCACAACAAATTCGGGAAATTAAAGCCAATGAAGAGAAGCTGATTAGAGAAGTTGAAGAACTTCGTATTGAAATTGATGAGGTTAAGCGCCAACGTCAGGTTGCAGAAATTACTGAATCTGAAATGTTTAGCAATTTACAAGAAAGAACTGAACGCTTAAAGCAGAGAAAAATAAGGAAGTAAAGCAATGACTAATGGTGTAAAAAATCTTGATCACTTCCATTTAATCTAAATAGAACAGTTAAAGGTATAGCCTATTTGCACTGTAGAATAAACAAATAATAAAACACAGCATAAATATGAGTAGTGACACGTTTAATCTTACTGTTGGTTTGATAGTAATTTGCCTATCGATTTTGCTTATATTGTGGCTACCTGATCTGCTTGAAAAGTAGTTATCATTCTAGTTGCCTTGCCGCAAGGCGAGAAAACAACCCATCTTCATTCACCAATTGGTTGAAATTTCCCACCTGTACTACCCGACCTGCTTCAACAACAAAGATACGATCAGCATTGATGATTGTACTCAGTCTATGGGCAATTACGATTCTCGTGGCATTTAAACGATCTAAGCTGGCTGTAACGATCGCCTGAGTACGGTTATCAAGAGCACTAGTCGCTTCATCCATAAGAATAATTTTGGGCTTTAGTACTAATGATCTAGCAATGAGTAGGCGTTGGCGCTGTCCTCCCGACAGATTAGTTCCTCCTTCACTTATGACCGTATGCATTCCCATCGGCATCTGCTCTATATCTTGGGAAAAACCAGCCATTCGCGCACCTTCCCAAGCTTCTTCAAGGGTCGCTAAAGCTCCTGCGGTGATACTATCAAAAATTGAGCCCGCATTGATACGTCCATTTTGTAACACCACACCAAACTGGCGGCGCACAGCCTGAAGATCAAGTCCTGATAAGTCTTGCCCATCATAATAAACTGTTCCAGCAGAAGGATTTTCAAAACCCAGTAGTAATCTAAAGATTGTAGATTTCCCACTTCCCGAAGGACCAACGATCGCTATAAATTCTCCAGGTTGAGCTTCAATCGTGACATCATCTAATATTAACGGACCATCTTCACGATAACGAAAGGTAATGTGATCTAATAAAATATGCCCTTTGAGACGAGTAGGATCGGCTTTACTGGGATCAGATTCCTGAGGCGCTTCTAAAATAGGACGAGCGCGTTCCCACAAGGGAATAATGTCCAAAATATTTGTAGCTGTAGTACTTAAATCAGTGATGCCACGCATAAAAAGTGCTTGCGCAGATGCAAACGCCAAGTAAGAACCTGCATTGAACCCTCCAGAACTCCCTGACTGTCGAGACATTTGCATAAATAAAATGGTAAACCAAAATAGCAATATCGAAGTTATCAAAGGAATTGTTTCAGAAACTACCGTCACACTATCATTTATACGCTGGGCTCCTGATCGTAGTTTTAGGATTTTACTTTGTTGCTTTGCCCACGCTGCAAAGGCTCGTTCTTCTGCCATCGCAACTCTAAGTTTTGCAACACCATTAATAAGCTGAATGGTAAACCCACTCAAAATTCCGCCCAATTCTTCTTGTATGCGGTTCTTTTCAACTATCTTACGACTAGAAATAAAGGTGATGAAAGATACAGACAAGGAAATTACAATAATTATGACGGATAGTTGCCAACTATACACAAACATTAAGGCTAAATTTAGTATGGCAAATACACTGCTAAGAAGCGTTCTCAACGTCGCTCCACTAATTTGAGAACGAATCTCGCTAATCGTAAGTACTCTAGATAAAAGATCTCCAGAGGAGTAGTTACGAAAAAAAGCAGGGCTTAAACGCAGGAGACGGTCCCAAATTCCAGGCTGTAAAACACTATCCGCAGCACTCTCAACTCGATTAGTTAAAATACCTTGAGAAACTTGGAATGCTGATTGCCCAAATGCTGCGGCAAAAAGGGCTAAGCCTAATTGACTAAGTAAGGTGCGATCGCTATTGGGGATAGCATCATTGACCAAAATTGCCGTTGCTTGCGGAATGATCATGCCCAAAAGCGTAACACTAACTCCGAGTACGACAATACCAATTGCTGAGATTTTATATCCCCTAAGCCCAAATGAAAACAGCTCGATTGCATTGTGAATTATCAAAGGTAATGGTCGATAAAACGTAAAGGCAATAGGTGAAATTGTGTCGGCAACTTTTTGATCAATCGTTTGTTTAGTATTCTTTTCAGGATGAAAAAGAACATACCCTTGACTTTTTGGTAACAGGGCGACAGGGCAATCATCCTCCTGAGAATAGGCAAGCATTGCTCCACATTCCCGTTTCCACCATCCAGATTCAAGTAATACTTGACGAATTCGCATCTGAGAAGCTCTGGCGATCGCAGACAAGGGATCTTTGATGCGTTTTATATCTTCAGACTGACTTGGCGGACGAATTACAATGCCTGCTACTCGCCCTACAGCCCCAGATGCAACCAACAAGGCATTACCTCCTAAGGAAGTTTGCTCTTTAGGTTCATGTAAAACTGAAACGAGATCCTCTAAAGCAGCCGTCAACGATGCTTTGTTTTGTTTATTTCTGGCTTCAAATCGATGAAAATCTGCCTCTAATTCTTGAGCCTCTAATTCTTGAATATTGATACCAACATTTTGATGAAATTGACGCAATTCCATCTGGAGAGATGTCCAGTCTTCTCTTTCCTCTGTCACTTGGCTAGAAATTTCTAGATCAGTTTCTGCACTCATCCACAACCCAAATCCAATGGGAAGAGTTTGCAATTTTTCTAGCCTTTGACCTTCTAGCTCAAGCCAAATTGCACTTCCTTGTCGAATTGTTATCCATAAAACTTGATTTTTAGGAGATAGTAAAACTTGTTTAGCAGATAAAGAAAGATATTGAGTACTATCTACTAAGACAGGATCAACTGCAACTGGAATCGGAGGATGGAGATGTTTACTCCAGTGATATATCCAAAGATCCAATTGACGGTGTCGCTTAGGTTCTCTCATCTTGGTAGAAAAATCAGCAATAGAAAGATCCAAAAGCTCAGTTTCTGCTAGAGCTACTGCTATTAGTTCCCACCCACTCAAGTAATCAATGCCAAATAGAACCTCTCCCACTTCAACCGTAAATAGATAGCGCTGAATATTTTTTGGCTCATTTTCTTGAATTTTTCGGAAAAAAATTGCTAGTGTCCCTGTATAAACTTCCCATACACGATCAGGATCATTTAGAACCAAGGGAGCATTCCCTTTCACTACTTTTGGGTTAGAGATATTCATGCTATCCTTCCTCCGTATGAATTAGTCGAGCATATGCACCTTCTTGCTCTCTTAAGGACTCGTGTGTCCCCCTTTGGACGACTTTACCATGTTCAAGTACAATGATCTCATCGCAATCTCTTATGGTGCTGAGTCTGTGAGCCACAACAATACAGGAACAACCAAGCCTTCGGAGATTACGATCAATAGTGACTTCTGTTTCGGCATCTAAGGCACTGGTTGCTTCATCAAGCACCAAAATACTAGGATTACGTACTAAAGATCGAGCAATTTCAAGACGTTGACGCTGCCCTCCACTGATATTCATGCCTCCCTCAATTAACTCTGCACCATAACCATTGGGCATAGAGAGAATCAAATCATGAATGGCTGCATCTTCACAGGCTCGAATAACTTCGTGATCGGTTACAGTATTGTCCCAAAGGGTAAGGTTTTCTTTAATCGAGCCACCAAATAAAAAGATATCCTGCTCTACCATTGCTAAGGAATTAGACAATACATTTCTAGACCAATCTTGACGAGATTTACCATCAAACAAAATTTCTCCTTCCCACGGGGCATATAACCCACAAACTAATTTAGCAATGGTAGATTTTCCTGAACCACTTCCCCCTACCAATGCGACCCTTTGCCCAGGGGCAATTCGCAAACTGAAATTACTAATTAAAGGTGCCTCAAGACGATTATAGCCAAAAGAAACATTTCTGAATTCAACAAAACCTTGCAATCGGAAGTTATATAAGTCTGTAGAGGGAATTGTCAGAGAAGATTGTCGATTAGCTTCAGGATCGATAGGATTTTCTAAAACATCATTAATACGATTTATATCTGCTACCAGGGTCTGTAGAGTGCTGCCAAAATTTACGAGTGAATTAACAGGTTCTAAAAAGCTAGAAGTTAGAGATTGGTAAGCGATTAGCATCCCGATACTCAAATTTCCATCCATTACTCTGAACCCACCAACTACCAAAATTGCCGCAGAAGTTAACGAAGTTAGTAATGACGGTAATGAGCTAAGCAGTTGGGTTTGTAATCCAAGTTCCTGCTGAGCATTTAGGGCTTTTGCATAGTAACCTCCAAATTTAGCGAATAAATCTCCTTCTAATCCCGAAGCTTTGACTGTCTCAATTGTTTGGATACCACCAATTGCTACACCAGCAACTTTCCCAAACTCTTGGGCAAGTTTGGTGTTAGCATCTACTCGATTAGTAGATAGCAATGACAAAGCTGCAAAATTAATACTGGCGAAGCTGACAGCAATTAATGTTAGTACCCCGTCATATTGCAACATGACAATAAAGTAAAAAATCATCATGATTACATCAATTACGGTAGTAGCTAATGGCCCAGATAAAATGTTTGCCACTTTGTCATTAAGCTGGGAGCGATTACTAATTTCCCCTGCATATCTTTGGGCATAAAATCCGATTGGCAGTCGTAAAGTGTGCCATAAAAACCCTCCTGACATACTTGTCGTTAGTTTTAGCATAAGTCGGCGCAAGTAATTCAAACGAAGCTTTGCCAGAAAACCTTGTAAAATTGCCGTAAACAACATACCAATTACTAAAGGACGTAGCCAGCCTTCGCGACCCTGTACAAGGATTTCATCGACAAAAATTTGCGAAAATGCTGGAATGGAGAGTCGGGGGATCGTAAGTAGCAGCCCAGCAGCAATTGCTAACAAGATTGCACCTTTGGAACTCTGCAATAGTTCAATTAACCCTACTAAGATATTGGGAGATCTACCACCTTTCTTGAAGTCTGCTCCTGGCTCAATCAGCAAAACTACGCCAGTAAATCCTTCGTCAAATTCAGCTTCGGATATATTGCGTCTGCCCGAAGCAGGATCACTGAGGAAAACTCGATTCTTAGCAAATCCTTCTACAACCAAAAAATGATTGAAGTGCCAAAATATTATATATGGAAGTCTTAGTTCTTTTAAATTGTTAAGATCTTTTCGAAATCCTTTAGCTACCATGTTGTAATTTCGGGCAGCCTTAAGCACGTTAGAAGCTTTACTCCCGTCTCTTGACACCCCGCATTCTCTCCTGAGTTCTGGCAAGGGTATAAAAAGTTTGTAATAGGCAAGGATGATGGCTAAGGCGGCGGCTCCGCACTCTACAGCCTCCATTTGCAGGATCGTAGGAGTTTTAGCGATCGCATTTTTCAAAAAAGGTAACTTCATAGATTCAAGCTAGTTAATACCTGTAGTGGAGCGTAGGAAAGGCAAAATATAGGTTATGGGTGCTCTTTCTTCTACTAGAACCTGCACAGTAGAGAGAGTGCCAGAATCTAAATTGATATTCGGTCCCTTAGAAGATGACCATTTATAGCCACTGTAGGTATTACTATCCTCTTCTAACTCAATAAAAACCTCTACTTGAGGAGACCCATTGGGTAGTAATACTCTAGTAGCTTCTTCGCTGCCAATTAAGGTAGTCACTCCTTGAATAGTTGGGATATAGGGGGATACCATCTTAACTTTCCCTAAAATACCTCCAAATTGCTCCCTTTTAACTTGGGAAGGCGTAATTTGCACCTGCATACCAGTTAAAACTTGTCTTCCAGTCTGATCAGGGAAATAGGCTACAGTGACAAGTCTTTTATTCTGATCGGGGAGACCAACTGAAGCTAATTTGGTGCCAGAATTGACAATTTGCCCAGAATTCGCTGTTATTTCTAAAATATTTCCCTCATATTCACTCTTGACATTAGATGTATCTGAAATTTGCTGTTCTAAACGAGCAATACGACTTTTGACCTGCTGAATCTGATTAGAACGCCCAAAACCACTATCCTGATTTTGCTGCCTTAATCGAGCTTCTTGGCTATCTAAATCTTTTAATTTTGATTCAAAATCATCAATAGAATTAAGGTTCTGTAGATATTGTCTTTCGGCATCAGCCTCCTGCGAATCTAATTGCTTAAGTTGCGCCCTCAAATCTGCAATAGTAGAAAGATTTTGTAAATATTCCTGCCTTGCTTGCAAAGCTTGATCTCCTGTTATAATTCCTCGATCTAATAGATTCTGACGAGTCTTTAAGCGTTCTTCTAGAGCAGGGGATAAGTTGTTTAATTGAATAAGTCTCTCTTCTAATGCTTGGCGTTGAAGGCGAATTGCAATTACTCCTTTTTCCCTTAGTGTAGGAATGAGCGCATTAATTTCAGCAATATTTTTTTGAAGTGATCTTCTTTGCTGTTGGATCGATTCCACCTGCAAGTTAGACTGTCGATTTTGTAATTGAGTTGAACTTTGGTCTTGTTCTGTTAATTCTCTAAGTTGTTGCTTTTCGATTTGTAATTGCTTAGTTAAATCTGATTGAGATAAAGTTGCAACTACTTGACCTTTTCTCAGAACGTCGCCAACCTTGATATCAATTGATGAAATTTGACCAGATCCCACACTTTGTATAGTTACAACTTTTTTGGGGAATACAATAATTCCTTGACCAGAAACAGTTACTGGGATTTTCCCGAAAATGCTCCAACCTAGAGCTACTAAAGCAAGACCACCTAAGGCTGATAAGGGAATCCAAGATTTAGCATTTGCCACATACATTAATTGATCTAAGCGTTCAGGAGAAGAAAGACGCTCTAATGATTCTTGTCGAAATAGCTTATTGCTCATACATTACCTCTTACGGAAAGTCGTTTTAACATCCAATCAAATCTCGCACCTGCCAACGTTAAATTATCTAAACTGCTGTCGTTTAATTCATCTTCGTATAAAATATTAGCTTGTAAGGACTGGTTACGCTCATAGGAGCGACGTTTACCGTAGCCCATCCGTTCGATAAATGCTTCAGTTCTTGAGGTAATTAAAATACTCAGCATCCGATAGAATCGGCAAGCAAACCCCAAATTTTTTTGTAGCTCTAATTGTAAAATCGAACAGGGAATAGCTAAGAAAACAGATTCTTGCAAGGTTTTTACGGCAACAGAGGAAATGGGACTTGTGCAAACAAAAGGGGTTTCACCAGTTATTTCTCCAGTAGTTAAATGAATAATTTCTGCCCCGATCGCATCTTCACCTTTACTAACTGATTCTAAGGAAGCAAAAATACGTGACATTTTACGAGGCTTATCAAATGCTGAAACAGCACAAATGGCGTTAAGCAGAACAAACAAAAATTCGACTGGGCGACCAGCTTGGATAAATACCTGATTTTCAGGAATAACTTCAACCTTTCCACTTTTTAACAACCAATCCACATCTCCATCGCTAAGCTCACCAAATGCGCTTCCACCTGCCATCACTGACTGGACAAATCCTAACTTGCGGGGGAGATACTGAGGAATAAATCGTTGAGAACGTTCGTCAGAATGTAGTGCTAGAGCATGATAAAACCTTGCTCCAAACCCTACATCTTGCCCCATTCGTTGATAGAGATCCTGATGAGATAGTTTTAGTACTCTCGATTTTTCAATTGCTTTCACCGACACCGAAGATTTTTCAACTCCAAGAAAGGCTGATTCTCCAAAAATCTCCCCAACCCCTAATTCTTCTAACTTTTGGTCAACTGAAGCAACATTTTCTAGGGCAGCAAAAGCCCGTCCCATAATGTTTCCACCTTCGCTTGCAATAGTTGTGATACAACTCCCCTCTAATAAAACAAAAAAATTAGCATTGGTCTGACCCTGCTCGATTAATGTTGAGCCAGTATCTATGTCTAATTGCTGACCAGCAGCAATCATCCAGTCAATGTCACTATTATTGAGTTCTTTCAATAAAAATTCATTCATAAAAATTATTCTCCAGAAATATGACTCTCATGAATCAGTGAGAAGATAGGTAAATTGTTGAATTGATTGATATAGGAACTGAATAGCATTTTGTGATGCTAGCTGTTCTAAAGTAAGATAAGTAAGAGCAATTAGCAATAAAAGTTGTTGATCCTTGGGCTGTAATAATTTAACATCATAGCTTTGATTGTCAGAAGAACCTTTGGCAAACTTTTCTAGATTCTCTGCCGCAGATTTAACTAACTTTTGGAGAACTTTGTAAGCAGAATCAGATAAGGGGGGCATACCTCGATAATTTTCTAATCTAGCCCCTTCTCGATAAAGGGGAAATTCTTCTAGTCCCATAAAATTCAGAAACCAATATGCATTAAAATTGCCTGTAGCTAAAACTATCCCTCTATAGTCGGCAATTAGTTCATCGACTAGGTTGTTTCGCATAGAGTTCAGGAGCCTTCTTGTGCAGTAGTGGGTACATTCATGCTCTAAACGGATCAAGTGAGATAAATTAAGCCAATCTTTCTCTTCTAACCCCAATGAAGAGGCAGGTACATTGCTATAAAAACCCTTGCTTAATAAAATAAATCGGTCTTGATATAGAGGCTTTTTGGGAATAATTTTTTTGAATTCTGTCTGCCAATCTAATTCACTAGGAGGGGACAATTGTTGATTAGTCCATTTCAATCGATACTCATTGATGCGATTCCAGTTATTATATCCCCCTATAATACATGCCCCCATGGACTGAGACACGGGTGAGGGTTCATTCTTTTTCGTAAGTGCTTGAACCAATGCGACAAAATCTTCGCGATCGCCTACTAAAATGACAGGAATTAGTCCCACTAAGCTTTCATGAAGAAATAACTGGACTTGATCAGGATGTATCAAACTCAGTCCCGTGGCTTCTAGCATTCCATCTGTTGCAGTTCCGCGTTTTGTAGCGATCTGATAATTTTCAGTCTTGCTTATTCCTGACTTAATTGGGAATTTTAACTGAACGAGCTTCTGCGATAGGATTGGGAATGCACCTTCTAACTTAGCTAGGTTGCAATACCGTTGCCAAGTCTCGATATGAGGTTCAGGAAACTCTGCTGAGCGGATAGCCTCAACTAGGCTTTCATGTTCAAAAGTATTTTGATTATAGTCAAGCAGTTCTTGTAAATTAGAATCTGTCGCACCAAACTCTTTTAAGACTGCTATGCGAAAAAGTTGTGTTTCCAAAACAGTCTCCTAAAATCTCACTCCTTAGCAAGTAATACTACCAAAGTTTTTACAGAAAAAATAATCAGTTTACAACTGCCGCAATTATATAATTTAGTATTGCCATTTAAAATTGTAAATATTGTTTTCAAATAGTACTTATAAGACTGCAAAAGTGGCTAAACAATCGTGAATGAGGAGTATAGATGTTGCAACGAATGATCTGGGCAGCTTTTGCTTTAGGGATTTACACAAATTTACCGCAGCTTCATGCCTATGCGCAAGAGAAATCTGCTTCGGAACCCATAGATTCAACTCAAAAGCCATTGCAGGGGAAAAATAATCGTGAACAGCCATTAGAAAATCCTATAGACTTAGTGCGCCCCACTACAACCGATGAGGTAGAACCCAAAAATATACTATCACTCACTCTTCAGGAATCCATTAACTTGCAGCTTGCAAAAAATCGACAAGTCCAAGCCGCTAGGTTGCGTGTTGAGCAAGCAAAAGCAGTTCTCCGAGAAGCAGAAGCCACATTACAACCAACTGCTGCTTTCCAGATCAGTCTTTCCCGTGACTTAAATGCTTCTAATCAACTAGCAGTAGAGACTACTAGAAGAGCCGCTTTACTACAAGGTGCTAGCCAAAATTCCATAGCATTTCAACAGATACAAAACTATACTACCACCACACTTTCTCCTACTCTCAGTCTTAATTATGGGTTGTACCAGCCTCAGCGTAGTCCGCTGATTGATAGCGCGAATAGATCATTGCAGTTAAATGAGTTAGAGGTTCAACGTCTTTCCCAGCAAATTCGTTTTGATATTACTAACGCTTATTACGCGATTCAAAGAACCGATCAGCAAGTTTTGATTGAAGAAGCTTCAGTACGTCAGTCAGAAATGAGTGTTTTTAATGCTGAAGAACTTCTAAAAGGGCAACTTGGCACTCTCTTTGATGTTTTAACATCTCAAGTTCAGTTGGACGATGCCACCCAAAGATTAATTAGGGCAAAAAGTCAACAACAATCTGTAAGTCGAAGATTTGTGAGATTACTCGATTTATCACCAAAGATTATTCCTAAAGCTTCTGAGCCTATTAAAAAGGTTAATCTATGGGAAATTTCCCTCGAAAATAGTATTTTGTTAGGTTTGCAACAACGGATCGATCTCATCCAGCAAGAATTAACTCGTCAAATAAGCCTTGACAGAGTCGAAATTGAAGAAGCATTTTTGAAGCCTCAAGTTAATCTTTTTGCAAATCTAAATGGATTGTCATTAAGTACCGAAGATCCTAGAGATCCAAGTAATTTCTCTAGTGGTGTAGCTGCAGGGTACTCGATAGGAGTGAGCTTGCAATGGAGACTGTTAGATGGTGGAGCCTCTGCCGCCAAAGCCGATCAGCAAAGGATAAATGCAGCGATCGCTACAAATCAATTTGCCGACATTAAGGCTCAAGTGCGCCTAGAAATAGAGGAAGCCTATTTTAGTTTGAAAGCCAACGAGAAAAATATTACTATCGCTGAAAAAGGCTTAATTCGTGCTGAAAAAAACCTCGAACTTGCGCGATTAAGATTTCAAGCTGGAGTAGGATTACAAACTGAAGTCAATATTGCTGAAACTAGTCTCACCCAAGCCAAAGGAAATGTTTTACAGGCTATTATTGGCTACAACCAAGATCTTGCAGCGCTCCAGCGTGCTGTAGGCAATCGTGTCGAACCTTAAGAAGTATGGATTGTCAAATAAAATCTTCTAGTGACATCTAGTTTGAGGATACTCAAACCAGAGTTAACAAAATTTGTGTATAGTAAATTCAAGAAATTTAGGGTAGGACTTATGTCTAAAATTATTTCGATACACTCTTATCGCGGTGGCACTGGAAAATCCAACTCTACAGCAAATCTGGCTGCTTCCCTTGCCTGTAATGGAAAACGGGTTGGAATTGTTGATACCGACTTACCATCCCCAGGAATACATGTTTTATTTGGGTTTGATGAGAGCAAATTAAATAAGACGCTAAATGACTTTTTATGGGGTCGTTGTCCAGCTAAAGATGCAGCCTATGATGTTACCTCTATCCTAGGTAAATTTGCGACACCTGAGAGTGCGCTTTATCTTATTCCTGCCAGTGTTCGCATCAATGATATTTCCAAGATTTTAAGAGAAGGCTATGATGTTGAGCTTCTGAATGATGGTTTTCAAGACCTACTTGAACAGCTCAATCTTGATTACTTATTTGTTGACACTCATCCAGGGCTTAGTGAAGAAACTCTCCTCTCGTTGACAGTTTCTGATTTAGTAATTTTGATTTTACGTCCTGATCAGCAAGATTTTCAAGGTACAGCGGTTACGATTGATGTTGCACATAAACTTGGCGTTCAAAAATTATTATTGCTGGTAAACAAAGCTTTACCAGAATTTAATTTTGATGACCTCCAGAAAAAAATTGAGGATACATTCAAGATTCAAGTTGGAGGGGTTCTGCCAGAATCATCGGATATTATTCGTTTGGCAAGTAGTGGCATCTTTTGCCTAAATTTTCCTGATCATCAAATTTCAAAGGTTTATCGTCATTTTGCCTCGTTAATTTAGTAGGTAATTGATTGCAGTAGTCCGCCTCGAATGAGTCGTTTCACTATTGTGACCTTTCCGTCATCAGTTAACTTATCAGGTAATTCAACTACTTTAAATGCATCATTAGCATTGGCTATAAAGTTAAATGTGGATTCCAAATGAGATTTCCCCGAAATAGTGTTTCCGGGAAATTGAATACTTACACTATCCATACCTGTGCGTATAACGCGGCAATGCAAACCCGATCGCTTAATCACAGTAGACATTAGATTTACCTCTTCCAGTTTATGGAGTTGATGAAAATGTCCGTCAGGTAAAGGAGTAGTCTGATGAATGAATCGATCGCGTAGGATCTCTAGCCCATCTGCTAATGCTTGAGAATCCGATGCCACTGTCAGTAAAATTTCTTGAAAGGTTTCCTGAAGTAAAGCTACGCCTTCTGGGTTCTCCAAATAGCCAATGGGCAGAGACCTCCGTAATTTGGAGTTGCGAAGGGACACTGCAGTAATCGCACTGGCAACTAAATCGAGCCACTGAGCGGGATAAATCCCCATAGTGACATGAAGTGAAAAACTATCAAAGGTTTCAGCATGATGGATACATCCTCTAGGTACATAAAGTAGATCTCCAGGATTTAGTTGGATAGATAACAGGGGCGAATTAAGCTGAGTTTCAGGGATGACAGGTTGAAAGCTTCCTAACAAAGGGACAGTATTTTTAGCTGGATGGAGATACCACTGCTTACTCCCTTCAATTTGCATTACAAATACGTCATGGGTGTCATAATGGGGCATCAAACCCTTAGAGTTGGGAGGGGAAAGGTAGCAGTTGGCTACCACATTATGATTAAGAAAATGCTGCACATTTAAACATGCTTCAGCAAGAGGTTGCCAAAACTGCTGGAGTCCATTAATTATCAGTGTGTGACCTTCATGGTAACCCTTGTAAAGCTGATTTAGATTGAGACTCCCATCAGCTTTAATATAACGATCAGAGAGCATTTCTTGCTGGTTAGCCACTACCCGAATAGTAGGAGGAGTAAGGTGGTGTCGGGCAAGCAGAATGTCCATCTCATTGACTGACAGTATTGCTTGATAGAAACTAGCTGCTCTTTCAGAAATATGAAGTGGTTGTTTTTCCCAATATTCGTCTAGAAAATCTTTGATCGATATAGGGGCTAGCAGTTTGGCAAAATCAAAATTATTACTATTTAACATAATTTACACTTACGACATAGAAGTTGATTGAAGTTTCTTGCGTAACTTGAAGAAGGTATTACCTAATAGCATCATAGGATTGTTTGGCAGAGGCGAGGTATCTGATGAAGGTAGAGATACTGCCGATTGGAGTCGAAGCAAATCATCCTCATTAATGGGATGTTTAAGAAAAAGAGGATCTAGCATTTGATCGAATTTTGCGGGTGAAATCCCCGTAGCATGTGGCAAATAGACTTTATGGAAATGACGGTATTCTCCTACATTGGATAAATATCCCCATCCATATTTTTTTTGTAAAACGCTATAAAATCCTGAAGCGGTAACATAAAAAAACAAATTTGCTAAAGGGTTATAACCTTCTTCAACTGTGAGTGGAGATTTCCCAAAATCTATATGCCAAGTTTTATTTTCCCCATCGGGAAAGACTACTTCTAACTGGTAGATAATTTTCCAATGTTGGTACTCTGCAAACGCACTAGTCAGATGTTCTTGGATGAAAGTTATCAAATGAATAGTAACTTCCTTAGAAATTTCTTCCTGTAAAATCTCTAAGGAATAGCCTAGAGGATTAGCATCGTGAAGATCTTTGTGGAAATTAACAGGGACAAAGGCGATAGTTTCTCGATCATCAAACATCATGCGAGCATAGGAACAAGCCGATGATTTGTGGTGGAAATTGCTGTCATCTAGTTCTGCAATATCTCCTGGATTTAAGCTACAAACCTGTGTTTGAGGCAATACAGTCCTCATATCTTCGCAAAAACGTTCACGAGTTTGAGGAAATGCAAGCCGATTTTGCCAAGATCCAGAATTTATATACTTCCATCCTTGAGCACCAGGAATGACAACTTGAGGAGCGACCAAGCTAATCAGACGATATAGATGATCGTAAATATCAAAGGGAAAAGATAAGCCTTGATTAGTTTGATATTTTAACTCCATTCCCACATTCCACGGAGTCAAGAATACATCAATTTCTGGAAAAGACTGTTTAACCAATTCAATCGTAGCAGGTGCAAAAAAAGTGTCTACAGCGTTCCAAAAAACCCCAGTAGGATCAGCAAAAACCATTCCAAATTCAGGTATTCGCATCTCTGATCGCGTTGTCATGAGGGTTGTGTCTCCCATCTTCACTTTCTGGAATTCTTTAAGCGGGTAGATGTGCTTGTATCCCAAATTTTGCAGGCACTCAACCAAAAGTTTGTCTGGGGGGATAAGAACATCTATGTGCTTAGGTAAATAGGTGAGAGAAGGAATATCAAAGTGATCGGTATGTCTATGGGAGATCACTAAAAAGTCATAGGCAGGAAATAAATCAGGAAAGATTTCTCTTTGTGGGCAAGAGGCATTAGTACCATCACAAAAAGGGTCCCAAAACAACGGATCCATCAGGATTTTACAATCTTGGGTTTCAACCAAAAGGGAAGCATGTCCCAAGAAATTAATTTTCATAGCAATACACCACCTTACCAAAGCGATCGGGAGAATTATAAGTGCGGTCAAAGAAACTGGCGACTTCTCTTCCCTTGTAAACACTATCAATAGTTATGGGTAGGTTCCCTTGAGCGTAGTCTTCTACGGCTTGGGTTAAATCAGATGTAAGTCCAATGCAGTTGCCAATAATCGAAAGATTGTTAATCATGGCAGTGCATAAAAGGTGTTGAGGACTTATGCCTATATTGGGTGATTGGATCTCAGTCAGATCACTAAATTGATCGTACATTCCACAGGTTATATATTTAGCCTCTGGTCGCATAACTGGAAGCATTTTAGCAATGTGTAAATCAAAAAAAGGATCGATGATTCCATGAAATCCTCCTTTGGCTTTCTCAAGAATTGATTGAGCAATTTCAGGATCGATCCAAGGCTCAGAATTTGTTTGGATTTGCGCTAACTGATCCACGCCAATAGCCTGGATTTTATCCATAAATTTATTTGAGCTTGTAAGAGCATAAACCTTAATTCCCATCTCTTTACGATACTTTTGGAGGGCATGAAGTACAAATAAAGACGTGTTTGATTTCGCAGCAGTGACTAATATGTTTTGTTCTGGTTGAATCTGTAACTTGCGGATCATACTGTAACTAGTTTGCCCGCCAATACTAAATGAGGCAGCCACATCATCTGGCATGATTGAGGGGATTTTCAGTAACTTTGCTTGATGGAGAATCCGAAACTCCTTGGAAGCATGGTTAGTAGGTACTCCTGCTGGTAAACCTGTCACTCCAGAATCAGGATAGCAATTGTTCGCTATGACGCGATCGCCAGGCTGTAAATTGGTGACATTGGTTCCTACCGCAATTACTACTCCGACAAATTCTGATCCTACTGCGTTAAACCGATTAGCAGGGGCCTTAGTTGCAGTGTTGAGAATAAGTCGTTTGTCTCGATAGTTACAGGAAAAGGCTTTAACTTGGAATAGAACAAAGTGACTGAGGGCAGGATCATTGGACGAAAAAGTAAGATCTTTAGTGTGTATAACTCCACAATTAACCTTAATCCCTTCAATTTCTATACTGTCAACAAAACTTTCTGCTGACATAATTTCCTTAACTTTGGAACCACAGATAGCAACTGTTTTCATACTAAGTTTACGTTAATGTTTTATCCTAAATCGCTTTAAATGAAAGTGTAATGAAAGTGTAAAGTGCTGATAAGTAAGTTTTTATTTATCTCCTTGATGAGTAGAGACATCTAAATAAGGAGGCAAAGCAAATTTGGTAATGTAGGCTATCTGATCTCGACAACGATAACGGGGATGAGGATTTCTTGGGGGTAACGTATCAATATCGTATATTTCCGTATTACAGGAAGTATGAAGTGCAGAAACAGCTAATGCTGTGGAAATCATTTTGTAATTATCTACATACAAGGAGATACTGTGGTATTCTTCTCCAATTTGTTGCACCTGAGATAGCTTTCTTGTGTTAGAAAATAGATTCAGTTGCATCATCTTTAACTTCAGTTGCGATTGCTCATCGTTACCAAGTCGAAGAGAAGAATAAAATGGAATTGATGAAGGAAAGCTGCCCGACGCTTCTAAATAGTCTAAAAGTCTGATTTGAGAGGCTCTCATAATCCGTCCCTGACTTCCTAAAGCTGCTATAGTCAAAATTGCTAAAGCCGTGGAAAGTGGAATATCGAAATAGCCAAAACTGAAGTCTTGATTTCGACTACTTAGCACTTCCTGCAAGAGTTGCTGGCGCATTACTTGAGCTTCGACTGTATCTTCTTGAATGGCAATGGCTAAATAGTAATCTACTAAATAGGGATTTGCAAAATATAAACCACTTCGCTCAGAAAATCTTGATGTCAAATAACTAATTGGGGTTTTAGGCTCCATTCTATTTGATAGATGCAGCGCCCGAACCATTGCAGTTGTAGCGAAATCGGTTTGACACCAATGGGTGCAACTTGGATCTTTGACCATAGAGTGTGGTTGAGACGCTTCAGCCCACAACTGAGGGTAATAACCTTGTCCATCGCTAAAGCGTTCTAGTGCTTTATAGGTTGCCGATAAGTCTTCAGTCAAGCCTTGCATTACTAAAGCAGAATCTGTAGCTGTAATTAATCGCTTTTGATGAAAAGCCCAGAGAGAATCTTGTTGTTGACTCATTATGTAAGCAGTCAGGCGTGTATGCGATGCTGCCATTTGGGCATCTCGAAGCGATCGCAGCACAAATCCTAAAGGCACTAAATCACCATAGGGAAATGGTTGTTCTGGATGAGGGGGGACACAGGTCATACATAACGAACTTTGTAAGGCTTCCTCTGTCAATTTTTGCAGCCAAGCGATCGCCTGACTTTTGACCCAAGAAATACGTCGCGAACCCGCCTCCAAAAGCCCTTTTTCTAGGGGTGGATCGATCAAGCCATGTTGCAAGAAAAATAGATTGCAGTTCCCAGTTCGCTCAAAATGGGACAGAATCCCCGCATGAATATGAATTGGCAAGCGATTACGAAATTGGGCTAAATAGTAGCCGTCTTGAGATTTCCCTTCAACAAAACGGACTCCTACAGCACGTAATAACTCATAATGTCGCTGATCAGGGGGGTGATCAAAAATTGCAGTGGCATGACCTTCACGATCATGAAGAATTAGATGCAGCAAAACTGGAGAGAATCCCTCAATTTCTCCTAAACCAATACAATCAGCTTCATTGATCGCAAATAATGACAATCGATCAGCAAATTGATGCGCCAATGTTTTTCCTTGTGGTGGCTTTTCCAAGAGATTTCCAGAAAAAGGATCAACCAAGGAATTTTCTGAGAGAGTAGCCACTAGTCTTCCATCACTAGTAAGTACGACATGGCTAAAAAGATTGAGATCAAGAGTCTCAGGTAAATAAAACATGGCGCAGGTTGTTTCATTTCCTGCAATTGCGCGCACCTTTTCTAGGTTAAATAGTACCATCCACTCCAGAGACTGGGGCAGTAAATTAAGAATATTAGAGATTTGCATCGGGATTCTCCTTGATTTTCATGGCATCATGTACCCATCCATTCACGGTAAAACGTCCATCCAAAAATTTTTGAGATGGACATTGAACTTGGATAACCTCATGCATTAGTTGACTTGGGAAAAATACAATACAGTTATTTCTGGGGACAACAACTTGATAACCTTTAGAAATAAATTTTTTATCTTGAAATTCTCCATTATAAATACGCAATTCTCCACCTGTAAAGGCTTTCGGTTCTTGATGAAAGTAATAGACAAATGTGAATATACGACTAGCTAATTCTTCAACGCCATTGTCATTATGCAGTTTAAAATACTCTCCATCATTATGAGCAGTGAGTTGGGCTTCAATAGCGCCGACAGGGAATTCTTTGATTTGGAGCGCATCTAGGACTTTGGGAATTGCTTGACGTACTTTTTCTACAATTAACGGGGAAATGGTAAAAGGCTGATCAAGTATTAAAGAATGGCGATAATTTTGGCGATCGCTAACAGATAATTTCTGGTTATATACATCGCTTAACACAAAGCCATTTGCATGATTTCTAGTAAATTGCCAAAGTTCTTCTTGCTCAAGTTCTGTTAGAAAATCCTCTATCTCTACAAATAATTTAGAATTATCTAAAGCTTGTCGAATTTCTTGATGATTTAAAATCTTACGGTTTACATAAAGATAAGCTTTTGCTTCTTGGGGAGAACTATCTTGATAAGTAATTTTTATATGATGGATTCCTCGAAATATTACCCCTTCCTTGGTGTTCCCCAGTATTTGGGTTAGACGCTTTAGACCTTCAGGCCATTGATCCTTATGAGCGCTTTCCCGTAAATATCCTGGATAAGAAAGAATAGCTTGTCGTTTTTCTGGTAGACAAAGTGATCGATCTTCTAAAAAATCTAAGAAAAGAACCCATTTAGATTCTAGAGAAGGCTGTAGATTGAAATGACACTCTAGTCCAATTTTTGATCGTGTAGCAAAATCAACGTCAATATCAAGGTCAATCCGATCAACAAGGGGAGAGAGTGAATGCAGAAATTGAGTCAAATTATCGATATTACCTTGCCAAGATATCTGAGCCAAATAAGGAACAATTTGGAGAGGAGAAATGTTGCGAATACATAAGCGCACCGTCTCCATTTTTCGTGCCAACATTAATCCTATTTGAAAGACGTAAGCGCCTATAGGTAAAGATTGCAAACAGAGGTAAAGCATTTCCTGATTGACTATAGGTAGTGATTTACCTAATAACAAAGGTAAAGCTTCTTCCACGAGCCAAGCGCGACGCTGTTTTTGTTCTTCTAGGCAATCACATACATAAATATCTTTTGCCCCCATAAAAAAGCTAGGAATGGGGATTTCATCGGCGGTATAAGAATTAGGTATGTCAAACTCCAGCCAGATATTGAATACCTCTTTCGCGATCGCAGAAGTACTAGTATTCCATTCCCTAGCAAAAGCTTTTACTCTTTGCCAAATAGGTTCTTGATCAACCAATTCAGGCAACGATAATGAGTAGGAAGGATCGCCAAGAACTCTTTTCCCAGCCTCATCAGCATCTACACAGATCAAAAAATCAACCCCTTCAAAGTTGTTCCCTAAGCGATATTCAAAACCAAAGAAGGTCGAGAGTGCATTAGGTGATATTTGAGCAACCGTGTCAATTGCACTCCAGTTATCTGCTGTCATCAATTTAGGGACAACAGAAGGTTCAATCAGTCGTAATATTCCTTCCAGAGAATTACTTACTTTTATCATAAATTCCCCGACTTAATTGCAAAATTAGGTACTTGAACTAACCATTCATCTTTAAGATTATATTGTTCACAGACAATACTAACTCTAGAAGTACTGGCTTGAACAGATTCAACTCTATGGGTGAGAAAACCCAAAAAATGGAGAAGCATATTTTCTTGTGGTTGAATTCTTCCTACCTCTTTTTCAGAATCTAATGAAAGCACTAATTGTCCACCTTTCATATCTTGCGGTACTTGCACATATAAAATGCTTACCAATTGGGGCGTTACTAATTCTTGAAAATATTCACAAATACTACAATCAACATGAGCATCAACACAAGCCCCTTCTGTTAACACTAAAATGTTTAGATAGAAAGCATTAACAAAAGGTTTAAGGGTTGCCTTGATATAAGGAGCTAACTCTGGGAAATGTTCAACAACATGGGGGATACCTTCTTGCCTAAATATTACTGAAAAGCCTTGAGTACTAGCAAACCCTTCACTGAGTTGACTAACTCCAAGATAGGGACTCACAAGAATTTTTTTGGCAAGTGTCGTCAGTTCTTCTACAGGCAAACAATCAAACCTGCGTGCATAACATCGGATAGTTTCCTTGTCAGGAACAGTAGATATAGATTTAAGAGTATTAATTATTTTATTCATAGTCGTTTGCTTTATCACCTGCTTAAGGCTCTTATCCTGATCGGCGGTATATAGCCACAGCCCAAAACACTAATTATAAAAACTAGTACAGCCTGTTGTGGCTTTAAGTAGTACAAAGAAATTTTTGAAAGCGTCGCGAAGCGACGCTTTCAAAAATTTCTTTGAGGTTTTATTAAGCGCAAAGGGCTGTAATGACAAAAGATTGAATTTTAGTCCTAGCTTGATATTGTCGAACATATTAGCTATTTAACCTAAATGTTAATTGTTGGAAGATTGGATGCAAATCCTTTTATCAAACCAGTCGATGTCAATCCGTTACCTATAGTCCAAGGATGTACAATAGTTTTGCACCCTAGCTGATGCAAATAAGATTTGACCTGAGGTATCAAAATTTTATCATTTACCGTAGGTTCACCCAAATTTGCCCAACTGTCAGCATAGGGAAGACATACTTTAGCTTTAACTTTCGCGCATACTTCAGCAACACCGCTCGGACCAAGAGTGGCTATGTACTCACCTTCCAATTGACAAGTTACTCCCAAGATTGGCGGATTACTGAGTAAGTTCGAGACAATGTCTAACCCCCAAGATTTAATATCTACGCCAATGGAATTATATGAGAGTGGTTGAAAATTACTGATTACCCAATCTATCGCACCAAAGCGATCATACACTTGATCAGCGACATCCAATGTAGAATGCTCTGGTTCATTTCCCGCATCAATCAGGAACCATGATCGATAGGAATCAGTTTCTATCAGATAAGTATTTCCCCAATTCTTTAATTCTGGATGAACTGGCTTTGGACATTCTGGAACTAGAACTTGTTCACCATAAAACGGCAACACATGAACAGCAATATCACCAATTTGAATTGGAGCGCTGTTCCAAGGAACATCATAAACTTGGGTAAAGCCAATTCCTCGTAATTGTGCTGCCATATCTTCACAGGTAATTGAACCACGAGGAACCCTTGGTACTATAATCGGGATATCTGGAGAAAACTGCATGAGGGTAGGATAATGCCAGTGATCGTAGTGGCTATGGGAAATCAGGATCCCATCAACTAATCCTTCTAACATTGCTCGTGAGATATCGGTATTTAGTTTTGGGATGCCGTAATTAGAGTGCAAATGTGGATCAACGAGAATACCCGTAGTTTGGCTCCGATAGAGTAACGCAGCATGTTGTAAACGATAGACTCCCGCTTCTATCTTGGGAACTTCTAAAGGCATAATTTCCTTTGATTGAAGAACCCAAGACTGCATAAATGCTTCTAAGACAGGCTGCATTCGATCGCTAAGCTGGTTTGAAATTTCTTGATAAGTAAACTTAGACTGTCCACAAAGATAGAGAAGATGGTGTAATTCTCTGACAAAATTTTGCTCCTGCAAAGCAAGTACACCCCTCTTTTGCAGGAAATCAGGAAATCTACCGTTACCAAAATTAAGGAGTTGCCAATGATTGCGATCGGGAAATAGAAATTCTTTCTTTAGGCTAAAGGAATTAACAGGATCGTTTTTCTGTAGGTCAAATAACTTAGCGACGACTTTCTCATGCTTCGCTGATGCCCTTAGGATTGATTCTCCTAAATCGTTTAGAACTACAACTTGATTTAAAATTTCCTGAATAAAACCCTGTACAGCATTGCATAAGCGATCTGTTGAAGTTAAAGCTTGTAGTTGAGCACCTTTAGAGAAAGAAACAATATCAACCATCAGAAAACCCTATAAAAAAATTAATAGATATTAATTGAATGCTCGACGTATCATAATCAAAATTATTAGTAATTTCAAACATCTGTTTAAGGGAAAAGATATAAAGATTACTTCTTTATATCTTTTCCCCTTTACGAAGCAAAGCAGTAATTTTCTACCACGTTACTGGTGGTAGGTGGAGAAAATCCGCAATCTAATTAGTGACATATTTTAATATATCTCTACCGCCAGCAACAGCTTCTAATTCTTCGTCAAAAAGTTCTCCTGTATCTTGACGTCGGGCAAATTTTTGCACGACGTCTTTGCACTTCAGCCCAAAATTCCTGAGGAGTAACTTCAAACCCTTTAGAAGTAGACAACTTCTGCTACAGAAGAGCGATCATCTTATGATTCCCAAGCCTTGATTAGTTCTTGTGAAAGGCTTTCATCAGTTTTTACTTTATCAAGAAATTCTTGAACTGAAACTACGCTCACTTTAGATTTCCACATAAATATATTTGATTGGCGAACATCTTACAATAATTAACTTTTATTCCAAAAGAGTTTCTTCAGATATTTATCGTAAAAAACAATACCAGTCATCAGAAAGCTGTACAGGAAAATCTGTAATTATTAGGCTCGACGTATCGTAATCACACGCTGTTGAAGCAGTAAGAAGAAGATAAAATGAAATAATCCTTTATATCTTCTTCCTCTTGCTAAGCAAAGCAGTAGTTTTCTACCACTTTGGTTTTGGAATTTGGTTAACCAAATAACCCAAAGCAGCTCCAGTAATTAAGCCCGCAACAAGCGTTACTGTTGCTACGACTACCTCACCGCCAGCAACAGCTTCCAATTCTTCGTCAGAAAGTTCTCCTGCATCTTGGCGTTGTGCAAGATCTGCTTGACGCTTTTGCACTTCAACCCAGAGTTCTTCAGGAGAAACGTCAAACCCTTTAGAAGTAGCCAATTCTGCTACAGCAGAGCGATCATTTTCTGATTCCAAAGCCTTGACTAGTTCTTGTGCAAGACTTTCATCAGTTTTTACTTTATCAAGAAATTCTTGAACTGCAACTACGCTCATTTTGGATCTCCAAATAAATATCTTTGATTGACAAAAACCCTACAATAATTACTTTTTATTCCAAAAGAATTTCTTCAGACATTTATCGTAAAAAACAATATAAATCATCAGAAAGTACCGATAGGAAAATCTATAATCATTAATCGAAGGCTAAACGCATCATAATTGGACTCAGCACAAGACTTCATCCCATCACTCATAAATTCTATTGTTACATGTTAGATAAGTAAAGCTAAAAATTTGATTTTTACGCTTCTAGACATTTATCTAATCTCTATCAAAATTGAAAACCAGAGACTTTGTTTCCATCCAACTATACAAAATGAAGCATTAGCTACAAGTTTTTTAATAATGTTACCAGTCATTTAAAATAACTGTTTAATAAAGAGAAGATATAAAGAAATAATCCTTTATATCATCTCCCTATTACAAAGCAAAGCAGTAGTTTTCTACCACTTTATTGGTGGGATTTGGTTAACCAAATAACCCACAACAGCTCCACCAAGTAGACCTGCAACAAGCGTTACTGTTGCTACGACTACTTCACCGCCAGCAACAGCTTCTAATTCTTCATCAGAAAGTTCTCCTGCATCTTGACGTTGGTCAAAGTCTGCTTGACGTTTTTGCACTTCAGCCCAAAGTTCTTCAGGAGAAACGTCAAACCCTTTAGAAGTAGCCAATTCTGCTACAGCAGAGCGATCATCTTCTGATTCCAAAGCTTTGACTAGTTCATGTGCAAGGCTTTCATCAGTTTCTATTTTTTCAAGAAATTCTTGAACTGCAACTGCGCTCATCTTAAGATCTCCATATAAATATTTTTTTAATGGCAAACATTTTACAATAATTGCTTTCTATCTAAAAGGATTTCAGAAGACATTATAAAGCTTTAGGTTATTATGAAACCCCAAGAAAAATTTTAGAAAATTTATCTGTATCTCTTAAAGTCTAAATCATGATATGTAGATAAAAAGTGATTATTTTAAATGATTAACCCCTACGCCATTTTATACCACATAAACAAAAAAAATTCCAGAGTTTTTAAAGTTTTAGATTCCTTAGAAATTCAAGAATAAGTTGGGCTTTGACGTGAGCTTCCATAATTTCAAGGCAGCTCTAAAAACTTAAAATTATTCAGAATAGAAATGAGAAAACAAGCGTTATAGCACTGTCTTATTGTGGAAGACGTTTTAGAAGATTAGATCAATCATCATGTACATAAAAGCTATTATTTGTTTGCATAAATTTATCGATTCTGTTAATTATGAAAACATTAAATATGATCTCATGATTGCCATAGCAATATACATGGAAGCAAGTGCGGATAAATAAGTCGTAGGAGCGTATAACCAATTCCTGAAATCCCATGTAAAAACGAAGGATTAATGAGGTCGTTTTCATTTTCAAGTAGTGATCTGTGTAATTTTGGGATAGTATTACCCCATAATTTTGTCAGTTCCAATAAGTCAGGGTGGTTGAAAGCATTTGCAGCAACTAGTAGAGTTTCAATACGTCCACAATTGCCCCACATTAAATCATTCTCTCCCCAAATTGAATACTGTTTAATTGCTTGTAATGCATTGTCAATTTCTTCACGGATATTTGGTGTATCTAACTCGGAAAGCCCTCCTAATCTTGCCATTCCAATTCCTGTGACTCCATTCGCCCAACTCATTGAAATTTTAGGGGAATTGCTGCGAAAATCATTCCAAGTTCCAGATTGGCGATCAAAGGAAAGACGTTCATAGGTAATGGCTATCTTTGCCGTCTCTAGATATATTCCATCTCCTGTAACTTTATAGAGCCTCAATAGACTGTAGGCAATCCCTGCCATTCCACTAGAAAACCCTATGGGTTTAGGTGTTTTGTCGCTGTCTCCTTTTTGATTGATGAGATAATTTCCACATTTCCTAGCTAATTCTAAGGCTACAGAAGAACTTTCAGCGAGAGCTAGTAGCCCTAAAATCCCACCAGCTGATCCATTTAAAACCGTGAAATATACGTCTCTTTCAATTAATTCAGGAGTAATACATTCCAGTATTTTGTGGGAGGTTGATGTAAAGTTTTGACTGTCTAATAACTTACCTATCGTTTCCAGTCCATAAATCATTGACCCTAGACCCGCAACTCCGATATCAATACCAATGCGATGCTGTTGAAGAGGGCTTAAGCTTGAAAAAGTGTTTTGTACTGAAGTCAAAGATTGCTCTGTATATTCATACCATTGGGATTTTCCAGTAATTTTGGCTAGGGCTGCAAAAAATAGAGCAATACCTATATTTCCATCCCAAAGCCCTCCTCCCAAAACTTGCCAGCGAAACCTTGAAATTGCAGGTTTATAGGTCAGTCCAATCCAAGCAAGCCCAGAATCGCTTCCAGTAATGCTCTTAGATATTAAAGTTTCTCCTAAAATAATTGCAGTTTCAAGGAAGGCTTGATTTCTATTAATTTCAACACAATCTAGATTTTGATCGTCGATGATCATGGGTGAGGTGGGAAGAGACGGTTCTTGACGATAACGTGCTTGTAGTGCTCCCTTGATCATTGTAAGTTGAGTTTGCAGTCCTTCTTTACTTAGCGATCGCACGTTATTTTGTACAGTAAAAAAGCTCGCTTGACTAAAAGTTCCTGTATTAATTTTGCCACTAGATAAATATATGTTTACATCATTGGTAAGGGTTGTAAAGAAAGGAATGTCCATCTGCTCCATTGATTGGATCTCAGCCTTAAGAATTGACCAATAGGAGGGGCATTCATGAGAAGTGAGAAAAGCACGACTAAGACTTTCAAGAGCTATGCTGCGATCAACTCCGTTTTTCATGTATTTAGGATCATAAGAATTTTGCAAGATGGCACAGTAAGTGTTAGTGTTACGAAATACAAATCGAACTTTCTTTTGTGTAAAAGCTTGCAAGGGACTGTCTTGATCTAAGAGAAACTCCTTCTGACTCAATAACGTAAAATACATCTTTTGAAAGCCATTAAGCACTTGTAACTGATAAGATGACATCTCTATTCTTTTTCCCAATAAAGTTGGCACATTCCCCTGAACAACAGTAGTTTGAACTATTCTTAAACGCATACTATCAGTGTTAATATTTTCCCAAATTGGAGTTTCATAGGTTTGACCTTCACCTCCAAGTCCACTAATATCTAAAGCCAAAGTATCATTTGGGAGTAATCCCCACTGTGGGAGCAAAAAGGTTCGCAATACTGATCGTTGCAAAATCTTGGAGGCATTCTCTAGGGCAGTATGGTTTGTTTTATACATTGTTTCAATTTGATGATGAAACAATGTTTCCCCGTCTATAAAAAGAGGATATTCACCATTAGCAATTATATTTTCTTGATGACAGTCTGTACCTTCAAGTAAATATAAAATCGCTAAAAGTATTCCACAACGTTCATAAAATCTCTCAACCTCTAATTCATCTTTACAGGGAAGATTAGGGATAAATTCCATCCAGCCATAAGTATCTCTATTCAGAATAGTAGTGGAACGAAAGGCTAAAAGAGGTAATTGTTGATTACACCAATTCAACATCTCATTAAACGCACAATCCATATCCAAGTTGCGAGGTTTGTAAACAAGTTTGAGTCCAGTATCAAAAGTTACTATTAAGACTGATCGCCCTCTATGATGAGAGTCCGATAAATTGCTCTGACAATTTACTGCTTGAGTCAAAGATTGATTGGGACTGAAAGACTCTTCAATTTGTTTCCAATCTTGTTCTAGTCGAGATTGGAATTCTGAGATTGACTCACACCAAAAGGTGACTGCAAGGGAGAGTAATTTTGCAAGTACTGGATATTTTTGAAACAGTCCCCATAATCCATCTTCAAATAGAAAATCTAAGAAACTTTGAAATTTTTGCTGCTGTTTTTGGACAGTGTGCATTAATAAAAAGTCTCGCAAACTATTATTAGTGACTCGAAATGCTTCAAATTCCTTCATTAAGGTGGAAGTGCCTATCCGCGCTAAATTTTCTAATAAACCTCGGAGAAGTGAATTCGCTGCTTCAGGGGCTATGCAATTCAAAAATGGGAGATTACTCTCCGCCACTACAAGAAAAGGAACATATACAGACTCAAAGGGAATAGGAGATTTAGGATTGAAACACCGATGCTGAAAATTTTCCTTTGCAGATTTGGGAGTGTAATTGTTGGCAATATTTAATACTGACTGTAAACAAATTAACCAGTCAGATATAGGGGCTTTGAATTGTTCTGTAGGTTCACCATCGGCTAAAGCTTCTAAAACTTGAGCTTGATTAATTTCTGCCCATAATAGTCTATGACTAAACTTAGTTTCGTCATTTTTAGAGGCTATTTGCTGCCATTTGTGCAATCTTTGTTTCGCAATATCATAGTTTAAGCTTTGAACTGATAAGGGCGGAACAGAAAGTCTATCTGACAAAGAATAAGCATTGAATGCCAGTTTGTACAGAGCTAAAAGTTGTTGAGGATTTTGTTGGGATGAGAACATACTAGGCAAAAGTAAAGTAAGGTTAAAAGGTAGTTATGATTAACTCGTAACGATTTTTGGTCTCTGTAAGGTGGAGATTCCATAAGGTCTTTAAGACTTCCAAGTAACATCTGTTACTAATCAACCAAAACAGACTATCCAGATTGGGAGCATAAAAATTAGTCCGATAAAAGAGAAAGCGATCGTGCTAATTAGTAAATCGCGATCAAGATTGTAGACTTCCGCAAGAATCAGCACCGATAGACCAGTTGGCGTACCTGACATCAAAGTCAAAATTAAGCGTTGATCACTTTTTAGTCCAAAAGCAGTTGCGCCTAGCCCGATCGCTAAAGGGACGATCGCTACTCTCAAAAAAGCCGCGATCGCCGCAGGTTTGAGGCTGTTCCATTTCTCGATTTTTCCTAAGCGCAATCCAACTAGTGATAACGCAAAGGCGATCGTTACCCATACCCCAGCATCTAGCCCTGACTCGATCGCATTGGGCAACCCAATCGGGCGAGTATACCAACCGATCGCAAAAGCCCAGAGACTCGGCACAGTTGCGACATCTAAAATTAACTTCCACCAAGGTGGCTTTACGTCACTTTTACCGAAGTAGCTGGCAATAAAAACCGCGATGCCATAATTACCAGCGACATTACTGGCAATGCTATATAGTACCGCCCAATCAGCATAAGTAGAACTGGTTAGAGAACCTGTCAGCGATAAGCCGACAAAACCAGTATTTCCCAACATCGTCGCTAAGATAAAGCTGCCCATACTAGAGCGATCACTATCCGCTTTTTTGACAAACTGCCAAGCGATCAGAGCAAGCAACCAACTTAAAACTAAAGCCGCGATCGCTACATAGGGTATGTATGGCGTATCGGAAAATTGAGTATGTCTGGCAAGTACAAATAGTTGCAATGGCACACCCACCCAGTAAAGAGCGATGCCCAAAAATTTAGAAGCTTCTTTAGGAGCAAATCTGGAAGCCAATAAACCAACGCCCGTCCATAGCATTAGTGGGATATAGGCATTGAACAGGTCACTAAAATGGAAATCAAAAGGCAAGTCAACAGGCAAGTCAGCTAGCAGCATTGAGAATCCATTCGGTAATACCATCAGCAAGGGTGGTGGCAAGTAATTTTTGTTGTTGTGGATTGATAATCCATTCAAACTCAATGGGATTAATCATAAAACCTAATTCTAAAAGCACAGATGGAGCTGAAGTGGGACGGGCAAGGGCAAGATTATTCCAATAAACTCCATAATCGCGGCGATTAAGTTTTTTAGAGATATAAGTATTAATAAATTTTGCAAAACCCTCAGCTTGAGCATTGTACCAAAAAGCTCCCACACCTGAGGTATTAATTGCATCACCATCATCAGGCAAAGCGTTGTAATGAATGCTAATCGCGATCGCTGGTTCTTCTTGCTCGATCTTAGCTACTCTTGTTGCTAAATCAACATCTGAGTCATCGGTGCGAGTCATTACTATCTTAGCTCCCCGATTTTGCAATTCAGCTTGTAATAGTTTGGAAGTGATCAAAGTTACGTCTTTTTCAGGGTAACCTGTTGGACCTCGTGAACCTAAATCCTCTTTGCCTCCATGTCCTGCATCTAATAGAATCTTGATATCTTTAAGAGGTTGTAATTCATTGGCTGAAGAGAGAAGGGGCGGATGTTTGAGAGATAAAATCAAATTTGAGCCTTGATAGCGAACTTTGTATCCCCACTGCTGTTTAGGTTTTAGGCTGATTGTATAAAGTACTTTGTTTGGTTCAGGTTGCACCCAATCCAATTTATTAATAATTGAGTCAGAATTAATAGAAATCGTATCAGTTTGAGCGGTCACATTGTAAAGCGTAAAAGTAAATAAGCGATCGCCTTGAGTAATAGATATTGGTGCAGGAACTTCAAGCGGAATTGTTACCTCTGTCCAAGCACCATTGTTATCGACAACTCGCTTTGTATTAATACTCCGCACAATTGAGTGCGGTGGTACTTCTGGCTCTTCGATTTTGACCATACTCTGCCGTACCCAACCGCCATAACTTAATCGTAGCCAAGCTCCCTGCTTGCCTGTAATTAGGTCTCTAGTGCCTTTAGATAAGGGAGTAAGTCGTGAAAAATCAGAACTCGCACCAGTTCTAGCATCAGTGGAGATCGCAGTTACTTCTGCGACTTGAATATTTTTAGGAGATAGAATCTCTACTTTTCCTGTGGCTCTTTGCTTGATTAGCTGCTCGCCTAAGCGCATTTCATATTCTGGCTGACCTAATTTGCTGGCAACTTCAAAAGTCGTGCAGCCTCGAAAATATCCTGAAGGTGACTCAATAGTTGCTTCGTTATTGCCTGTCAGCACTGAAGAATTTGGTGGTAATTGGTTATTGCGGCGACGTGGTAAGAGTGGAACTTGGCGATCGCCAATATTTACTAAAACTGTTGCATTAGGTGTGGCGATCGCATCAAAGCAAATTCGCTCATTTGGTTGTCGGGCAATATCTACATTAGGAAATAAAGAATCTTTGATAAAACTATTATCTTTTGGCGGCAAAGTGATTCTTGACTCACGCAAGACTTTGACAGTGATTTGACGCTCACTATTGCGATCGCCAGCTAGACCTATGTACTTGATATTAAAAGTATTTTCGCCGAACTGAAGTGGCAGACTTGGCGCAAAATGCCCAGCCGTACTGCGCGCTATGAGTTTGTCATTAATACTCACGTTGCCATCTTTAGGAGCAGTACCAATAAAAAATAAGCGATCGCTAGTGGTGGTATGTTGCAACGGCGGATAGGTTAGATGTAGTTGTGAGGGTAGTGAAAAACCCTGTTCATTTGTTGCTGCATTTGTTGCAGTTGCAGCTATAAAACTCAACATCGCAATAATAAAAATTCCTATCAGTCGCCGCATAAGTCCCCGTACTTGTCTAAAGTAGCGATGCAATACATCATCTTTTAATACTATCGCTATAGTAATCGTCCTAACGCTAAATATTGGGTGCTAAATATTAGGCGCTAAGAAACAAAAAGTAAAGTCGGCGCTTTGCGTCAACTTTACTTTTTAAGTTAAGGAAGCATGATTTGCGTCCGTTGCTTTTTTCTAAGATTCAAAACAGGCGATCGCTTGTTCAACTATATTTAGTGCCTGATCGACTTGGGATGCCGAGACGATCAAAGGTGGCACAAAGCGGACAACTTTAACACCCGCAGGCACAAGCAACAATCCGTGCTCAATTCCTGCGGCAACAACATCACGGGCTTGAATCTTGCTAGATTCTTGCAGAACTAAACCATCGATTAAGCCCCAACCGCGGACTGAAGCGAGATGTTGTGGATAGCGATCGCACAGAGACTGCAAACCTGTTCGCAGTTGTTGACCGCGATCTCTAGCATTAGCAATCAGATTATCGCTCACTAGCGTGTTACAGACTGACAAAGCCACCGCACAAGCAAAAGGATTACCACCAAATGTACTGGCATGATCACCTGGCTCAAATACATCACAGGAAGCCTTACACATCATCGCGCCGATGGGAATGCCGCCGCCCAAACCCTTCGCCGATGTGAAAATGTCGGGCTGAATGCCAAGATTTTCGTATCCCCATAGCATCCCACTGCGTCCCATGCCAACTTGGACTTCATCAATGATTAGGAGAATTTTCTTCTCGTCACAAATTTCTCGAATCCGCGAAAAATAAGCGCGATCGCCAGGATTAACCCCACCTTCACCTTGTAATGGTTCGAGCATGATTGCACATAGCCGCCCTTCATATTTTTTAACCGCGACTTCGAGCGCAGCAATATCGTTATAAGGAACATAATCAAAACCTGGCACAAGCGGCGCAAAATTCTTGTGATATTTCGGCTGACCAGTTGCGGTCACGGTCGCCAGAGTGCGTCCATGAAAACTCGCATTTGCCGTTAAAATTAAGGGATCATCAATCCCTAGTTTAGTGTGAGCATATTTACGGGCTAGCTTGATCGCGCCTTCATTTGCCTCTGCACCTGAGTTACAGAAGAATGCCTTATCAGCACAGGAGTTTTGTACCAGCCATTTAGCTAATTGACCTTGGGGTGCAAAATAAAACAAATTAGAAGCGTGGTGCAAGGTTTGAATCTGCTCAGTTACCGCTTTTATCATTGCAGGATGTGCGTGTCCCAACGTACAAGTAGCAATGCCAGCGACAAAATCCAAATATTCTTTGCCTGTGTTGTCCCACACTAAGCAACCTGCGCCGCGCTCCAACGAGATTGGAAAGCGGGCGTAGGTATTCATTACATATTGATTAAACTCAGTGATCGCGTCAGGTGCTACATGAGTAGCCACCTGAGCTTGAGATTTTACTTCTAAAGTAGTTGGAGACATGGATAAAAATGGGATAATGCTGTTAATTTCATTATCAATGATATGAGAGGTCTAGCAAGTACTTTGTAGTGGAATTAGCCAATCATCGTGGAGAAAGATATGCCATACCTTATTCAAAATCAAGCAACTCCTCAGGAACGTGTCTGCGAACTACGATATGGTGTAAATACGATTGGGCGAGGATTAGATAATAGTATTGTCGTTGGAGATGAGGCTCGTAGCCTTTCAAGGCATCATGCTGAAATTCAGGTAACCGATAAGGGAGTATATCTTACAGATCTCAATAGTAGTAATGGCACGCTAGTTAATCAAACCAAGATTGTCCAACAAGAGTTAACTAATGGCAATTTAGTGCAGTTTGGTAGCGTAGTATTTCAGTTTGTTAATGAAACGAAATTAGATCCAAGTCCTGTCACTGTTCCGATAAATGCCAGTTCAGGCTTGTCAATTTTAATGCGGGTTTCTCCAGAAAAATCTCGCGTGGATATGCAGGATTTATTACACGAGCAAAAGTTAGCACCAGCAGGCTCGGTGTTGATGATCCAAGGTAATGATGAGACACAGCGGACATCAGCCAAACTGCGAGTTTTGCTTGAGGTTAGCCAAGAGCTATCATCTCCAGAAGGTTATTCGGCTTTACCTGAAAAGATTTTAGAGTTATTGCTTAAAATTATGTCTGTTGATCGCGCTGTGTTGTTGTTAGTTAATGAAAAAACAGGACTGCTAGAGCCGAAAGCTTATAAATTTAGCAATCCTAACGCGACCGCAGATCTTAATTTTTATAGTCGGAAAATCACTAATTTTGTTTTGCAACAAGAGATTGCCATCATTAGTGCCGATACTTCTCTTGATAATCGTTTTGATAGTTCTCAATCAATCATTCAACAATCGATCCAAGCGGCGATGTGTACACCATTGAAGCCAAGAGATCGGGCGATCGGCGTGCTGTATGTTGACAATCTATCTCATGGTCATGCCTATCGTAAGGAAGATTTAGAGTTTTTGAGCAGTCTTGCCAATCAAGCCGCGATCGCGATCGAGAATGCTAATCTCTATCGCAATATGCAATCGGAAGTGATTCGCCGCACTAAACTAGAGCGATTTTTTCCTGCCGCCGTTAGCCAAAGAATTGAAGAAGGTTGGGACTTAAATCGGATTATCGAAGCAGAAGTGACTGCTTTGTTTTCTGATATTAGTGGCTTTACGGAAATGACTTCACAAATGCAGCCGCGCAAGGTTCTTGAATTTTTGAATGAATATTTTAAAGTGATGGTTGAAGATACGGTCTTTCCATTTGGTGGCACATTAGAGAAGTATATTGCTGATGCACTATTGGCAGTATGGGGTTCTCCCTATCAAAAAGAAGACGATGCAATTATGGCTGTAAATGCGGCGATCGCGATGCAATGGGCTATGCGTAAGTTAAATGAAGATTGGATAGAACAAGGACGCGATCTGCAAATTCAGATCCACATTGGTTTAAATACTGGCATGGTTGCCGCAGGTAATATTGGTTCTGAAAATTTAATTCAGTACACAAATATTGGCGATACGATGAATGTGGCAAGCCGAATTTGCACGGCAGCGAAGGCGGGCGAAGTGTTTATTTCGGAAAGTACGTTATCAAAGATTTCGCACTGCAATCTCCCCATCCAGAAGTTAGAACCAGTAATGGTCAAAGGAAAAGAAGAACCTTTACAACTATATCGAGTCTGTTGGGAAGATATCGATATTCAGGAGCTTATTAGCAAAACTACAACAAAGTTGCCAACGATTTAGAGCATATTTGAGTCACAATCAAAATAAAGCTCTGGAAATATGCTCTTACAGCATTTGTTTATCAAACCCATTACCACAAGGGTCGCAGGGCGAAGCCCCGCAAAGGGTTTTATATTATTGTCTGTGGTAGGTTTGAAAGCAAATTGCTCTCAGCTTAATAGGCGATTTGCAAAGTGACAGAAGCATCGACTTTTTGCTCACTGCCTAAAATTGGCACAGAATTATCATTTTTAGCTAAGCTCATAGAACGTACCTGAGTAACTGGATAAGCGATCGCAGAATCAGCAATCTGAATGCTCTTAATTGATTTGGGTGTAAAACCTAAAGCATTTAAAACGGTGTTGGCTTGAGTTTGAGCATCTTTAATCGCATCTTGGAGAGCCAATTGCTTGGTTGCATTTAACTCTGCATCATTGGCAATAAAACTAATTTGCTCGATTTGATTAGCACCTGCCGCGACTGCTGCATCAAGTGTTGCACCTGCTTGTTCGTTCGGTACTACAAAACTCACGCTCGTTTGTCCTATAAAACCAACTTGGCGTTGAATTTCTTTTTCATACACATATTTGGGATTAAGTTGAATGCTAGTAGTTTGCAACTTCTCAACCCCAAGTTGTTGTAAGCGCGAAACGATGCTATTAGCTTGACGCGCTACTTCTGTTTGAGTGGCGATCGCCGTTTTTGCTTCGACAGTTATACCTAGCTGGATTCTCGCTTTAGTAGTTTTGACAGATCTTTCACCACGACCTGTAACCGTAAGAACTCGATCATTTTTAATAGCTTGAATACTAGTTAAACTTTCTTGAGCCTTTGCAGAAGGAGCGACGACTGCTATAGAGGGAAGGCAAAAGGCAAGGCTGAGAATGAATGTAGTGAGATGACGCATATTATTAAATCTTTAGTTATATTTCTCTTATTCTTAAGATATCACTCCTATCAATAGAAAGTAGTTTGGTTACACATTCGGAAACGAAAATTAATTAGGTTCCCGTTTTAGCGTCATCACAGGTATTAAAGGTAGAGGCGATAATTCAGAGCCGTCTTTTATATCTTGACATCACGGCGTGTAATTCGACCATTAGGCGCATCAATATAGCGCGGCAAAGTACTCTGTTCGACAACCTTGAGTGTATCCATATCGTAGGTTGTATAAATTGTTTCCGCAGTTTCGAGCTTAATATCAATCACTGAAACAGTACGATTTGGCGTAATATCACCCGTTAGCAATCGGCGAGGACCGTCACCTAAAACACCTGCATTGAGAAGTTCTAATTTCCCTTTATGGGCAGGATAATAGGCGTGATCATGCCCACTAATATAGGTATGAACGTTGTATTTCTCGAATAAGGCTCTCAAGCGATCGGCCTCTTCTAAATAATTGCCAGAAGTTTCGCGTCCTTTAGCAACCGCATAGAGTGGCAAATGCCCGATCGCAATCCGTAACTTTGCCTTTTGAGCAGATTCACTCGCTAGACTTTTCTCAGCCCATTTCAGTTGTGCCGATGGAATATCTGATGTAGATGCATCCCAAGTTAAAAAGAAAATATCATTTTGTGCAAATGTATAATAGAAAGGGAAACCGCCGCGATCAACAAAGTTTAAATTTGGATCATGTTTGGGGTCGTTCCAATATTTGATCACGGCCTTGCGATCGTTCTCAAAGGTAGATTTTCCACCAAAGGAGGAGCCTGATGCATCATGGTTACCAATTGTAAATCCGAATGGAAGTTTAGCTTTGCGAATTGGGACAGCAATATGTTTGTCAAATCCTTGCCACATTGCTTCTATTTCGAAAGGTTTAAGGGTATTATCTTGTCCTGCCACCATATCACCACCACACAGTACCAAGTCTGGTTCCCAATCTGGTACAAAGGCGATCGCCTGTTTTACTTGATCAATATAATCTGTCGATCCATAAGCACTATTGAGATCGCTGATTAAGACAATCCGTACATCGCCGCGAGTTGGCGCAAATAATCCTTTTGGCGCTGGATTAAGCGATCGCTTGACAGTTGCTGTAGATGTGACTGATTTGGGGTTATTAGCTATGGTTGCTTTAAGATCGGCAGGGGTGATCGCTTCAGGTTTACGGCTCAAGATTCCTGAAAATGCAGCACCGCCAACACCGCCACCAATTGTCAATCCACCTAATATCAATAACTGTCGCCGTTTCATTGCCATAGGAAATTAAATATTTAATCGATCTGATTAAGGCGATTTATTAGAAAGATTTTACCGTGGGTGTGCCACGCGAAGCGCGGCACACCCACATTTTTGTTTTAATAAATCGGGTACTTCTATTGTCAGGTATCACCTTAATGTCTTCTTGATTGTTTGATTTGATCGTCAATGCGGCGTAAAACACCGTTAATAAATCGATAACCGTCTTCGCTGCTATAGCGCTTAGCAAGCTCAACCGCTTCATCGATCGCGACTTTGCTAGCGACACTCATAAACATCATTTCTGCCGTAGAGATTCGCAAAATATCTTTGTCTACTTGAGCAAGACGATCAATTTGCCAATTAACAAGGGCGCTGCTAATCATTTCGTCGATCAGTGATCGCTTTTCATGAATAGTTTTAAGAATGTCGATTGTGTAGTTACGAACTTCGGCTCGTTGGGACAGTACCAGCGTAACGGGAAATTCTAGCGCCGAACCAACATTATTAATAGCATTTTTGGTAAGCTCGATCGCCTCGCGTATCATGCCTTCTACGGCTTGAATGTCCTGACGAATATCGCCTGTGCGAGTTTCGCTAGATGACACACGCTCCTGACCGCGTTGCAATTCTACACTTGCGGTTTGCAATAATTCTTTGGTTTCATCGTGCAGCGATCGCACGACAGCCGTCAAAATGTCATCTAAGGTTTTTGATTCTAGCTTTTGTGTTTGGCTAGGTAATTGGTTAATACTAAAAAGCGCGAGTTCACGGGAGATATGGCGGGGTTGCATATGAGAAGATAAAATTAAGCCAATAGATTATCTTATCATTCACTTTACGCACTTAAATTTATAAAAATGACTCAGACCTTTACCGCCACACTTCATCATCAAGGACAAACTTTTACTGTATCTGTCCCCGAAGATCAAGCGATCCTTGATGCCGCGATCGCACAGGGTGTAGATTTGCCATGTTCTTGTTACGCGGGTGTATGTACGACTTGCGCTGCCCAAATTGTCAAAGGTGAAGTCGATCAAAGCCAAGGTATGGGTGTTGGCGGTATGGGTGAAGAGCTAAATGCCAAGGGCTACATCCTTTTATGTGTATCGCATCCTAAGTCTGATGTCGAAATTTTTACAGATAAAGAACAAGATGTATATGCAATTCGGTTTGGACATAGCTCATAAAATCTAAGAATGAGTACACTCATCTATTTGAAACGCTTGCTTTAGATTCAAGAGCAATTGGATAACTTAAATCTAAATCAGGTGGATTTTGGGCTAGTTTAGCGATCGCGACTCTATGTACTGGATGTATCCAATCGGCAGCGATCTCGGCGAGCGGCAGTAAAACAAAGGCGCGATCGCTCATTCGAGGATGCGGTAATACTAACTCTGGAGTATCGATTAGGCGATCACCAAAAAGTAATAAATCAAGATCGAGGGTTCTTGCGCCCCAGCATTCGCGGCGTTCACGCCCAAACATTTGTTCAGTATTGAAGAGTACTTGCAAAAGTTGAAATGGATCAAAGCTTGTCTTTAAAATTGCACAGCCATTTATATAATCAGGTTGTGGTGCAGAATTTGGTAACGTGATGGCTCTCGTGCGATACCAACGGGAGATGCGGACTACCTCAATTTCTGTATGAGTAGCGAGTTGCGCGATCGCCGCATTAACAATTTTTTCAGGATCGCCCACTTCACTACTGAGATTACTTCCTAAAGCGATCGCGCAAAGTTCAGACATTTATTCTTATTAATACAGCGCTTTGCGCTCTAATTAAAATCAAATAATTTTTTAAAAGTATTGCAAAGCAACGATTTCAAAAAATTATTTGACTGGTTTCTATTGTTAATTATACGAGTACAGATTCGCTGGTGCGATAGAGCTTTGCGCCGACATTACGCAACTTTTCTTCTATACGATCATAACCGCGATCGAGGTGATGCAAGCCCATTACCGTTGTTTCGCCATCAGCAGCTAATCCTGCAAGAACTAGCGCCGCAGAAGCTCGTAAATCAGTTGCCATCACTGGAGCACCTGACAATTGCGGTACACCTGTGACTACCGCAACATTGTTCTTGAGACGAATATTTGCACCCATGCGATTAAGCTCAGCAACGTGTTGCAAGCGATTTTCAAATACAGTTTCAGTGACAACGCCATTGCCTTCGCAGACGGTTAGCAAAGCCATAAACTGAGCTTGCATATCAGTGGGAAACCCAGGATAAGGCAGGGTTTCTATATCAACGGCCCGATAGCGATCGCCACCAATGACAGTAATCATATCGGCTCCATCTTGACGAATGGTTACGCCAATATCTTGCAATTTAGAAATTGCGGCGGTGAGATGAGCAGGAATCACAGGCGACATCGATAAAGTGGAGCGAGTGATCGCAGCAGCTACCATAAAAGTCCCTACTTCAATGCGATCGGGAATTACCGTGAAGTCTGCAAAGTGTAGTTTGTCCACACCATTAATAACGATCGTATTTGTCCCTGCCCCCCTAATCTGCGCGCCCATTGCTATACAAAGATCGGCAAGATCGATAACTTCAGGCTCTTGAGCTGCATTTTCGATAACTGTTTCACCTTCTGCTAGCGTTGCTGCCATCATCAAGGTTTCGGTTGCGCCTACGCTCGGATAATCGAGATAAATTTTTGCGCCTTGTAATCGTCCATTTTTACTCTTCGCGTAAGCCTGAACAATACCATGATCAATCTGGACATCTGCCCCCAAAGCTTGCAAACCACGGACATGTAACTCTACAGGGCGCGCCCCGATCGCACAACCACCTGGCAGAGGCATTCTTGCCGAACCAAGCCTCGCTAATAGTGAACCGAGCGCAAAGAAACTTGCTCTCATCTTGCTGACCAATTCATAAGGTGCAGAGTTTTTGGTCAAGCTGCTGGTATCAAGATCGAGTACGTTGCCATTGCGAGAGATCTTCACGCCTAGCGCTTCGAGAATGTCGCTCATCAGCTGCACATCAGCTAGATATGGCACATTCCGAATCCGACAACCTTCTGACGATAAAAGTGTGCCTGCCATGAGCGCGAGGATGGCATTTTTTGCGCCACTAATTGGAACATGACCAGATAATGGGGCTTTGCCAATGATCCGAAGGACGGGAGCATTCATCTCGATTTGTGGCCTTTGAGAAGATTCGAGTGGGGTTAATTCGATTGGCTCAATCATTTGTGAAGCTTTTCCGAGATCCATCGTCGATTGCATAGGCTGTAAATTAGTTGTATTAATTGAACTACTAGTAGAAACGATCGCCTTATCCTCCTCACATCAGAGTTAACGTGCATAAAAGTCTAGCGGAGTATATCCGAAAAACTATTAACTTTTGTACGCTAAGTGTATTTACTCATTATTAATGATTGAGCCATATATGGCTACCCACAGATGAAACCATATCAAAATATTCTGATCGCTGATTGCGGAGAGCCACTTGTCATGATCGCTGATCAATTCATCAAGATCGATCCGCATCCTTACATATCATTGGGCGCACCCTATGGCGATCGCTCTCCTTTTTTTGTACGCCTAAGAATTTTAGAAAGATTACAGCGATCGCAAGCTTATTTACAAACTATTCGCCGCAGTTGGCAAATCGCGATTTTTGATGCCTATCGCCCCATTCCTGTGCAGCAATTTATGGTGGATTATAGTTTCGCGCAGCTAGTAGAAAGTAGAGGCTTAGAAGTGATAAATCTTACAGAAGATCAAAAGAATTCGCTTATGGCAGAAGTAATGAAGTTTTGGGCAATCCCCAGCCACGATCTAAAAATGCCACCGCCTCACAGTACAGGTGCGGCGATCGACGTAACTTTAGTTGATGCTGACCTTTTAGAAATAAATATGGGTTCGCCAATTGATGAAATTAGCGATCGCTCTTTACCAAATTATTTTACTAATTCTAGTGAGGCACAGGAGATAAGATTTCATAGCGATCGCAAATTATTAAACCAAGTAATGACCTATAGCGGATTCCAACGACATCCTAATGAATGGTGGCATTTTTCTCATGGCGATCAACTGTGGGCATGGATTAGTAATGAAAAAATTGCCATTTATGGAGGAGTTATCTAGTTCAATGATAATTTTTTCACTATAATTGTTTCAGTATTCTAAATAATTTAAGCCCTGAGAAGGTAATTATGACGATTAATCTAGAGTCATTACTGGGAGATGAAGCAGCTTATCTACTTGAGTATCAAGCCAAAGTTAGCAAAGATCTCTTACATCTGCCTAGTCCCGATTGGATTGATCGCATATTTACAAATAGCGATCGCACACCTCAAGTCCTTCGCAGTTTACAGCAGCTCTATGGTTCAGGTAGATTAGCAAATACAGGTTATCTTTCCATTTTGCCCGTAGATCAAGGGATCGAACATTCGGCTGGAGCTTCTTTTGCACCTAATCCAATTTACTTCGATCCAGAAAATATTGTAAAACTAGCGATCGCTTCTGGATGTAATGCAGTAGCTACGACCTTGGGAGTTCTGGGAATGACTTCCCGCAAATATGCTCACAAGATTCCCTTTATCATGAAACTTAACCACAATGAATTGCTGACCTATCCCAATCAGTTCGATCAAATTATGTTTGCGTCTGTACAACAGGCATGGAATTTAGGAGCAGTCGCTGTCGGAGCTACAATCTACTTTGGTTCTGAACATTCTACCCGTCAAATTCAAGAAGTTAGTCAGGCATTTGCTTTGGCTCATGAATACGGTATGGCAACGATTTTATGGTGCTACCTTCGTAATAATGCTTTTAAACAGGATAAGGATTATCATCTTGCAGCCGACCTCACAGGGCAAGCTAATCATCTAGCTGTAAGTATTCAAGCGGATATCATCAAACAAAAATTACCAGAGAATAACGGTGGCTATAATGTCATTGGTGAAATCAGTAGCTACGGAAAAACTGATAAACGCATTTATTCTGAACTTACTACCGATCATCCGATTGATCTAACTCGCTATCAAGTGCTCAATTGCTACTCTGGTCGTGCAAGTTTAATCAACTCTGGCGGCGCATCTGGGAAAAATGACTTAGTAGAGGCAGTTCGCACCGCTGTGATTAATAAACGTGCAGGCGGTGCAGGCTTAATCTCTGGACGCAAAACTTTTCAAAAACCTTTTGAAGAAGGAGTAGAACTCTTTCATGCGATTCAAGATGTTTATCTTTCTGAGGATGTAGCGATCGCCTAATCGTACTAATTCTTTTTCACAAATTGTTTTCCGCAATCCTTACATAAGTAGCATTGCTTACCTCTACGCTGTCCATTTTTGGATATCTGCTTAGAATAACAATGAGAGCATATCATTACTTTCATTACATCATTCAGATTATCTCCCACATATGGCTCTAAATATGCCACTAGCAAATCTTCAATTTCTTGAGCCAACATTTGGCGGCGCAGCAAATCTGAGTTACGAAGGGAGGACAAAGTCACAGCATTACTGCTATGCACGCATACCTCAGCGATCAAGCTTAACTGCAATTCATCTAATAACGGGTTACGTTGTCGCAAAATACTAGCTAAAAAGTTAATCGCCTCTTGAGTCATACTTTCATCAATCGACTGAAAAATCTGGCGGTGAGTATAAAACTGCACAAAAACTACTCTTGACACAGGCTGTTCAAACAGTTGGGTTACAGCATTCACAAGTTGATGGATCATTTGACGAAGTGGTAATGGCACAATTTCAGGAACGTTGGATTGCGCCCACATTGCTTTGACTCTCTCCACATGGCGTAATTCCATTGTGTTAAAAATTGTGGCTTTATCAGGAAAGAATTGGTACAAAGAACCGACTGCTGTACCAGCTTTTGCGGCGATCTGATGGGTTGTTGCTGCTTCGTATCCCACCTCATCAAATACGGCAGCAGCAGCCTCTAAGATTTTTTCAACTCGATCTTTACCTCGCTTTTGGCTAGGCTGGCGACGTAAACCATCGGTCGATTTATTAGTTGACAAATATGAATCATCCGTCATATATTTAAAAGCGACAAATTTTTCATAATTTTAAAAATGTTTAACTATATCGAGAGGTAATGTCATGGCGTCTATGCTTCAAGGTGCGCCTTGGCTGGCAGCACATAGTTCTATGTTATCAACTAATCAGCCCTATAAAATCTCCCTGTATGAGAATGATTATGTAATGTGGAAAGACACTAACGGCAGTATTCATGCTTTGCCTAATGCATGTCCACACATGGGAGCGATGTTGTCAGAGGGATGGTGTGAAGTAGTAGGTAATGGTGAAAGTGCGATCGCTTGTCCATTTCATGCTTTACGTTTTGATCCTTCAGGCTGCACACTGCTTCCAGATTCTCCTAAAAATAAAAAGACTCCATCTCTTTTAAAACCATTAGAGCTAGTAATTCAAGGCGATTTTATCTGGACTTATGGAGAACACGAACCGAAAATAGAAATTCCAACCGTCTTGAATGAGATTGCTAAGACTTATCAGTTTATCGGACATACTGGCGATCGCAGTATTAAAACTGATTTGCTGACCATGCTACTCAATATGCATGACTATAATCACCAAAACGGTACACATCGGGAATTATTTCGGATTACAGAAGTTCAATTTCACCAATTTATCGATCAAGGACATTTATCTCACGCTTTCTACGAAATGCCTACGGCTCCCTATAGCTTGATGGAGAAACTTAAAAAACCAGATTTATTTCTTTTGCCAACTACATTAAAGGCACATTTAGAGAATCATTTTCCATCGCTTATAATTTTTCATGGTGAAACAGATTTAGCTAAAATTGCTCAATGTCATCTTTTTACACCAGAGGGTGAAAATCTTACTCGCACCTATATTTTGATGTTTGCTCAACCAAAGCACCCAGTTTTTAAGTTGGTGAGTAAAACTTTTTTAAATTTTGCCAAAGTTGTAGTTGACCAAGATGCAGATATTCTCAGCAAGATCTATCCAAACTCACCGCAAAAAATTAGGCTAAACAATGAAGTTGGCATCGATTGGGTAAAAAGAAATTTTGAGAGCTTCCCAAATATAGTTCAACCTAATTTTTCAAAATAAAAGATCACCAATGTTGTAATTTAATATCGTTTTATTACAGCGCTTCGCGCCTTTATAAAACCCAGAAAACTTTTTGAAAGTGCCGCTTCGCGGCACTTTCAAAAAGTTTTCTGTACTACTTAAAGCCTCAATAGGCTGTAACGTAAAGTATCCTTAACGATTAAACTCAAAACCTACACGATAGAAAAGCTCAGTGGTTTAAATTTTTATTTGAAAACGAAAAATGAAGCCAGTCAGAGAGGCTATTCTTGAATGCCTACTATGTGACTGGCTTTTAATTTATATGTGTCCTGCTTTGCTACTTAGCTCATCTTCCTAAGATGAAATCTAATGTTTAAAAGCCTTTTTCGTATTGAATTAAGAATATCTAATTCTCTATAATTTTCCTTCTGTCTAAGTGTAGAAGCTTGTCTATGTCATGCAGAGTAACTAAACGACCTCACGGATAAGTATGATGGAATAGGTCAAAATACTGTCATCCTTTCACCCAGATGTACATCTCTTGAGAAGGGCGGGCTTACTTAAAACCATTAGATTTTTTTTCAACACACAACTTTTTCACGGAGGAAAAAGATTGATTAGCGGACTTAATATTAGTTAATACGAAAATTTAAGCCAATCGCAAAGGCAATTTTTGAATGCCTTATAAATGACTGGCTTTTAATTTTTATATGCAGTACTTTTACATTTAGTTCATCTATGGTTAATGAAACCTAATATTTAAAAGTCCTTTTTGTTAAATCAATAATATCTAATTTTTTGTAATTTACCGTCTATCTAAGTGTAGAAGCTCATCTATGTCTTGCAAAGTAATTAAATAACAATAAAACTAACTAGGGCTTGCTGAAAAAGCAATTAAGCGGCAAGTATAAGATCAGGAGAAAAAGAAAACTTCTTGGTAGTCAAGATAGGAAATTGCCAAAATTGCCAAGAAATAGCAGCAAATGTAAAGAACACATCTCTAAATGGAAGAAAAACACGCTGCCAGATCGACATAATTCAAGAGAAAAATAAAAAAGCAAGGAGCCTGAGCAGCACCTCCAAATTCATCACCAAAAAGGTGATAGCGATCGCCGTTTCCGAAGTATTTGCCAACTTGGTCATCACGCGGTCTAAACTGAACCTTCGCTTCGCCTGCCCAAACTTACCTTCAATTTGATTTCGAACCTTGGCATCCGCAAGCGTTTGCTTGCGAATAGCTGCCAAATCATCAGACAAATTTATGTGTGCAAGGATTTTACTTGCTTTTGCTGCTTTTTTTTTGCATCTTATTTAGGGCTTCTGAGCTCTTGAAAATTCTTGCTTGTATGCTGCTTTTCTTGCCTTTTCAGCAAGCCCTACTTATGGCGGTATATCGATCATTAAAGATATAGACAAAATCAACGGCCAAAAAGTTCTCGCAAAAGTTAGAAAATGCATTGAAGTAATTGGAACTTCTCAGTCTCTATCTGAAATTCCTGATCTTGAATCTCTAAAAGGATTCTCAGGATATTATCGCATTAAATTTGACTACACCTATCGTATTGGGATTTTCTGAAACGGAGAAGTTATTGAAATTCTCAAAATAGAAAGTCGAGAAGGATTTTATAAAAATTTTCCGTAAAATACAGTGCGATCAGTAGAATTTAACGCATTATCATTTGTTAAACAAAAATAAAATCGCTAGCGATCGCATTGGTACTTGTGGAGACTACAGGAATTAACTCTTCTTGCAAAGTTCCCCAACTAGAGCAAGCGGGACATTTCCCATACATCTATGGAAAGTCTTCACCACAGTTATTACACACATATCGACTTTTTGCTTTTGCCATTATCTAAATATATCGCAAACTAAATAATTAACCAGATTTTCTAGGTTTTTAAGTAAGTAGGCAAAAGAATTTAGTGGCATAATTGCCTTTAAATGTTGATTTTTATTCGCTTATTTTACAAGTTTGTACTTATGAGATCCAATAACTGAAGATAATCAAACTATTCACCAAAATGATGAGGCAAGTAGAGTCCTGTTGATCGACTTAGAAAATTGTCCAGATCAGATCCATCAGCTTCAAAAAAATTTAGAGCAATTCTCACAAGTCGTGGTTTGCTATGCCCAAACTGGAGCAAAGATACCTCTCGACTGGCTCATTCCATTGAGTACAACCGTAATTTCAAATAAATTGAGAATTTTTAAGATGACAAATGGTGGTAAAAATGCCGCAGATTTTGGCATTTGTTTTTTTGCTGGCGTTTTAATGCAACAGTTGCACAAAGAAACACATTTTGTGATCATTTCAAATGATACTGATTTAGACCATGTTGTAAATTTACTTGAAAGTCAAGGACGCTCAGCAGAACGTATAGGCACGAAAAAAGAAGAAAAGAAAACTACTAATGCTACAAAAATTACGGTTTTAGCTAGAGATTCAGTCTCCCAAATCCGAACATATTGTGTGCATCTTGTTACCTATAGTCAAAATAGACCCGCAAAGAAGGATACTCTACTTGCTAGCATTAGAAACAAGTTTAAAGATGATCCTGAAGCAGCAACCGCAGTTTTTAGATTGTTAACAACACAAGGTGCAGTAACGGTCTCAGAGAATAAAGTATCCTATAATGATAAAAAAATAAAAGAGTTTGCAAGTCAATCCTGATATTCCAGTGCGATCGCTTATTGAGGAAACTTTCTGGCAAATTATTAGCGACCTTGTAATATGTGTTAACAAATGGATATTTGTATGATTGCTGTTTGTTTAGTTATAATGACTTCCAATGATTGGATAAAAATATTTGGCGTAGAAGCTTATCAAGTCAACAAGCGGTTTTTCGAGATAGATTTTTCTGTTGTTATGGAGGTTTAGGTAATGGCGATCGCGTTAGACAAAAGTTTAATTACATATTTACAAGAAAACACATTATCGATTGAAGAGTTTTTGGCTTTACCAGAAACTAAACCCGCCAGTGATTTTATCGACGGACAAATTTATCAGAAACCCATGCCACAAGGACAACATAGTACTTTACAAGCGCAGATAGTTACCTCGATCAATCTGATTGGTCAGCCCCAAAAACTTGCTTTTGCCTTTCCTGAGTTGCGCTGTACTTTTGGAGGCATATCAATCGTTCCTGATATTGCAGTGCTGCGATGGGCAAATATTCCTTTCTTGCCGAATAAACGAGTTGATAATCGTATTTTGGTTGCCCCTGATTGGATTATTGAGATTCTTTCCCCAGACCAGTCACCTTTACGAGTGATGAATAAAATTAGTTCCGCAATTACTAACGGCTCCGAACTTGGTTGGCTCATTTTGCCTGCCCAAGAGTTGATTATGACCTATGAAGGCGATCGCATTCCTGAAACGAAAAGAGGTAAAGATATTCTGCCAGTTCTAGATGTTTTAGATTGGCAAGTAACAGTTGATGATGTCTTTAATTTGCTTTGCTTGGGACAAGAGATATTAATTTAGAAACAGGGCGATCGCTGCAGGGCTGTTTCAAGAATGAGAAAATGGGAAATTAAGTTAAAAATGATAACAAAGCTGTTAAATCATGGGCAAATCACTCAATAGCCCCTTTAATTGAATCAAACCCATGAAGCTTATATAGGGGAAGTACCCATGTCTTCATAATCGAAAAGTTAATCGGTGCTTTCCCTGCCTTCTGTTTGGAGACAGGGGGGACTTCCCTAATCGATCATAATAGCCGTGCGATCGCTGATTTCTTTAAAAAGCTTAATGGCGATATAATTTAAATGAAGACTATGTAGAAAAGGGAACAAATAACCGTGAGCCAAGCAGAAATGACCGAATCTTTGCTAACTAGCACAGGTTTTTATAGCCTATTTCAAACCTTGCCCCAAGAAATCCGACAAGGCTTTCTACAACTTTTATTTCAAAATAATTCCTCCGAATTAGAAGACTCTATACTATATTTAGCTTGTGAGAATTCTCGAAAAGAAGGATTTTTGTCTGAATTAGAGTCTCAAACTCTCTTAGAGAGTTTGCCTCAATGAAATATCAAATTGCCAAGCGATTCAAAAAAGATTTAGACAAAATTAACGACCAAAAAATTCTCGCAAAAGTTAGAAAATGCATTGAAGTAATTGGAACTTCTCAGGCTCTATCGGAAATTCCTGATCTTGAAGCTCTAAAAGGCTTCTCAGGATATTATCGCATTAAATTTGACTACAGCTATCGTATTGGACTTTTCTGGGACGGAGAAGTTATTGAAATTCTCAAAATAGAAAGTCGAGAAGGATTTTATAAAAATTTTCCGTGAAATACAGTGCGATCAGTGAAATTTAATGCACTATCATTTGTTAGACACAAAATAAAATCGTTAGTGATCGCTTATTGGGGAAATTTACTGTCAGAATGCAGAACCCTAAAGTTTCCACTCAATTTGTCATTAAAATATTTCAATGTAAATTGTTGAGATGGATTTTTCTGTTGTTGTGGAGGTTTAGGTAATAGCGATCGCGCTTGTTGATTGTTAGTAATTTGCGAGAGGGTTAATCATTCTCTTGTTTTGGAATTAGATTTAGTCTGTAGACTAAGTTTAGCTGAATTTCTTCGTTGTGATTTTTCATCTAGCGATCGAGTGGACTAATCACTCCTTTACCACCACGATTGAGAACATGGGTATAAATCATGGTCGTCTTGACATCTTTGTGTCCCAATAACTCTTGAACAGTACGAATATCGTAGCCATTTTGCAATAAATGCGTGGCAAAGCTATGACGAAAGGTATGACATCCCACTCGCTTTTCGATTTTGGTGATTCTCACAGCTTGTTTCAGAGATTTTTGCATTCCGCTTTCATGGAGATGATAGCGACACATTAACTCGCTGCGCGGATCTTTAGCAATGCGTCCTGATGGAAACACATATTGCCAAATCCATTCCTTAGCGGCGTTAGCATATTTTTTCTGTAAAGCAAAGGGTAAAAGAGTCTCTCCGTAACCTCTTTCTAGATCTTGCTGATGAGTACGTTTTACTTGTTGTAAATGTTCTTTGAGTTGGTCTACGACATTTTTGGGCAACATAGTTACGCGACTTTCCATCCCCTTCCCATCTCTGACAATAATTTGTTGCTGGGCAAAATCAAGATCCTTAACTCGCAGTTGTAATGCTTCATTTAGCCTTAACCCTGAACCATAAAGCAGCTTGGCAACAATCTGATAAACACCTGAGAGCTTCTTTAATATTTCTAAAGTTTCATTAACAGTCAAAACCGTTGGCAAATAATGGGGACGCTTTGCTCTAACCGTATCCAGATTGAGATTTAGCTCTTGCTGCAATACCTCACGATATAAAAACAAGATGGCACACAGAGCTTGATTTTGGGTTGATGCTGCCACATTTTCATTTACCGCCAAGTGGGTCAAAAAGGCATTCACCTCATCGCCATCCATCTCGCTAGGATGACGCTTATTGTGAAACAAGATAAAACGCCGAATCCACTGCACATAAGTCTCTTCAGTACGATAGGAGTAATGCTTCACCCTTACTTGATCCCGTACCCGATCCAATAACTTTCGAGGCGGTGGCTCAGACTGCATAACTAAATAAATAGTGTGAATAACGCAAATAATACCTGATCTAGTCGGGCTAACACGCTATTTGGGTGATTAGGCAGAAAGTTTCTTTATAACATGACGTATGGGGTAGTTAGACAGAAACTTTCCGTATAACATGACATATAGGGTAATTAGGCAGAAAGTTGACTTTCGGGCTAAACCGCCTATAGTCAGATTAGACAGAAACTTTCTGTCTAATACATAGTTATCCTGCTCGAATATCGGTAAGTTGGACATCATCCCCAGCCAAGCAGTAATCTCGTCAAAGGTCAATCGCCAAAAAAAATCTTGATTCCTGTCGAAATGACCAGGCTTCATCCGTTATAGAGATAGAGCGCATAGAAGACCTCTTTGTGCTCAGTTAACCTAAGACGGATTTAATTATGAAGTATGCTATTTTGGTTTACGAGACAGAGCAAGACTTTGCTAACCGCGAAATTCACATGCCTGCTTACAATGCCTACTCGCAAGCACTGTCAGAGGCAGGTGTAATGACAGGAGGTGCCGCACTCCATCCCAGTCACACGGGCACAACCGTGCGCCTCCAAAACGGACAAAGGCATGTGCAAGATGGTCCTTATGCCGATACCAAAGAGCAACTGGGCGGCTTCTTCATTATCGATGTCGCTGATCTAGATGCCGCATTGGATTGGGCAGCCCGTTGTCCTGCTGCTAGCAACTGTGCCGTGGAAGTCCGACCTCTATTACCCATGAATTAGCGTTAGGAGAACATCAAATGAAACTGTATTACTTTCCCCCCTCTCCCAACACACGCAAAGTTCATGCTGTTGCCATTTATCTGGAACTTCCTGTGGAACTACAGTTGGTGGATTTGCAGAAAGGTGAACAGCGCACCCCGGAATTTCTCAAATTAAATCCTACGGGGCGGACTCCGGTCTTGCAAGATGGTGACTTTGTCCTCTGGGAATCAGCTGCGATCATACAATACTTGGCGAGTCAGGTTCCGAACACGCTCTGGCCTGAGGATGGGAAGAGCCGTGCGGATATTATGCGTTGGCAAAGCTGGCAACTTGCTCACTGGTATCCTGCCTGTCAACCGTTGCAATATGAGAATTTTTTCAAACCCCTGCTGCAACTGGGCGATCCTGATCGCCATGTGATTGAACAGGCTACGGAACAATTCCATAAAGCGGCGATCGCGCTAGATACTCATCTGGCAGAGCGCAAATTCCTGGTCAACGACAGCCTGACGTTGGCTGACTTTTCGGTTGCCAGTGATTTGACCTATGCCATACAAGGGCGCTTTCCTTTAGAGAACTATCCCCACATTCGCAGTTGGTATACTCGCATGGAGCAGTTACCCGCCTGGGAAAAGACAGCACCAAGAGGTTAATGACAAGGATGGAGGCACGTCAAGCCGCAGAATTAGCCGCACGAAACTCCTATGGTCGTCTGGTTGCGTATTTAGCCGCGCGATCGCAGGACATTGCGGCGGCAGAAGATGCCCTTGGCGACGCTTTTCTGGCTGCCTTAAAAACCTGGTCAGACAGTAACATCCCTGAAAATCCTGAAGCATGGCTGCTCGTAACCGCGCGGCATCGATTGATTGATACCGCGCGGCGCAGCCAAGTTCAAAATCGTGCCTTCCATGTTTTGAAAGAATCAGTGCTGGAAGGACAATCAGACCTTGCGCTGGAAGATGTTGCCTTTCCTGATAATCGTCTGAAATTGCTCTTTGTCTGTGCCCATCCCGCCATTGACGGATCACTCCATACGCCTTTGATGCTCCAAACGGTTCTCGGTCTGAATGCGGTTCAGATTGCGTCAGCATTTTTGGTGGCACCCGCCACCATGAGTCAGCGACTAGTGCGGGCAAAGGCAAAAATTCGGGATGCGGGCATTGCCTTTGAATTGCCCACAGCAGAGGAATTACCGTTGCGGTTGTCCGCTGTCCTAGAAGCTATCTATGCTGCCTACATAACGGGGTGGGAAACGGTGGCTGGTAGCGATCCACGATCTAGAGGACTGACCACAGAAGCGATCTGGTTAGCGCGTCTATGCGTTCAACTAATGCCGAGAGAACCAGAAACACAAGGGCTGTTGGCGCTGATGCTCTACTGCGAAGCCCGCCGCGATGCTCGTCGTGATGCTGCGGGTGCTTATGTGCCTTTGTTAAAGCAGGATACGACACTCTGGTCACAGCCTATGATCGATGAAGCCGAGCGAGAATTGGCTCATGCCGCCACTTTTCAGCAATTAGGACGCTTTCAGCTTGAAGCGGCCATTCAATCTATACACGCTCAACGTATCGTAACTCAGCAAATTGATTGGCAAGCGCTGGCACTACTGTATGAGGGTTTGATTCAGCTTTCACCGACTCTAGGCGCATTGGTGAGCCATGCTGCTGCGATCGTCGAAACGCAAGGATTAGACCAAGGCTTACGATTACTCAAAACACTCCCCTCTGAAGGCGTGAAAAATTACCAACCTTATTGGGCGCTGAAGGCTCACTTACTCAAGCAGTTAGGGCGTAAATCTGCTGCTCGACAGGCTTATTCGAGGGCGATTGGTTTGACAGAAGACTCGATAATACGAGAGTTCCTTCTGCATCAATCTTTTACATTGGATGATTAAGATGTAACAAATTTGCCGCAGGCTAACAACGCAGTGGAGCGGACAGTATAAAGTCTTTGGTCTCCGTTTGTGTTACATTTGCCGCCGCTCACTTTAGCCGTTAGACACACGAACCCTGACACTTTTTGGACTCAGCATAAACCTATCTCCCTTCGTCGATTTGGAAAAAGTAGTATGCACACTCCGGTTAGTTGCAAAAATGTATGAATGGCAACGCAAAAAATCAACTCCTTGAATTAC
>JBBRMK010000014.1:0-61311 GCA_038230875.1 Pseudanabaenales cyanobacterium
AATTGTTAAATTTTTTTTGCTGCGGGGCCCAATGTTAAGCTCACAAAAAAAAAAAACCGTCCGGGGCGGCGGGGCGCCCCCCACCTCTCTTTTGGGTTTTGATTTTGTCCTAACATGGCTGACGACAGCTATATCAAATAAAAAAAAGCGGCGCTAAGCGCCGCTTTTTTTATTTAGCTTTCGGTGCTACTTGAGGAGGTGTTGACTGTTTACTGTTTTTAAGAATGTACTCAAAAGAAGTACGTGATGGCACAAATTGAAAACGATCAACTTCAGGATTAGGCTTATTATCCTTTGCCACCATCGAGTCTAAAACTTGGAACAATGATGCAACTTGGATTTTAGTTGACTTGGTGACATCGGGTTGATCTTTGCTAGCGCGATCAAGTAGATTTTGCAGATCTGTTTTGTCAAGGAAAAAAGGCACAACTTGTTCCTTTTTGCCATTTTGATCAATGCTCATAGTTAACAAGCCTTGGCTCTTCTCTTGACCACCGACTGCAAAGAAAACAGGCACATTCGGGATTTTGTCAGCCGCCACACCTTGAGCTGTCAAAATTGTCCTTGCTGATTCGATACTTGCTTTAGCGGGAATAAACTGAAAAGCGATTTTTTTGTCTTTGTTCTCGCGAATCACTTTGTAAGCATCATTCATCGAGCGCACAATAATCTGGGCTTTTTTGCCAACATCAGGATTAGATTTTTGCACCTGACTTAACATCATTTGTGCTTCATCAGGTCCCAAGAAGAAAAACAAAAGCTGAGTATCATCAGGCTTAACATTTGGTTGCTGTGGCACCGCACCTAGGAGCGGCGAGCCTTTATCATCAGTAATCGTGAAAATAGGAATACTACCCAATCGCTCTAAAACTTGCGCTTCAGTAAGCGCTTCAGCTTTGAGAGTAAATATAGGGCTAACAATGATCGCCCCTGCAACACTTGCAGTAGCAGCAAGCTTAACCAACGTCTTGAATACGGACATAATATTATTTAAGGTAAAAGGTACAAGGCTAATAGGGAAAGGTAATAATTTCTTGAAATTGCTTGCGGGCAACTTTAGCAATGTCTCGCTCAAAAAGACAAGCTTTTTATACCAATTTTATGCCTGCTAATTGTTGAGTCATTACTTTTTAGGACTAACTTATCATGAGTATAGTTCCTGCGATATATTTCCTGCAAATTAGCTATGCCTAGCGATGTTATGCCACAAGATGAAAACTTTCTTAGCTTCGATCAGATTTTTGAGGAGCTAAATTATCGCCAAGCACAGCGAACCTTGCGAGATATCGTGGCAAATTTGGACTTGTCAGAACGAGAACGCCGTGGGCTAGAGGATGAGCTAGAAGAGCTTCAGCAAATGCTCGATAAGCTAGAGCGCCAAGTTTTACAAATTGCTGTATTTGGCATGGTAGGTCGTGGCAAGTCGTCGGTACTCAATGCATTGATGGGTGGTCAAATATTTGAGACAGGACCTCTGCATGGTGTAACTACTAGCCGTCAAGCGGCTGAGTGGCAAATATCGCGCGAGGTGATGAAAACTAATGGCGATCGCACGATTCTGAGAGCATCATTTCAGGGACGCGGTGAAGCGAGAATCGAACTGGTCGATACCCCAGGAATCGATGAAGTGGACGGTGAAGGTCGTGCTGAACTAGCTAAGCGGATTGCTCAGCAGTCAGATTTAATATTATTTGTCGTCGCAGGAGATATGACTAAGGTTGAATATGATGCACTTTCAGAGCTAAGAGGTGCAAGCAAGCCGATTTTGCTAGTATTCAACAAAATTGATCAATATCCGCCCGAAGATCGTCTGGCTATTTATGCCAAAATCCGTGATGAGCGGGTGCGCGAATTACTAACTAAAGATGAAATTGTAATGACCGCGGCCTCACCGCTTGTGGCAAAAGCAATCCGTCAATCTGATGGCTCGTTTGAAGCTGAGTTAGTAACAGGTAAACCTCAAATTGAAGATTTGAAACTAAAAATTCTTGAGGTGCTTGACCGTGAAGGCAAATCTCTCATCGCTTTAAATACAATGCTGTTTGCCGATATGGTGCAAGAGCGAGTGGTGCAGCGCAAGATGTTTGTCCGCGATCGCCAAGCCAATCGAATTATCTGGAATTGTGTAATTACCCAATCTGTCGCGATCGCTGTTAATCCATTTACTGTGATTGATGTAGTTACCAGTGCCATTATCGATGTCTCGATGATCGTGGCGCTTTCTAAACTTTATGGCATTAACATGAGCAATCGCGGCGCTATTTCTCTAATGCAAAAAATTGCGATCGGCATGGGCGGCATCGGTGCAAGTGAATTTATTGCCACATTCGGGTTAAGTTCTCTCAAAGGTTTGCTGGGTATTGCCGCGCCTGTAACTGGCGGCTTAACTCTGGGCGGTTATGTATCGATCGCGATCGCTCAAGCAGGTGTGGCAGGCTTCTCAACTTATGCCCTCGGACTTGTCACTAAGGAATATCTAGCCAATGGTGCATCATGGGGAGCCGATGGACCTAAAGCTGTGGTCAAGAGAATCTTAGAAACCATCGACGAAGATTCCATCATCGCAAGAATCAAAGACGAACTTCGCGCCAAAATCGACTTGCGTAGGTTGAGAAAGATTTAGGCAATTTCAATAAAAGCTGATTTCGATTAAGCAACTTGTTGCGATAAATGGCTAGATTCAGATTTTGGCAATAAATCAACCCGATATTCAGTTTGTGAGCCATCTTCATGATCTTGAATTTTGGCATGATATGACGGTGTGAGAATCCCTGATAGGCGATCGCACCGCAATACTTCCCATACTTCAGGGACTTCACTCATTAACATTTCTAGGATAATTTCTGAATATGGCTTATTCCCAATATCTTGACGTTCGATTAAACGATTGCGTCCAGAGTTCCAAAAGCTTTCGGTGATTAGCCTTTCTTGACGATTTGCGCGATCGCATAAATGTAATTTTGTTGCTAAAACTATCTCTCGTTGAATCTCCAAATCTTCCACTAGATATTCAATCGCATGGTTATAAAATGGAAGAGAATCTAAAGATATAGATTCATTTGGCTCTAAGTCAAAATAGTTCTCAGGTATAAGCTCGATGGATTGCCATTTATTGCTATCTATCAATTTATAACTGAGGTTAACCTGAATATTAGATAAATCGCTCATTTTCGTTTTCCTCTTTTGCCTAGATCTCGCCCTTCAAATGCCTTCATAATTTGCTTATAAGCTTTTGCCTCAATTTCACCAAGACGAAGCAATTTTTCTAGCTGTCTGGGCGTTTTCTGGAGCAAAAAATTAATATCGACACCTTGTAAGTTTGGATTAGTTCGTAAGTCTCGTAACTGTCCTAAACCCGCAAGTTGAGTTTGTATAGGTATATCAAGATTTATCTCCATTTCTTTAGATTTTAAAACAAAAAATAGGTTTTGGAAATAATAACGGCGATCGCCTCTGCGATCGCGTTTTCTCACATGTCAAGATTTTAGGGTTTGAATACAAGAAAGAAAGCCCTGCAATAAATTGCGGGCTAAAAGCTTAAACCCGTTGAAACGGGTTGATGAAAATTCTTTCTTTAGTCAGTTTCAACTGACTTTAGCTTTGAGCCAAGAACTAAAGTTCTTGGGTATCTTGGCTGCTTCTATAAATTCAAGAGTCATCGGTTTCTAAAATCTTGATAGTTGTTCCCTCGGAATGATGCTTTTTTTGATTATCAACGTAGTTTTTAGCGGTTTCTAATTGCTTGCTGCCTAACGTAAATACACCGTAGCTTTGTTGCCAGCCAAAGGCTAAATCTAATGATGAGGGTAAGTGATTCATGTGATAAGCGCTACTTCCCTTAATTTGTTTTACAAAATCTGAGATGGAAATCTTAGGTGGAATTGATGCGACGATATGGATGTGGTCTTCTATGCCATTAATGGAATGAACTATGCATCCCATTGAGTCTGATTTGCCAATTATGTATCCGTACAATTCTGTTTCTATATCTGGTGTGATGAGTGGTTGACGTGCTGCTGTTGACCAGATTAGGTGGTAGTAGGTTCTCCAGAATGCCATGTTTGGATGGATTTTTTTTGTGCGTTGTTGGGATTGATTATACAGGTTTAAAATTAAGCCCTGCAATAAATTGCGGGCTGAAAGCTTAAACCCGTTGAAACGGGTTGATGGAAATTCTTTTTAGTCGGTTTCAACTGGCTTTGGATAAGATAATGTGAGTTTGGGATAAGGGTTTGCTCTCAAAGCGCAGATAACCAAGAACTAAAGTTCTTGGCTCAAAGCTTAAGTCAGTTAAAACTGACTGGAAGATTTCTTGAAATTGTCTTCAACCCGTTTCAACGGGTTTTAGCTTTCAGCCAAGAACTTTAGTTCTTGGTATCCTAGTGAATAAGCAAAACCGTCAAAAGAGCGCCAGAGGCGCAAAAAGAGTGTAAAATGAAGAGGGCAAAAGTGCAGAGGGTAAATAAAGTCCTCACGAAGAGATAGAATCAGATCACAACTCGAAAACCGAGGTCGTCGCTGCCGAAATCTGTATCGTACCTGAGCCGAAACGCCGAACGACAATTGTTTGCGCCGTGGCCCCACGAGCCGCCACGCACTACATGTCTATTTTGTTCGCCATCTTTCAGCCAAGGCAAACCATCTTGAGGGATTCCTTCATAGTTACTATGCCACACATCTTCGCACCATTCCCACACATTTCCATGCATTTGATATAAACCCCATGCATTAGGTGAGAAACCATCACAGTTAACGGTTTTCTGACGATATTCTCCTTTTGGCACGTCACCATAAGGATAGTTTCCATCATAATTAACTAATTCAGATGTAATGGTTTCGCCAAAACAGAAAGCAGTGTTAGTTCCAGCCCGACAAGCATATTCCCATTCAGTTTCACTAGGCAATCTAATCGATTTTCCTATTTTCTCCGATGCTTTCTTGCAAAATGCCTTTGCATCATCCCACGAAACACCCACCACTGGCTGATTTTCGCCTTGAAACTTAACATCATGTTTTTCCGATGGCTTCGTTCCCATGACTGCATACCATTGAGCATTCGTGATTGTATATTTTCCCATCCAAAATTCTTTTAGACTCGCTTGATGTTGCGGCGTTGACCAATCCAACCATCTTTCAACATCTTCACGTTTATTTCCATATTTCACTGCATTATCAAGAGCAATTTGCCTTTCATCGGCTGGTATTCCCATCGTAAATTTCCCAGCAGGAATACGAACTAGATCCAGAGTTATTGCATTCCCTAAATCTTCGCAAATATAGTCATTGGGCTTATCAGCTTGAGATTTGAATGAGCGCTCTTCTATTCTTAGTCTTTCCTCGTACTCAACTTGTTTTGGTGCAATAATTCTAGTGACAGTAGCAATGATATCCTCTTCACGCAAACCTAAGTGATTTTCATATTCCTTTAACTCCGCTTGTAAAACTTCACCAAAAGGAAATTCTTCAGCGATCGCCTCTAGCAAAGTTTGCTCATACTCTTCCAACTTCTTAGCATATTCCTGATAGGGACGCAAAATCTCGCTAATTATCGCCTTAGACTCTTCAGTAGAAAGACGGAATGTTTGAGATTTGCTAGTTAACAAATTTTTGGCGATCGCGGAAATCTTCCCATTACTCCGCCTAACGACCTTTTCAACTTCCTTACGAAACTTTAATTTAGGATCGTCGATCGCAGCCTTAGCCAATACAATCCGATAGCCTTCATGAATCGGCGAAATCTGCGGAGACATCAGATCATTGACCTTCTTTACCTTCCCCTCAACATACTCATGCAACTCATCAACCGTCACCATCCCATCATCATCGCTATCCGCCGCCCCCGTTCTCAAACCCTCCACCAAAAAATGCGTATACAGCGATAAATCAAAACCCTCCTGCTCAAAGGCATATTGACTCGAATCCGAAGCCATCAAAATTGCTTGATTTTTCCCACCAAGCTTAGACAACAGATCGACATTACCAATATCCTTAGCTACCATTCCCTTCGGAAAAGCGCCACTGTGACAACAATCTAAAATGAGAACCTGAAGCGCCGAGCGACTATTACTCATTTGATCATGGACATACTTAGCCGAAAGCGCCGTTGGTGGCAAAGCATCCTTACGAGTTTTTGACCCCGTAAAATAAAAATCATTACGCCCGTCTGTCACACCATGTCCTGAGAAATAGAACAGTAACAAATCTTCAGGTTTACGACTGGCAAATAACTCATAGATCGCTGTCTCGATCGCGCCTTTATCCGCATCCTGCAAAACCTTCACATCCGCATCCAAAAAGCCGCCAATTTCGGGATTAACCAAAACTTGTCGCAAGGCAACTACATCCTTCACCGCACTAGGTAAAGGCTTAAGATCTGCTGTGTAGTTACTAATTCCAACTAGTAATGCGTAACGCCCCATCTTTAGCCCTTTTTGTTCTTATCGATAAATGCTTGAATTTTCTCGATCGCAAAATTAGCTTCTTCTTGACTGTAAGCACTAACCTTCATTTTTGAGCCATCCACCTCCGCCTCAAAGGAGATTGGTTTATTACCAAGGCGATCGCCCAAAAAGCCCAACACCTTCATCGCATTTGCAGGACTTACCTCAGTCTTTAGCAAACCCGTGAGAAATCCACCGATACTTTTATTACCTTCTGGAGGATTTGGATCGCGCACGCGATCGGCTGACTCGATATCATGGCGATCGCTCAACTCTTCTAGTAACCTCACCGCCTCATCATTTAACTCTTCACTTGTGAAGTCTGGATCGATAAACGTAATCGTCAAAGCAATATTATTTTCAGAAGCCATGATTTTCGCAAAATCCACTAACTTTTCGATATTGTATCGCAATTGATAAGCGCGATCGCGCTTTTATAGATATGGTGAATGGCGATCGTTATTTGCTTGTTGGGTTGCCCCAACTCTGTCTGTACTGCAATAGACATTCGCTGCTAGACTAACAAAAGAAAAATTTTTAAAGATTAGCACCAGTACTGAATCGATGCCTCAAGACACCGTTGCCACTGTTTCGACTTCTGCACCCAATATCACCACAGCTGAAGCCCTGACCATTTACGAAGATATGGTATTGGGGCGTACTTTTGAAGACAAGTGCGCTGAGATGTATTATCGCGGCAAAATGTTTGGGTTTGTGCATTTATATAACGGTCAAGAAGCAGTTGCTAGTGGCGTGATTAAGGCAATGCGCCCTGACGACTATGTGTGCAGCACTTACCGCGACCACGTTCATGCTCTGAGCGCAGGAGTCACCGCAAATGAAGTTATGGCAGAACTGTTTGGCAAAGAGACAGGATGCAGCAAAGGTCGGGGCGGCTCTATGCATATCTTCTCAGCCAAGAATAACTTTTTAGGTGGATATGCCTTCGTTGCTGAAGGGATTCCTGTGGCGGCTGGTGCAGCATTTCAGTCAAAATATCGTCGCGAAGTGATGGACGATCGCAATGCTGATCAAGTTACAGCTTGTTTCTTTGGGGACGGAGCTAGTAACAACGGTCAGTTTTTTGAAACGCTAAATATGGCGGCTTTATGGAAGCTACCACTTATTTTTGTGATCGAAAATAATGATTGGGCGATCGGGATGAAGCATCATCGCGCCACTTCTGACGTGCGGATTCATAAGAAAGCAGAAGCTTTTGGGATGCCTGGTTTTGAAGTTGATGGTATGGATGTGTTGGCAGTGCGTGAACGCGCTCAAGAAGCTGTCCGTCGCGGTCGTGCTGGTGAAGGTCCAACAGTTTTGGAATGTATGACTTATCGATTTAGAGGTCACTCTCTAGCTGACCCTGATGAGCTACGCAGCAAAGAAGATAAAGATAAGTGGTTTGTCCGCGATCCGATCAAACTATTTGCTAGCCGCGTTCTTGAGCATAGTTTAGTAACGGAAAGCCAATTAAAAGAGATTGACAAGAAGATTCGTGATGTGGTGGAGGAATGTGTTCGCTTTGCCGAAGCTTCTCCTGAACCTGATCCTAAGGATCTATTCCGCTATCAGTTTGCTGAAGACGAATAAAAGAAAGGGCGCTTGCGCCCTTTCTTTTATTTAAAGTTTGCAACGTAATATTTGAGCTTGTTGCAAATTGACATCATTCATAATGGCATTAGAAAAATCACAATTAACTAATGTCGCATTGTAAAATGAGGCTTTTGTGAGGTCTGCATACTGAAATTTTGTACCTATGTTTGTTCTCGATACATTAATTGCTAAACGAAATAAATAGAGACTGCCAAAAATTTGTAATGGTTCGATCGCTAAAAATGTCAGTAACGCTGTAAAACTATTAAATTTAAGTGAACTAGCGATCGCTTTAAAAGCGCCTGTCACTAATATCTTAGTGAATGATGAGCCAAAGAATCCTATAGCAAATGCGATGGCTAGGCATATAGGAATGGTAACAAAAGTTCCTTTTGAACCAGCGATCGCGAATCCACCTGTAAAGCTGATCGCAAAGCAAATTGCAAATACTACAATCGTGACAATGGCAACCCAATAAATTGTTTCGCGGTTGACAATTTCTATACCAAAAATAAAAGTGATTGCAAAGGTGATCAGCAAAATTGTCGCGATCATCGTAGTCCCGGCAAACATTAGCGCCATTGCAAACGAGAAAATACTAGCGATCAGATTCTGACGTTGGCTTTTACCAGTTAAGACATTATCAAAATTAGCTGATTTGAGTTGAGAGCGGCAAAAGTTACATCCGCGAATATCAGCACCGCTAAAGTCCGCACCGACTAAATTTTTGCCTTTAAAAGAGCGATCGCGCAAATCTTGGTTTGCAAAGTTGAGACCTTGGCTCATAGCGACCTTTTTTGTATGCCTTGAGTTTATGATTTGAGTTTATCGTTAAAAACCCAAAAAGTAGAGCGATACTTTACGCCCCGCTATGTTTTTATGTTTTTGGCTTTTTAGGAAATTCGCTTAAAGTTGGTTTAGAAACATGAGGTAGCCCCCAGCCAAGCTTTTCGCGCAAAACATTAAAAAATTCACTTTTTTGTAAACGAATAAACCTTGCAGGATATTGCGATCGCTCCACCTCAACCCGATAATCAGGATAGATATAACATCCTGCATTACCATCAACGACTAATACCAAACGATGATGATTAGCAGGTGTAACGATTGCTTTCTCGGTATTAGCGAATACTAAAGCTCGTGAAGCCATCGAATGAGCGCAAATGGGGATAAGTTGAAATACAGGAATACCTGGTTCGATTACTGGGCCACCTGCGGAAAGAGCATAAGCGGTCGAGCCTGTAGGCGTAGAAATTATTACTCCGTCTGCGGCAATATCAACGGGCGCATGATGACCAATCTGCACTTCAAAATGACACATGCTAGTCAATGGTTCACGATGCAACACCATTTCGTTTAATGATAAGGCTTCCCATAGCAAACCCTGACTGTCGTAGACTCGGACCCTCATCATTGAGCGCTGCTCGACTACATATTTACCTTCGACAACTTGAGCGATCGCGTCTTCCCAATCAGTCAAATAAGTCTCGGTTAAAAAACCCATATGCCCAGTATTAACATTCAGCAGCGGTAAACCAAGTGGGGCAATTTGACGACAGGCTGAGAGTACAGTACCATCTCCACCGAGGGACACGACAAACAGAATGTCACGGTCAAAGCCCAAGGGTACTAAGCTCTCGATCAGCGTATGACAAACAGGAGCATCTGGTTTTCCATAGCCCAAAATACCGCCATTTCCCGTTGCTAGAATGGTCTGGACGTCACGCTTTGCTAGCCATAACTTTATTTCCAGCGCTAAGCTTTCTGCTACGGGTTTTGCATCGTTATATATGATGCCGACCTTAGGCACGTTCAATGACTACCTAAACTATTAGAAAAATAAAAATTTGACCATTTTGCAATTATAGCAACCGACAAGGCGGTTAAGACATAAAACCGAAAAGCAAGTACCGCTTGAAGAGCCGCATTTGCTTTCCGCAATTGCTTTATGAGCTTATAAAAGTTTAGTTAGGCTATCGACTTTTGCTTCTTTGGCTTCTTTGTTTTGATTCCAAAGCAACATTCCTAATACTCCATCTAGTAAACCACCGCCATGATCGCCACCATTTACAGCAACATCTGGCACAACGCGTACATTGCGATCGCCGATTGTTTGCATCAGTTGCAGAGCCACATAGGAGTTGCCACCGAGGGCATCAACACCTGCGCGATAGGCATCGGCTTTGGCTTCACCAGTAACTCTGATTGCTTCTGCTTCACCGCTTGCCTCTTTGACTTTGGCATGAGCTTGCAATTCGGCAATTCGCACGCCTTGCTCGGCTGTGACTACTTCTCTTTGAATATCAGCAAGCGAAGTCTCGCGGACTAGTTCTTGGCGTTGAGTTTGAGAAACACGCTGTACTTCGTAAGTTTTGCGCTGTTCTTCTGCAATTTTGCGATCAGTAAGCGTTTGCATGAGAGTCTCAGGCGGTTCAATTTGACCCAACAAAGTATCGACTGCTTGAACGTCGTAAGCTTGCAAAGCCAAGCGAATAAAATCGGCAGCTTCGGCTTGGCGATCGCTACGAGCAATTAAGAAATCTAGCACGGTATAAGCCTGTGCTGAGTTGCGAAAATAATTGCCGACAGTTGGGCGAAGTACATGATCAACAAGATTTTGCATAGAGCCAACCCGCGAAATAACTCTAGGCGCATCAAGTGAACCCACATGAATAATTTGAGCTATTTCCAAATTGAAAGCAAAACCATCAATGGAACGCACATTCAATGCTCTGAGTTTGGCATCGTAGCCATGCTCTTCGGTGCGATCGCTAAAGTTCAGCACAATATTAGTCGTGGGAACCAGCTCCACTTTCATAATATGCGTGTTTAAGGGATGTTTACCTGGATAGAGCGGCTCAATCCATACGCCTTTATCACCAACATTTACCAAGTGTCCATGCGTAAACAGAGCACCACTGACATCATTTTGAGAACCACCCACAAAGGAAATAACGACACCGACATATCCAATCGGAATCTCAGTCATTTTCACCTGTTCGATTTGAGCAAACCAAGGATTGATATTCCATGAGCCTGACAAGATAACCTGCTCTTGTAAGCCACGACGACCGCCGCCATTGATAAATAGCTGAGCATTTTGGAAGTTGTCATGTTCAGGAATAATCGCACCTGCGATCGCTCCTGCTTCAATAGGAATTCCATCCAATGCAGTCACAATGCCGACCTTTTCAGTCGCTACCGAATAAAGTTTTAATTCAGCAGGAGACATTCCATTTTGAGCCGCATTTACAGAAGTAACAATCGTAAATAGAGCAGTATTAATTCTGTAAGTCCCTGCGGTCATAATCCCTAACTGCCGACCCTTCTCACCTCCACCTAAAAGAAACTCACGCGCATTCTGAAAGTTATCACACGGCACGGTTTTTCCAAGAATGCGATCAGGTGGAATCGATTTGCCATCATTGGCAATAATTAGTCCGATTTCGCCCTGTGGAATTACGACTACAGATTCCTTGCGAATGCCATATTGCCAAGGGTAAAAGCCAAAATGCCAACCAGGCGCAAGGGTATCGGCTTGATAGCCAGCTTCGCCATTTAGAGCGACGAGTTGCCCTGGCGGTAAATCTCCACGCAATGAGAACTTCTTAACAACGATGCCAACTTCCCGCTCACCAATTACGATTAGCCCTAAAATCCAACCCATTTGCGGCAAAAAGATAAATACGACCACAACGCCGCCGATCACCCATATCCAAAAAGGAAAGTTAAGATCGCCTACCTGCATGGCTTGTAACGGTTGTGATCGCTGTTGCGATCGCTCTTGAGTTATCTCTTTTTGAGAAGTTTGCTGCGCGATCGCGGCTTGATGATTAACTAAAACAGGTAATGTGACCGATGCCCCTAAAAGTGCGATCGCTGAACATGAAACAAGCGATCGCTGCCAGATTTTTTTATTAAGGTTCTGAAAAACATCTTGAATACTGATTAATTTCTTCACGAATGAAATGCCCCTTTCCTTAGTGATGCTAATCTAACTCAATTTTTAGGCAATCTTCAAAATCAACTAAGAAAATTAATAAGACATCATAAATATTAAGCTTATGACTACCAAAAGCTGAAGTCCGCAAACCATAATGTGGAATAAAGTTCCCTCCCTGAAGGTGAATTTAATAGACAATCGATTGGAGGCTTATAGCGAACCTTATCGTGATACTCAAGAGAAAGGGAACTATGCTCAAAGAAAGTATGTTTTATCGCATCAGGCGATCGCGTTGCCAAGTTTTAATAATCTAGCGAACGAGCTTAATAAAATTTTCCCAAGTAATCCATAGGATTTTGAGATCATGGTGACTGTTAAGCCGACTATTTGATTTTTCTTGTAAAATATTAAATATAAATGTAGTCAGGTAATTTACATGGAAGCAGCAACTAAAAATATCTACTCTGTTCAACAAATTGAGAAATCCTGTGGCGGATGATTTTTTGGCTTATCTGGAAAAAAGAGAAAGCCATGAGGCAACTGAGGAGTTATTGAATATTCCTAATTTTAGGGAAGATTATGAAGAGGCAATGCAGGAGATTGAAAGGGGTAATATTGTGCTGTTCAAGAGTATCTAAATCGTAGTAATAAAGTAAGTACCGTAATTATAATTTTAAAATCTCAATATGATTAAGTTTGAAGAGTTTGTATTTGAATTTTTTAACATATTTACCAGCAATAACTTTTATGAGGGTAAGACCTATCTAGAATATGTTGCAGAGCCTCAAACTAATGACGAAGATAATATTGTCGATACGAAAATAGTTTTACCTTTGTTATCGGCTTTGGGTTTTGAGTCTGGGGAGATTACGAAAAATCAAACGGGCGGAACTAAGGACAATTCGCGTCCTGATTTTCAAGTAAGGCTATCGGATGAGTATCGCTGTTTTCTAGTTGAAGATAAACATACTGCGTATGACTTGCGAAGACCTGAACCTTTGCAGCAGTTGGTAAGTTATGCGCCTAGTCGAGGCTATGGGCTGGGATTAATATGCAATGGGCGATCGCTTTTAGGATGGGATTTAGCGAACCCGACTGCACCGAGTTTGGTTTTATATTTAGACATTCAGCAAATTGTTGAGACTTACCAAGGGCAAAATCTATTTGCCAATTCTCAAACTGGGATGGCGGCGTTAACCGATGAGCAAGAGCAAGCGCTAAAGGGTTTATATCGGCGGTTCCATCGGCAGAATTTTGAAGGTATCGATGTTTTAATTCGGGATATTGGTAAATCGCCAAGCGAATGGGAACAATCTGCATATTCTCAAGCAAATAATCCTGATTTTGATGAATTGCTGATTGAGGATTTAAAACGGGGAATTGGTCTGCTTGAAGAGGATGTTTTATATCAATTAAATTTGCTTTTACAGGAATATCGAGAATATACTCAAGCAAAATATTTGCCTAATGGTTCAGATTCTGATGATGAGCCAACTGAGCCGAAAGTGATTACCAATTTACGGAAGCAGATTCTTAACTATTTGCGGGTATCAGGATTAAGTGAAGTTGATGAGTACAATTGGGCTTCTCAGAAATTGATCGAATATGCTCAAAATTCGATGGGGACAATTAAACAATTAGCGGATAAGTTTTTGGTGCGGTTGAAAGAAGCTGAACAAAAGCGAAATTCTGAATCAAGTAAAAGTAATGGAATCGAGGTGGAGCAATTAGATATGCTTGCGCCTATTTCTGATTCTAAACAAAAGAAATTGGGAATTAAGATCCAGCCACAGATCAAAATCACAAAACTCGATAGAAAACTTCAAGAAAAGTTGCGAGAATATCAAGACATTGTAATTAGCTGGCACGCATGGAGAGCGAAGCAGGGGATTAAATTTGATCGGGCTATTAAAACGCAGCAATTCTTTCAGTCATGGCAGAACCTAGTTACAAAAACGATCTTTCAAGAAATGGAAGACGCAAAATTAAAGGCTGAATTTGCGAGACAGACTGCTTATGTCTATGTGATTCGTTTGTTAATGGTGCGAATCTGTGAAGATAAGGGATTGATTAACCGCAAGTTTTCTGATGGTGGTTTTAAGAAATGGAAAGAAGTCGTTGAGCCAGAATATTTAGATTTTGCTAATGGTATGTCGATGGATTATTTGTTAGAAATGTCCTATAGTTCGGCACAAAGTATCTATGCCCATTTCTTTAGTAATGAGGATTTGTTTAACTGGTATCACATGAACCCAAATACTTTGATTAGAGTTTTGCATATTCTCAATCAATTTAATTTACAGGCGATCGATAGCGACATTATTGGTATGGTCTATGGTCGCTATGTGACTGAGGGTAAGCATGAACAGGGACGCTATTTTACACCGAGAAAGGTTGTGGAATATATGCTAGACAGTATTGGCTATACTTCTGATAATCCTGATATTCGCGATAAAACTCTGCTTGATCTGGCGGGTGGTTCGGGTAGCTTTTTAGTTCATGCAGCAAGGAGATTAATTAATACCTATAGAACGGCATCGGGCAATATTCCAATCGGAAGTGTGCCGTTAATTATCCAACAAGTAAAAAATTCTTTATTTTGCATGGATATTAATCCTTTTGCTTGTTATCTTGCCGAGACAAATCTGTTAATTCAAGTAATCGATCTACTTAAGCAGGTTAAAGAAATTGGTAATTTGAGAGAATGCACAATTGATCGATTCAATGTCTACAATACTGATTCATTATTGTTGCCGCCATCAGAAAATATTCGTTCTGTCTTGCTCAATCCTCTACTAGATCTAGAACTTACCACTGTCTCAGAAATTAAAACTCGCGCTGGTAAATTTGCTGATGGCTTTGATTTTGTAGTCGGTAATCCCCCTTATGTACGTGCTGACGAACCCAATGTAGAAGGCTATCGGAATATCATTGAGCAAAGTGGCAGGTATGAAACACTTTATGAAAAATGGGATTTATTTGTGCCATTTGTAGAGCTTTCCTGTCGGTTAACTACTTTAGGCGGTAAGGTTGGACTGATTGTATCAAGGGGAATCCAATCAAACAATTATGCTGAGAAGCTTAGAGAATATCTTGCGAATTCTTTAACAATCAAGCAAGTTGACTTTATCAATAATATTAAGATTTTTGCAGATGCGGTAGTCAATAACACTATCTTCTTTTTAGAAAATACTGAACCATCGGATACGCATCAAACGAAAAGAGTTTTACATACATCTACTTTTGGGCAACCACAAGCGTTAGAACAATTGAATCAAAAAGAGTATTCTGTTAAGGTTTTTAAACAATTTACCGTAACTCAATCTTTTGAGAATGTAGTTGATTTGGAAGATATTTGCTATTGCACCAAAGCAATGGTGATGCATTCTGAAAAGGGAGAATTTAAAAAAGAAGATTTACTTTCCTCAATTCCATCAACAACTCATAGCAAAAAGTATATTGACGGTGAAAATATGATTCGTGAGTTTGCCATAGATGTAGTTCGATATTTAGAATGGGACACAGAAAGAGTTCCAAGTCAATTAAGTAGAATCACCATTCCTGAACTTTATATTCTCCCGAAAATTTTATTTGGGATGACCTCATTCCCCACCTACGATCGCGGCGCAAATCAAAACGATGGTTTCTATGTTCCAGATAGCATCAGAATTTGTGTGCGATGGGATGATATTTACAAGATTAAACGATTGGAAAAGGAACCAAGACAAATGTACGAATTTTCCAAAAAGTATCAACGTACTCTTGGTGATGGAACTGGTAAGAAGGTTAAAGTTTACGATCGCGCTAAAGAGCAAACAACATTAGCCAAAAAATTTGATTTACGCTATATTACGGCTATTCTTTCCTCCAGTTTTGGCAAACGCTTTCTACTGGAAAATAATCGTGATGAAAATATTATGACTACTGCTGTAGGTAAGCCAGCGAAGAGTCGTATTTACCCTGATGATCTAAAAGAGTTTCCAATTAAAAATATTACGCTCAGAAAACAGCAGCCATTTATCGAACGAGTTGACAATCTTATTGCTTGGAACTGGGAAATTTATAACTGGAGAAATTTGGGATATAAGATTGATTTTAAATATGACAGTAATGAGCCAAGAATTAATATTGATTTCTTGATTGTACTAGCGCAGATTAATCCTGCTAGTTGGAATTTTTTCAATGCCGAACCTCAGCGATTTGAGGTGATTGGCGATCGCGATGAGCAGATTTCCAAAGTCAAAATCAAAGATGACAAGCTGATCATTGGGCGCAATTCCGAACTACTACAATCAGATAGTCCGTTAGTTTTAGAATATCTAAGGCGATACTTACCTCAATTTGAGAATAGAGGATGGAATTGGCAGAGACTGCTAACTGAAGGCAAAATTCCTAAGACTGATGCTGATATTGAAAGAGTGTTTGCAGAATGCGATCGCTTGACATCTGAGATTAGACAAAAAATAGAAGATATCCGCAACACTTACCAAGAGATAGATGCAATGGTGAATAAGCTCTATGAGATTTAGAAACTTGCGATCGCCTTTTATTTATGAGTAAAAAACGGAAGCTACTAGAAAAAATATTGACAGGAACTAAAAACGTCTCCTTTGACGACATAGTGGCACTCATCGAAGCATTTGGATTTAGGCGATCGCGCATCAATGGAAGTCATCACATTTTTATCCGTCCCGACATACCCGAACCAATCAACATCCAGAACTACGGAAGCAAAGCCAAACCCTATCAAGTCAAACAATTTCTTCAACTTATCGAACAATACAACCTACAACTAGGAGACTAACCATGAAAGACTATCACATCAATATTTTCTACAGCGAAGACGACGAAGCTTATATTGCTGACATTCCCGATCTTAAATATTGCTCTGCGATCGGCGAAAGTCCAGAACAAGCACTTCATGAGGTGATCCTAGCGAAAACCGCATGGCTAGAAGCCGCAAATGCAGAAAACAAAACAATCCCTCAACCTCGCTATCGCCCCGCTATCTATCAACTTGTTGCATAAAAACTATGGAAGAAGTAAAAGTTTACTATGACAAAGTGGGTAATACTCTCACTGTCTGGTTTGGCTATCGCCATCAAGAATATATCTGTGAAGAAACAGGCGATGAAGTAATACTGATGAAAAACAAAGCAGGAAAAGTACTCGGGTTTGAAAAACTCAACTACAGTTTCCAAGAATCTGCAAATGTCAAGTTCTCATTTGAAACCCTAACTGTATAACATGACAACTTCAATGATCGCACCAATTACCGCATTACCTCAAAATCTCCCCCTTGACGGCGCGATCGCGATCGCCCTTCAAGACAACATAATAATATTTCGCGCATCTAGCAACATCCAACAACGCATTGAGAGCCTACTCGACAAATGCCAAGAAATCCCACTCACCGCCACCGAAGAACAAGAACTAGATGATTATGAAGCGATCAATGACTACCTTAGTTTCGTTAATCGTATGATTCGCAACAACTTCATCCTCGAAAATACCACAAAGCCTCAGCCAGAAATTTAACATGGCGCGTAACATATCCGAAACCCTCAAATCTCAAGTTCGCCAACGCGCAAACGGACTTTGCGAATATTGCCATGCGATCGAGAAATGGCAATTTGTTCAGTTCACCATCGATCATGTTATGCCTGTTTCGCAAGGCGGCAGTAACAATCTACAAAATCTTGCCCTTGCTTGCTTCCATTGCAACCGCAAAAAATACGTCAAAAGTAGCGCCATCGATCCAGAAACAGGAATAGTCTCGACCTCTTCTCCAATGATTTCATGGGAACAGGAGAATAAAAGCGATCGCCAAAATTATCGAAATCCTTTTGCCTTTTGTCGATTAGATTTTTTTTGAATAGCAAAACTAATTATAGAGATAGAACCATAGTCTATATCATCTGCCATTCTACCGATTAAGAACTTTATGTTTTTGATATAGTTTTTCATCCATAACTCAGATAGTTTAGTTCTAGCTTCTTCATTCACATACACAGTCTTATTCTGATCGATCATAATCATCGCTACATCGCCAGAGTTCTCGGTGACCACAAATACGAAGTTCTCAGAGTCCTCTTTTAATCCTTCATACCACTCATCAACATGTTCCTCTAATTTGGACTTGTAGAGCGAAAGTTCCATCTCCCCATCTTTTAATAAGGCTTTTCTCAGGGCATTTGATATTTCTCTGACTCTTGTAGACATATTGTTAGGGGTATCGTTTAGTTTCGATATTAATGGCTGAAATGTTGACTTTCAAACATAGCATCAATTAAATATCAACTTGTTTCAGGAACTTATATCGGTGGATTAGGATACGTCCATCCTATAATTTTTAATTGAAGCGTAAAACGCTTTAGTGAAATTTTTCTAGTGAAGTTTTAGCCTATGTCTAGTCGCATCAAAGCACTTGTTTATTACATTACGGCGCGGTTGTTACTTGCCCCACTGATGTTGTGGGCGATCGCCTCGGTTGTATTTCTATTGATGCGTGCGACCCCTGGAGATCCCATTGATGCGATTTTGGGACCTCGCGCTCCTGAAGCAGTCAAAGTAGGTTTGCGTGAACAAGTTGGACTAACAGGTTCTTTGTTTTCCCAATATTTGGGATATATGAAAGATTTGTCGCACTTTAGTCTAGGCAAATCGATTAGTACTCGGGAACAGACCGTCTGGCAAATTATTAAAAACTTTTTCCCTGCTACAGCAGAGCTAGCGATTTATGCATTGATCATTGCCTTAGTAGTTGGTTTGACCGTAGGTATTTTTGCGGCTTTGCGCCCAAACACTAAATGGGATATAGCTGGCAGGTTGTTTGGGATTATTACTTACTCATTACCGCTTTTTTGGGTGGGGATGATTTTGCAGTTGGTTTTCTCAGTGCAACTAGGATGGTTGCCGATTGGGACAAGATTTCCTGCTGGTGTCGAGCCACCAGTGAAGGTAATTGGACTATATACAATTGATGCGCTGCTAAAAGGAGATTGGAAAAATCTTTGGACGAGCATTCAATATCTGGTTTTACCTGCGATGAGTTTAGGGATTGTGATTAGCGGTATTTTTGAGCGGATTGTCCGCGTAAATTTGCGTCAAACTTTGCAATCCGACTATGTGGAAGCTGCAAAAGCAAGAGGGATTAATCCAATGGCAATTTTGTTTAATCATGCGCTCAAAAACGCGATGATTCCTGTAATTACCATTCTCGGTTTGACAGTGGCTTCGATGTTAGGTGGTGCAGTTCTAGCCGAAGTTACTTTTTCTTGGCCAGGATTAGCAAACCGATTGTTTGAGGCGATCGTGGGGCGCGACTATCCAGTTGTACAGGGAATTGTGGTGTTTTTTGCGATCATTGTCACGATCGCTAGTATTCTCGTAGACATCATCAATGCTTGGATTGATCCTCGTATTCGTTATTAAAAAGCATGATTTGGGGCAGCTTGCTTTGCAAATCATGTTTAGTATTTGGTTATATTCAGTGCTGGTTGTATGAAAATCAAACCTGTTTTTGTTGGAATTGCGGTGCTTGGCATGTTGCTACTATTGCTGAGCCTGAGTACAGTGGCAAAGGTTCTAAGAGCAAGTCCCCGTAGTGTTCTCGCAGGCGTAAAAACTCAGCCTCTAGCAGTGAACTTATTGCCGAAGCGATCGCCCGCATTTATCTCGTTTTTAGTCAATCCAGACAAATTAGGACTATTCACGCAGTTGGCAGCACAGCCAAGTGATCGCGCTGATGTTCGGCATGAGTTAGACAACCTGAAACACGAGCTTAAACAAAACTGGTTACTTGATTATGAGCGTGATGTCAAAACTTGGCTCGATCAAGAAATTACTTTAGCGATCACAGATTTAGATCTCGATAATCAACCTGCTAATGGTCTTCAATCGGGATATTTACTGGCTTTTGTTGCTAAAGATGTTGATCTTGCAAAGACAACAATTGCTGATTTTTGGCAACGTCTTGCATTGAATGGTTCCGATTTAGGCTTTGAGCAATATCAAGGTGTATCTATCTTAAGTACTAGCTTAAGTACTAGTGTTAGTAATGATAAACCTATGATTGCTGGGACAACATTAGGTAAGTTTGTATTGTTTGCTAATGATCCAAAAGTGTTACGCCAAGTAATCAATAATTTACAAGCGCCTAGTTTAGCGCTGACAAGTCTAGATAGCTATCGCGATCGCCTTTCTCAAATCGATACAGGTAAAATTGCGATCGCCTATGTAAATTTAGGAGAGCTGGGTGGGGAGATCCCCAAAGAGAGCTTGTTAATGAGCCTAAGTTTAGATAAAGCAGGAATTAGAGCCAAAACTTTATTAGCACTAGAAAATTCTGGCAAGTTAGCAGCTAAAGCTGAGTCAATTGAGCGCAAATTAACTAAACCCAAATCCTCTCAAAAATTCAGTCCAAATATTGCTAAAGCTATACCTTCAGGAAGCTCATTAATTATTGGTAATAATCTTGGTCAAACCTTACAAAGTTTGCAAGATTCACTTTCTCTAGACTGGCAGAAGGCTATTACTAAAACAATTTTAGGAAATACCGATATTCAATTTGATCGCAGTAGCTTAGCATGGGCGGAAGATGACTATGCGATCGCCTTACTTCCTAAACCCAATAGCGATCCTGATTGGTTATTAGTTGCTAAGGTCAAAGATACTAAAAACTCTGAAACAGCGATCGCCTCTCTTGATGACCTCGCTAGAAATAAGCTCACAGTGGGCGATATCTCGCTCGAATCGCAACCTATTAAAGTTTGGACAAAGCTGACTGCAATCCCCAGCAGCTCAGAGTTGGGCGTATCAGGAACTGTCGTAGCCGCTCACGCTCAGACTGCTAATTATATTTATTTGTCAAATTCACTCACAGTCCTAAAATCGGCGCTCACGCTTCAGGATAAACAAGCGATCGCCAACTCAAAAAGCTTTAAAACTATCACTGCAAAATTACCAAGTGATCGGCAAACATACGGCTATATCGACAAAAATTCCGCTCTAAGTTGGTTAAAAACAAGCTTGCCAAATATTTTGCCGAATCTGTTGCTAAATAGTGATGGAATAAATAAAATTTCCCAAACAATTGATAGTTCTCCCCTTCAGCAAATCTTTAAACATCTTGATATTGTCAGTTTTGCTAGTACCAGCGACAAAGCAAGTATAGAGAATGGCGAAATCTTCTTATTACTGAAATAATTATTTATTCCTTTTATCTAACATTCTTATGACAGTTTTGACTACTCCTAAAGATGTCTATACACTTGCTCAATGGTTAGCGGGTGATCATAGTAATTGGGAACAGGCGATCGACAATCCGCCATTTTTTGCCCATATTCGAGTTGGGATTCGGGCGCTACCAAATCCTATCTCTGACGAAGGCGTATGGCTATTTTTAGAACAAGCCTATGACTTTGAGTTACATCATCCTTACCGTACTGCGATATTAAATCTCATCTATCGCAACGAGCGCATTGAAATGGTCAACTATCGCCTTAAAAATGCCGAAGTCTTTTTTGGTGGTAGCCGCGATCGAGACAAACTTAAGCCGCTAAATACTGAGGCGATCAACAAGCTAGAAGGCTGTACCCAGTGGGTGCATCGCGCTGATCAGCTTACTTTTAAAGGCGGTGTCGAACCTGGTAAAAAATGTTGTATCAACCGCAAAGGCGTGGATACCTATCTCAGCATTGAGTTTGAAGTCACCGAAACCACTTATAGCAGCCTTGATCGTGGCTATGACATAGTAACTGACGAAATGGTATGGGGTTCAATTGCTGGAGCATTTCAATTTACAAAAAAAGCTAGCTTTGGTGACGAAATTTCCATAGGATCTATTCCTTAGGTATAATAGGCACCTGACAAATTAGATTTTTAGATATGGCGCTTAGAGCGCCGCACCCTTAAATCTACTGTCAAAATCATAATTAGTCTGAGCGTTATAGGTGTAATTTGAAAGTCCTCGTAGTTGGCAGTGGCGGCAGAGAACACGCAATAGCTTGGAAACTTCTCCAATCTCCAAATATTGATCGAGTCTTTTGCATCCCAGGTAATGGCGGTACAGCCACCATGCCCAATTGTCAAAATGTTTCCCTAAGCATTGATGATTTTGAGGGAATGTTAAGATTTGCCCAAGTACAGGGAGTTGGTTTCACCATAGTTGGTCCTGAATTGCCATTAGCACTTGGCATTGTGGATTATTTTCAAGAATCAGAAGCACTAATTTTTGGCCCAACCAAAGAGGGCGCTCAGATTGAGGCGAGTAAATCTTGGGCAAAGATACTCATGCAAGAAGGCAATATTCCAACGGCTGCTAGTGCCACCTTTCAAAGCCTCGAAGCAGCTAAAATCTACGTGCAGAAACAAGGCGTGCCAATCGTGATCAAAGCTGACGGTTTAGCAAGCGGCAAGGGTGTAACCGTAGCGATGACTCTCGAAGAGGCACTTGAAGCGCTGGAGCGGATATTTTCTGGACAATTTGGCGACGCAGGTGAAACTGTAATAATCGAGGAATTTATGCTCGGTCAGGAAGTCTCTGTCCTAGCCGTTACTGATGGCAAAACTATCCGACCATTAATTCCTGCTCAAGATCATAAACGTCTCGGTGATGGTGATACGGGGCCAAATACGGGAGGTATGGGAGCTTATGCACCCGCCCCGATCGCTAGTCCTGAGTTGATGGCAAAAGTCCAAACTCAAATTTTGGAGCCTGCGATCGCGGCGCTTCGGGCTAGAGGCATTGACTATTGTGGCTGTCTTTATGCAGGGCTAATGATTACACCCGAAGGCGAACCCAAAGTTGTCGAATTTAATTGTCGGTTAGGCGATCCTGAAACTCAGGCAGTATTGCCATTATTGGAAACAAATCTAGACGATTTACTGATGGCTTGTGTAGAAGGTAGACTCGCAAATTTTCCACCTCTTAAATGGAAAAAGCAAAGTTCTGTATGTGTAGTTATGGCGGCAGAGGGGTATCCCAACAAGGTGGAAATAGGACAATTTGTAACAGGACTTGGTAAAGCTGAAGACCGCGGTGCTTTTGTGTTTCAGTCAGGCACTAAACTTAAAAATAATGCTCTTGTGACTAATGGGGGGCGAGTTCTAGGTGTTACTGCTCTAGGTGATGACATTCATAATGCGATCATGAATGTTTACAGCGCTGTTGATTTTATTGCTTACGATGGTATGTATTACCGCAAAGATATCGCTAGCAAAGCTAGCGATTAAAAAATATAGAGGGGGCGCAATGCGCCCCCTTTATATTTTTTAATCAGCCATACTAAGATTTACAGTAATCGTCAATTTCAGCGAAGAATCTGCATTTGAATCATGAATTTGCTGTAAATACTGGTTAATTGGGCGATCGCCATTTGGCTCAAGCAAAACTCTTGATAACAATTGCAAAAGCTTTGATGCACCATTACTAATTTCTTGACTAAATGATTCCGTGGCGATTGGCAAATTCATCGGCGCGGTGAGTGGTGAGCTTAGATTACTAACTTGCAGCGATCGATTCATATAGCGACGTAAAACAACTTGCAAATTATTTTTAGTCACGCGATCGCCAAAAACCTCTGATAGCAATTGCCATAGTTTATAACCAACATCACGAATATAAGCGGCATCATAACCAGCTTTCTCCGCAATTTCTGAATAGGTTTTACCTTCCCAAGTTTGACGAAAAATAGCCTCTTGAATGGTACTAAGGCTCTTATTTTCTAAAACAGAATCCACGATATTGAGTGCGTCTTCAATAGTCATCGTTTTCCTCACAATTCACTAATTATTTACATTGATAGTGTTATCAAAAAATCTAGCGAGTCAAAAAATATTTTCATCCTGATTAGGAACTTCCTAACTAAATCTCCATCTAATTAGGCAAACAAACAAATAGTTTGCACTCAACACATTTCTCAATACATTTCTCAACACAAAAGCCAAAGTAAACGCTCAATTTCTAAATACTCAAGACATTTTGGTTAAACTCGCTAAATGATTTAAAAACAAAAATATTGTCTATGTCGTTCAAGTTAACACAGTTTATTTAAACTTGTTATGAAAGGCTATTGTATAGATGTAAACCTCAAAAACATTTATTAGCAAGGTTCTCAGAGATTACTGTATATTTTTGATCTAGCTCAAACTTGTTTTTAACGATAAAAACTCTGATATTTTGTGACATCAATTAAGGCATTAACAAACAAATTCTTAGATCAGAAAAAGTCAGCTCTTTTTTCCAACATTTTCTGACAATTAGTCAAATGAAGATTGGACTAATTCCTCAATTTTAATTAGAGTCAGCAAAAGTACGCGATCGCTATTAAGTTATGAGTTTGTACTTATTCACTAAAACTCTTTCGTCACATTAAAACTTCGATATATCATTTCTGAGCTTCAATCAGCCATTTCCTTACACTACGGACAATGCTGATACTATCTTCCGTTGATGACATTTGTAAAAAATGTCCAAGTATATTCCCCGAGATAATCGTAAAAATAGAACTAAATTCACATTCAATGTAATTATCATTCTGCAATTGAAAAATTTTTACACTGCTATTTGCATAAAGCCATACTTCTGGAATTCCTAGCGTTTGATATACCCCAAAACTCCGCGCACTGGAATTAGTGATATCAACTTCAATGATCAAATCTGGAGGTGGATCTACAGAAATGTCGATCCGATTACCTCTAATGCGATCAGCATTTTGAATGTAAAAACAAGAGTCTGGCTCCGCACCTTTCTTAATATCCCTACGGTTTAGCGTGACTGACCCAAATTCTTTTAATGGTAAATTGAGTTCCTCGGCTAAAACTCCTACTATTCGCGCTAATAAGCGATTAATTGCTTCATGAATGTCTGATGGCATTCTAATTTCCAAAATTCCTTGGTCATAAACTAAGCGAACTGAGCCGTGATCGCCCATATCCACAAGCATCGTTTCATAAGTCTGCCAACTAATATTTGGCAATATGACATCACCAGTAAATTCTGTGGTGATTTTCTTAGCAATTTCTTTTGGGGAAGATATGCGAGCAATAGTCATAAAAGTAATGTCTTTCTTTTACTATAGCGATCGCTATAAAAAAGAAGGGCGCATCGCACCCTTCTTTTTTGATTTTATGCGTGATATTTTTTAAAAACTAAAGTGACGTTGTGACCACCAAAACCAAAGGAGTTAGAAGTTGCTACATTAATTGTCATGGGACGAGACTTGTTAGGCACATAATCAAGATCACATTCAGGATCGGGATTTTCTAAGTTCATCGTTGGTGGTGCAATATCATTTTGCACTGCCAAAACAGTTGCCACCGCCTCAATGCCACCCGAACCACCGAGCAAGTGCCCTGTCATTGATTTAGTGGAGCTAACGGCAACTTTGTGAGCATGATCGCCCAACACTTGCTTAATAGCCTTAGTCTCAGTCGAGTCATTCGCTGAGGTACTCGTGCCGTGAGCATTTATATAGTCCACCATCTCAGGCGTAATATCGCCATCTTTGAGCGCTAAAGACATTGCTCTCACTGCACCTTCTCCATTAGGCGAAGGGCTAGTCATGTGATAGGCATCGCAGGTGCAGCCGTAGCCAACGATTTCCGCATAAATTTTTGCTCCACGCGCTAGAGCATGTTCGAGATTCTCAATTATTAAAATACCTGCACCTTCGCCCATCACAAAGCCATCGCGATCGCGATCAAAAGGTCGTGAGGCATGAGCAGGGTCATCATTGCGGCGGGACATCGCTCTTGCCGAGGCAAATCCTGCAAAACCGAGAGGCGTGATCGCTGCCTCAGTACCACCGCAGATCATCGCTTGAGCAAAGCCTCTTTGTACCAAACGAAATGCATCGCCGATCGCATTGGAGCCAGCTGCGCAAGCAGTCACAGTACAGGAGTTTGGCCCCTGTGCACCCGTATGAATTGCGGTCAAACCCGCTGCCATATTGCCGATCATCATCGGAATCATAAACGGACTACACCGCGATGGTCCCTTGGTGCGAATAATTTCGTGCTGATCTTCGAGTACCTGCAATCCGCCGATCCCAGTACCTAGCAAAACGCCAATTTGAGCAGAATTAATCGGGGTAATTTCTAACTTAGAGTCGCGTAAGGCTTGCAGACTAGCACAAACACCAAATTGAGAGAAGCGATCCATACGTCGTGCTTCTTTAGCGGGGATATAGTCAAGCGGATCGAATCCCTTAACTTCTCCGCCGACGCGACATTCGTGGTCGGTCGTATCGAAGCGTGTGATTTGCGTAATCCCGTTTTTACCATCGACTAGACCTTGCCAGTATTCTTCGACCGTGTTACCGATCGGTGTGATTGCACCTAGTCCAGTGACAACGACGCGAGAGAGGGGCTGAGGGTTTTGCATTTCGTAATGATTTGGATAGAGTTTAAGAAATATAAGGGCTGTTTCTCCATTTTAGGGAAAAGCAACCCTCATATTTCACTAGGCAGCTTGCTTGCTTTCGATGTAATCAACAGCATTCTGAACGGTGGCAATCTTTTCTGCGTCTTCGTCTGGGATTTCAACGCCGAATTTTTCTTCTAGCGCCATAACGAGTTCAACTGTATCAAGAGAGTCAGCACCAAGGTCGTTTGCAAAGCTAGCTTCAGGCTTAACTTCGGCTTTATCAACGCCTAATTGGGATGCAACGATGTCTTGAACTTGCTCAAAGGTACTCATTTACTTATTCTCTGCTGACTATCAAAAACTTTTTAGCGTTTTTAATTTTATCGGATAAAGGTATCTGTACATACACGATCACAAAGAACCTACAGAAAAAATCTATTTTTTAGCTAAGTCTCATACCCTAAGTCCCATACATTTTAGCTGTCGCATTAGAAATAATCCTCCAACCGAATTACCGATCGCATCAAGAGCAGGACTATAACAAGCGATCGCCGCCTCATCAGCAATGATTGATAACAAAGCACCGCTAACACTGGATTTTGAAGGCAAACCAATATCTTTAGCGAATTCTGCTGAAGCCTCGTACATCCCACATTTGGTCATGATCTCTAACACGATCAGAATATAGGGTGATCGCTTCGTGTCAATAAGCAAAGTTCCAATTTTTGCTAAATCTTGGACAGAGCCGCATAGGCAACAAATTTTTTCATAAACGCCAAGAGCTTGACTAGGATTTGAGATTATGCCAAGAGATTTGAGTTGATTAGCGATCGCTAAATTACGACGATTAGCAACTGATCGCACCGAATCTAACATTGTGAAATCTAAATACAAATTTGCGGCTGATCGCTGATTTAGCCAATTTTGCAAAGTTTCACAGGACACTAATAGTGAAGAAAGGGCGATCGCGCCGCTATTGACCATTGGATTTTTAGGCTTGCCGTCAGGAATTTTATTAAATGGTTCTAATGTTGGTTCAGAATCAACCATCTGAAAAACTACATCACTGCCTTGATTTTCTAGCAAATAAAGCAACAAAAATGGCTTGATCACACTCATCAAAGGAAAAGATGCGGTTACATTACCTGCCATCGTCAGATCGCCGTTTATGCGTTGAATTGCGATCGCGATCGCTTGTGAATCAACTTGAGCTAATAGAGGAATATAGCTTGGTAATTCCCCCTTAGACGCTTTTTTTTGCGCTAATTTTAGCCATTGTTGAAGATTATTTTCGAACATAAAATCTCAGTTTCGCTATAAAACATCAGCCAAATATTCTTTTGACATCTAAGGCTAACAAGCTTAACCTTATTAATAAGGTGTAGAATGAGGTTCATTTTTAGAATGTTTAAGGCTAAGAGTTCCATTGTCCGTACTGTGACTTGTTTATCTTTCTTGACAACTTTGTCAGTAGTTCCAAGTTTGGCTCATTCAGAAACATTGCCATCTTTCACAAATAGCGATCCTTACCAAGCTATACAGCTAAGGACTGAAGCCCAAACAACAGCGCAAAATGTCACGTCTGTATCGCAACTAAGTGATGTTAAACCAACCGACTGGGCTTTCACTGCTTTACAATCACTGGTCGAGCGATATGGGTGTATCGCTGGCTATCCAGATCGTACCTATCGTGGTAGCCAAGCCACCAGCCGTTACGAATTTGCCGCAGGCTTAAATGCTTGCCTCGACAAAATTAATGAAATTATCTCGGCGGGGTTAGCCGATAAAGTTAGTAAAGAAGACTTAGCATCTCTCCAAAAACTACAAGAAGAATTTGCAGTTGAACTTGCTATTTTAAAGGGTCGTGTTGACGCACTTGACGCCAAAACAGCCAAGCTGGAAGCACAGCAGTTCTCGACCACCACAAAACTTACTGGGGAATCAATCTTCTCATTGACCGCAGGGCAGGGGGGACCAACTAATGCCAGATCGAATGTAACTCTAGGAAATCGCACTCGTCTTGTTCTGAATACTAGCTTTACAGGGAAAGATCTTTTGAGAACTAGGATTGAAGCAAGCAATAACCTAGCGGCTGTTAGTAATAGTATGACACTACCAAATAGCAATAGCCTTGCTAGTTTATTAGGAACAAATACTGCCAGAATTGGGCCAGGTCCAGCTTCTTCTTTTATAGACAATACATTTGCCCTCAGCCTTCTTGACTATAAGTTCCCTATTTTTGATAACAAAGTAACTCTTTATATTGCTCCGATCAGTTTTCCCGATGAGTTTTTCACAGTACTCTCACCTGTAGCTAGCAATGGTCAAGGTTCAATCTCTCGCTTTGGACGCTTTGATCCACTAATGCGGATTGCAGGCACATCATCTTTATTTGCATTTGATTGGAAACTATCCGACCAATTCAGACTCCAAGCTGGATATGGGTCTTCTGCACCTGCACTGGCTACTCCTGGGGGACAAGGGGGGCTGTTTGGTGGATCGACAATTGCTCTAGTTCAGCTTTTACTCAAGCCTGCTGATAACCTAGATGCTTCGATTACATATGCCAATACTTACCATCAGACAAACTCTTTAAGCACAGGTTTGACTAGTAATGAATCCATATCTATAACTGGTGGAACTGGATCAATCAGAGCTAATTCGATCGCAGGTAACCTTGCTTGGAAATTTGCTCCAAAAATCACTTTCCATACTTGGGGAACTTTGATTTTTGCAGATGCAGTTAGCGCTTCAGCATCTACAACTTTTACTAGTTGGATCGCAGGTTTGACCTTTAATGATTTATTTAGCGAAGGTAGTGCGGCTAGTGTTCTATTTGGTCAACCCATTAATCGCTCGTCTGTTGGTGGTCTAGCCAATTTAGGAGCAGTAAATTCAACTCCTTATCATTTGGAATTGTTCTATCGTTTCCGAGCCAGTAAGAACATCAGTATTACACCTGGTATTTTCTGGGTGTTTAATCCTGAAGGAGTGAGTACTAACTCTACAGCAACTGTTGGTGTGGTTCGTACAACGTTTACGTTCTAATTTAAAAGGCACGCTTTGCGTGCCTTTTAAATTAGAAAATGCAGCGCTTAGCGCTGCATTTTCTGAAATTGTAAAAAAGCTACCTAATCTTGATGGAGTAATCAGCTATGACCACGATCGCCAAACAAGACAAAGATCTTGCTACAGTCATGAAAAATGACGGTGTTGCTAAAGCTAACACTCATGACAGCATCAATCGCATCTTCAATCGCTTAGAAGATATTAAAAAAGAGATGGGTGAACCATCTTGGTCAGTACGGCTCATTTATACAGATATGATGAGTGCGGTGATGATTTGTCAGAAACCTGGTGAAAGCAATCGCACACACTATCATGCTAACGAAGATGAATGGTGGGTGGTCATGGAAGGTGAATTAGAGTGGGATGTTGATGGTCATGGAACCTATAGCGCCAAAAAAGATGACATCATTTTTGTACCTCGAACGGTGATTCATAATATTCGTGTTGTGGGCGATCAGCCCTCAATTCGCTTGGCAATCGGCAAACCTGACGTAAATCATATTTTTGTTAATGAATAGAACTAAATCATTTACAGCAAATCCCGAACAAACCCACCACTAATTTTTTTGTAAAAGCCCAGCTTCGCGGGGCTTTTACAAAAAATCTGGGTTTAGTTTGTTCTCAATCTGCTGTAAAAAAGCTTGCCTAGCAAGCTTTTTTAATTTAACTGAAGAGTACTTGACAAAAACAAAATGACGAAACCAGATGAATTTCCTCATAATTTTTCTCATAATTTCCAAGGGAAAGTTGCAATTATCACGGGTGCAAGTAGTGGCATCGGTCAAGCTGTTGCTGAAGCGATCGCAAGTTACGGAGCGCATACGATATTCATTTCGCGCAGCGGTGCCGAAGCGATCGCTACAAACTTAAATTCCATGGGTAAATCAGCTTTATCACTACCTTGCGATGTATCTGATGAAACTCAAGTCAAACAAGCGATCGCTACTGTCTTTGAGAAATATGGACATATAGATATTTTGATTAACAATGCTGCCATTAACCAAGTTGCCAAGATTGAAGATATTTCTCTTGAAGATTGGAATAAAGTAATGGCAACTAATCTAACTAGTCAGTTTCTTTGTTGCAAACAGGTAGTTCCCATCATGAAGCAACAGCGAAGTGGCAAAATCATCAATGTCTCCTCGATCGCAGGACACTTTAGAAGCAAAATATCAGGTATTCATTACGTCACATCTAAAGCAGGTGCGATCGGCTTCACTAGACAGCTAGCTTATGAACTAGCTCCCTTTCAAATTAATGTCAATGTTGTTTGTCCCAGTCAGACATATACGCCCATGCTAGCCGCAACTTTGCCACCATTAGAAGAACAAAAACTGATCGACTCCATCCCTTTAGGTAGAATTGCTTCAATGGAAGAGCAAGTAAATGTAATTTTATTTTTAGCATCTCAACTGTCTAGTTATATGACAGGTGCGATCGTCGATGTCAATGGGGGACAGTTTTAAATCCCAGTATTTTAAATCTCTGTAAATGCTAGTGTAAATGCTAGTACGCTTTTCAAGTTTCACACTTAGTTCTTATGTTGTAATAAATTCTATGTTCACCTTAGAAAACCCTCTAGTCATGTTGTACGTGAGATTGATTGGATGGACTGTCTTAGGCTATGGTTTAGGAAAACTACTCCCCAAGGTTTTTACCACTTATCTTGGTAGAGCTTTGCTGTTTGTAGGAGTTCCAATTAGTATTGTCTCTTTCTTACGTCAAGCCGATCTGTCGGGATGGGTTTTAATTGCTCCAACAACTGCTTGGATTGCCATTCTCGTCGGTGGGGGATTAGCGTGGATTTGGATTGATTTAGGGCTGAGTGATGAAAGATTTAGTAAGTTATCGCGAGGTATTATTTCTCGCGATGTCCCAGTTGAAGCTAACTCAACTGGAGACGCAAGCATCGGTCAACAAAGCTCATGGTCGGCGGCAACCCAAGGCAGCTTTTTACTTGCCATGACGCTAGGTAATACCGCTTTTATGGGATACCCTGTCAGTCTTGCCTTAGTGGGTCCTCAGTATTTCGCTTGGTCACTATTTTACGATTTGATTGGTTCAACGATCGCAGCTTATTCAGTCGGCATCGCTCTAGCTAGTCGTTTTGGTAGCATTTCTGGTAGTCAGAAAAAGCCTAATCCATTTATATCAATGGCAAAGACTCCTGCTTTATGGAGCTTGCCAGTTGGTCTGGGGATGAGATTTGTGTCTTTGCCTGATGTAATTTCATCTGGTATGAATACAATTGCATGGACAACTGTAACCTTATCTCTAGTGATGATTGGGATGCAGCTAAGTCAGTTACAAACTTTGAAAAACGTTAAGCAAGCTCTTACTTGTATATCCATTAAAATGCTGTTGACGCCATTAGTGGTGGGCACAGGATTAATGTTTTTTGGAGTTACAGGCGAACCTCGGTTAGCAATGGTTTTACAAATGGGAATGCCTCCAGCTTTTTCAACTCTTGTAATTGCTCAAGCCTATAATCTTGATCGCGATTTAACAGTTACGACCCTAGCTTTTGGGGTAGTTCTCTTGTTGTTTACAATACCTGTTTGGTTGTGGTTGTTTTCCTAAACAATCAGCCATTACCATGTAGACACACTACCGAAATCTGGTCAGAATTAAAAAGTTTAGTTAGAAATTAATTAATAGCATTAAAACATATGCCAAAATTACTGATTAGCACTTCATCTTTCGATCTCCAAAACAATCAGATATTGCAAAATCTCCAAGAACAAGGATTTGAAATTATTTTAAATCCCTATGGTAGAAAACTCAAAGAAACAGAGGTTCTAGAACTTCTCAGTGATGATGTTATCGGCATGATTGCAGGGGTTGAGCCTTTAACCCGCAAGGTTTTATCTTCAGCTAAGTCTTTAAAAATAATTTCGCGCTGCGGCATTGGCACTGATAGTGTTGATTTAGAAGCAACCGCTGAAATGAAAATCTCAGTTCACATCACGCCGTCTGCACCAGTAATTGCCGTGGCTGAGTTAACAGTGAGTTTGATTCTCTCCACTCTACGACGTACCTCGGAGGCTGATCACAATCTGCGTCAAGGAAATTGGAAACCGTTAATGGGAAGATTATTAGCATCTCAAGTAATTGGTCTGGTGGGATACGGAAGGGTGGGAAAACGGGTAGGACAGCTTTTAGGAGCTTTTGGAGCACAGACGATCGCTTATGATATTTGCTGTGGTGATTCTCTATTTGCGGATATCGTTTGCTCATCATCTTTAAACGAGCTACTTGAACGAGCGACCGTAATCACTCTGCATATTCCCTATAACTCTGACAATCATCATTTTGTTGATCGCAATTTTATTAGTAAGATGAATTTTGGAAGTATTTTAGTGAATGCTTCTAGGGGTGGGCTTGTTGATGAGAAAGCATTATACGATGCACTGGTATCAGGGCATTTGGCAGGAGCAGCACTTGATACATTTGAAGAGGAACCATATTCAGGTCAGCTTATCACTCTTCCACAAGTTGTCTTGACTCCGCATATGGGTTCTTATGCCAAGGAAGCCAGAGTTCAAATGGAGCAAGAAGCTGCTCAAAATCTATTTGATAGCCTAGTTGAGATCGGTTTAGCAAAAAAATGTTATGAAATATGATGCGATTATTTTTGATTTTGACGGTGTACTAGCTGAGTCGGTAGATGTCAAAACTAGAGCTTTTGAGGCTCTGTACGCTGAATATGGCGATCGCATTGTGGAACAGGTCAGAGAATATCATCTTCAGCATGGGGGAATATCAAGATTTGAAAAGTTCCGTTATTATCATGAGATTTTGCTGGGTAAAACCTTAACTAAAGATGAAGAGAACCAATTAGGCGATCGCTTTTCAGAATATGTGGAAGATGCCGTGGTGAAATCTGTTTATGTGGCAGGTGCTTATAATTTTTTGGAAAATTATTATCAATCAATTCCCTTATTTGTGGCGTCTGGAACTCCAGACGCCGAATTAAAACGCATCGTGTCACGGCGTAACATGGCTCATTATTTTGCCTCCGTACATGGTTCTCCTGCCAAAAAAGGCGATATTATTCAAGATATCTTGACCAAACATGGTTTTAACCCTGATCGCGTATTAATGGTTGGCGATGCGATCGCTGATTATGAAGGTGCGATCGCGGCGGGTGTAAAATTTATGGGAAGGGTTATGCAATATCCTAAAACGTACCCTTTTAGTTTAGAGACATTAGTTTTGCCAGACTTAGTTGGTTTAGAAGCCGAGATGGGTATTTCAAAGCTAAGCCCCTCATAATTTTTAGAAACTTCCTATTTAGCTTCATTTTTTAATCTTAAAAATTTATGCGTCGTCGTCAGTTTAATCAGTTTTCTCTATCTTTAGCAGGGTTAGGTTTGGCAGCCTGTGGTGATTCCACTGTCTTAAATTATCGTGCTCCAGAAAAAAATTCTAAGTTTCGAGTCTGGTGGATTCAAAGTTTTTATCCTGCTGAAACTGAAGCACTCTCACAGATTGTCGCTGACTGGGAAAAAAAGAATAATACTAAGGTAGAAATCACTTTTTATAATGATGGCTCCATAAACCGCGATGCTGAAAATGCACTTAATAATGGAAATCCACCTGACATCTTATTTAGTAACACTGCTGAGTTTTCTCTCTACCCACGATTAGCATGGCGAAATAAATTAGTAGATGTTTCGGATGTTGTTGAACCTGTCAAAGATTTATTTAGTCCGATCGCGCTTAAAGCAGTTTCATATCAGAATGGTGCAACCAGTAAACGTAGTTACTATGCAGTACCGATCGCGCAACTATCGGCTGGTTTACATTACTGGCGCGATCAGCTTATGGATGTAGGAATAAGTGATACCAATATTCCTAGAGACTGGGATGGCTTTTGGAAATTTTGGGAAGTAGCTCAAGATGTAGCAAGGGGAAAAGGGAAAAAAGATATTTATGGCATTGGGTTGCCAATGTCTGCGGAAGCTACTGACACGATCTTCATGTTTGAGCAATTCCTTACTGCGTATGAGGTGGATTTAATAAATGATAATGGTCAACTCCAAGCCGATGATCCTAAAAATCGTCAAGGTATTGTCAATGCATTAAATAAATATGCGGGATTCTATAAGAGCGAGCATGTCCCACCCAAAGCAGTTCAATGGTCAGACTCTGATAATAATCAGGTATTCCTTAGTCGCAATTTATTTATGACTGCTAACCCTGGCCTATCTATACCCGCTTCTCAACAGTTTGACGCTAATGTTTATACCAAAAAGTTAGTAACTACAGAATGGCCGCTTGCTCCTAACAGTAAGCCGCTCAACTATTTAGTAGCCGTAAAACAGGCTGTCATATTTGCGGATACTGCTAACCAAGCGAGCGCTAAAAGCTTATTGGCTCACATTATCCAACCTAATAATTTACTTACCTATTTAAAAGGGGCTGGAGGAAGATATTTCCCAACTATGCCAAAATTATTGGAAGACCCTTACTATAAAGATTCGCAAGACCCACATATCCTTACGGCAACTAAACAGTTTCAGAATACCAGTTCTTTTTATACGGCACAAAATCCTGCTTACTCAGAAGTTGGCGCTAAACAAATATGGGGACAAGCTGTAAGATCAGTTGCTAAAGGTACAGATACACCTGAACAAGCAGCAGATATAGCGATCGCGCAAATCAAAAATATTTTCGCTCAGTGGAAATAATAGAAATATAGAAATCCCAAAATTTCAGCATCGTCAATCCGGCATCGCCAATCCAGCATCGTCTAAAGTGAGAACAGAAAATGATCAACCTAATTAAAAAACGTTTGCTGCTGCAACTAGTAGGCTATTTTTCAATTTTATCGATTGTTACAGTTCTGCTCGTAGCGATTAGTGCCAATATCCGCAGTCGTGAGGCTCTAAAAAAATCGGTAATTGACCGTTTAGATGTCGCCACATCGCTTAAAGAATCTCAAGTCAATCAATGGGTTGACAATCAACGTCGTGACGTTATTTTGATAACTCAGTTGCCAGATTTGCTGGTCAATTCTGAAACTGCTTTTACTAAAGATCGCGAATCTCCAGAGTTTAAAGCGTCTGTAGAATCGCTAAGAAAGTTTATGGCGGATATATCGACTGTAAAACCAAATATTCGTCAGATTTCTATCCTTACTAATAATGGGATTACGATTGTCTCAACCGATAAACAAAAGGAAGGTAAGTATCAACCTCTAGGCAATACAACGACCTACTTCACTCGTGACCAATCGCGGGTTATTGTCCCAAATTTCTATATTTCGCCCATCTCAGGTAAGGCGGCGATGACTTTTGCAGCTCCTTTATCCAATAAATCTGGCGATCGCATTGGCGTTGTCGCCGTTGATCTTGATCTACAAGGTGTGGATGATATTATTCGCACAGGCACAGGTTTAGGTGTCAGTGGTGAAACTTATTTAGTAGGCAGGTTAGCCACAAAGAACATACTAATTTCAGGTGCAGGGGCAAATAATCAAGAAGTCGCAAAAAATATTCAAAGTGACGGAATTACAGCGGCGGCTTTAGGCAAAGATGGAGGGGGGCTTTATAAAAATTATAAAAATGTTCCTGTGTTAGGAAGTTATATCTGGATTGACAACCTCAATCTTGCCCTAATCGCAGAAATATCTCAGTTGGAAGCTTTTGAACCATCCGATCGCCTAGCTCGCGATATTCTCTTGATTGGTTTAAGTTCTGCGGGTATTTTGTTGACAGCCGTTTATTTGATCGCCCGTCGGATTTCGCAACCAATTTTAGCGATCGCTGATGCTGCTAACCAAGTCTCTGGCGGTAATTTGAATTCTCAAGCCCCCGTTCTTACGGAAGATGAAATTGGGATTTTGGCGATCGCCTTTAATCAAATGACATCGCAACTCAAAGCTTCAGGTGAACAGTTATCTGATTACAGTCGTACCTTAGAGCAGAAAGTCGAACAACGCACCAGTGAAATCAAAGCGATTATCGATAACATGGTGGATGGATTGGTAGTGGTTGATGGAGAAGATCGGATTACTCAGTTTAACCCAGCCCTTGCAGGCATGATTGGGATAAGTAGTAAAGCGATCGCTAATGCTAAGAGCTATGCAGAAATATTCCAAAGTGAAGAGATCTTAAATCTTGTAACAAGTACTAGAGAGAATCCTAAACAAGTTTTCACTGAAGAGTTTAGTTTGCCAGAGCGTCGTACAGGTAAAGCTGTGGCAACTTCTATCTATAGAGAAGTGGATACATCGGAAGAATCTAAATTAGAGTTAAATTACCTTGGTACTGTAATCTTAATTCGTGACATCACTGCCGAGAAAGAAGTAGATCGGATGAAGACAGATTTCATCTCGACTGTATCACATGAGTTAAGAACACCACTAACTTCTGTGCTTGGCTTTGCCAAATTAATTCAGAAAAAATTGGATGAATCGATCTTTCCACTTATTCAGACCGATGATAAAAAAGTTAATCGCAGTATACGTCAAGTTACCGAAAATATTGAAATCATTGTATCTGAGGGAATGCGACTTACTAAACTGATTAATGAAGTATTAGATGTTGCTAAAATAGAAGCTGGTAAGATGCAATGGAATATGAATACATTGGTAATTACGGAAGTTGTTGATCGTGCTTTCTCGGCAACTTCGGCACTATTTGAGCAGAAAGGATTAACGCCAATACGAGAGATTGACTCAGATTTACCAAATATTTATGGTGACAAGGATCGTTTGATTCAAGTTGTGATTAATTTGATTTCTAATGCTGTAAAGTTTACTGAACAAGGCAATGTCACCTGTCGGGTTAAGCAAACTGACAAATCAATTGTGGTCAGTGTGGTTGATCAAGGTGTTGGCATTTCGGAACCTGATCAGCCAAAGGTATTTGAGAAGTTTAAGCAAGTCGGAGATACACTCACTGACAAGCCTCAGGGTACGGGGCTTGGTCTACCAATTTCCAAAGAAATAGTCGAACATCATGGTGGACGGATTTGGGTAGAAAGCGAACTTGGCAAGGGTAGTACCTTCTCTTTTTCACTGCCGATCGCGACCGTTATAGAAAATCAAGGACAAATTCCTGCAATTAATTTTGATACTCTCCTCGACCAACTCAAAAAGCGAGTAATGTATGATAGTCAATCATCTGGGCAGAGCATCTCTCCTAAGAACATCTTGGTAATTGATGATGATGCTAGTATTAGGAGCTTACTCAGACAGGTATTGGAAGCAAAAGGATACACAGTGAGAGAGGCTGAGAATGGACAAGAGGCGATCGCAAAAGTGCGCGAAAGTCGTCCTGATTTAATAACCCTCGACGTGATCATGCAGGGTATTAATGGCTACGAAGTCGCTTCTATCTTAAAATCTGATCCTGCAACCTTAGATATTCCAATTATTATTGTGTCTATACTAGATGATCAAAATAAAGGCTTGCATTTAGGAATCGATAGTTATGTGACGAAGCCTCTCGATATGGTGGTATTAATGCGAGAAGTCGAATTGTTACTATCTAGCAAAACATCAAGTGGCAAAAAGATTTTGGTGGTTGATGATAACTTTGTCTCTATCGATTTATTAATGGAAATGTTGCAAAATCAAGGTTTTTTACCTTCTACCATTTCTCCTCAACATGATTTATGTGCTAATGCGATCGCCTTGCAACCTGATGTGATTATCGCCAGTATAAAGCTAGCTGATCAAGTACAAGCACTTCGTGCGGAGAAGAATATGGAGCATATTCGCTTTTTGTTAATTGCTGATCTCTAATCCATTTTTTTTGAACTAATAAAGCAACCGCAAACGTTTCTCAACAAACAAGAGGTGAAAACGATAAAGTAGGATAATTGATATTATCTATACAAAGAAATACTTGATGGGAACATTAACAAGACCTACAGCCTTGATAGAAAAACACTTTGAGAAATTACGAGACCCCAGAGCATTACACAGCATCGACCATAGCTTGCTAGATATATTACAAAAAATCTAGGTTTGGTTTGTTCTCAATCTGCTGTGATCTACTATTGCAAGACAAAAAATTAAGGTGAGGGTTAAGACCAAACGACTCAAGGCTGGATGGGATGATAACTATCTCAAGAACGTTCTTACTGCCTTAAACATAAATACTGCATAGATTTTGTCATTTGTTAAGAAACGTGTGCGATTGCCCTATGCTTTTGAGTCGATTCTTACTGCCTTAAATCCCCTACAATCCTTATTTGCTCTATGTTGAGATGTTACACTATTTGAAATAAAATCATGACCATGACTACATCTACGTCCGAAGAATCTTCTAGCCAATGGTGGCGTGGTTTAATCTTGGTACTGCTCGCAACCTTTTTTTTATCAATCCAGAATGTCTTAGTCAGAATTGTCCAATACAATGGGAAGTACCCTTTAAAAATTCTCGGCGGATTAATCCCGTCTAACGTATATGTTACGCCAGATCCCGCAAATCCTCTTCAAGTACCTCTATTAGTTCTATTGGTGAGAATTGCTTTTTTAGTGCCAATCCTGTGGACGGTGCTACCAGTGCTTAGACCTGGATCTTGGGAACAGGGGATATCAGTTCTCAGGGGTTACAATCCTAAACTGCTAATTAAAGTAATCGCGGCTGGAGTATTACTGTTTTTATCTCAGGCATGTACTTACTTAGCCATCTCTATCGTCGGACCTGCTACTGCCTTAACTGTATTTTTTATTTATCCTGTGATTACAACTTTGTTGGCATGGAAGTTATTTGGCGATCGCCCTTCTTGGAAACAATGGATAGCGATCAGTCTGATTATTGGTGGCTGTATATGGGTGTTATTCAGCACTATTCCGGGAGCAAAGTTTAGTAATGATTTAGTCGGGATAATTGCCGCCGCCTTTGCGGGAATTGTTTTTGCGCTTGAGGGTGTTATTGCTCAGTCTTGCTTTAATAAAATCAATCCCGCAACATTTACAGGACTGATTTTTACGATTGAATTTATCGTTTTACTAATTGTATGCGTAGCTTTTATTCATATCAATTTGAACCAAGGGCTGATTGTAATGGGCTTGCTGCTCTGTTTTGCAACCTTGTTTGGCTATCTATTTAACAACTTTGGGATCAAATCCATTGGTGCGGCTTCAACAGCGATTATTGGCTCCAGTGGTCCCGCAGTCACAGCGATTTTAGCAGTAGTAATTCTCAATGATAAAATTCCATCTTGGGAAGCAATCTTCCTCGTAACTGTTGGCGTTGTCTTAATGAATTTAGAAAAAATCAAAAAGAAACCTGCTGCATTGGCTGTAGCAAATGAAGTAGAGAAAGAGAAGTAGATAAATACTGTAGTTAGAAACAATAAATGCGGCGCACAGCGCCGTTTTTATTTGTTTAGGTCATAGATCTATGTCATTTGAGAGTCAAGAATGAGTGGATTTGAGGGTAAAGTTAAACGTGAATGTAAATTTCGCTAATGACCGTATGCCTTTGGACAAGTTTGTGATTATTTTGCTGTTGGCGATCGCCGCTAACTTAGATAACCTTGGTGTAGGTGTTGCCTATGGACTCCGGAGACGCTATATACCATCTCTTTCTAATTTTGTGATCGCAGTGATTTCCGCAGGGCTAACTCTTTTTGCAATGCTAATTGGTAAATGGTTAGAGAGAGTTCTCCCTGTACGAGTAGCCAATGGTGTAGGAGCTTTGATCATCATCGGTGTTGGGATTTGGGTATGTTGGGAATCAGTGATTCTGCCTAGCTACCTATGGACATATAAGTTTTTACAGCAAGTAAAACGAAAGAAGAAATATAAGCGGAAAGGTAAGCAAGGTATGACTTTACGCCCATCACACCAATCTTTAGTCCAAGAGCATTTCCAAAGCAAAGTACATTTAACTAATTTTGAGAAGAATAACAATATTATTTCTGACAAAGCTACTTGTTTAGCTGATCCCTATCCAGTTCAACTGCGAGAAACATTGCTGTTGGGTATCTCTCTTTCGCTTAATGCGATCGCAGGAGGAGTAGGAGCAAGCTTATCGGGTTACGATGCGACTCTGACAGCTACAGCAATTGGCATATTTAGCTATATCACTATTGCTCTAGGACAAAACTTATCGCGCAAATATTTCAGCAAATTGTTAGGAACTCTCTCGCAGCAAGTTGCAGGATTAATTTTAATTGCGATCGGTATTTATGAACTATTTTTTTAGATGATTCTTAGATTGATTTTTAACTTAATTTTTCAACCAGCCGAAATTTACACCAACTAAAAGAAATATCCCCATCGCCAATCGATACCACACAAATAGCCACGTACTATGCTTTTCTAGATATCGCAACAGCAAAAAGATGGCTGCAAATGCGGAAATACTAGCGGAAGTTAGTCCTAATAAGAGTATTCCCCAGCCATTTAGATCTAAGCCAGCCTTGGAAAGTTCAGCAATTTCCAAAGCACCAGCAAGAATGATTGCTGGTAATCCCAATAGAAAAGAGAACTTTGCCGCAGTTTCTCGTTCCATTTGTAAGAAGAGGGCTGCTGTAATCGTTGAACCCGATCGCGATACACCTGGAACCAAAGCAAATGCTTGAGAAATCCCGACAAGAACGCCGTCTATCAGGGTTAATTGCTCAAAATTACGTTTTCTCGTCCCCCACTTTTCTGCTACTGCAAGCAATAAAGACATCACAATCGAAGCAAGCCCAATGGTGACTAAGGTGCGAAAAGGGGAGTTATAAGCGTTGAGAGTTTTCTTAAACAAAAGTCCTGCGATCGCAATAGGAATTGTGCCGACAATAAGTCCCAATACCAAGCGAAAGGATTTTGACATATAGTCTTTTCTAGCGATCGCTCGATAAGAACTACCCAACAATCGCGTTATATCTGTCCAGAAATAGGTCAATACTGCGGTCAAACTAGCTAATTGCATTATTGCCGAAAAAGCAGAACCTGGATCACACAAGCCAAGGAAACTCGCAACAATGCGTAAATGTGCTGTACTGCTGATCGGAAATAACTCAGTAATACCTTGGACAATACCAAGAATTACCATCCGAAACCAGTCAATTTTCACAAAGTCGAGGTTAACAGCGCCACTGTCATTACATGCGGCAGCCAACAAAAATGAATGAATCATAAAAAAACATTACGCATCAGGACGGAGTTAACAAGTAGATTACAGCGCTTTGCACTGCCATAAAATCCAGAGAAACTTTTGAAAGTGCGGCCTTGCCGTACCCTTTAAAGCCTCAATAGTCTGTAATCTGAGCTTGATAAGCGAATATTTTACCTTCACTTCAGGCGCTTTATTATGACATGCTTGACTTGTAATCTATGGCGCTACACAATAGATTTACAACGAAAAATGAAGTAATAACTCAGTTACACAATTAGAGGTATCGCGTGGGAACCCGTAAGCATCAAAAAGATAGCGATGTCAACGCCAAAAAGAATACAGGTTTTCCCCGCAAGCATAGTAAACCCACTAAGACCGTCCTCGTTTTAGTCGCGATCGCTGTAATGTCCGCAATCTCTGGAACAGCGATCGCCAAGATACTAGCAAGTAAGCCTTTGAGCCATACTACCCTTGCCCATAGTGCCGATTCAATTACAGGAGTGATTCCAGCAAATTTAGAGCGTCCCGTTAATATTTTGATACTAGGTACTGACAACTCAGGAAATTCTGAACCAAGTAGTAAGATTAGCCACAGTGAAGCATTAGCTGGCAATAGTGACACGATGCTGCTCGTGCGTTTAACCCCGAAAAATCATGAAATAAATATTCTTTCGATTCCTAGGGATACGCTTGTAAATTTACCAAGTATCGGCATCGATAAAATCAATGATGCCAATGTCCAAGGTGGTGCGAGTCTAGCCGTAGACACGGTAAGCCAGTTACTTAATAATATTCAAATTGATCGTTATGTCCGCTTGGATACCCAAGGATTCATTCAATTAGTCGATGCGCTGGGTGGGGTAGAGGTTATAGTTCCCAAGCCAATGGATTATGTTGATCGCACGCAAAAGTTACAAATCCATTTCTTAGCAGGTATACAAAAGCTGAACGGACAGCATTTACAGGAATATATAAGATTTCGTCACGATGAGTTAGGGGATATCGGTCGCGTGCAAAGACAACAATCAGCTTTAAGAGCAATATTACAAACTCTCACTAAGCCAGAGAATATTGGCAAAACACCGCAGTTATTAGAAGTTACTCAGAAAAACGTCGATACTGATTTATCGATTGGGGAAATGTTGGCGATCCATAACTTACTCAAAGATACCGATCGCAAAAACATTCATATGTTCATGCTCCCAGGTCGTTTTAGTCGTCCAGACGAATATCCGTTGAGTTATTGGATCGAAGATTCAGAGGCGAAAAGTACGATTCTTACACGTTTTTTTGAAGTCGCAAAACCAAGTTCAGATGTAGCAGGTAATCACGAAAATTTAACAATTAATCGAGGTCAGCTTCGCATTGCTGTTATCAGTGCAGACCGTCAACCTGCGATCGCTAATAAAATCGTTACCCAACTTCAGCAACGGGGATTTAATGGTGCTTACATTAGCGATCGCGACATCGATATAGCTGCTGAAGATATGCTGACAACTCAGGTCATTGCAGAACAAGGTAATCCAGAAGTTGCCAAAGTGATTCAACGTGAACTTGGTATGGGACAAGTCCAGATATCTGCCACTGGTGATATCAATTCGGATGTCACCATCGTTATTGGCAAAGATTCTAAAAATTAAATTATGCAAGCAATAGAACCTAAAGCCGCGATCGCTAGTCTAAATAAAAGTCATCACGATTGACTTAGTGCAACTTGCTTTATGGAAACAATCCTATGGATCGCATCGTACAGAAAGCCCATTTCTTAAGACGGGCAGGATTTGGAGCAACTCTCGATGAATTGAATAGTAATATTTCCCCTGACATGTTGTTGTCAACATGGCTGAGTGAATCACCAGTACTGAATGTACCTGCGCCTTTACCCATCGTTAAAAAAGGTAAACAGGATCAGTCTCGTGAGATGTGGCACTGGTTGTTGAAACAAATGGTTAGTGCCAATAACCCCTTGCATGAACGTATGGTCAACTTTTGGCGCGATCGCTTTGTCGTATCACTCCGCAAAACTGGTAGAGCGCAATTGCTATTGGACTACGAAAGAAGACTGCGAACTTATGCAATGGGTGATTTTCAGGAATTACTAATGCAAGTAACCACCAGCCCTGCCATGCTTAACTATTTGGACAATGACCAAAACCGTGCTGGCAAGATCAACGAAAACTATAGCCGCGAAGTAATGGAACTGTTTACCCTTGGGCAAGGACAATATACAGAAAAAGATATCCAAGAAGGAGCAAGGGCACTCACAGGATGGCTAGTCAAATTAAGACCTGAGATGGGCATTGCCGATGTTACTTTTGTGCCGCGCCGTCACGATGATGGCATCAAAAATTATCTGGGGCACTCAGGCAAACTCAGCACTCAAGATGTTGTAGAAATCTTAGCTAATCATCCTAGTACCGCGAGAAAGTTAGCCGTTGATCTGTGGAGTGCGTTAGCCTACCGCGATCCTGAACCTGCAATCATCACTCGCCTTGCACAGGTATATAAACAGAATAATCGCAATATTAAGGCTGTAGTTGCCGCAGTTTTTAACAGTCCCGAATTTTATAGTGCTAAAGCATACCGCAGCCATCTGAAAACACCACTCTATTTTGTCCTCGGCAGTTTGCGTCAACTGCAAATTGAAGCAGATAGCGATCGCGTGATTGGCGATCTACGCGCGATGGGACAAGTGCCATACAATGCACCATCTGTCAAAGGCTGGCAAGGCGATTCAGGCTGGCTGACTGCGCCTTCTTTGTTGACTCGAATCAACGTCGCCCAGCAATTTACTAAAGAATATGGTGACGATGGCGGGTTTAAGTTTAATCCCGATCGCTACAGTGCCAAAGATCTCGTAACGGTTTTGCTCGATGGTAATGGCGATCACCAATTAGAAGAGCAATTTACAGGTTTATCCAAACGTGAAATTACTGCCTTGATTCTATCTTCACCACTTTATCAATTGGCTTAAACAAAAAAATACTTGAAGGATAACTATAGAATATGAACAGAAGAGATTTTCTCGCATTGATGACTAGTACATCTGTCATGGCGATTGTCGCTCCCAGTTGTAGTAGTGCCAACCTAAGTAGCGATCGCAAAACCCTTGTGGTGATAGAACTTGCTGGCGGCAATGATGGATTAAATACGATCATTCCCTACAATGATGCCAATTATCATAAATTACGTCCCACGATCGCAATTAAAGATGGCATTCCCATTTCTAATAGTTCCGCTTTCCATCCTGCCCTCAAGGAATTAAAACCCGTTTTTGATAAAGGAAGAATGGCAATAGTCCAGAACGTCAGCTATCCCAACCCGAATCTATCCCACTTCCGTTCCAAAGAAATTTGGCAAAGTGCTCACCCTCAAGGGGCATCTGACACGGGCTGGTTAGCAAGGTATTTAACTAATGTTCAAGCAAAAACTGCGGATGCAATCTTTCTTGGAGAAGAATATCCCTTAGCACTCACAGGTGACGGCGATCGCTATTTACAACTATCGCCCAATCTGGCAGTACAACAGCGCGGCAAACTTGGTGAAGCCATGCACGCTGTTTATAGCCATCCTCAAGGTTCCGAATTTGCCGAACAGGTTCGCCGCTCGGTGTTAGAAAGCGAAGCTGCAGTTAAACAACTTACTAAAGATATTGACAAACGCATCGACAACCATGGCTATCCGAAAACAGCGATCGGCAAACAATTCGCGCTACTTGCTCGCGTTTTGGAATCACAGCCCAAGGTGATCTATCTCACGATTGGCGGTTGGGATACGCATTCTGGACAAGTGCGCCGTCAACAACAGCTACTAGGCGATCTCGGTGCTGGTCTAGCTGCCCTTGATCGCAATATTCAAGCCCATAATATGCAAAATAATGTTCTAGTTATGGTGCAGAGTGAATTCGGTCGCCGTCCTGCGGAAAATGGTAATGGTGGGACTGATCATGGTACGGCTGCGCCTGTAATATTGTTGGGAAATGTGCGGGGTGGTTTGTATGGTGGAACTCCTGCACTAGATAGTCTTGTCCAAGGAAATCTACCAATGCAAGTAGATTTCCGTAGCATTTACGCTGAGATTCTCAATCGATGGGAAGGAATCACCGCCTTCAAAATCTTAGATCAAGATTTTCCTAAAGTCGGGATTTTGTAATGGAGTTGTTCGACTATGATTCCCAAAAAGTCTCTTTTCTCAAGATCGACACCACAATGTCTCAGGATATTATACTCCCTTCCCACTATAGAAATAGACATACAAAACCAAGGATTAGCGTTGCGGCGCAAAGCGCCGCAACGTCTAATTTTTCACTGGGAAGGGAGTAGGCAGTCGTTATATAAAAATAGACATTGGGCACTAAAAAGCCCAATAGAATAGTGATCCCTCAAGGGTTAGAATAAGTTGGTATTTCATTGAACAAAAATTTAAGCTTTTAGCTTGATTTTTAGTACAGGTGTATTGCGTAAGTTCCATTTTTATAAAATCAAGAAATTATTTTTATGCGAAAGAAATACTGGCAGTGGATAGCAATTAGCTTAACAACGATTCTATCAGTGCTGCTAACAATTTATTTCACTGTTCAATCATCAGCATTTGCCCAAATCCCTGCTAATCCAACGCCAAATCTGACAACAGAAATCAAGCCAAACCAAACGCTGCGTGTAACTACTCGCTTGATCAAGCCCTTTGTCTATGAAAATGGGACAGAACTGGTTGGCTTTAGTATGGATATACTACGTAACATTGCAACTGAAATGGGTATAAAATTTACAACTTCAGTTCAGCCTAGCGTCAATGGCATGTTGGAACAGATTAAAACTAATCAAGCAGATTTTGGTATTGCGGCTGTTTCGATTACAGAAGAAAGAGATAAAAATTTTGATTTTTCCTATCCATTCTTTCAAGGTGGTTTGCAGATTTTAGTACCAATTAAGAATAGCGGAAACTCACTTTTTACCTTATTAGCTAATTTCTTCTCTGCGACTTTATTTCAAGTAATTGGATTAATTCTGTTAGTATGCTTGATCCCCGTACATCTTGTGTGGTGGTTTGAACATAGTCATAAAGGGGGATTAGTAGAGAACCAACCTTACTTTCCTAGTATTTTTACAGTGTTATGGTGGGTTTTAGCGACTCTAGCAACACAGGCAGAAGAAATGCCTAAAAACTGGGTCAGCAGAGTCATAGCGGTTTTTTGGATGTTTACATCCGTTGTGTTTGTCGCCTACTTTACTGCAACCGTCACAGCGTCATTGACAGTGCAGCAACTACAAGGAAATATTCAAAGTGAGAATGATTTACCTGGTAAAAATATTGCCACGATCACAGGCAGCACCTCAGCAAATTACCTCCGTAAAAATAATATTCAAGCTACTGAAGTGGAGCAGATTGAAGCTGCCTACGATCTAGTGTTAAATGGGCAAGTAGATGCCATCGTCTTTGATGCTCCTGTGCTGCTTTATTATGCTTCCCACGGAGGTAAAGGCAAAGTACAAATAGTAGGCAGTATTTTTGAGAACGAAAACTATGGAATCGTCTTCGCTGCTAATAGTCCTTATCGCCGCCAAATCAATAATGTTCTATTGAAGCTACAGGAAAATGGAACCTATCAAGATTTATACAAGAAATGGTTTGTCAGAAATTAAATAATTAACTTGTTACCTTGTGTACAGTCCAAACCATTTTACCTACCACCTAAAAATCTGTAAATTCGTAACCTAGCTTTACAGAAAGCCTTGCTAAACACTACACCTTTAACACTTATTTTTAGTTAGATACTCCCTTCCTAGTAAAAAATTAGACGTTGCGGCGCAAAGCGCCGCAACGCTAATCCTTGGGTTTGTGTGTCTATTTCTATAGTGGGAAGGGAGTATATTTAAATTTATTCATACACAATGTACTTTCGTAGCGTTTTTCGCTTACGAAGATATTATTTATTTAAAAGATCCTTTTGTTTTACTGCATCATGCGATCGCGCTTTTTTACCATGCGGGATGTGAAAAAATTGCTTGCATAGTTTTATTGCCGCGTAATTGATTAGAAAGTGGCAAATGCCCCCTTGGTGCATCAAGACTCCAAATAAATTCATTAGGATAACGCGTAAAAGAGCCAACTTTTTTCCAGCCGATCTTTAACCAAAATTTTTCCCATCCTTTGCCAAGACTTAGCCAGATTTTGCGCTGTACGGAAAAGCCAAACTTACCTTCAGAATAAACTAGCCAAAGTTGATTAATCGTCTGTAAATCACTAATTGGAATTGATTTTGCTTCAGTAAAATATAACCAACCTCGTGCCAAAGCCCCATTACTTGCTGCTTCACAGAGTTTTTTGCTAGTAATGCGATCGGCTTCTTCAAAGTCTTGTTTTGCTAGCAAAGTTTGAATTTGTTGATAGTCAATACCTTTCTCAGAGCGTAAAGTGACAACTCCATTGGGATAATGAATTTGAGCGAGGTCGATCGCTTTAGGTAGATCGCTTTGCAATAATGTTTGATGAATTTTGCCATCAATCCATGTTGCCTCAGTATTAGCCGCTTTTCGAGCTTGAATAAATTCATCTAAAACTTGTAAGCCATCTTCTCCAAAATTTGCTATCTCAGCGATCGCGGGTAATTGGTTTGCCTCTTTACCCGAAAATAATTTATCTCTTAACTCAGTTAATTTTGTATCCATCAGATCTTAAAAGTCACAAAAATCCCACAACAAAAGATTTAAAAAGCAGCACCCAGTGGGTACTGCTTTTAAATTCTCAAAAATTAGTCAATGTAACCCATAAGTCCTGCATTATCGATTGTATTAGAAGCAACAGGTCTTGTCTGACCCATTTGCGAGTAAGTTTCATCGATTACTAAGCCAGATGAACCCACAGGGCGCTCGCCTGCAATATAAAACTTATCAACAATTACAAATCCATCTTCGACGATTGGACGTTCACCCGAAGACATAAATGTATCAACTACATGTAAACCACTGCTTACAACTGGGCGCTCACCACCCATTGTGGTGTAAGTGCTGCTAACTACTAACTTGCTAGCCTCGACTGGACGTTCGCCAGAGCTATTGAAATATTCAACTGCACGAAAACCACCATCAGTAACAGGGCGATCCCCATAATGCTTAAGAGTTTCAGTCACAGTTAATAAACCTTTGTGTTCGACAGATGCTTTAGCAGTTTTTGATTCTTCATCTACCGCCATAGCTGAGATGTCAACTGTACCTGTTTTTGTAGTTGTTTCGGTTTCAATTTTAGTTTTAATGGTGCGGGAGGATTTTTCTTCTGGTTTGGAGCTTTCTGGTTTAGTGTTTTCAGCTTTTGTTTCGTTACTGTTACTCATACTTTGCTTTCCTTAATATTTTTAAAATATGCTCAAAAACTTTTAATTACTTTTAAATAGCTATGACGATCACTGGTGCAATCATCACGATCCTAAAAAAATTTCTAAAGCTATAGCCTTTCTAGTTAATTCTACAGAAAAGTTAATACGCTAAATATTTTGATTAAGTGACGACACTTAATGAGAAATTACATTTAAAACCTGTAATTTAGACTTATATCACTTAAAACAGCTTATTTTTTATATATATTCACGGTTTTACAAAAAATTATCGGTAAGCATAAGTATCGCAAAGTCTAACTGCCGCTAATTATAGATCTTGTTATCTTTAGGACTGATTTTGAGGTATTACATCTCTACATATATCTCATAAAATATTTTAATATCACTTAAATTTGGTTGAGGCTGTAATGCTTCGCAATATTTCTAATCAGGAGAAAAGGTTTTGCCTTCGACAAATCGCAAGTCTCGTTTTAAAAATGTCTGTTCACCAGTGTCGGTCTCCACAGTCGCACGAATTAGGCTAGTCTTGACTACTAGTAACTTTGCCATGTAGTAGGGGCTTTCGGGTTCTAAAATCAGCACCCGATCGCCTATTTGTAAAGAACGAATCGTTGGTAATGGCAGAACGCGCTCGAATGACTTGCGATCGCTTGTTTCTAGATTTGAGTTGAAGTTATTCTTTGGCGACTGCGTCCCTAATTCGGAAACCCGATCTTTAATTAAGGTTTCTACATATTGCTTGAGTTTTGCTTCTAAGTTAGCTTCTAAAGCTATAAAGCGATCTTTCTCTGCTTTTTGGGCACAAGTTTCATCTAAAACTTGTTGCAAGCCTTGCATTACTAATTCTGTTTCTGTTTTACCAGTTATTTTGACTTTTTCTAGCAGAGCTGCATAGAGTTGACTAGATAGCTCGACCGTTAACTGGTGATTATCGCTTTGATTTTCAGGACGTTGCATATGTAGGGATTGTTATAAAATTATGGTTAGCTGTGAACCAAATGCTATGTTCCAGTCTAAATCTCAAATCAAAAGGTAATCTAGGAAATTGTATGTCTGTCGAAGTTGGTCAAAAAGCTCCAGATTTCACCTTACCTAGCGATCGCGGTGATATTACGCTCAGCCGCTATGCAGGTAAAACCAATGTTGTATTAGCATTTTACCCAGGAGATTTTTCTCCTCTCTGTACTAATGAGATGCAATGTTTTGCAGATGATTGGACAAAATTTCGTGAAGCTGGGGCAGAAATCCTTGGCATCAGCACCGATCCGATCGAGAAGCATATTGAGTTTTCTAAAAAATTAGGCTTACAGTTTCCTTTGCTCAGCGATCGCAACCAAGATGTTTGCAAAAAATATGGCGTAGCTAGTTTGTTTGGCAGTAAACGAGCCTATTGCATCATTGATATCCATGGCATCGTCCGCTACAAGCACATTGAATTTTTACCAGTCTTTAAGCGCGAAGATAGTGAGTTATTAGTTGTATTACGCAGTCTTAAGACATAAAAGAAAGTGCATTTTGTGCACTCTCTCTTTTAAATATTGCGCTGTTTCAAAATAAATTCGGCGATCGCTAAATCTTGTTGCGTAGTAATTTTGAGATTAGTCTCCTCACCGATCACGATCTGTACCGCTAAACCAACCTTCTCAAATAAAGCCGCATCGTCGGTAACTTCCCAACCTAACTCAACTGCTTTAAGGTGAGCATTTTTGAGCAAATCTGCTTGAAAACCTTGAGGGGTCTGTGCTGCCCAAAGATGATCGCGATTAGGAGTATCGACAATTTTTAGACCATTCACAATTTTAATTGTGTCTTTGACTGGAACGGCAGCGATAAAACCTTGCATTGTTTGCAACGAGGTATCACAGCGATCAAATAACTCAGGCGTTGCTAAACATCTTGCTCCATCATGGATTAGGACGCGATCGCATTCTGTAGGTAAAGCTTTTAAGCCATTAAATACTGAAGCTTGACGAGTCAAACCGCCTTGGATTAGGTGAATTGGTTTAGTTGTGTTCAGCGCGTTAAAAATTCTTTGAAATTCTGGATAGTCGTGAGGCTGTCCCATCACACCAATCCAAGCGATCGCATTAGAGGCGATCGCCGATTCAAGAGTCCATTGCAAAATCGGTTTGTTCAGCAAAGGTAGCAGCAACTTGTTGCGATCGGCTCCCATGCGTTTGCCGCTACCCGCCGCAGGAATTAATAAATGACAGGTCATAAATTAATCAGCAAGTTGCCACCAACCAAAGGCAGGACCAATAAACCGAATCGTTATCCAAATAACTACCATTGCGCCAATGCCATACCAAGCAAATTGGGTAGAAACTTCGACAAACTTGGCAGCTTTGTTTTTGGTCAAAAAAGGTATCCAAGAAGCTACAGGTTCTGTACTCCCATATTTTTCGCCCATAACTTCTTTACGGCGCTTTGACTCGCCCATGATTTATGCTCCTAAACTAAACAATTCATTTAATAATATCAGGTGATATTAACTCACGCATGACAGTATCGACTTAAGGTGATCTCTAACAATAAAAGTACCCGATTTATTAAAACCAAGATGTGGTTGTGCCGCGCTTCGCGCGGCACAACCACGGTAAAATCTTTCTAATAAATCGCCTAAAGCCATTTATCAATTAAACCGCGTGGAGGAATAACTTCAATTCTTTTTTGGTTAATATCGACAAAAGGTGCGATCGCTTCGACAAAAGGAATTAATTCTATCTCATTGTTTTCGAGATTGCGAACTTCCAAAAGGTCGTTTCCTGCGGAGAGGATACCAATTACTTCACCTAAAAGCTTTCCTGTCGGCTGATGAAATACATTGCAGCCCACCAAATCGGCAATCATATACTCGTTATGATCGAGATGAGGGCGATCGCTACTAGGGATCATCATGACATAGTTACGCAGAGCTTCAGCGCGATCGCAATTATCAATCCCTTCTAAGCGCACCACAAATAGATTTTTCTTGCCCGCGATTTCCCGACCCGACAGCATCATTATCTCTTGAGGCTCTTCCTTCTCTGAAACCGCGATCCAGCGTTTACCTGCTTTTTCAAAACGTTCAGGAAAATCCGAATAGGACAATATTCTCACTTCGCCTTTTAGTCCTTGCGGTGAAACAATTTTGCCAATCATTAACCAGTCTTCTGTCATAAATTTTTAATCCTAACTTCGCTTCAATGATTGACAGTGCTTCGCGCTACCAATCATTAAAAAAGTTCATAACATTCTTTCTATTTGTTGTAATGCGTCAAGTGCGGCGGCTCGTTCTGATCCTTTTTTACTAGAAAAATTTCGCAGACTCTGACCATATAAGCGATCGCCAACATACACTTTAGACGCAAACTCAGGTGTGTGATCATTTCCGCCCACTTTTTCAGTGACATATTGTGGCAAAGTATGACCAATATAAGACTGCACCCATTCTTGCAAACGGTTTTTGGCATCAAGATCGGCTCGGGTATTCACAAGTTCTAGCGGCACTGAATTAAACAAAGCCTCTACAGCAGGGCGCACCGCCTCTACATCACAATTACGATCTAGATAAAACGCCCCAATCAGCGCTTCAAATACACAGCTCAAGAGGTTGTTATTCTTGTTACCGCCATTCTGTAGCGCTCCTTTACCCAATAAAATTTGGTTGTCTAGCCCTAGTGCGATCGCAAAATTTGCCAGTTGTTGTTCGTCTACTAGTGCGGCGCGACGACGGGTAAGCTCATCTTCGCCTAGTTCAGCATGTTGACGATAGAGATAAGAACCACTCAAAAAGTTTAAAATTGCATCACCCAAAAACTCTAAACGTTCGTTATCTTCTCCTATAGTTGGGTTTTCGTGAACATAAGAGCGATGAGTCAAAGCCATTCGCAATAAATTTTGATCACTAAAAACAAATAAGTCTTTCATTACTTTCTTTGCATACAATCAACAAGTTCGATTTGAAACATTACCATCTGGCAAAACTGTCTGGCACATTTTCACCTCATTCATCCAACCCACATCGAAGATCGCATGTTTCAAATTAGCGCTATCAAAATTTACGCCGCGCAAATCGGCTCCACTCAAATCAGCTCCAGTTAGATCTGCTCTTGTCAAATCAACATTCCACAAATTTGCACCTTTAAAGCAAGCCCCTCGCAAAATAGTGCCTCGCATAATTGCTTTACTTAAATTACTACCGATAAAGTTAACATTGCTCAAATTAAGTCCACTCAAATTTGCTAAACGAAGATTGATTTCGCTAAAATCTATGCGATCAAGATCAGCTTCACGTAAATCTACTTCACTGAGATTTGCTCCTTTTAGATTTGCCCCATGCAAGCTGGACTCGCTGAAATCAGCTTCGCTAAGGTTAGCGTTTTGCAAGTTAGCCCGACTCAAATTGGCTCGGAACAAAAAAGCATGATGCAAATTAGCATGACTCAGATCTGCATTAGAAAGATTTGCTTCAAGAAGATAAGCCTTTTGAAGATTTGCACCCTGAAAATCTAGCCCGTGCAAATTTGTACAGTTTAGAATCGCAATCCGAAAGTTCGCACTATTCAAATTCACATTTGTTAATCGCACACCACTTAGCCCTGCATAACTAAAGTTGGTGCGCGTAATGTTAGCATTGCTAAGATTTGCATCTAATAAAGATGCACCGCATAGGTCGGCATCAGATAAATTTGCACCTGATAGATCGACGTTACAGAGATTGGCTTCCCATAGATTAGCAAAGACTAGATTTGTATTGCGTAAAATTGCATTACTAAGATCAACTTTACTCAAATCTAATCCTCTCAAATCTAATCCCTCAAAGTTTCTTTCTCCTTGGGAATAACATTCTATCAAATTGCGTTTTTTTGCAATGTGATTCAACATAGAAATAATATATTTGTATCAAAAAGAACGAGTACTTCTTTTTCGTTCATAAGATAAAATCTAAGTTGATTTTATTAGGCTAGGTTTCTAAAGAAGCTAAATTGATATGTTTTTTGAGAAGCAAACCTCAAGGGGCTAAATTCTCAAAAATCAATAAAGGCTACTACAGATAATTGCATATTACTTTGCTTTCGCTCTTTGTTGTTGTTTTTCTTGACGCTTTTCGGCTTGTTTTTCTTTTTCTTTTTCTTTTTCCTTCTCTTTTTTTATGGCATCTTTTGCTGATTTTGCAGATATTTCAGCTTTATGCTTGGCTTCTCGACTTTCTTCCTCTTTTTTCTGTTGATAGTAAGCATAGTCTCCAGCATACACATGCAGATCCCCGTCGCTAATTTCCACAATTTTATTGGCGACTTGCGAGATGAAATAACGATCATGAGAAATTACTGCCACAGTGCCTTCGTATTCTCGCAGAGCTGCTTCTAACATTTCTTTAGCAGGGATATCGAGGTGGTTAGTAGGCTCATCAAGAATCAAAAAATTTACGGGGGTCAGTAGCATTTTAGCTAGAGCGAGACGCGCCTTTTCGCCGCCACTGAGATCGCGCACGCTTTTGTGTACAGTGTCACCGCTAAATAAAAATTTACCAAGAACACCACGGACTTCTTCGTGGGTCATTTTGGGAAAGTCATCATGAATCGTTGCAAATACATTTTTGTGCAAGTCAAGAGCTTCGGCTTGATTTTGTTCAAAGTAGCCGATCAGTACATTGTGACCCAGGTTAATTTCACCTTCGTTGTAGTCTTCTTTGCCAACAACCATCCGTAATAGGGTGGATTTGCCAGCCCCATTTGGTCCTAAGAAAGCAACGCGATCGCCTCTTTCAATCTCCAGCTTTGCACCGAGAAATAAGATTTGATCCCCATAAGCATGGGTGAGATCTTTGACCTCAACGGTGACTCGCCCACTACGAGAGGCAGGTGGAAAATGGAACTTTAAAGTGCGAACATCGCTGTCGGGGGCTTCGACGCGCTCAATTTTATCAAGTTGCTTTTCGCGACTCTTAGCTTGAGTACTGCGCGTCGCACTTGCCCTAAAGCGATCAACAAATACCTGTTGTTTATCAATATATTTTTGCTGACGTTCAAAGGCGGCTCCCTGTGCAGCTTTTGCTTCAGCTTTTTGAGCAAGATAAGAGGAGTAATTACCAAGATAAGTATTTGATACGCCGCGCTCGGTTTCCACAATCGAGGTACAGAGGCGATCTAGAAATTCACGGTCATGCGAGACGATTACCATCGGTGTACTAAGCGATCGCAAGTATTTCTCTAACCATTCGATCGTTTCCAAATCCAGATGGTTTGTCGGTTCATCTAGCAGTAACAAATCTGGCGATTGCAGCAATATCTTTCCTAAGCCCATCCGCATCTGCCATCCGCCGCTATATTCACTCACAAAGCGATCGCAGTCTTCTGCTTTAAAGCCAAGATCAGGCAAAAGTTTATCAATGCGGCTTTCAAGTTCATAGCCATTGCAGTCTTCAAACTTACGCTGAAGTCGATCCATTACTTTGAGGATTGGCTCATAGTCTTCACCATCTTTTAAATTTTCTAGATGATGATGGACTTTTGCTAATTCTTTTTGGGTTTCGCGAACTTCCTGAAATGCTTGCCACATCTCTTGTTTGACTGTGCGCGTTTCTTCAACATCAAATTCTTGACTGAGATAGGCGATTTTGAGACTAGTTGGACGCACAATCTGTCCTGATGTTGGTTCAGTTTCCCCTGCAATAATCTTTAGTTGTGTGGATTTCCCAGCGCCATTTACGCCGACCAAACCGATGCGATCGCCTGTTTTGACTTCCCAGTTAACGTCCTTAAGGACTTCGCCAGTGGGATAAATTTTTTGAATGTGTTCAAGACGAAGCATAGGTTTGGGACAGTAACAAAACTTAACTTTTTATTAAGACTAACATTTTTCTGTAACAAATGCATCACCTTTGCATTTTAAGGAGCTAACCGTAAAATCCTTTATAAAATCCTTTGTAAATGCGTCAATGCTTTACTCTATCTATTTTCTGGGAGGTGATTATCAATCAAATCGTGATTTGAAAAAAATTTCAAACTCTGCGACTCTTTAATCCTATTCAGGTTGCTGCTCACTTACATTTAACCCAAGTGTCTGTTCTTTCCATTTTCCTTATCTATATTTTTTATACCTTTAGAAGTAAGTCTAAAGGATTATTTCTTACTCTGCTCTTATATTGATCCCCAGTGGAAGTCAGCATCAATAAAAATTTAGAACCTAGACAGACTCGTACTATTTAGACTTTATGTTTATCTAAAAACAGATATTTAAATAGATTAGGAGTGTATTTAATAATACTTTACATATTATAAAGACCCATGTAAGGTTCTAGTCATGTTAAAAGTCTCTTTAAATTTTCCTTTATTACTGCATAGACCATGATTCCTAATGGAGGTAACGTCATGACAGAACTGGGGATAGACTTGAAAGATTTATCAAGTGCTTATTCGTTGTCAGCGTAATAGCTAGGCAAGCATAGATTAGGTAAGCTTGGGCTAAACAAACTTTTTTAAACCTCAACGCATTTAGAAGTTTAGCCACAAGTTATCGACAACAAGATCATTTTCTATCTCACAAAATTTAAATTGTGCTGGTTCTAACTAGCGGCATAGGTTAGGGAACTTGTATCAGTATAGAAATTGTGAGATCTCAATATTGGAGATTTTATGAATGTTCGTGGGAAAACGGCTCTTATAACTGGAGCCTCGCGGGGTATTGGACGAGCGATCGCTCTGGAGCTAGCTCAACAAGGCGTAAAGTGCATAATTTTGGTGGCACGAGATCGTGACCGCTTAAATTCTGTCGCTTTAGAAGTGGAAGCTTTGGGAATAGAAGCGGTGAGTTTACCTCTAGATCTATCTCAGACAATTGATGTAAATATTGCGATCGCTCAAGTATGGCGCGATTTTGGCCCAATTGATATTTTGGTTAATTGTGCAGGAGTGGCGTATCAATCATCCTTTTTGCGATCGCGCTTGCAAGATGTGCAGTCAGAAATCGAAGTCAACTTGCTTGGTATGTATGCAATCACCCGCATGGTGGCGCGACGTATGGCAGTGCAACGCAATGGCAGAATCGTCAATGTTTCTAGCCTCATGGGCAAGGTTGCCGCGCCAACGATGGCAACCTATTCGGCGACAAAGTTTGCGATCGTGGGATTCACTCAAGCGCTGCGTGGTGAATTAGCGGCTTACAACATCAAAGTAACTGCTTTGCTGCCATCGCTAACTGATACCGACATGGCACAGGATTTAGAGTGGTTTCGCTGGGTTTCGCTAATGACTCCCAAACAAGTCGCCAAAGCATTAATATCTGGACTAGATCGAGAAACCCCTGAAATCCTAGTCGGATGGCAGAGTCATTTAGCAGTTTGGGGTCATCGTCTATTTCCATTCCTAATGGAAAGAATCTTGCTATTTGCTGCTCCTAAAGTCAACTAAAGCTAAATTAGAATCGAGATAACAGATTCGCAGGTTTCTCGATTCTAATTTGCTAGAGCAAGCGGAACGTTTTTTATCTGGTTCTTAGGATTTTGGCTTTTGAGTGATTGTCTGGTGTTACGTAGAAGTTGCTAAAACCCTCACCCCTAGCCCCTCTCCCGCAGGAGAGGGGAACAAGAAAAAACTCTTTCTCCCCTTCTCCTGCGGGAGAAGAGGCAGGGGGATGAGGGCAGGTTCCATGTAACACTAGTGATTGTGTTTTATAGCGATCGCTTACTATATTTTTCTACGGTTGTGAGTAATTCCTTTTCTCCAAACGGTTTAGTTAAATATTCAGTAGCACCAACCATCCGCGCCTTAACGCGATCTATAAAACCATCTTTTCCCGTAAGCATGATAATGGGAACCTTAGCAAACGCACTAGATTTGCGAAGCATTCCACATAACTCATAACCATCTAGCTCTGGCATCGCAATGTCACACAAAACTAGATCAGGCTTGTGTTGAAAGATTAAGCTCAAAGCCTTGGTGGGACTAGAAACTGCTGTGACCTCATAGCCATGATTGTGGAGAATGTATTCAACGGCTCGACAAATGGTTACACTGTCATCGATACACAAAATCCGCGATGACTGGACTTTTACTTGTGGTGGCTCGCTCATTGCTAGAGGAGTTATCGCCACCTCTGCTGAAGCGATCGCCTCATATATAGCTTGTCCAATTTGGCAGATATCCAATCCTGAATATCGTGATAATTGACGCATAGAAGTTTTGCCATCAATCCAAGGACTTAAATGGGGTAAAGCCTCAGTAGAAAGCAATATAGGACATTGATTAATGGACTGTAAAACTGGATAAAACTTCTTCCATGTTTGTAATTGCCGAGCATATTCAGAACTAAGTGACGAAAGTTTTAATTTAGTTAATTTTGGTGTAAGTGCGGAGCTAATTTCAAAAACAAATGTGCCTTGATAAAGACTGAGAATGTCAAAAAGTACTTCTCGCATTGTACTTTCGAGAATTGACTTAGCTTGAGTAGTATTTAAAATATTAGATTCAAAAAGCGACCAAATCTGCCCATATTCCAAAACATTAATCCCTAACTTCGAGGGTGCTAATCGCTCAAGAGCATTGTCTAAACCTAGTCCATGTAAATAATCTCGCAGTCGGGTCAGATTGCTATCGGTGTCAGTAGCATAGATCAATTCCCCATTATCAAAAAACAAAAACCAGAATTTCCCCGTACTGGACTCGATTAACAATTCACCAGTTCGTTGCCCAAACTCGATCAGCTGAATAATAGTATGTACGTCAATTTCTCTAAGCGTGCCTTGCATGAGGTGTTACAAATTTGAGTTTTAGCTTTTATCTGCGGGGACTTGTCCAGATTATCAGAATTTCGTTTAACTACTAGATTTTAAGGCTTTATTAGTAGCACCAGCTCATCTAAATTAAGTCGTTGCTTCGCACCGCTTCACGCCGATTTTATTTATATACAGCAGTTATTGATCAAACCCACCATGACAAGGGTGGCAGGGCGAAGCCCCGCAAAGGGTTTTATATTATTGCTTGTGGTAGATTTGAAAGCAAATTGCTGTAAGTTTTGCGTTTAAAGTAATTCGTACTCTATTTAGATAAAGCTGGTATCCGAGCTATTACACCACTTTTGAGCGGTTCAGGTCGCTCTTTCCATGCCAACATTCCATCGGGGCGATCGCTATATATCTCAGCACAAGTCAAGATAGCTGTTGTAGTGTTAAAAATATTTTCGGCATCGCTAGGCAAATCACCAAATAAATATGAGTATTTCCCTGCTGATGCAAAAGTTACCACGCAAGCATGGCTGCAAGCGCTCATGCATGAGACAGCGCAAATTTCAAACTGCGATCGCTTGTCCCAGTCTTGATGCAATTTAGAAAGCTCTTTTAGTAATATTTCACCACCACTAATTCCTACCTTTTTGCCATTTTGCCAAGTGCTGGCACAGGTAGTACAAACTAATAAACTATGGGTCATGGAGCTATCTATTTTTCGTTGCTAGGTGATGAATTGTAGAGCGCATCAAGTCTTGAGCGAGCATCATCGACATTAATGGATTTAATTACCATTAGTGGCTCATCAATATATTTACCGTCTTTGTCCCATAATTCAGGATGGGCAAATTGAGGTGATACGCGGCGATTACGTTTGTCTTGATAGCCACGCGGATCATTTTGAGATAAAGCAATCATGCTACGGATGAGATTGCTGATTGCAAAAATTGAAAGGATAGTAAAAGCGAGTATGTAAAGAATTTGCACCATGTCTGCTTTCCTAAAAAAATATATATGTAAACTAAGTGGGCTAAACGAACCTTAATTTGAAAGAAAAAAGATTTAAAAATAGTCTTGATATAAAAGTAGTCTTGATATTAAGAGATTTGAGTGTAGCTCTTAGTAGATCAAAATCAAAAACTTTAAATTGCTTGATTACGATAGTAGCGCATCCCTACAGCTTGACACTCGATAAGTAGTTCGTGCCAAGGTCTCATTGTTGCCATGTCTACGCCAACTTGGTGTCCTGTAACGCGAAATAAGGCGATCGCTACATTTACTTCTTTCAAAGCATGTTCAACTCGTTCCAGCAATTTTTGTTGGTCGGACTCAGCAAGAAAATCTAGACGTTGGCTAGAAAGTAATTTTTGAGCGCGATCAAACCAATAGGTAAAATCTTCTAATAATGGCTCTAAAAGTTTTTTGAGCATCTCAGGATCGGGATTAGCAGTATTACTCATAAGCGTAAATTTTAAGCAACTATATCAGCGCTATATATTTTTGTTAAAGGTAATTATTTTATTAGGTATATTATAGCATTCTGTTACTTTTCTTAACATTAAACAATTCTATGAGTCTTGATTCTTCAGCTAATTTAATAGCGCTTCAGAATTTGATCGATGTGGTCGCGAAGTTGCGATCGCCTACTAGTGGTTGTCCTTGGGATTTAGCTCAAACCCATGAAAGCTTAATCCCTTATGTAATTGAGGAAGCCTACGAGGTTGTTGATGCAATTCAGGGTGGTGATACTAAGGCGATCGCTGAGGAGTTAGGCGATTTATTATTACAAGTAATCTTGCATTCCCAAATTGCTAGCGAAACCAATAAATTTACGATCGCTGAAGTTGCCGAAGGGATCACTCAAAAGTTGATCCGCCGACACCCTCATATATTTGGTGATGTCTCGGTTGAAAACATAGAGGAAATTCATCAAAACTGGGAAAGAATAAAGGCCGAAGAGAAAGGTGAAGATTTTGCCGCAACTCAAAAACTGAGCTATAAACTCAAACGCTATTCGCGATCGCTCCCGCCGTTAATGGCAGCGATGAAAATTTCTAGTAAGGCAGGTGCACATGGCTTTGATTGGGATAATGTAGAGGGTATATGGGCAAAGTTTCATGAAGAGTTAAATGAATTGCAGGAAGCGATCAAACATGAGTCTAAGGAAAATCAACAGGCTGAGTTAGGGGATTTGTTTTTTACGCTAATTCAAATAGCGCGTTGGTACGATCTTGATCCGTCACTAGCGGTACAGTCAACCAATCACAAATTTATTCAACGTCTTGAAGTGATGGAAACATTAAGCGATCGCCCAATTAACAAATTAACTATGGAAGAGCTAGATGCTCTATGGAAACAAGCAAAAGACAAACTCAAATAAATAAAGCCTCGCTTTGCGAGGCTTTATTTATTTAGTGGGAGGAGGTTCTGGAAGTAGAAAACGAGAGTTGGAAATTTCGATTAATTTATCAATTGATGTTTCGGCTAAAAGCTTGCGGGCTTTAGCTAGATATTCCAAATTTGGACATTGATCACCGAGGACACATCCATTAGTGCATTCTTCTTGGCAATTAACTTGACGAGACATAAATTTAAGAGCAGTTTGTACAATAAAACTCAAAGCTACTACAATCTCAGAAAATGCTCAATGCTTTTGATCACCTCTCATGAAAACCTGTAAACATTGTCTACGAATAAACTCGATCCGCGATCGCATCCAATTTGATATAGCTGTCGCCAAGTGTATCAGGACATAAAACCCAAAAGAGAGTTGCGGCGCTCC
>JBBRMK010000015.1:0-59377 GCA_038230875.1 Pseudanabaenales cyanobacterium
ATGAACTCACCGAAGCAATCATGAAGTATATGAAAACTGTCCATAATCTGGTGGTTGGTGAGCGTACTTCTGAAGAAATCAAAATTAAAATTGGCTCTGCTTATCCGATCAAAGAAGAAACTTCGATGGAGGTGAGAGGTCTGCACTTATTGTCTGGCTTGCCACGTACCGTCACTGTCAAATCTTCGGAAATTCGTGAAAGTATGAGTGAGCCATTATCAGTAATTATTGAGGCGGTAAAGCGGACGTTAGAGCGCACTCCACCTGAGCTTGCGGCTGATATTATTGATCGCGGTATCATGTTGGCTGGTGGTGGTGCATTACTTAATGGCATTGACACTTTAATTAGTCACGAAACAGGGATTGTCACTCATATTGCTCCTGCTCCACTTAATTGTGTAGTGATCGGTGCTGGGCGTGTGCTGGAAGATTATAAAAATCTTGGGCGCGTCCTCACCAGCCGCATGAAAAATTTATAGGCTTACAGGTAAATTTTTCATGGATTCAATTCGTAGTTGGTGGGAGCGCTATAGCTTTCAAACCTCTGTAGTTGCAGTTGGAATCGGATTGGCTTGGGTGATACGCCAAACTCAAGGCGTAGCGATTATGGAAACCTATCAGTTTCTAAGTCGCCCTTTCCAATCGAGTGTAACTAAGCAAGAGTTATTGCAAGATGCTCAAGTGCGGGAATTGCGCTATCGATTGACTGAACTAGAATCTCAAAACCAGCGGATGAAAGAACTTTTAAAGATAAAAGTTAATCCTATGAAAAATGAGGTTTGGACTACGGTGATTGGTCGTGGTGCTGACTCTTGGTGGAATCAGATCTTAATTGGCAAAGGTAGCAATGATGGGGTCAAGGCAGGGTCTGTTGTTGTTGCTCCAGGTGGTTTAGTTGGGAGAGTCACAAATGTCTCGCCCAACAGTAGTCAAGTTTTACTGATTAGTGATCCTAATAGTCAAGTTGGAGTTGTGGTTAGTCGCAGTCGTTTTAGTGGGATGCTTAAAGGACAAAGCCAAAATACAGCTATCTTGGAATTTTTCGAGCGCGATCCCGATGCTAAGGTAGGGGATATTGTGCATACTTCACAATTTAGTACTCTATTCCCTGAAAATGTTCCTGTCGGTCGTATCAAGTCTATCAATCTCGATAAGCAACCATCTCCTGAAGCAATTATTGAATTTTCAACTCCACTTGGTTTATTAGAATATGTGGAAATATATCCGTTTCAAGAAAAGCTGTAAAATCAATTAACTAAGTCTCAGTAAATGATTGATCGCAAGGTTTCTTTATCGAAAAAGCTTTTAAATTGGACAGTAACAATTGGTTCTGTATTAATATGCATTTTAGCGATGTATACCAGATTGCCAGGGATGACATTAATGGGGATAGCGCCAAATTGGTTGCTGATTTGGTTAGTGGCGTGGAGCGTTAATCGTCCAGTATTTTTATCAGTGATGGCGGGTATTGCTTTAGGTATGTTGCAAGATAGCATGACATTTGCTGACGTTAGGGCGGCTCCAACCCATGCGTTAGGATTGGCGATCGCAGGTGGAATAACCTCGCTTTTACAAAAGCAACGCTATATGCAAGAAGATTTTGTTTCGATCGCTTTAATTGTGTTTGGGATGGCGGTGATTGTCGAAACAATGCATGCAGTCCAACTGACTTTTATGGGCGCAGGTATGGATAATGTATGGACTTTACAACAACGAATTGCTCTAAGTTCGGCAATCGTGAGTAGTTTATGGTCACCTGTGATTTATTTTCCGCTTAGTCGTTGGTGGCGATCGCTAGAAAGAAAAGATGATCAACTTTAAAACTTGTTATTTTCCGATTTTAAAATTCAGATTTTAAAATTCAGATTTTAAAATAATGTAGTTTTAATGAAAGTATCATAAAAATAATCAATAAAAATGGAACATCTGTTTTTAGGTTTAGCGATCGTTTTAGTGATTGGGTTTGAGTTTGTAAATGGATTTCATGACACTGCCAATGCAGTGGCAACCGTTATTTATACAAATACTCTAAAACCAATTTATGCAGTTGTTTGGTCTGGAATTTTTAACTTATTTGGAGTTTTGACATCTAGTGGAACAGTTGCTTTTGCAGTTGTTTCTCTATTGCCAGTGGAATTAATTGTTGATGCATCTTCAGTGCGAAGTTTAGTAATGGTTTTTGCTTTATTGATTTCTGCAATTATTTGGAATTTAGGAACTTGGTATTTAGGATTGCCTGTATCTAGCACACATTCTTTAATTGGGTCAATTACGGGAATTGGTATCGCAAATTCTCTAGCAAATTCGCTAACAAATTCTCTAGCAAATTCTTTGCCATCAACAGATTTCTATTGGTGGGATAGTATAAATTTGATAAAAATGCAGGAAGTGTTAACTTCTCTTTTACTTTCTCCATTTATAGGGTTTTGTGGTGCAGCATCGCTGTTTTTGATTGCCAAAGCTTTGATTAAGCAAAAAGAACTTTATACTGCTCCAGAAGGAAATGTTCCATCTTTTTGGGTCAGGGCGTTGCTGATTTTAACCTGCACGGGTGTAAGTTTTGCACATGGCTCTAACGATGGTCAGAAAGGGATCGGCTTAATGATGCTGATTTTAGTGGGGTTCTTACCGAGCATATTTTCTTTAAACATGCATACTAGCCCACAAGCGATCGCTCAATTAGTTGCGACATCAAATTCGGTTATTCCAATATTAGAATCTCAATTTAAAGGATCTTCTATCCATACTCAATCCTTTGAAAATAGTCGCAATGAACTTAATCGATTTTTAAAACCACAAGGTCAAGTAAATAAAAATACTTGGCGATCGCTAGTATCCGAAAGTCAGGTTATTACTGAGCAATTGACAGCAAATATAAGTCTTGTTGATATTTCAGAGCGCGATCGCTATCAACTTAGAAGTGATATTTATCTTGTTACGAGCGCAATTACTAAATTAGAAAAACAACAAAAATTAGCTACTCTGGCTCATCAAGACTTACTTCTTGACTACAGAGATCAGTTGGATAAAATTACTAAATTTATTCCCTACTGGGTAAAGATTGTAGTTGCCGTTTCGCTTGGTTTAGGAACAATGATTGGATGGAAGCGAGTTGTCGTTACTGTAGGCGAAAAGATTGGCAATGAGCATCTGAACTATGCTCAAGGAGCTACCGCCGAACTAGTTACAATGACTACGATCAGTGCCGCCGATTATTTTGGGCTGCCAGTTAGCACTACTCATATCCTCTCATCAGGTATAGCGGGAGCGATGGTAGCCAATCGTTCTGGCTTACAAATTGACACTTTAAAAAATTTATTGCTAGCTTGGTTATTAACCTTACCAATTTGTATGCTGCTAGGTTTTACGACATACACTATTGGTCTACTTGCAATTTAGACCCACGGAATAGGAAGAAAACTTCGCTTCCTTAATATTTTCTATATTTATAGCGATCGCTATAAATTATTAACCTTTCGTTCAAAACTGCTAAATTTAATTAATAATTAAGTAAGAGTGTAATTAAAATTACCTTTCTCAACTGTTTTTTAGATCCCTGTTAAGCTACCCCCCCGTAAATCATATGCCTAAAAAGTCCACAGTTATTTCCCCCTCAATCCTGTCTGCTGACTTTAGCCGTTTAGGTGACGACATTCGTGCAGTTGATGCGGCGGGTGCAGATTGGATCCACGTTGATGTGATGGATGGTCACTTTGTCCCAAATATCACAATTGGCCCATTGATTGTTTCCGCAATCCGTCCTGTTACTACCAAGATCTTAGATGTGCATTTGATGATTACTGAGCCAGAACGATATGTGGCTGACTTTGCAAAAGCAGGTGCAGATATCATCACGGTTCATGCTGAGCATACTGCTTGCCCTCACTTGCATCGCAATCTTTGCCAAATAAAAGAACTCGGTAAAATGGCAGGTGTTTCGCTCAATCCTTCTACTCCTCTAAGCTTTATTGAGTATGTTCTCGATCTTTGCGACTTAGTATTGATTATGAGCGTTAACCCTGGGTTTGGCGGTCAGAGTTTTATTCCTAATGTTATTCCTAAGATCGCCAAGTTGCGTCAAATGTGTGACGATCGCGGACTTGATCCTTGGATTGAGGTTGATGGTGGTCTGAAAGCAAATAACACTTGGCAAGTTCTTGACGCTGGTGCTAATGCGATCGTGGCGGGTTCGGCAGTATTTAATGCTCCTGACTATGCTAAGGCGATCGCCGATATTCGTAACAGCAAGCGTCCTGAGTTAGTTACTGCTTAATATGCACTTTAAAAAACGTACTTAGAGAGAGAGGATCGGTACATGTGCCGATCCTCTCTTTTTTGCCGAAAAGAGCACTAAAATTTATGAGCCGTTATCTAAAGCGCGATCGCCAAATCGAAACTCCTGAAAACTTATCTCGCGACTCACCACAAGAGCGAGTTGAAATGTTTTTTTGCTTAATACCTGTGTTTGGCTTGATTCCTTCAGCGATCGCTTTAGTTCGACAGAGGAGCAGTCGTAAGGTGAGAGATGTTAGCCAAGTGGCGATCGCCTTAATGCTAACTTGGGCGATCGCCTACGGGGCGATGGGCGGTGTACCCACAGAGGGGGAGACATTACAAGTTACATCCGAACTACTCAAAGCATCATTCAGTTCGGGCTATTTTGCAATCTGTATGTATTTGATGTATCGCTTATATCGAGATCAGACGATTGCAATGCCTTGGCAGAAAGCTAATTTAGAACGGACAGAATCCCCATCAGCAAAACGCGCTCAAAAGCCTGATAATTAGAACCTGTTTATTTAAAATTACAATTGGTGGTACAGCGCTTTGCGCTTTTGTAAAACCCAGAGCAATTTTTGAAAGTGCCGCTTCGCAGCACTTTTAAAAATTGCTTTATACTTTTCAAAGCCTCAGCAGGCTGGATAAAGAATCACCAATTGCAATCAGTCTTAATTTGAGGAGAATTATTTTATGGCTTTACAAAATGGTAAACGCGTTGCTGGCGGTTTTGTCAGAGACTTTCAATCATTTATCATAAAAGGGAATGTGATTGACTTAGCAGTTGCAGTGATCATTGGCGGCGCTTTTGGTAAAATCGTCACCTCTTTAATTGAGGATATTATTACCCCATTGCTACTTAATCCCGCACTCAAGGCTGCCAATGTTGAAGACTTGGCAAAGCTACAAATCAGTGGCATTAAATATGGGGTATTTCTTGCCGCAGTAATTAATTTTATAGTTATTGCCTTTGTAATCTTCTTGCTCATTCGCTCTTTTACGGCAATGCAGCGTAAAGAAAAACGCGAAGAAGCTATAGTTGAAGCCAAAAAGCCTGACCCTCAAGAACGTTTGACCCTAGCTGTGGAACGCTTAGCTGAAGTGATGGAATCCAAATAGAATAAAAGTGTGCAGTAAGCTCACAATTTGATCTTATTGATTGAGAACAATACTTCGAGATTGCTTGCATATCATGCCATTTAGACAATTTAGAAAAAGAATCTGCTGCTTTTTATATATATCTTGTGCAATTTTAGGAGTTGCGATTGGGATAAATGCTTGCATTAGTCCCAATAATGACAAAAAAACTGAAGAGGTCAATAAGTCTCCTGTTCCTATTTTCTTGTTTATCCAAGCGTCTCCCGATGGTAAGACAATCGAGGGAATTGTGCCATCCGATCTAGTGGAGCAATTTGGTAGTTTAGATCGGGTGATTCAATCAATCCCTGTAGGAAGCAAATTTTTGTTAATACAGTTTGGCAAACCATTAGGGATGTTTCAAGTTAGTGCGGTGCGCGGCTCAGATGCTTTTGGGGCGATCGCTAGTTTTAAAGTGCAACCACCAAACGAAAGCGAAAAGAATCAACCTGCTAAAGCAATCGATCCGACCATATTGCAGCAGCCTAATTTAACAATTGTGGCAGGCGATCGCCTTGATTCAACTCAAAATAGCGATCGCTCTTACTTTTTTAATTGTCCGAGTAAAATCCAGCCCCTTGTGCTTGAAAAATCTCGCAACTTGTTTGTCAAACTTGGTGCAAATCAAGACGCAGTTTCACAAGTTACGATCGCCTCGCTAGTATGTGTTGACATTGACGGAGATAACCAGCCTGAGATTATTGCAGGTTTACGCCTTGATAATCCTATTCGTCCTGTCGGATTTGAGCCGCAGGTTTGGAAAGATTTTTTGTCGCGTTCTGCACTAGAGCGTCAAGAGTACAGCATATTAGCGATGTTGCGAAAATCTCCAAGTGGAGATTGGATGGCTGAACCAATTTTGACCCATACGCGAGCTCTCTCTTATATTAATGACAGTGTGAGTAGTTATGCACTCTACGGAATCCAAAAGATAAACGGCGATCGCTATCCTGAAATTGTGGTGAAAGAAATTGGTTTAAATTCTTTTGATGTGCGAGTGCTTACGCCAAATCTGGACGCGCAGGGCAAATGGCAATGGCGAAGTTATTATCAACATCAGAAATCGCTTAATATTGTTCAATAAAAAATGCACGAATTTTTTTTATAATCTAGTTTTTATAATCCAGTTTTAGTTAAGCGCATCGCGCTATACAGTAAAAAGAAAATCGTTTTGTTATGCCTTTAGAAAATTCCATCGCGTATCCAATTCTCTTCAATCAGGTACGTATTCTTAACGAAGATTCTTTATTAACAAGTTCGGAAACTTTTGCCGATGTATTTGTAGATCGCGATCGCCAAATTCACCTTAATTTTGACCAGTCGCAAATTCCTGAAGATACCAATATCGATGAGAGATCAGGCGTTGTTTTAGGAACAGGTGTGATCGATCTTTACAGTACTAGTTGTGAACCTGGGCATGAATCTAAAGAAACTATTGCTGAACTCATTCAAGCCGCTAAAAATGGCGGTTTTATGACTGTAGGAGTTTTACCGAATACGCAACCAGCGATCGATGATATTGCTGCTCTTGAGTTTTGGCGTAATGTACGTCAAAAACATGGCGATATACTCCAACCTTGGGGAGCGATCACCAAGGGATTAAAAGGTGAGCAACTTACTGATATGGCAGAACTTGCTGAATCAGTAATTGGCTTTACTGATAGTAAACCGATCGCGAATCTCTTATTAGTGCGTAGAGCGATGGAATATCTCAAACCTTTAGGCAAAGCGATCGCCTTATTTCCGCAAAATCCTGAACTTGCAAACGGTGGCGTGATGCGTGAAGGGAGATGGTCACTGCAATATGGAATGTCAGGCTATCCCGCCGCCGCTGAAACCTCTGCTCTTGCTGCACTTATCGAATTAGTCCGTCTCACCAAAGCACAAACCCATTTCATGCGAATTTCCACTGCTCAAAGTGTAGAACTAATCGCTCAAGCTAAAAATGATGGCTTGCCCATAACTGCAAGTGCCACTTGGTTACATCTGTGTCATTGCGATCGCGATTTAGAAAATTATGATCCTAATCTGCGCTTAAGCCCTCCGCTTGGTAATGAAGTTGACCGACTTGCATTGATTGCTGGCATCAAATCAGGCGCAATTGATAGCATTGCAATTGACCATACACCCTGCGCTTATGAAGAAAAAGTCGTTCCCTTTGAAGTCGCACCTACAGGTGCGATCGGTTTAGAATTTGCACTTCCCGTTCTCTGGCAAACTCTCGTTAATACCAATCTATTAACTGCCAATGAACTTTGGCGATCGCTTAGTACCAATCCTGCAAAATGTTTAGGACTATCTAACCCGAAACTCTCAACTCTGTTCGATCCTAATTTGGAATGGTTGGCTAATGATCGAGCGATCGCCTCTCAAGCTCGAAATAGTAATTACGTAGGGCGATCGCTTATTGGCAAAGTTTTATAGATTTGGGGCGTAAAACGCCCTTCAAATTGGCTTAGGTTTGGGCATTACTAGCTTGATTGCATTGAGTAATGGCGAGAAAGTTGCTAATCCTAAAAGCTTCAAAGCTAAGCGCTGTAAACTGCGTAAAGTGCAGAAAGCGCTTAGCCGCAAGAAAACTTACGCAAATTAACCAAGAACTTTAGTTCTTGGCTCAAAGCTAAAGTCAGTTAAAACTGACTAAAAAAGCCTCAAATCAATCTGTTTTAACAGGTTTAAGCTTTCAGCCCGCAATTTATTGTAGGGCTATTGCGTAAGTTCTGTTCTAATAAAAATCTTGATTTTCATTTCAATGCGAACTTCAAAATCAATGAGAATCGACGACCATACCTTTTGAGGATTAGAGTGAGTTTGAGAAGTCAATATCCACAAAAAATTTTAGCTAAAGCGATTTATTAGAAAGATTTTACTGTGGTTGTGCCGCGCTTCGCGCAGCACAACCACATCTTGGTTTTAATAAATCGGGTACTTTTATTGTTAGAGATCACCTAAAGCCAATGTTTTTGCCCTCTAAATCCCTCAATTCTGAGAAACTTGAATCTGGTTCTCTCCTAAAATTGGGAAGCTAGAGGGCTGAGGCAAAACCTCTCAAATACGCTCTTAGCTATTTTGCTTGTGCGTAGCGCTTATTTACAGCGTCCCAATTCACGATATTCCACCAAGCTTTGAGATAGTCGGCGCGGCGATTTTGATACATTAGATAGTATGCGTGTTCCCAAACATCATTACCCATGATTGGGTAGTTGCCTTCCATAAATGGGCTATCTTGATTGGCTGTACTGATAACCTTAAGCTTGCCATCTTTAGCGCGAATGAGCCATGCCCAGCCACTCCCAAACCTCTTAGTTCCCGCATCATTAAACTTTTCTTTAAACTTCTCAAAACTACCAAAGTTTTTATTGATTGCTTCAGCGATCGCGCCTTTCGGTTCGCCACCAGCTTTTGGTCCCATGATTTCCCAAAACATCGTGTGATTTAGATGCCCACCACCATTATTACGAACTATAGAGCGAATATCTTCAGGTATTGAGTCTAATTTACGAACTAATTCTTCAGCAGTTTTACCTTTTAATTCTGGATATTTTTTAATAGCGGCATTCAAGGCGGTGACGTAGGCAAGATGATGCTTATCATGGTGCAACATCATGGTCTGAGCATCAATGAATGGCTCAAGAGCATTGTAAGCATAAGTCAAAGGTGCAACTTTAAACTCTCCTGTCTGGGCAGTTGGTGAGGCTTGGGCAATTGGTGAGGTTTGCGCAGTCGCTTCGCTAACAGAAACTCCTTGGGAAGTAATCAAAGTTATTAATGCGATCGCGATCGCGCTAACTAAAAAGCGTAAAACTATGGGCAATCGAAAAGACTTCAGTTTTATCATGGAATTTTCCTGAAAATTATTCTTAGGAATGAGTTTATTGGACAAACCAATCTATTGTCAGTCTTAATATAATGATTTCAATAATGCTTAATACTAAATTAAAGCCCCAAAAAATCCCAAAAAATGATAAGGCGTGAAACTCTTTCTTTTCATAAGTTCTAGATAAGTTCTAGATGAGTTCTAGATAAGTTCTAGGCACTGTATGGGTGATGCAAAGTAACTCCTGAATGCAAATCAAAGCCATAAAGTTTGTTAAGTTCCAGCCGCCAAAAGCTGCGATCGCCGATTTGCCAGTGATATTTTAAGCCGATATCTGCGGAAACTCTCGCTCTGATTTCGACATCTCTCACCCGTAACAACACAATTGTCTCTGAGCCAAGCGCTTCTACTAGCTCCACAGTGCCTTCAATATGAGCATTGTCAGCCGTTGCAGGTTGTAAGTCTTCAGGACGAAATCCTAATGTGAATGGGCGATCGCTACCAATTTCTTTAGTTGCCAAATCATTAATGGCGATCGCTTTGAGTAAACTCTCACCTTGTAAGCAATTATTACGATCAACATTTACAGGCAAAAAATTCATCGCTGGTGAACCCATAAACCCTGCTACAAATTGATTTGCAGGTTTACGATAAATATTTAGAGGCGTGTCTACTTGCTGAATATCACCCTTGTTTAAAACCACAATCCGATCGCCCATCGTCATCGCTTCAACTTGATCGTGCGTCACATAAATTGTGGTGACTTGCAATTGCTTTTGTAACTGTACAATTTGCGATCGCGTGTCACTTCGTAGTTGAGCATCGAGATTTGATAATGGCTCATCCATGAGAAATACTTGCGGATTGCGGGCAATCGCGCGACCTAGAGCAACCCGTTGTTTTTGTCCGCCCGATAGTTCTTTGGGCTTGCGATTAAGTAAATGAGAAATCTGCAAAGACTCTGCCACTTGTTGCACCCGCCCATCAATTTCGGCGCGTTGTTTTTGTTGGATTGGCAACCAAGCAAACTTGTGCGATCGCTGTCGTCTCAGACCAAACGCAATATTGTTATAGACCGTCATATGCGGATAGAGCGCATAGCTTTGAAATACCATCGCAATATCGCGTACCTTTGGTGGCAAATGATTGATTTGGCGATCGGCTAGATAAATTGAGCCATCGGTTACTTCTTCCAATCCTGCAATTAACCGCAACAAGGTACTTTTCCCACATCCAGAAGGTCCTACCAAGACCAAAAACTCGCGATCGGCAACATCTAGGTCAATTTCATGAAGAACTATATTTTGTCCAAATTTTTTAGTAACGCCACACAAACGAACAGGAGCCATCGCAAAATATCCTAAAAGTAGCCTGACTGATTTTATCGCAATCGCTTCTTAATTCTAGGTTTATTGAGTTTGATGAAAGTTTGATTATGGTGAACTCTTTACCAAAAGTGTTACCAAAAACGTTATCAAAACCAATTTCATCATGAGAATTGTGGTAACTGTGATAACAATAGCTATATTGCTTTGGCAATTTGCTACAATTAAAAATTGTGATTATTTTAAGAGCGTAAGTCTTGATAGAACGCTATACATTACCCGAAATGGGACGACTATGGACAGATCGGCACAAGTACCAAACTTGGCTGAAAGTTGAGGTAGCCGTTTGCGAAGCACAGGCTGAGTTGGGATATATACCTGCCGAGGCGGTAGAAGAAATAAAGTCGAAAGCAAATTTCGATACCGATCGCGTTAATGAAATTGAATTAACCGTCAAGCACGACATGATCGCGTTTTTGACCAATGTGAATGAATACGTGGGTGACGCAGGGCGCTATATTCATCTTGGTTTAACAAGTTCAGATGTACTAGATACTGCACTTGCCGTGCAATTAGTCGATAGCTTAGAAATTATCCAAGCTCAGTTAGAATCAGCGATCCAAGCAATCCGCTATCAGGCGCAGCAACATCGCTATACGATCATGTCTGGGCGTACTCATGGTATTCATGCTGAGCCGATTACATTTGGATTTAAGTTGGCTGGCTGGTTAGCAGAAATGTTGCGCCATCGCGATCGCCTATTGACCTTGAGCAAAAATATTGCGGTCGGGAAAATCTCTGGTGCAGTTGGTACATATGCCAATGTTGATCCGCGCATTGAGGCGATCGCTTGCCAAAAGCTAGGACTACAACCAGATTGTGCATCTACACAAGTAATTTCTCGCGATCGTCATGCTGAATATTCGCAAGTACTCGCTCTAGTTGGTGCCTCAATTGAGCGGTTTGCGGTCGAAATTCGCAATCTTCAGCGTACCGATGTCCTTGAGGTCGAGGAATATTTTTCTAAAGGGCAAAAAGGCTCATCGGCAATGCCGCATAAGCGTAACCCAATTCGCTCTGAGCGTTTGACAGGGATGGCGCGGTTGCTACGTGGCTATGCTACTACTGCCCTAGAAAATGTTGCCCTCTGGCATGAACGCGACATTTCTCATAGTGCGGCTGAGCGCGTGACGCTACCCGATGGCTGTATCCTCACCCATTTTATGTTGGTCGAAATCACAGATTTAATCAAAAATTTGTTGGTGCATACTCACAACATGGAGCGCAATCTCTATTGTTATGGCGGTGTGGTATTTAGTCAGCAAGTATTGCTAACTTTAGTAAATAAAGGGCTGAGTCGTGAAGATAGCTATGCGATCGTGCAGAAAGCGGCTCACTTAGCATGGAATAAACCTGAAGGTGATTTCCGCAAGCTAATTACGGAAGATGAAACTGTGCAATCAACTCTTTCTACGGAAGAACTAGAAGCCTGTTTCGATCCTAATAAACATCTTAAAAATCTCGACCAAATCTATCAGCGCTTAGGTATTTAAGGCGCATTTTTCTAAATTACAGGCTCCAAACTCTATTAGGGATACAGTGCCTAGCGCCGTATCTCTGATACTTTCAACTAGGCTTCTATTTTTTCGAGCTTGGCGAATAATGCTCAAGAAACTCTCCAACTAAATATAAAGATCCACAAAGAATGACAATATCCTGCGATCGCTGATTGTCAAAAGCTGCTTTTAGAGCTAAATCTAAACTGGAATAGGACTGAGGAGCAATCTTGAGAATGGAAGTTGCCATCTTGGCTAAATCCTGTGGTGACGTAGTGGCAAAGTTAGGAACAGGCACTGGAAAAAGTAAATCGTCAGCATCTAAAAGCGCGTTGAGAATTCCCAATTGGTCTTTAGTATTAAGGATTCCCATTACCCAACATTTGCGTTGATTGGGAAAAGCTTCATCTACAAACTGTCGAAGATATTTCGCCGCCGCCACATTATGCGCTCCATCAATTAAGATTTTACATAGCTTCCCATTAAGATTAAATTCTATCCATTGCAATCGCCCTGCCCATTCTGTATTTGCCATACCTTCACGAATTGCATCATCGCTAATTTGCCAACCTTGAGTTCTCAATGAGTAAATAGCGGCGATCGCGATCGCGGAATTAATCAACTGATGCCTACCTAATAATGGCAAAGGATATGCAAAGTCTTGCCAGATAGCGCCTGTAGCAGTGCGATTAGCAGAACTTACCCAAGTTACAGGGGCTTCGCATTCAGTTACTTTTGCTTGCAGAGATGCGATCGCTTCAGGATCATTTTCAGCAATTACAACTGGAGATTGGCGTTTGATAATTCCTGCTTTTTCAGAAGCGATCGCTCCTAATGTATTGCCCAACTGCTGACAATGATCGAGGCTAATCGAGGTGATCGCACAAACTAGAGGGCGATCGCATACATTCGTCGCGTCTAATCTGCCACCCAAACCAGTTTCGATGATCGCAATATCGAGATTTTGCAAGGCTTTTTGCTGAGCAAAATACCACCACATTGCGGCTGTAATTACTTCAAATTGGGTTGGAGGAAATTCTGGGGCGATCGCTTTTTCAACTTGATCTAAAGCATCTAATAAATTCTGATTACTAATCCATTCACTATTAATCGTTATCCTCTCTCGCCAGTCAAGCAAATGTGGCGAAGTATAGCGCCCGACTCGATAGCCAGCCCTCTGTAAAATTGACAGCAAAAAAGCACAAACAGAGCCTTTTCCGTTTGTGCCAGCCACATGAATTATGGGAATTTGTTGATGGGGATTTCCTAAAGAATTGAGCAGTTGTTGGATGCGCTCTAAACCGAGGTGAATGCCAAACTTATCAAAGTTGGCAAGAAATTCTTCAGGAGATTGATTAGTTAGCTTTGGAGACATGTACTTCTAAGGCATAGATTTTGCCGTGGGCATCAACTTCGGCAATATGTCTGCCTTGCATCGCAAATAGTTCACCACTATCACGTTTGCCAGCGATCGCCCAAATAGCTTCTAGTCCATTCTCAGTTCTTCTGGTTGTCCAAACACGCTGCATCCCCGAATAAGTATTAAAAAAATTTCGATACAATTGCGTGATCGCTTCTTTACCAACTACTTTACGTGCTCCTGCGGGTTGAACTTCGGCTGCTTCGGCAAATAGTTCTACCAATTCGCTAAATGCTTGTTCGTCATCGTTAGCGCGATCAGAAAGTTTAAAATATTGGTCTAAAACTGTCATGTTTCTTTTTTATACAGACTGTGAACCTATGTTAAGTCTTGTATAGCAAAAGTTTCTTCATCCGACAGGGTGCAATTAGTCAAAAATATTTAAAGTGCCAACACAAAGGGCAAGAACACCAATAATTCCTAAAAGAGTTATTTGTAATCTCTTTAATACAGGCTTAATTTCATAAGTTATCAGCAAACGATCTTTTACTAAATCTGCTTCTGGCTTTTCCCAAGTTTGCCCGTCATACCAGCCTGACTCTTCATAAAAAACCTTGTCGCTATCAAGGCGTTGCTTCACATGTCCCCATCCTGATAGCAATAATAGAACTGGCAAAATTAGCCCCGCTGAGCCACCAATGCAACTCACACAAATAAACTCTCGTAAATGTCGGCTTGGTGACTCAATGCTCATGGCAACAGGCAAAAAAACAACTGTAAAAATCACCCACATCAAAAATAATATTCGCAAATATTGCGATCGCTCTAGCTTTGCCCAACGATAAAAGAAAGCTTCCTTAAGCTCGATGTATTCATTAAGTGGTTGTTGATCTTTGGGAACTGGACAAGTCATGGGCTATGAAGTGATGAGCAGATATTTTGTCAGTTTACCAATAAGCCATCGTCAATGGTGAAATCTGTCAAAAGCAGTAGCCTCCAATACCTCGATACAAAATAGTAATTGTTACAGGATTAAATAGCGATCGCTTGATCAAATTAGGATAACTGATCGTTTAGAGGTATTTGCGGCAGACTTCACAAGCTTATTTACTTTACATAAAGTTAGTTCCGTGGTATTTCCTGACTACAACATATTCTATATATTCACATGACAAAAGAAATCAGCCTAGATCAGCCTTTATTAGAACAAGCTTCCGTTAGAGAAATTCTATTTCCAGAGAAAGAAGGGTTAATTTCTAATTTGATGCTGAAGAGGTTGTTAAAGACTACACGTGTTCTGATTCAAAGCCAACTCAAGGAGAAGTTCCCAAATTACGAGCTTGCTAACTTAGTCGTTGGCTACGATGTATTTACTAAGGATGAAAATGGTGAGATTCCTGAACAAATACCTCAACGATTTTCTGTAGAGTGGAATAATTCAAGTGTAACTGAAGGTTTAGATACCCCAAAGAGTGATAATCCAAGTTTTAATAAGTTTACATCTTTAATATTTTCTTGTCTTCAGCAGGTTATAAGTGGTTTGCTGCCAAGATTTGTTGGTAATAAAGTAGCCTCTATATATCTTTCTTTGATAGTTATAAAAAAACAGGCAAGCCCAACTGAAGAGCTACCAACCATGTTATCAAGCGGTGGTTGTGGTCGGTGTAGTGGACAATGGAAAGAACTTAGTAATGGTGAATGTACTGCCACAGACTGTACTACTTTTCCATAGCAAGTTGTCAACAACTAGACTTTTTTTTCTCTAATTCAAAAATAAACTTGGTTGTAATGTCTAGAGATTGATTATATTTTCTTAGGCGGTTAAAGAGGCTTTTTTGATCAATCTTACTACAAATTACTGTCGCAAGTAATTGTTGAGACTTATTTAGATCTCCTATTTGAAAATATATTTCTCCAATTTCAAGTCTTTGGTAAAATCCAAGATTTGACTTTTGTACATCCTCTAAATCTTTGGCTACTTGATCAACTTGATATTTGTACTCTGCTCTTACTGATGCAGCTTTAATTTTGCCCTTAGTAGGATTAAGTTCTAACAACTTTTCTAGGTCTTTATTCGCTAGAGCAAACTGTTTCTTTTGTAAGAACAATCTTGCTCTACGCGAAATTGCATCTAAAACAATATCTTTACCTAGATTTTTTCTAGTTATATCAATTAATTTATTAACTTGTTCAAACGCTAGTTCATAGCGACCTAATCTCTCTTCTAAAACAGTAATATCTAGAATAATATAAGGATAGTAAGGATAAGTAGAATCAATGTTTTGGTACTCATTCAAAGCTTCTTGACACTTAGATTTATTTTGTTCGTTCTGTTCACAGTCTTCATAGTATAATCTCCCTAAGATATGGTAAATTTCATATAAATCAAAAAGATTATCTTTTCTCATTTCAGATCTTTCTTTTAATGATGCTAATGAATTAGAAAGTATTAAAGTTTTTTCTTCTGGATTGTCTCTCAAATCTGCAATTATACCACTTGTTTTTAATGTGATCACTTCAGTATTATAGTTCACTCCTTTGCTTGGAACAATCAACCAAGACTTTGGTGAAGAAAACTTGTTGTTCAGGACTTCTATCCCGATTCGTATACCATCCCCCCAAATTATTATTCCATTTTTACCGAGAATATTTGACCAGTCTTCACTTAGGTTTTTTGCCTCAAGTGGACTTGTTACAGTAGATTGAATATAACAGATTCTCACAAACGGATATTGCAGCTTATTCCGTAATTCTAACTCTACATCTGTTTCAATATTGTTTGTCAGGTTATTTTGTTTCCCAAAAGCTGCTATGCCTATCGTAATTATTTGGTCGGATTTTTTTATATTATTAGGACAGTAAGAAGATCTATTTTTATTGTTTGTATTAACCAAGTGAAATATACCAATTCCACTTATGCAAGCTAATAGGATTAAAGCCCAATGCATAACGTTTTTTGAAATCTTTCTTATATTTCGACTTGGATTGTTTTGAGAGACTAAATTTAATGAGTTTATTGACGAACGATAATCCACAATCCGCAATGCCCTTCCATAACCAAAACTCACCGCCTCTTGCCCCGTGCCGCGTAGCTGCTCCGCCACATAACCAAACATCGTACTTGCATCCATCACCCCTCGCTCATTCGCTCGTTCTCTCGCTAATCCGCGCAACATCGCCCCCGTAAAAATGCTGTAGCTCTCGCTTTTCATCGCATAGGCTTCTTCAAACTTCCGACAAGCCGACACCAAAAAATAATCCTGTTTTAATTCTGCAAAAGCCTGACTGATGATCGCCCGTTGCAAAAATCCCTGACTCTCCTCTAGCAAAGTTTCGCTATGACAACAATCAAGCAACACCACCAAATTACTTAACTTCGCTTCACCGATCAGACCACTCAGATCATCTAAAGCAATCCCATTCTCGATTCCCGTAATTTCACCATTGCTAGTTTTCAGCCCCGTATTCGACAGCGCGAAATAGCCACGTTTTTTATTAAAATTCCCCTTTACTACCACCGCATGACCTGAAAAATAAATCAACGCCTCATTGCGCTCCGCCCGTTCTAATAGCAACCGTCCCAACGCATCCTCAAGCTGCTTCGCTGTCACCTCTCCCGTCAGCACCTGAATATCTTCAAAATCGCCATATTGCTTCAGCATATCGTTCACCGCCTTAGCATCACCCTCAGTCTTGCTGAGATTGCCAAGCGGCGATTTATATTTGGCTACACCAACCACCAACCCATATCTAGCCATAACTTAATACTGGGATTTCACACTAATATAATGCACAGTTAAATTCATAATAATCCTCTGTTATTGTATGAGACAAATCAAAAACTATCGTTCATGAAAGTCAAAGAAGTTATCAAAACACTGGAAAATGATGGTTGGTATCTTGATCGCACTAGGGGAAGTCATCGGATCTTTAAACACCTCAGCAAATCAGGTATTGTAGTTGTACCAGGAAAGTTAAGTGATGATATTCCTGTGGGTACGCTTTCATCAATTTGGAAACAAGCAAAATTAGGATAAAGCTATGATTGAGTACACTGTGATCTATGAAAAAGGAGAAACTAACTGGGGCGCATACATTCCTGATCTTCCTGGTTGCGTCAGCATTGGTGATACCTTCTTAGAAGTTCAAGAAAATATTAAAGAAGCGATCGCACTGTATTTAGAAGTATTGCAAGAAGACGGACAGCCTATTCCTCAGCCATCGATTCAAGTTGGCAAAGTAGCTGTCATGGTATAAGTTTAGGCTTATAGTTCTTCCTAAATAATTTAATATCATGGCTCACAAAATTTATATCGAGCAAGAAGACGGCGAAATCCGCACCATTGAAATCTCTGAATCAGATGATGAACAATCAGTAGACAGAGATAGCGATGAACGCGAATCGAAAGGATTTAAAGAAGATACGATCGCCAGACTGCAAGAAGTTCATGAAACCATTCGCTTATATACACGTTATGCGATCGGGGCGTTCAAAAATATTGGTGATATCGAAGTCGAAGAAGTTAAACTTAAATTTGGCTTAAAGATTAGCGGCGAAGCAGGCATTCCCATTCTCACTAAAGCTTCTGCTGAAAGCAATTTTGAGATAGAAGTTAAATGTAAGTTCCCACCAAAATTAACCACTCCACCAAAAGTTAATTAGTCGATATTACACATCCAAAAGATGAGAAGAGTCAGGCTCTGCCGATACTCAAAGATATAATTCCCGCTCTTATTGGGCAACGCTTAGTTGATTGAGAACCTTTTTATATTTTTCTAAACGCTGAAAATCTTTTTCGGTGGGGTTAGTGATGCGACTAATATCCATATTGTGCGTAACATCGGCGATCTTGACTTTGCGCGCGATCGCATTCGCCATCACTCGCAATAAATAATCTGCGTACATCTCACCATCCAGTTTAGTAATGGCAGCGATCGCATCAGTTATTAACTTAGGAAATCCTGCTTGCACCAACTCTACAATCGTCAGATCAGAGTCCTCGATCGCATCATGCAACATCGCTACAATTTTGCTCTCATCGGTATCCATCTGCGCCATCACCGTTAGCGGATGCAAAATATAAGGCTTGCCCGCTTTATCAAGTTGACCCGCATGGGCCTTATGAGCGATCTTGATCGCCAATTCTAAAAGCTTTGCATAGTCTGTTATCTGGGTCATGATTTTTCGTGATTTGTACAGCGATAAACGCCGCAAAAATCATATTCAGGGACTATAGTAACGAATACAAGTAAGCGCGATCGCCACCTCATCCGCACATTGCTGAATTGCAGCAATATCATCATTGCTTACAGCGTTTGCATGTTTCCATCTCAACGACAATATCCCCAAAACCCGTTCGCGGAATGTAATCGCGATCGCTAAATTAGTTTTGAACTCTTGATCTTCCGCAATTTGAGCACTATCTAAACCAATTTGCGATTTACCTGACGCGATCGCTGTTTGCACTAAAGGATCTTGTGCTAAATTCCCTTGATAATCACCACATTTAGCTTGAGTATCGATTAAAATACCATCTTCAACCAACTGCAAAATTATCTCGTCCGCACCAAAATTTTGCCAAAATGCATCTGCTAGAGGCTTTACACAATCAGATAGCTGGTTAGATTTTTGAGCGATCTCCACAATCACAGACAATAGAGCATTCTGAGCTTGCGATCGCAGCAAATCTTCAGAACGTTGCTTGAGCAAATCATAGATTTGAGTCGCTTCTGACACAACTGACTTCAGTTGGTCAGGCTCCCAAGGCTTAGTAATATATTTATGGACTTGCCCTGAATTTATCGCTTCAATCAAATCAGCAATATCTGTAAATCCAGTCAAAACAATTCGCATTGTATCAGGAAAATCTGAGACTGTACGGCTCAGAAATTCTGTCCCATTCATTTCGGGCATTCTCTGGTCGGAAATAATCGCCGCCATCTCCCCTTCTTTCGCCAAAATTTCTAGCGCCTTTGCACCCCCATCCGCTCGAAAAACTACAAATTCTCTGCGAAAAGTGCGATATAACAAATCAAGGTTATCTTGCTCATCATCAACCACCAAAAGCTTGGGCTTTTTAACTGGATTTGCTTTATTTGGCTCAGAAGAAGGAAATAAAGAAGAGACCATGAGCTAAGTTTAGTTAGATACAGCTTGTAACAACATCAATACTATCTTACAAAATACTAACTTACTTAAAAAAAGTGAGAGAGCATAGCCCCCTCACTTTTTTATTTTGTTAAGGAAAGATCCTTTAAAAAGGCTTAAGCCCCAACAACTTGACGACTAACTTGATTCAATTCGCCTTTAGCATATTTAGCGGCAAACTCATCAAGCCCAACTTGCTTGATCTTGCTAGCTTGACCAGCCGCTTCAAATTGAATATAGCGATCGGCACATACCTTCTGCATGTACTTGATCGATGGCTTCAGGAAGTGGCGAGGATCAAACTCTTTAGGATTCTTGAATAAAGCTTCACGAACCGCAGCCGTAATCGCAAGGCGACAGTCGGTGTCGATATTAATTTTACGCACACCGCACTTGATACCCTTTTGAATTTCTTCAACAGGTACACCGTAGGTTTCAGGAATTGCACCACCAAACTCATTAATCAAAGCCAGCAAATCTTCAGGGACTGAAGAAGAGCCATGCATAACTAAGTGAGTATTAGGCAGACGACGATGAATTTCTTCGATACGGCTGATGGCAAGAATTTCGCCAGTAGGTTTGCGAGTAAACTTATAAGCACCATGACTTGTCCCGATCGCTACTGCAAGAGCATCAACTTGAGTGCGCTCAACGAAGTCAGCTGCTTCATCAGGATCGGTCAAAAGTTGTGAATGATCTAAAGCACCTTCAAAACCATGACCATCTTCAGCTTCACCTTTACCAGTTTCGAGTGAACCTAAACAACCGAGTTCACCTTCAACACTGGCGCCGATCGCATGGGCGACTTTGACAACTTCAGCGGTAACGGCAACGTTATACTCGTAGCTAGCTGGAGTCTTAGCATCAGCTTCCAGTGAGCCATCCATCATCACACTAGTAAAGCCGTTTTTGATCGCTGAGTAACAAGTTGCAGGTGCATTACCATGATCTTGGTGCATCACGATCGGAAGGTGGGGATAAGTTTCGGCAGCAGCCAAAATCAAATGACGTAGGAAATTTTCGCCTGCGTAATTGCGTGCACCACGAGAAGCTTGTAGGATCACAGGGCTATTGGTTTCATTAGCAGCCTGCATGATCGACTGGATCTGCTCCATATTATTGACGTTAAATGCAGGAATGCCATAGCCGTTCTCAGCCGCATGGTCAAGAAGCAGGCGCATTGGTACTAAAGCCATATTTAAATTCTCTCCTAGACAAAATCGAGCTTGTGCTTTTATGAATAATCTTAAGTCATATTGAAACCAAAAAGATAAAGGGGGCACTTAGCACCCCCTTTGTCTTTACATATTCTTTATATATTCTTTTCGCTGAGTTCGCGACTCATGTAATCAAAAGGAGCTGCTAACCAATCAGCGTTTTCTCCTACCAAATCCATAACCGCCTGTTTCATAATTTGAATGCCTTGCACAGTTGGTCCGATTGGGACTCCTAGAGAGTTATAAGTCTCGCGTAAGCCTTGTAATACTCTTTCGTCGAGGACATCATTATTACCTGCAATCAGAGCATAGGAGGCATAGCGCAAGTAGTAATCCATGTCGCGCAAGCAAGCTGCAAAACGCCGAGTTGTATAGGCATTGCCACCTGGACGGATCAGATCGGGCACTTCTTCAAATAATTGCGATCCAGCCTTACGAACAATCGAAGCCGCATTAGCTGTGATTGTCGAGGAAGCAGTTAGACGAGCGCTTCCTGTAGCAAAGAAGGATTTTAGGGTATCCATCGCATCGCGATCAAAATATTTACCAGTTGCATCATAAGCACCAATCAGGCTGGTAATTGCATCCCGCATGTCGTTTTCTCCGTTGATTTAGTTTTAATAAATGTATCTTTAAACGTATTTGTAAAGTTTGGAAACTATATATAACTTAAACTTGTTAATATGCGTTTTGTTAATGTGCGTTTCGGACGGTTACTAGGATTATTTTACTGTGCTTTAAGCGTCTCACCAAGTCTTAGTTCACCAAACGAATTATAAAAGTTAAAAAGAAGGCTTTTTTACTCACGCTTTTTACTCACGCTTTTTACTGCGGCAATGATGTTCGTAAATGTAGGAATTATGTCGCTACAAGGTAAGCTTAGATACTAAGTCTTAGATACTAAGTCTTAAATGAAAGGAGTTATCTAAGATCCTTTCAAGTAGTTTATAAAGAAATGATGGCAAGAAAGTTTGATGTGAGGCTAGGTCTATGAAGTGGGTTACTAGTCTTTCGACAAAAATATCTTTGGAAGCTGCGGTGCAAGATCTGTCGCAGCAAGTTTTGACAGGACTCGGTGAGTGTTCGTTAGATTTAGCTTTTTTGTTTGTTTCTACTGCTTTTGCAAGTGATTACCCGCGCTTGTTGCCGTTGCTTGCCGAAAAATTGCCTATCCAAAAGTTAATTGGCTGCTCTGGTGGTGGGATTGTCGGGAATGGTCGAGAGTTTGAAGACAAACCAGCGATCGCTTTATTAGTCGGACATTTACCAAATACAGAGTCAAAAGTATTTCATTTAGATGACAAAGATTTACCAGATCTCGATAGTTCTCCTGATCGCTGGGAGAAACTAACAGAAGTTGATCCATCTAAGTTGCCGAATTTTGTATTAGTTGGCGATCCGTTTTCATTTCCAATTAACGATTTGATTCAAGGACTTGATTTTGCTTATCCTCAAGCTGTAAAAGTTGGCGGTTTGGCTAGCAGTGGCGGAATGGGTGCAAATTCTCTATTTTGCTTTCATGAGGAAGGGAAATATAAGCTTTATCGAACAGGTTTGTTAGGTTTAGCACTGTGGGGAGATGTAATTATTGATCCAGTTGTCGCACAGGGCTGCCGACCAATTGGCAGAATTATGCAAGTTTCTGAGTGCGAACGCAATTTGATTTTAGGACTCGAAGGTAAGCCACCACTAGGTTTATTGCAAGATACGGTTGGTGAATTAAGCCAAAGCGATCGCGAACTTGCCCAACATTCATTATTTATCGGGGTGGTGATGAATGAGTTTAAGGCAAATCCATCACGCGGAGATTTCTTGATTCGCAACATTATTGGTGTCGATCCTCGCTCTGGTGCGATCGCGGTCGGCGATCGCATGCGTCCTGGACAGAGAATTCAATTACATTTACGTGATGGTAAAGCTTCGGCTGAAGATTTAGAAGAAGCTTTAATTAATTACACTAATCATTTAAGTTTGGAGGCTCCGCATATATCGCCAAGCGCAGCTTTAATGTTTTCTTGCATGGGTCGCGGTGAAAGGCTATACGATAAACCAAACTTTGACTCTGAGTTATTGCAAAAGTATTTGGGATTAATTCCCTTTAGTGGTTTTTTCTGTTCAGGCGAGATTGGACCTGTCAGTGGCACGACATTTCTGCATGGTTACACCTCAGTATTTGGAATCGTTAGATCCAAAAATCAATAGTAGATATGTCCGTCTCACATAGCTTTCTGCCATTGATTGCGATTGGTAACAAATACTTACGAGGCGATATAGGTATGTTACGGTAGAAATAATTGTGACGATGGATTTACTCATTTATTTTGAGAAATGTCTGAGGGATTAGATAAGGATTAACTGAATGTTTGATATGTATTGCTTGGGCGATAGTCTGGGAGACTTTTCGCGATCGCACTGTATCGCAATCTGTGCATTTCTCGTACCTGCTAACTTGATCGCCACTTCACAGACTTTGTTATTTACTTTTTTGAAGCGATCGCCTTTCCAAATTTTTACAATTACTGCAAGTGCAATTTTTTACGCATTGTTGATGATTTCTCATGTAATTAGCTGGTATATCATTGGCGTAGTAATGGCTCCAACTTTTATTTTGATGTTTTTGGGGCTTACTTGCTTAGTCACAAATTGCATCGCTATTTGGTTGAAAATTAATCATATTGAGATTGATTTCTTAAGATTTTTGCGAAAATTTATGCCAATCTTAAAACTCTCTCACTAAACTCAAGAAGAAGCCGCCGCACAAAGTGCAGCGGCTTCTTCTTGAGCTACAGCAGATTGAGAACAAACTAAAACCAGATTTTTTGTAAAAGCCCCGCTTCGCGGGGCTTTTATAAAAATCTGGTTTTGTTTTTATCGCAAAGCGTGTATTTAGTTACTAGTAACAGTCTCTTTATTAAAAGCAAACTGGTTAAGAATGCGATCGCAAATTTGCCCACTGGATAAACCAAGTGAAGTGAACGATTGCTCTGGTGAAGCATGTTCTACTAGTAAGTCAGGAACACCAACACGATAGACAGGAACGAGAATATTCTCGTCATTTAAAGCTTCGAGAACAGCACTACCAAATCCACCCATCAAGCAGCCTTCTTCGACAGTTACCACTTTGCCGATTTTTTTAGCTAGTGGCAAGATTAGTTCTGTATCCAATGGCTTGGCAAAACGGGCGTTGACAACAGTAGCACTGATACCATGCTCGTTGAGTAATTCCGCAACTTGCAGCGATGGATAGACCATTGAGCCATAAGCAAGCAGCAAAATATCTTTACCCTCACGTAGTACTTCCGCTTTGCCAATTGGTAATGGTTCCCAATCTTCATCTTGCATCGTTACGCCGATACCATTGCCACGCGGATAACGCATCGCGATCGGTCCATTATGGGTGAGTCCTGTAACGATCATGTTTTGCATTTCAGCTTCATCTTTAGGAGCCATTAACACGATATTAGGAATGAAACGCAGGTAGGCGATGTCGTACATCCCTTGATGGGTGGGACCATCTGCACCAACGATACCTGCCCGATCTAAACAGAAGAATACAGGTAAATTTTGGATGCAAACATCATGAATAATTTGGTCAAAGGCGCGCTGTAGGAATGTCGAATAAATCGCAGCAACGGGTCGCATTCCTTGACATGCTAAACCTGCGGCGACTGCGATCGCATGTTGTTCAGCAATACCGACATCAACAAATTGATTTGGCAGTTGTGCTTGGAATTTGTCAAGCCCCGTGCCAGTAGACATAGCCGCTGTAATCGCCACAATTCGCTTGTCATGTTCCGCAAGTTTGATCAAAGTATCTGTAAATACTTTGGAATAACTGGGAGGCTTGGGCTTACTAGAAGTTGATGTTTTGGCTTTGCCTGTGGATAAGTCAAAGGAGTTTTGAGCATGGTAACCCACGCGATCGGCTTCAGCATAGCTATAGCCCTTGCCTTTAGTCGTTGCCACATGCACCATGACGGGACCAGTTAGGGTATGCGCCATCTTAAAAGTATTTATTAGATCACGCATGTTGTGACCATCGACAGGTCCAATATAGGTGAAACCTAATTCTTCAAATACGGCGCCGATCTTGTTTGGTACCATCGTGACAATCTTAAGATTATCTTTGATACGTTCAATTTCAGGGCTGATCTGTTCACCAACAAAAGGAATATTGCGAATTTGTCCTTCAATATTGTTAGTGATAAATTTCACAGGTGCGCTGAGACGCATCTTATTTAGATAGCGAGGAATTGCACCGACATTTGCCGAAATTGACATTTCATTGTCGTTGAGGACAACCAACAAATTGGTTTTGGGAAGATGCCCTGCGTGGTTAATTGCTTCGAGTGCCATACCGCCTGTTAATGCGCCATCGCCGATGATCGCCACGGTTTTGTAATTGTCGCCTTGTAAATCACGAGCGATCGCCATGCCAAGAGCCGCAGAAATACTTGTCGATGCATGCCCTGCACCAAAATGATCAAATTCACTTTCCCGTCGATTTAGATATCCAGCAATGCCATCTTTTTGGCGTAGCGTATGAAAACGGTTATAACGTCCTGTAATCAGCTTGTGTGGATAAGCTTGATGCCCCACATCCCAAACTACTTTATCGCAATCCAAATCTAGAGTTTGATACAAACTTAGGGTTAGTTCAACCACACCTAGTCCTGGTCCAAGATGCCCACCAGTTGCGGCTATAGTTTCTAAATGTTTTTGACGGATTTCGCGGGCGATCGACTCCAACTGGGAGATTGTGAGCCCGTGTAATTGGTTGGGATGGGTAACTTCACTCAAGCGCATGTTGGCTTATTTCCATAAAGATGACTTCTTTTAGTTTAGCTGACACATACACTACATACGTTCATCGCGATCGCAGTTCTTAAAAAACCAAAAAAGAGAGGACACTTTGTGTCCTCTCTTTTTTTGGTTAAGTAGAAAAGTCGCTGTGCGACCTTTCTGTTATTTGGAGAAAAGTGATAAAACTGCTTGGCGACATCCCATACAATCACAGCCTAGTTTGCTAATTGCCAAGTCCCCTATGCGATCGCTGGTCAAGATATTGGCGCGATCATCAAAGGCTTGATTATTTAGGTCATTGGTTTGATTTGCTCTCGTAATTACAACCGATTGACTAAAAGTATCAATATCTTGGTTAACACTGTTAGGGGTATTGGCTTGGGCAGGATTACTAGACAGCAAAAAAGCTGCCAATAACGCAGGGCTACTTAAAAGAGCTAGTGAGGATTTTTGCATAGGTCAAAAGAATGTCAAATTACATTCGTTAATTAATTAGAGATACTAGCATTAATTTTTTCGTAATCATCCAAAAAACATCTGAGAGTTATACTGTGATTTGCGCCACGCTTAGCATGGCATAAATCACAGTATAAATTTTCTTGTATGCTTGTTGCGAGTTCAGACCTCATAGCCATAGCTCGATCGCAAATTATTTTACTGACCCAAAGTTTGGGTGCAGTAGTGAGCGCTATTTACATCACTGAAAATGTAGCAGACGGTATGCCACCAAATCTTGTTGAAGTAGCAGTTTTTCCTGATGAGGGGGTAATTGCTCTGCCAGAAGCTTTTCCGTTGTCGATGGGTAGTGGTGGTTTAGTGAGACAGCGTCGTTTTGTATTGCCATTAATTTATGAAGACGCGATTTTAGGCTTTTTGATGACAGGACGTGATGATCGCGACTGGATTGAATATGAACAATTGCAAATTCAACAAATCGCGAATACTTTGGCGATCGCCTGTGCGCTTGATCGTCGCAATCAATGGTTAGAAGCTACCCAACGCCGCAATTATGAGCAACAAAGTAATTTTTTAGCTTCACTGTTGCATCAACTTCGTAATCCTCTCACGGCCATTCGTACCTTTGCTCAGTTACTATCACGACGAATCGTTGCCGAAGATCCTAATCAAAAATTTGTGGTGGGTATCTTGCGCGAGACGAAACATATTCAAGATTTGCTCAGTGAGGCTGATCGCCCTGCACCACTTTTATTATCGCAAGCTGAAAGCGAGATAGCCTTGTTACCTCCTGCCAAAATGGAACTAGCAACTGTAGATCTGAGTGAAATTTTGGAAGCGATCGCTAATTTTGCTAGTGCAGTTGCCCAAGATCGGCATATTCAATTTTTATCAAATATTCCTTCTCATTTGCCAAAAGTTATCGGCAATGAATCAGCGCTGAGGGAAGTGATCGGAAACCTTGTCGAAAACGCGCTCAAATATACGCCCAAACATGGTTATGTGTTGCTAGGTATAGACATTAAACCTGATACAGTTTACATCTATATCCAAGATACAGGCGTAGGAATTCCTGATTCTGATTTGTCTCGATTATTTGAGCGTAATTTTCGCGGACGACAAGCGGATGGCGATATTTCTGGTACGGGGCTAGGATTAGCGATCGCGAATGAATTAGTACAGAAAATGGAAGGGAGTATTCACGTTGTCAGTCAAGTTGGCAAGGGAAGTACTTTTGCCGTTACCCTCAAACGTGCGTTTGAAGAATGCGATCGCACGATCTAGCAATACCTTATAATCAGATAGTAATCATTTATGGCTTGGATCTAGGTGGCACTAAAGTTTAAATTTGCGATCGCCTCCGATTTGCATATCGCATTGCCACATACGATTTGGCATCACCCCTCGCGATTTCATCTGGTCGAGTACAGTATTGCTGCATTTGAAGAGGTGCTCTCTCAACTTGCCAACCTAGATTTAGACTTTCTGCTCTTACCAGGTGATCTCACCCAGCATGGTGAACCCGAAAACCATCAATGGCTATCGACAAGGCTATCGCAACTTCCCTATCCTGTCTATGTGATTGCAGGAAACCACGATGTCCCAACCATAGAAGCTTTTGATCGGTTTACTTCCTACTATACTAAGTTTGGCTTTGAGTTTGGTATTAGTGAACCACGCAAGCTTTATTATGAATGTGAAGTATTACCTAATGTACGCTTAATTGGATTGAACTCCAATCAATTTAATGATGAAGGTCAACAGATTGGCTGGATTGATGAAGAACAATTAACTTGGTTGCAATCGGTTCTTGAGCGCCAAGATTATGAGTTGAACTTGGTGACTATTCATCATAATGTTTTGGAACATATGCATAATCAGTCCCACAATGCTCTGGGAAGACGCTATATGCTGGGTAATACTGATCGCTTATGCGAGATTTTGCACCATGCAAACGTGAAATTAGTCTTTACAGGGCATCTGCATGTACAGGACGTAGCTTATAGCGATCGCTACGATTTTTATGACATCACTACAGGCTCTCTAGTTAGCTATCCCCATCCATATCGGGTTCTTAATTATGTGTCTGATAAATTAGGCGATCGCTTAGAAATTGAGTCTTTTCGAGTGAAATCAATTCCTGAAAAAACAGATTTTTTACAATTCTCGCGAGAATGGATGGGCGATCATTCGCATCCCTTTGTTCTAAAATTACTCACCCAACCGCCACTTAATATACCTTTAGAAATTGCCGAGACCATGACACCTGAGCTTCGCTACTTCTGGGCATGTATCGCCGATGGCGATGCTCAGTTCCACTTTCCAAATTTCCCTAGAGTGGCTAAAAAATATTTTGAAGCATTTAGCGACACTCTTCCTAAGGACAATGACGTTACGCTAAATCTTAAGAGATCAGTTTCACGCTGATAAAGCGGGAAAACTTGGTAAATATTTTTTCTGATATGAAGTTGTGAAGTCATGCCTTGAAAGTGTTTCAAGCAGCGTGCCGCTAGTTATATTATGGCGATCGCCAAGGTGATTGCTATAATTAGACTCAATCTAGTATTTTTGATATGACACCTAATCTATTCTCAACCTTAAATCGCCGTAAGTTTATTGGATTGTCTACCCTATTTCTACTTGGAGCTTGTGGAGCGCAAACTTCTCAGTCTCTAACTGCCTCAGGTAAAAGCAAAATTGTATTCTGGACGATGCAGTTAAAGCCACAGTTTGATAAATATATGACTGGTTTAATTACGGCTTTTGAGAAAGAGAATCCAACGGCGGAAGTGGAATGGGTAGATATTCCGTGGGGAGAGATGGAAACTAAAATCTTGAGTTCTGTAGCGGCAAGGACTGCGCCCGATGTAGTGAATCTAAATCCACAATTCGCATCGAAACTGGCTGAGAAAAAAGCGCTGGTAGATATGGGTACGGTAATATCAGAAACTGATAAAGCGAGCTATTTCCCAAATGTTTGGAAAGCAAATCAGCTGGATAATGTCACTTTTGGCTTACCTTGGTATGTGGCGACTGATATTACTATTTACAATCGTTCACTATTTGAGAAAGCTGGTTTAGATCCTACAAAACCGCCGCAAACTTTTGGAGAACTCGCTAAGGTTTCTGAACAGATCAAAGCGAAAACTGGTAAATATGCTTTTATGCTGACGATGGATGGTGGACAAGTCCTAGAAGCTATGGTACAGATGGGGCTTAATTTGCTCGACGCCAATGGCAAAGCTGCCTTCAACGATGATGCTGGCAAAGCAGCATTTGACTATTGGGTAAATCTATTTGAAATGCAATTAATTCCCCGTGAAATTTTGACTGAAGGACATCGTAAGGCGATAGAACTCTATCAAGCAGGAGAATTAGCAATTTTGTTGACTGGCCCTCAGTTTTTACAGACTGTGGCTCAGAATGCGCCAGAAACAGCAAAAGTTACCGATATTGGTGCTCAAATCACTGGCTCTACACGTAAAAAGAGCGCGGCAGTGATGAATGTCGCTGTACCAACTACGTCGATCAATCAGGCGCTAGCCATAAAATTTGCGTTGTATCTGACCAATGCTGAAAATCAGCTTGCTTTTACAAAGATTGAGAATATTTTACCTTCCACGATTAAAAGTTCAAGCGATCGCTATTTCACTGAAGTCACCAAAGATGCACCACTTATTGATCGCGCTAGAGTAATCAGTGCATCACAACTTTCTCAATCTGAAGTATTGATTCCTCCTGCCAAAGATATCGAAAAGCTTCGCAAAATAATTTACGAAGAGTTGCAGCTTGCTATGCTTAAAGAGAAAACTAGCACTCAAGCAGTCGCTTCCGCTGCGGAACGTTGGAACTCGTTAGGATGATTTGGGCAGAGACTTGTAGTATTTTCAATTTTACTATTTCAACTTCACTTTGCGTTCGTTCGATAGATGCGATTTTCTAGATAAAGACTAAAATATAGTCAGATTAAAGTTTCTTAACATTCTTAACATTTGGGCAATCTTATAGTGCTAATCCAATCAGACTGGCTCAAAAGCTTGCGAAGTCGATCATTTGATTTAGAGTTAGGTGCGATCGCGACTATTTATTTTGTGCAGGGCGCGATGGCAATCTCACAACTTGCCGTGAGTTTTTTCCTTAAGGATGACTTGGGACTTAGCCCTGCGGAAGTAGCTTCAATGGTTGGCATTACCATGTTACCTTGGACGGTCAAGCCTTTGTACGGTCTGATTTCTGATGGATTTCCTGTGTTTGGATATCGTCGCCGTCCTTATCTTTTACTGTCGAGCGTTTTGGGGATTTTTGCATGGTCGAGCATGGCTCTATGGGTGTCAACACCATTCTGGGCGATCGCCATGATTGCAGTTGGCTCGTTATCGCTTGCTTTTTCTGATGCGATTATCGATGCGCTGATTGTTCAACGGGCAAGATTGGAAACAGATGGCGATGCTGGATCATTGCAGTCCTTTAGTTGGATGGCTTCATCGGTTGGAGCGATCGCATCGGCTTATTTAAGTGGCTATTTTTTAGAGCATTTTGGCGCGAGATTTGTTTTTGAAGTTACGGCAATACTGCCGCTTTTAGTAGGAATTGCTGCCTTTGCGATCGCTGATCCACGGATGTCCACAGTTTATATTGCTGCCCCTGATATATCAATCAATAATTCACCAACAAATAATTCAGAACCTGCAACTTTATCCAGAAATTCCCAGCGATGGATGTCTTTAAAGTTCAATCTTCTCCAATTGCGTCAAGCTTTTACTAACAAAGCAATTTGGCTACCTACAGCTTTCTTGTTTTTTTGGCAAGCAACACCGAGTGCTGATACTGCCTTTTTCTATTTCACTACCAATGAACTAAACTTCAATCCCGAATTTCTCGGCACGATTCGATTTTTTGCTAGTTGGGCAGGATTATTAGGCGTATGGTTATTCCAGCGTTTCTTTAAAGCTGTACCTACTCGCAAAATTTTCTTTTGGACGACGATTATTTCAACCTTATTAGGACTGACAAGTTTATTGTTAGTTACTCATGTCAATCGATCGCTAGGTATCGATGATCGCTGGTTTAGCCTCGGAGATAGCTTGATTCTGACCGTTGCAGGCAGGATCGCCTTCATGCCCGTTTTGGTTTTAGCGGCAAGAATCTGTCCTGAAGGTATTGAGGCGACATTATTTGCAGTCTTGATGTCTGTGATTAATATTTCGGCACTCTGTTCGTTCCAATTAGGGGCGGGTTTGACTCATCTGCTTGGTGTTACCGAATCTAATTTTAATAATCTCTGGTTATTAATTTTAATTGCCAATGTCAGTAGCTTGTTGCCGCTTCCGCTTTTAAGTTGGTTGCCTGACGAGAAAAATGATCAGTCTGAAGAGACAACTCAAAAATCAGTTCAAAAGTCAGTTTTGACCGAATCTCAGACAGTCGAGGTAAATGTATTAGAAAGCGATCGTCCTGAAGTTATTCTGCAAGAAAAAACTTAGTTTTGAGGTCATTTCGCCCAAAGAAATTTGCATTTTATAGAAATAATTTTATGGAAATAGATTACATAGCCTTATTTGTCTCAGATGTAACGCGATCGCTTATTTTTTACCGCGATGTTTTAGGTTTTAGCTTTGAGAAACCCGCAAAACCTGATGGTGTAGAAGGTTATAGTGGCAAGCTAAAAATCGGTATTTATAATCGCAGTTGGTTGTCAAAATTATTTGGTGAACACAATGAGCAAAGCATCAGTGGCAATCCATTTTTGCTATCAATGACTGTTGATAATCTTGAGCGGGTTTATCAGCAACTATGCGATCAGCAAGCTAATATGCAGATAAATATTATTGCACCACCTGCGATAATGCCTTGGGGACAAAAGATTTTATTTTTGAAAGATCCTGATGACAATATTCTCGAAATTGTCCAATCAGAAATGTAATATTAGCGTTATAAAGCTCTCTAACCGCTAACGATCAGAATAGATTTGGTATTTTATTAAAATTCCGATCAGCAAAGGAAAATATTCTTTTAACATTTTGGATCGGACACTATATATTTAACTTTGGTTAAAACCTTAAACGTTTATATACCTATGCCAACACAAAACGATATCCCAGTTGCTCAACGACTCAGCGATCCCAAGCGATCGCCCCAAAAGCAATCAGTACAAATTAAGCCAGTTGCGCGATCGCTAAATTCTATTCCTTGGTGGGGATATAGTTTGGCTGCTTTAGCTTTTTTATCGCCCATCGTCAGTACCCGCATCTGGTTTGTCCTGAATGCCAACGCCACAAATCCATCACAAGTAACTTCCTTATCGACAGAAACCGAACAATCAGTTACCACAGCACCCCAACCATCGGTTAATGCTGTTAATGCTACAGATGCACCGTTTATAAAGCCAACTCCTGCCTCTACAAGCAAAGTGGGTGATAATCCAGCCGTAACCTCTAAAGAGCCTGAAAGTCCACCCGATCTCTTTGGACATCATGCTTTCAAAGAAGCTCCTTTAAATCAATTACGCACAATTGGCAGAGCAGGTGATGGCTATGAAATCCGACTCCGTGAAGCAGCGGCAAAAAATTATCTGAGTATGGATGCGGCGGCAAAAGCGGAGGGGATTGATCTAGTCGTAATTTCGGGATTTCGCACAATTGTTGAACAGCAAGATCTTTTCTTTGAAATTAGTAAGCAACGTAACCAAACTCCAGCCCAACGCGCCAAAGTCAGCGCCCCGCCTGGTCATAGCGAACACCATACAGGCTATGCTCTTGACATTGGCGATGGTGCTTTACCAAGCGCCAATCTCTCAACGAGTTTTGAGAAAACTATAGCTTTTCAGTGGTTGCAAAATAATGCAGCAAAGTACAGCTTTGAAATGTCCTTTCCCCCCAATAATTCTCAAGGTGTAATGTACGAGCCTTGGCATTGGCGTTTTGTTGGTGATGATGACAGTCTTGCCACTTTCTACAAGAAACAAAATCGTGGTGGTTCCTTTATTAAAAAGCCATAATTTAAAAAGCCATAATCTAAGCATCTTCGCGAAACCAGAATATCTATTTAACCTCTGAGCCTTGCCATGAATGTTACTGCCACAGATTTGCTAGCGATCGCCATATTTACAATTACGATGATGTCCCTAGTTGGGACAATGGTTGGCTTGTCGCCAGTTGTACCTAGCGCGATCGCGGTTGTCTTACTTGGTGCGTGGGGTATTGATGTTGGCTTCTGTCAGGGCAAATTTGGAGCATATTTTCAAGCATGGTTGCGAGCGCGATCGCCCCAATATCGAGAGCGAGTTTCGTATCACGAAGCAGGGCATTTTCTCGCCGCTTATGTGCTCGGCTTTAAAATTTTGAACTATGCGATCGCGGGGATAGTTGGGCAATCACTGGGAGAAATATTAGCTGACGATTCGTTTGCAGGTATAGAAGGCGGTGTCGAAATCGAGCCAGAAAATGCACTTAATTCTATAAATAATTCTTCCAATTTACTTGATCGCTACTGCACTGTCTACATGGCGGGGCTCGCCGCCGAACAACTCATGTGTGAGGGTGAAACTGAAGGCGGGCTAGATGACAAACAACGCTTACGTCAAGTTATTTCACACATGCCAAATCCGATGACTCAAGAGCGTTGGGCTTTGCTAAATGCTCGTAATTTACTAAGCGATCGGCGTTCTGTTTTAATCGCTCTCGCTGAAAAAATGTTAAATTCAGCCAGTGTGGAAGATTGTTGTCAAACTATTGATCAGGTTCTGAAACAAGAGGTTGAAGTTTCATAAATTATACCTAGGTTATTTTCCTGATAGGTGTCGCTCATGAGTATAGAAAGAGAAGCTATCCTAAAACGACTATTACGGGCGATCGCTCTTTCTGAGGGTGCCTTTGTGCTGTTGTTTTAAGTAGTGCAACGATGTCTGGCTTACTATCGATCAGAAAAAATGAGATAGTATTTCTGGAAAACATAAAATATTCCCGATCGCGTAATGTTGAACTCCAATACCAACGCCAAAAAGACGCAAATCATTGATGTGCTAAAGCAAGATTGTTTTCCGATGATCTCCCAACTTACTAAAAAAAGGTACATCTAGAATTGCCAATTTATTCAGTTCAGATTACTAAGAATTACCGCGCTGTTGATCAATTAGATAGCGATGTATTCATCTGGTTGCGACCTTCACTTAAGCTTTGATTGCCACCCATCCACTAAACATTAACGCCTTATAAAATGACATGATTTTTGTAAAACCTGCTTCGTTCAATAATTCAATAACACGTTTTTCTGATACAACTGCAAAATGCGGTATTACTTTCTCTAATTGTTCTTCAATAAACTCCACAGGTGCACCTGTAGAGACAGCATGAAATTTCCAAGCCGATAGTATCTGTTCAAACTGTTCAGTACCTCTCTCTCCACCAAAATCCACCAAGAACAGGGGTGCTCCGCTCTGCAGTCGTTGATGAATCGATTTCAAAAACGACAACTTGCTTCCATTATCTGGAAGGAAATGCATGACTAGGACAGAGGTTGCCGCATTAAACAAGGTAATCGCTGGAATATCATCAAGTGTTCCTTGAATTAAGCAAACTCGTTCTGATAGACCAAGGTCTTTGACCTTACTGGATGCGGCTTTTAGCATTTCAGTAGACGGATCAACTCCAGTGAAATGCCAGTGTGAACCGCGACCAAATACGCTGAGTTCAGATCCACCTCCTGCTCCGACAATGAGTAAACTTGCTTGTTCTGGCAATTTTTGATGCAACAGTGCGAGCATGATATTGAAAATCGTCTCATAGCCAGGCACAAGGTATCTTATTTTAACTTCGTAGTTGTTAACTGGCAAAAACTTATTTTTATCGAAATCGAGATTTTTCTGAGTCATTTCAATAGGGCTTTGTAGATGTTTTCTAAATCAATAATTAATAACGACTATACTCAAAACACCAGACTATTTAGGTGTCAATTCTATTAAGGATTAAAGTAATTATGACTGAGTTACTTGAACGCACAATTAATAAGCTAAGAAATTTATCTGTAGAGCAGCAAGATGCGATCACGATGGTAATTTTGGATGAGCTTGAGGATGACGTTAAATGGGATATTTCGTTTGAGCACTCTAAAAATACATTGGCAAAACTAGCTGGAGAAGTAATGTTAGAATATCGTGCTGGTAAAACTCAAGAGCTATTTCCATTTTAATTATGACTAATAAGCAAAGGCTAGAATTAACTTGAATTGGGAAGGATGTCTGTCCGAAGTTGAAGCCGCGTATTTTATTGGAAGATGCCGATCGCAGTTATCATGCAGAACATCGGATAAGCAATCGCGATTTTTTTGATAATCGCTTGATTTTTGGGGACAATTTGTGTTGCTGTAAGCGAAGTGTAATTCTGTGAATTAAGATAGTTTTCAGTAAGCGACCTAAAGTATTAAAAAATACTTTAGTTTTCTATTCATTTATTTTTAATTCAGGATTTGCTCATGTCGAGAATGCTGGTTACGCAGTACCAATCAGAAGTTGAAAAAATTATTCGCTATGGTGGGTCTAAGAAGGAAACCAGTATTCGCAATGCTTTTGAGCGCTTATTGAATGACTATTGCAAGCCGCGTAACTATTTGTTAGTACCAGAGTTAGATTTTAAGACTAAGTTTAATACTACTGTTTTTCCTGATGGCACGATTAAGGATGCGATCGCATTAGCGCATGGGTGGTGGGAGAGCAAAGACCAGTACGATCGTCTTGATGATGAGATTGAAAAAAAGTTTGCGAAGGGCTATCCCGATGAAAATATTCTGTTTGAGGATTCGCAGAGTGCTGTTTTAATCCAAAATAGTCGCGAGATTGGGCGCGTGTCGATCTTGGATACAGATGCGCTCGATCGCCTGTTAAATGTATTTGTCGATTATGAACGTCCTGAAGTGCGGGACTTTCGGGCGGCGATTACTAAGTTTAAGGAAGATATTCCTAGTATTCTCGAAAAGTTGCGCGAGACGATTCAGTTGGCGGAGAAGGAAAATCAACAATTTCGCGATCGCAGAAATGCGTTTTTAGCGGTATGTCGGCAGTCGATTAATCCTGAGATTGAGATTTTTGATGTCCATGAGATGTTGATTCAGCACATTCTCACTGAGGATATTTTTACAAATATTTTCCATGAGTCGCAGTTCCATCGCGAAAATAATATTGCCCGTGAACTGTCAGCGATGATCGATACGTTTTTTACGGGAACGACGCGGCGTAATACTTTGAAGAGTATTGAGTATTATTATGCAGTGATTCGCCGTAGTTCCGAAAATATTGCGAATCACCATGAGAAGCAGAAGTTCTTAAAAGCGCTCTATGAGAATTTCTACAAGGCATATAACCCGAAGGCGGCGGATCGGTTGGGAATTGTGTATACGCCGAATGAGATTGTGAAGTTTATGATCGAGAGTGCAGATCATTTGGTGCATAAGCATTTTGGGAAGTTGTTGTCGGATGAGGGTGTGGAGATCCTTGATCCTTGCACGGGGACGGGGACTTATGTGACGGAGTTGATTGAGTATTTGCCAGCGCATAAGTTGGAACAGAAGTATAAGCATGAGATTCATTGTAATGAGATGGCGATTTTGCCCTATTACATTGCGAATTTGAATATTGAGTTTACCTATGCGCAGAAGATGGGCAAGTATGAGGAGTTTAAGAATATTTGTCTAGTGGATACGCTGGATCATTGTGGATTTGAGGGTAAGCAGTTTGATTTGTTTGCGATGAGTGTGCAGAATACGACAAGGATTCAGAATCAAAATGATCGCAAGATTTCGGTGATTATTGGTAATCCGCCGTATAACGCATGGCAATCAAATTTTAATCAGGATAATGCGAATAAGGTTTATGGACAAATTGATAAACAGATTAAGGCAACTTACATTAAGCAGGGAACGGCGCAAAATCAAATCGCAGTTTATGATATGTATACGCGGTTCTATCGGTGGGCAAGCGATCGTTTGGGTGCGAATGGTTTAGTGGCGTTTATTACTAATCGCTCTTTTATTGATTCTCAGACATTTGATGGATTTCGCAAATGTGTTGCTCATGAATTTGACTATGTGTATATCGTGGATACGCAATCAGATGTGAGGAGTAATCCTAAAATTTCTGGCACAAAAAATAATGTGTTTGGTATCCAGACTGGCGTTGCTATAATGTTTTTAGTGAAAGTTGCAAAGGAGTAGTAGCTATGACTATGGAAACAGCTATTTTAGAAAACATCAAGCAATTACCTGATGATATCAAACAATCAGTTTTGCTTTACACAGAATTTTTAGTTAGTCAACATAACAATAAAAGTCTAGAAAAAGTTGAAATTCAAACACCTAAGAAACGAAATTTAATTGGATCAATGAAGGGAACTTTTGTCTTGCCTTTGCCAGATGACTTTAATGATCCTATAGATGACTTTGAGGAGTATATGTAATGAGTTCTTTGTTGCTAGATACCTGCGTTTTTATTTGGGTAGTTGAAGAGAGTTCTAATCTTCCTTTGAAGGTAAAAAGTGAAATTGAAAAAGCACAAAATATTTTTGTTAGTATTGTCAGCTTCTGGGAGATTGCGATGAAGTCAAGGAAAGAAAAAATATTATTTAGTTGTGAATTTAACGAGATTGAAGTTAGATTTCAAAATACAGATTTTGAACTATTGCCAATTTCTATCGAAGATACAATTAGATTTTACAATCTTCCTCTTTATCGTAAAGATCATAAAGATCCCTTTGATCGACTTTTAATTTCTCAGGCACTTACTCGGTCACTACCTTTAGTAACATCTGACAGCAAATTCAATGATTATCCAATCGAAAAGATTTGGAAATAAAAATGGCGAGAATTTTTTACTTTTCCTTAACAGATGAGCAGACTAAGGATGAAAAGCTGGATTGGTTTTCTAAGATAAAGATTGAGAAGATTCCTTTTGAGCAGATTACGCCAGATAAAAAGGCTAATTGGGTTAATCAAACTGATAATGATTTTGATGATTTATTGCCTTTAGTTGATAAGGAAGTAAAAGCAGGAAAGTCTGACGAGGCAATTTTTCAAGTTTTTTCGGCAGGTGTTAAATCTCAGAGAGATGAATGGGTTTACGATTTTTCACGAGATGTTTTAATTAAAAAAATCAAATATCTCGTCAATGCTTATATGGAACAATTAACAAAAGGAACAACAAGAGATTTTGATGTTAAATGGGATCGAGAAACGACTAAATATTTGCATCGTAAAATATCTAAAACCTTTCAAAAGCCTCAAGTGCTGAAAAGTTTATATCGCCCTTATGTAAAGCAATATTTTTATTTTGATAAGCATTTTAATGGCATGACTTATCAATGGTTCAATATTTTCAAGCCAGAAACTCAAGATAATTTATATTTGTCGTTTGTAGCTACTGGAAATAATCTGCCTTTTCACTGTTTGGCTAGCAATACAATCATAGATCTTCATTTCACAGGGGATTCTCAATGTCTTCCTCTTTATCGCTACGATGAAAATAGCGATCGCGTTGATAACATTACCGATTGGGGTTTAACCCAATTCCAAAACCACTACAGCGATCCAAAAATCACCAAGGAAAATATTTTCCATTACACCTACGTAGTCCTCCACCATCCCGCCTACCGCACCAAATACGAACTAAACCTCAAACGCGAATTTCCTCGACTACCCTTTTACGAAGACTTCTATCAATGGGCGGCATGGGGCAAATCCCTAATGGACTTACATCTCAACTACGAAACCATTCAACCCTTCGGACTGCAACAAATAGAAATAGACAACAAAGCAAACCCCAAAGCCAAACTCAAAGCCGATAAAACTAACGGTGCGATCGCCTTAGATGACAATACACAGTTAATTGGAGTACCTGCGATCGCATGGGAATACAAACTCGGCAACCGTTCCGCACTGGAATGGATACTCGATCAATACAAAGAAAAGAAACCCAAAGATCCCACGATCGCCAAACTTTTCAACACCTATAAATTTGCTGATTACAAAACCCAAGTCATCGACCTACTGCAAAGAGTCTGCACCGTCAGCGTCGAAACTATGGCGATCATCGAACAAATGCCTAAAGAGTAAGCATAAACTGACTTTTATCGAAAAAAATTTATTAGTGTTTATATCAAAGGAGAAACAAAAATGAATACTCAACTAATGTTTAAATGCCATATTTGTAACTCAACCAATTATCATACTGAATATGTCAGTGAGGTTTTTGAAATTGGTAGCAAGTTTTATCTTATCGAGAATATTCCTGCTATTGTTTGTTCTCGCTGTAGTGAAGAGGTTTTTAGTGGTGAAACATCTGAGGCTATTAGAGTTATGCTACATGGCGAATCTAAACCAGTTAAGTCGGTTGTTTTAGATGTTTTTAATTATAAGCAAGAAGTAAAAGCGTCTTGAAATTAGTTGTATTAGATAGTAAAGAAATATTAGTAATTATGTCAGAAGAGTTAAAACCTAATAATTTGACTTCTACGGATTCTTTGTCGAAGAAGGATGTTGTCGAAGAAATTGATTTAAATTCAAATGTTACTGACAGTGAAAAAGATACTCAATCAACGAAAAAGCGAAGTTTAGCTGGTTGTATGAAGGGAATTTTTGTTTTACCTTTGCCTGATGATTTTAATGAGCCTTTAGAAGAATTTGAGGAGTATATGTAGTCATTAGAAATAGACAACAAAGCAAACCCCAAAGCCAAACTCAAAGCCGATAAAACTAACGGCATGATTACTTTAGATGACAATACGCAATTGATAGGTGTACCTGCGATCGCATGGGAATACAAACTCGGTAATCGTTCCGCATTGGAATGGATACTCGACCAATACAAAGAAAAGAAACCCAAAGATCCCACGATCGCCAAACTTTTCAGCAATTACAAATTTGCTGACTATAAAACCCAAGTTATCGACTTATTGCAAAGAGTCTGCACCGTCAGCATCGAAACTATGGCGATCGTTGAACAAATGCGATCGCCCAAAATATGACACTTAAGGGATTAGGCGATCGCTATTGATGAAGCTTTTGTGATAATCAATGCATTAAAGGTTTGCGTCATTATAATTGAACTAGTGATCGCGCAGGAGACCATAAATTTATGAGTGCATTAACCTTAACTCTCGATCCCGTAGTCCAAGTTTCTAGAGAACAGTTTTATCAAATATGTGCCAACAATCCCGATCTTCAACTGGAACGCAATGCTAATGGAGAACTCGTAATTATGTCGCCAACAGGTAGTGAAACCAGTTCTTGGAACTCAGATTTAACCACCGATCTAAATATCTGGAATCGTCAAAACCTAAAGGGTAAAGTATTTGACTCTTCAGGTGGATTTTCATTACCCAATGGTGCAGACCGATCGCCCGATGCCTCATGGATTCCTATCGAAAAATGGAATGCTTTTACACCCACACAGCGAAAGAAATTCTTGCCATTATGTCCAGACTTTGCGATCGAGCTTCTTTCTCCAACTGACTCATGGATTAAGGGGAAAATAAAGATGCAAGAATATATGGATAACGGCTGTCGCCTAGGTTGGCTGATCGATCCCGAAAACAAGCGCGTCGCCATTTATCGCATCGGTCAATCAGTAGAAATCCTCGAAGCACCATCCAGTCTCTCAGGTGAAGATGTCCTCCAAGGATTCATTCTCAATCTAGAAAATATTTGGTCAAGCTAAATAAAAAGCCTCGCAAGGCAAGACTTTTTCTTTAAACTGTGGCGGGAACTTTGATATTCTCTTCCCATTTGCGCGGAGTGCTAGCGCGTCGGATATTGCGCCAAATTTGCGTGGCGGCGACAGTGCCATCAGCAACTGCGATCGATACCTGATTCAATCCCTTCTTTAAATCACCAAGGGCAAAAATTCGATCATGGCTAGTTTTTGCCATATCGTTAGTGACCAAATTCTGTCCATCCCACTCTAGACCTTCAATACCTTTAAGATAATGATTGTGATAGACAGAACCCATACCAACTAATCCAGTTGTTGCTTCTACAATTGTCCCATCAGTGAGTTCCACCCCACTAAGCTTATGATTTTCACCGTGGAACTTTGCGATCGCAGTTTCATATAGTGGATATCCATGTTCGGCAAGCTTCTGTTTCATTGTGTCGCTCACTGAGCATAAACCATGAGTTAGCACTGAAATATATGGAGTAAACCAGTTTAAAACAAAAGCAGCATTAATTTGAGATTCTGTATTGGCAATCAAAACAGCCTTCTGATCCCACATATCAAAACCATCACAAATCATGCAGACATGAAGCGTGTATCCTGCATAATCGTAGACATTTTGCATGTCTTCTAACTTCGGCAAATTATCCATAATTCCAGAAGCAGCAATCACGTATTTACCGCGAAAAACTGGATAGATACTATCTTTTTTACCAACTTTAACTTTGACAGCAAAGGTTTCGCCTTCATCGATTACTTCTTCAACATAGCCGCGTAGATGATCGGCTCCCCACTCTAAAGCTTGTTTAGTTCCATGATTTAGTACATGACTTCCAGAAACATGTGGATCAAGTCCGACATAGTTACGCAAATCTTGCATCCATAGCGATCGCCCTTTACCTTTTTCGATCACTAGGCACTTAAGCCCATAGCGAGCCAAGTAGATCGCTGCGGAAAGTCCGCCCATACCCCCACCGACCACGATCGCATCGTAGAGAGTATCAATGCGTTCATTAAGATTTTTGCTGGAGAGTTTCATGGCTATGCAAGTTTACAAGACGATATATTTAATATATTTCAAGAAGATATTTTTAAATGCGCTGTTATTAACGCAACCTATAGTCAGGATTATATTCCACTAGTTCAATTTCATTGCCATCTGGATCACTAACGTAAATGCGATGCTTCGCTTCTGGGGCAGTAAGAGTGTAATAGTCAATATTATTTTCTTCCAGTCGAACTTTCATCACGTCACCATTATTAATAACAAATCCGACATGATTCACACCTATATTTTCATAGATTGCATGAACCTTGCTTAAATCTGGCGTGTGATTTAAAGAGATATAAAACTGGTCGTCACCTAAATGAATCCAAGGTCTTGGATCATTTCGATCCTCAGATCTAACGTACCAATCAGGAAATAAAATTTGATAGAAGGCTCTGTTAGCCTCAATATCGTGACAAGACAAGTTGATATGTTCTAAACGATTTAGTGTAGTCATTTCTTTCTTGTAAATAAGGTATAAATAATTTTTAAAAAGACTTGTAAAACAAATCTTTTTAAAAATTATTCGTCTTTAAAAAATTCAACTCTAGCCGACAAATGCTAGGCGAGGAGCTGAAACACCTGTAGATTCAGTACCTTTGATGTAAGCCAACATGGTGTCTGCATCAGAAACTTCAAATGGATCAGTAGCACAGTTATCCATGAAGCCTGCTTCTGTAAAAATCTTTTCAATCTTGCAATCATTTACCAACATGGAATAGCGCCAAGAACGTTGTCCAAAGCCAATATTGGATTTGTCAACTAACATTCCCATCGCGCGGGTAAATTCGCCAGAGCCGTCAGGAAGCAAAAATACATTTTTAGCTTCGACTTCTTTGCCCCATTTGAACATTACAAAAGCATCGTTAACGGAGATACAAATAATTGCATCCACGCCGTGAGCTTGGAATTCTGTATAAAGCTCTTCATAACGAGGTAAGTGGTTAGATGAGCAGGTAGGTGTAAATGCGCCTGGCAAAGAGAAAACTACTACCTTTTTACCTGCGAAAAGATCTTGCGTGGTTTTGTCTTCCCAACGATAAGGGTTAGATCCTTCTACGGACTCATCACGGACGCGAGTCTTAAAAACAACGTTTGGTACGATTTCGGGAACTGCCATGTTTTTCTCTGAGTTGGTATCAAATGTTTAGATTAGAAGAAATTCAGAAACAATAAAATTAAGTTCAGGTCAGTAAGACATTGAACATTAGTTTTTTAAAATCCTGATTATAATTAAGAATAATTCTTATTTATAAATTAGTCAATAGCTAGAATTATTCAGTTCTTATAAAAAGTTTAATATATTTGTAATTCCTAAGTGAGGATGATAAGATTTTCTTTGTGATATTTAACACAACTGAATCATTTCTGAATTTTTAGTTGTTTGAAAGCCAATCTCTTAGTAAAAATTACTAAAAACTGAGGTAGGTGTAAAGGGCGTTTTTTTAAATTAAAAATTCTATCTAAAGCGGCTCAGTAAAAATATACGAGCAGAATCAGGAGCAAAGTTACATGCAAAAACAAGCAGATAAGATTGTCCAAGTACTTAAAGATAAAGGGTTGCGCATTACACCTCAGCGTTTTGCTGTTTACGCAAATTTACTTGAGCGCCAAGATCATCCAACCGCAGAGCAGATCTTGAACGATCTCAATCAACATGCACCAACTTCTTCTCAGGCAACTGTTTATCTTTCACTCCAGACTTTGCGAGATTCAGGGCTTGTGCGCGAAGTTTTGTTAGAGCAGGGAGTTTGTCGCTACGACGCAAATATTGAGCCTCATCATCACTTTCGATGCAAATGCTGCGGTGAAATTGAGGATATTATGTGGAGTGCCTTTGAGGGGTTAGGTTTTCAGCAAATTCGTTCAGGTTTACAGATCGATAGTTATGAAGTGACTGTGAACGGTGTTTGCGATCGCTGCAAATCCTAAAAGAATTATGCAAAGCATCTATCTCCTAATCTTTTTACGTTAAATCTTCTGTAAAATCTTCAGATCGTTTGTCTTCAGGAGTAACTAGACGCTCGGGGGTAGAGATATCATCATCTATACCAGCCTCTAGGTTTCCAGCAGATAAACTAGGGCGCAAATTTTCTTGATATAAATCTGAATCTGTTCGTCTCCTGCGACGAGGACGACCTAGAGATTTCAAGCCTGCTTTTAAACCAGCAAATGCGCTTTTAGTAGCGTTTGAAGCACTAGAAGCACTATCACGGACTCCTTTCAGCCCATCATTTACTTGCTTTACCGCTTCACCAGCATTTTTTGCACCTTGATTAAGCTCATCACTCAACTCACTTATTTCCAATCCTGTCAATCTGATTGATTCAAGTGTCGCAGGTAACTCTCTCGTTAAAGTATCGGTTAAGCGGATGATACTACTGGCTGCTTTTGCCAACTCTTGAAAAGCGGGGATCGCAGTTAATAATAGAATCGTCAAGCAAACTACTACCAATAAAAATGATAAACCTAACAAAAAAATAGCTGATGACATAATTTTTTATAAATGCTTATTACTCTTCATCTTCATGATCGTCTATTTGCATAGTCAAGCCACTAGAAGAATTATTCATAGATGTTGCTAATTCTTCTTGAAGTTTACGGCTAGCTTCTTGTCCCGTCGCGATCGCCTCTTGTAGACGTACCATCGCATCATCAATTGTGCGCTGAGCTTGCTCAGTAATCCTCTCAGCCTGATACTGGACACTAGAACCTAATTCTTCAGCAAGCTGAGGTAGATCCTGAGCTGATCGCTTTAAAACTTGGCGAGTTTCTTTGCCCGATCTTGGCGCAAATAAAATACCTATAGCCGCACCGATTGCTGTACCAATCATCAATCCACCAAAAAATTTACCTGCGTCGTTTGACATTATTTTTGCTCCTTGACAACCTACTGCCTGACGACTTACTACTTGATTTGTTACTTGATTTGTTATTTGAAGGGTTTGACCAAGCTTGTCGAACCTGTTTCCAACGATTATTTACAAAGGATACACCACGACCAAACACTGACACTAATTTGCGAATTTTGACTGATTGAGTTTGTAATGTTTGATATTGTTTTCGCGCAGTCCCGATTCCATCACGAGCAACGTCAATATTGGGAGAAGATCCCTGTAAACCATTTTCGCAAGCTCTTGTCCAGCCATCTACAGTTAACACTGTTGCTTTCAAAGCTTTGCGTAACATCCAGACTTGCCATGAGACCCACAACAACCCTGCACTAAGTATTATTTGTATGGCGATCGCAATCCAAATCATGGTTTTTTAACAGGAAGTTATGTAGCTTTATAAAAAAGTGTCATCGTCAAAACCAATTTTAGGATTTTTCCTGACAAACTATAGAATATGTCAGGAAAAGACAGGAATCTAGTCAAGGAACTCAAAATTTAGTAAACACGTCTCACAATATATAAATAGGTTATATTGGCAATTGATTGAGATGCACACAACAAAGTTGTCTAACAGTTCAGTGACCCTTCTACACCCACATCCCTATCTGATTGTTCATGCAGATGAGGGACAGCAAATGATTCCACTTACAAACGCAGACTTCTGGACAATTGGCAGAGGCTATGATAACTCAATTGTACTAACAGATAAATGGGTTTCGCGTTATCACGCTACATTGCAAATTGTTGGCGCTTCCAAAAATGATGGCTTTGAATCTTCTATGAGAGGCGATGCAAAGACTCGTAGCTCTAACAATGAATCGGGCAGTTTTTATCTTGTTGATTTTGGAAGCCGTAATGGTTCTTTTATGCGCGGACAAAGAATTACCTTTCCCATTTTGCTAAAAAGTGGCGATCGCATGACCATTGGTAAAACTGATATAGACTTTTTCTCACCACATAAGCGTGAACCACACCGCACTCCTAGTGAGCATATGCGGCTATTTCAACAGCCTACTGCGCCTGTATCGCGGACAAATCTTACCCCTTCTGAAGAGAGAGTTTTTTGGCAAGTTGTCCAAGGGTTTACTAACAAAGAAATTGGCAAACGTTTACAGATTAGTCCTCGTACTGTACAAACTCATCTCAGCAGCATCATGACTAAGCTCAATCTCGAAAACCGTTCACAGATTGTGCGTTACGCTTTTGAACAGAGTTATCGTCCTACTACTAGCGAAACATCTGACAACACAGATGCCAACCTCTAACATATTCAAATAACATATTCAAATAACATATTCAAAACTTAAAAGATAAAGGTGGTGCTCTGCGTCGCATTTATCTTTTAGGTTTAAGATATATCAAGTTATTATTATTTTATCCAAAACCTTAACCCATGCTTGATCTCAAAGTCATCCTACCAATCTTGACAATTCTATTTACAGTTAGTTGTTTATTTTTCGGTACTCGTAATGGTTTTTACAATACTGACAAATATCACGGTAATGGCTCAGCTCATTAAAACCATAAAGTAAAGGAATTAAAAGCACCTTTCCACTTTTGAAACACGCGAAAATATGCAGTCAGTATGTTAAGCTAGTCTGTCTGAAAGCTGTTGCTTTTAGAAATGCTTCCTTAGGAATGGCGATCGCCATTGCTTTAAAATAATTCAAGTACACATCAAGACACGTTCAAGTTTTTTACTATGGCACTGTTGCAAGAACGCAAGCTAGAAATATTCTCAGAATATCAAAAGCATCCTACAGATACTGGCTCATCAGACGTTCAGGTTGCGATGCTAACCGAACGCGTCACCCAGTTGACTACACATCTCAAACTACATCCTAAAGATTTCTCGTCACGTCGTAGTTTGCTAAAAATCATTGGTCAACGTAAACGATTACTTGCTTACGTTCGCTCTGAAGATCGTGGTCACTATAAACAACTTATCCTAAGTTTAGGCGTAAGAGGCTAAGTCTCATCTCGCAAGCGCGACAGCTTCACACTATACAAGTTTAGATGAAGAAGCAAAAGTGAGGGCTAAAGTGAGTAAATCGAATACAGATCGTATTCCTTTCGAACCTAATAATCGCAATAAAAAAGCAAAAGAAGTAAAAAAGCCTGCTTCTGCTCCAGTTATTGCTAAAAAGAATAGTTTAACCACATCGCCAAATACTAAGCGCGACTCCCTAGGCATACCTGATGAAGTTAACCGCCGCCTCATTAGACGGGCAGCAATCTTTTGTGGTGTGCCTACAGGTTTGGGTCTTACTACATTTATTGTTAGTTACATTCTGGTTAGCAAACATATATTTAATTTGCCAACTTCAGCAGTTGTGCTACTAAGTATGTTGTTCTTAGGTATCGGTGTTTTAGGACTAAGCTATGGCGCTATTTCTGCCTCTTGGGATGAAGGTCGTATTGGCAGTTGGTGGGGCGGCGAAGAGTTCAAAAAAAACTTTGGGCATTTATCTCAAGCTTGGAAATCGCAGCAACAATTAGTCAAAGCTACTCAAAAATCTAAAGATCAATAATCAAAATGAGCTTTGCAAAGCAAGGTTCAAATAAAAAGGTAGAGGGTACGCAAAGTATTTCCTCTACCTTTTTTTATTTAAGCAATTTTTATTTAAGCAATCGTTGCAAAATAGTCTCATGGCTTAGACCTTCAGCAAGAAATGAATTAACGATCTCCAGTTTTTCTGGTAAGCCAATTATATATGTATTGTTATTAGCACCCAAAGATTCGCAAGTTGTTTGCACAGCTAATAATTCACGACCTGTGAGGCGACTAAAAAATGAAGTAAGAATACCAGCTTCCAGATAGCCTGTTGGCAATGTGTTACCAGCAATTTCACGGACATAGGGGGAATTAAAGGTTTTAACAAAAACAAGTCCTTGAGCTTGATATTGTGGATCGAACTCAAACTTCCCCCAGCCATGAGTTTGCCAGCATTCTTTCAAGCTTTGAATGAAGGTAATCATATTCATCTCAGCAAGTGACTGAGCATAATATTCTTCTAAAGATTCGGTAAAGCGAGTATAAAAGTTTTTGCCCCACCATTTGCCACAGTTAAACAGAACTAATTTTGAGGCTTGTCCTGTTTCCTTGGCTAACCCTGCATAAAGTGAAGAAATTAATGTGTCAGGAAGAGCTATTAGCCGATCGCCACGTCGGTTTTCTAACAATCCAATTTCTAGATCTCCTTTAATGTAGGAGTTATAGTCAAAAAAGTTGGCAGGGATGCGATTTTCTTTGATGAGGTCGGCGACTGAAATCATAGCGGTTTTTCCCTAGTAGATTAGCGTGACTTGAGCGGCAGTAATCAAAGGCTGGAGTAGAGTAAGTTGAGTACTACTAAACTGTTGGCGTAGTACTTGATTGAGCAATTTATAAAGAGTCTCGTTGAGACGACGCATGTCTCTCATAGACATAATCCCCTCTAACCAGTTGAGTAGCCTTTCTTTTAAAAAGTTTTCATCATTTAATAGCATTGCCATTGAGCAATAGCGTAATACAAGAATTAAATTTTTAATTCCTACTTCTAACTCTTCGTCAGTTACGCTAGGTAACTCAGCTGAAACTTGATCGGCGACTGTTTGTAAAATGTCAATCTCACGATCGCGGACAAGTTTGTATAGCTTAAGGCGATCGGGTAATGAACTAACATAGCTTTCGATGAGTCCAGTCTCGTCAGTGGCGAGATATCGATCTTGTGCTTGGTTAACTAGTTCTTGAATCTTCGGAATCATAGTTCTTATGTAGCGAGAGATAGTTTAAGAGTTTAAGATATCAAGTGCTTCGCATCAGCTATCTTGGGTTATTAAATGTGTTACTAAAAGAACTTAGAAATATCGTCTAAGAAATCTTCGAGAGTTTCGTTGTTTTCATCCATAGAGCTACTACTTAACTTAGTTTCAGTAGCTGTAGCCGCAATTTCAGGGATGCCATTCCAAGAAATTGCTCGGAAATATTCTCTTACGGACATTAATAAACTTAATACAGGTGCGCTGCCATTGTTACTACTTGGGTTATGACTCAATACTGGTGCGATCGCCCGATTTTCCCAATTTACACCCTGCCAAAAACTGCGTAATGGTTGCAAACGCCAGTCTGGAACGCTCATTTTAGAAATTCTCCATTTCGCAAACGACCTTCAATGTCACGAGTTGTTGCTCCTTCATTAAACCAAAACGAAGCTGCATCAATCCGATTTTTTCCACCGAGCAAGAATTTGCAGTAGTTTTCTCCCATCGAATAGCATTGAATCTCAATGCACTCTAATTCTTTATTAACAAGATGTGTAAAGAATCCTGAAAATAAACCTGCATATAAATGACAAACGGGTTTACCGACATCGCCAAGACTACGTGCGACAGCCGAATCGAACACACTAATAAACATGAAGCCTTGTTTGCGATCGCTCATATCCACTTGCCAGCGTCCCCAACCTTGCGATGTAAACGGCCACCACCAAGTTTCTAACAAGAAAGGTAGATTAGTCTGACGAATACTACGACCAAAGTCGCGCTCAAACCATTTTGTAAAGAACAAAGCATCTTGCAGCCCCCATTCACAGCCAATTGAGTACATTACTGCTGCCGAAGCTTCGCCTACTTCCTCCTCCAATCCTTCTTGTAAACCAATGATAAAATCTTCACTGGTAAAGATATTTCTTGCCCCGTTCCAATCTTCGATAAGCCCTTTTTCAAGATTAGGCAGAAAAAAATCTTGAAGGCTGTAGTGATTGTTTTTCCTTTTAGTTCTAGATGCACTATTTGGACGCTCTGTGGCAACGGTCATAAGTAGATACTCCTATCAAAAAATTATTGAATTAAACTTTGCTATTAATAAGCTGTTAATAATAAATGGGTCAAAAAATAGCTTAATTTTACAACTATTTTTTACTCAAAAATATCAGCTCTCTTAGTGCTTGCCAACTGCTCACCAACACTAAATTTGGTGTTTTCTAATTGTCTTACTACAGAACGAGTAATTAGTTGCCCAATTTCTACCAATGTTTGACCTGTGATCGGACTAAGCAATGGTTTTTCGCAACGTCGCCCAATTAAAGCTTCGATGTCTTGAATCGACTGAACATACATGCCTACAGGTAACTCAACAACAATACCTTCGCCCATTACTTTGGCTTGACAAGCAAGTCTAGAATTGGGTTTGCAGGTGGTAATTACTTCTAAAGTACGCTGCTCTCGTTTGCCCATCGGGCTAAGAGCCGACATACCATCTTGAATGTAAACATGACAGGTAGCGCACATGCCACGACCACCACATTCTTTTAAAATATTTAGCTCGTCCCCCATTAAGCCAGATAGTAGTGCACCGTTTGTTGCAATATCTGCTGTTTGGGCAATAGGCTCAATTCTTACGCGCTTAGACATTATTCAGCCTGCCTCTGCAATTATTTGTTCCCCTTTATATAGATGCTAGTCTAACTCATTTAAGTTGTGTGCATAGAGTAGTCCCTGCTAAATTGCTTAGACTTGTTAAGCAGCGATATTGTAGAGAGCTTTGAGAACAAAATCTTGATACACTCAAGCTTTTTTGGTTTAGGCTGCTTTTAAATGGATGTTAATAATATTTGTCTTTGGCGAACATCTAGGCAGTCTTGCTCTAGCATTTGATCGAAATTACGAATTACTTGTTTGCATCGTTTGATATAAGCAGTTACCCACGCCTGAATTTGTTGAAGCTGTTCTGGATTACAAATAATTGTGGCTTGTTTTAGATGTGATATTTGCCCATTCCGATCAACTTCAAATTCTAATAACCAAGATATATCAGCAGGGCGACTGGATTTCAAATAATTGGCAACTACGACTTTGCCAAGATACTGAGTTGTAAAATTACTTAGTTTGTTTAACGCGGCTAAAAGTTCATTTAACTTATACTCTTGTGAACCAGTTTGCGCTGATACTGACTTAGGATAACTATCAATATTAACCTTTGTAGGGTTACTGTTAGCTATAGTCTTTGAAATAGGCATTGACGTAGAAGACTCAGGAGGTGTTTGAGGCTTAGTTATATTTGGTTGACTTTGTTCGTTTTTACTTGTGGTCGTACTAGAAATTTTATTTGTTAGGGTTTTTGTCTCAACTGTAGAGTTAGAGGATTGCGATACGTTCGCCTCTATATTGGGATTAGTATGTTTCGTTGGCTGAGCTTGGACTGTTGCACTTGGACTACTGGCATTCCAATTTGTACTTGGCAAGGAGGGCTGTGTCACCGAACCTAATAAAAGCTTAAAGTTTGCGACTGTATTGTACGTATCTGATTCGATCAAATATTTAATTTTAGTAATGCTGCGGCTATAGTCAACTAATTTAAGATCATTATCTGTAAGAACTAGTAATACTAATCCATGCGTTAGCTTATAGATAAAGACAACATGGCCAGAAAAGTTAAACTCAAAGGATTCAAATCCTTCTGGTACATTTTCCAAAACTTGAAGTACACCTTGACCTAATGCTTGCTTTGTCCTATCTAATACGGCATCTAATCCGTAAAAATACGGGCGCATACGACGGTTTGTGAGAGCAATCCCCACAACTCCTGCTAAATGCAAAAAATCCTGAATAACCTCCCGACTCATTTTTTCTCACGCTGCTTCTATGATCGATATACCGTTCACCCTAGACCAATTACGCATTCTAAAGGCGATCGCTGCTGAAGGCAGTTTTAAACGTGCCGCCGATAGCCTCTATGTGTCTCAGCCTGCCGTTAGCTTGCAAGTTCAACATCTAGAGCGACAGCTAGATGTACCGTTGTTTGATCGGGGCGGGAGAAGAGCGCAAATGACCGAGGCTGGACAGTTGCTACTTTCCTATGGCGATCGCATTTTAAGCCTTTGTCAAGAAACTTGCCGCGCGATTGATGATTTACAAAGTCTCAATGGTGGGACTCTGATTATAGGTGCTAGTCAAACGACAGGAACTTATTTGATGCCTCAGATGATTGGCTTATTTCGCAAAAAATATCCTGAAGTTTCGGTGCAACTACATGTTCATTCTACAAGGCGAACGGCTTGGAGTGTGGCAAATGGACAGGTGGATTTGGCGATTATTGGTGGAGAAATTCCTGCGGATTTAGTTGATTCTTTAGAGATTACACCTTATGCCGAAGATGAACTAGCGCTAATTCTACCAACTTCCCATGAACTTGCTCAGGTTGGAACCTTGCCGATTGAGGAGTTGTACAAGTTGCAATTTATCACTCTTGACTCACAATCCACAATCCGCAAAGCGATTGATCGGGTATTGCTTGATAGTGGTGTCGATCCTCGGCAGTTAACAATCGCGATGGAGTTAAATTCAATTGAGGCGATCAAAAATGCGGTGCAGGCTGGTTTGGGCGCGGCGTTTTTGTCAATAACCGCGATCGAAAAAGAGTTGCAAATGGGGGCTTTGCAGCAAGTGCGTATTGATGGAGTAGTAATCAAACGCATGTTATTACAAATTCGTAATCCTAATCGTTATCGGTCTAAAGCAACTGAAGCTTTTTGTAACGAAGTCTTACCAATATTTCGGGACAAAACTTAGAGTATTTATTAAAAGGGGATGCATCGTTTCCCCTTTTGCTGTTAGCTCTGTAAGCATCAGCGATCGCGATACAATAGTAACCCTGACACGAATTTTCATTATTTGCTATGAGTTACTTTCGCCCTACTATTGATGCGATGACTGGCTATGTTCCAGGGGAGCAACCAAAGTCTGGTATCAAAGTCATTAAACTAAATACTAATGAGAATCCTTATCCGCCTTCGCCTAAAGCGATCGCCGCGTTACAAAACATTGATAGTGATTCTTTGCGGCGCTATCCTGATCCATTTGCCCATGAGTTTTGTCAAGCTGTAAGTGATGTTTTGGATGTACCCGCGGATTGGGTGATTGTTGGCAATGGCAGCGATGATGTTTTAAATATTTTGATTAGAGCTTGTGCTGAAGGGAGCGATCGCAAAGTTGTATATCCCATGCCAACCTATGTACTTTATCGAACCTTGTCGGCAATGCAGCCTGCGGAAATCGTAGAAGTCCCATATGATGAAAATTTTCAGTTGCCGATCGCTGAACTTATAGCTGAAAATGGTGCTGTGACTTTTATTGCTTCTCCTAATAGTCCATCAGGTCATGCCGTCCCTCTAGATGATTTACGTAAATTGGCGCAACACGTATCAGGAATTGTGGCGATCGATGAGGCTTATGTCGATTTTGCGGAATATTCGGCGTTGCAATTAGTGCATGAGTTTGACAATGTGATTGTGTTACGCACTTTGTCGAAAGGTTACTCGTTAGCAGGGTTACGCTTAGGTTTTGGCATAGCAAATCCTAAACTTTTGGCAGGGCTATTCAAAGTTAAAGATAGCTATAACATCGATGCGATCGCGATCGCGATGGGCACAGCAGCTATGCGCGACCAAGAATATAAAAAGGCAAATGCTGAAAAAGTCAAAATCTCCCGCACAAAACTCACCTATAATCTCAAAAATCTAGGATTTACCGTACTAGAGTCTCACGGTAATTTTGTGCTTGCTACTCCACCAAACGGCAACGCTGAAAAGATTTATTTAAAACTCAAAGAGTCTGGGATTTTAGTCCGCTATTTCAATCAAGCTAGTCTAGCTGATAAGTTAAGGATTACAGTAGGCACTGATGACCAGAATCAAGTTTTAATCGATTTTCTATCGACTCTTTAGTATTTTCTAATTGACTTATGAGCATCCTCCTAAAGACAAAATTTAATATTAATATTAAAAATCTAGGTCAAATTAAGAGTGCAAATATAGATTTTGCTGATCTAACTCTTTTTGTTGGACCTCAAGCCACAGGAAAAAGTATTTTACTACAACTCATAAAGTTGTTGTTTGATGGTACGAATGTTGGAAATACTCTCATGAAATATGGATATAACTGGGAAGAAGATATATCCAATTTCAATGAGCTTTACTTTGGTCAAGGAATGCGTAATCTATGGAGCGATAGTACAAAGGTATTTTTTAACAATGGAGAAGTATATCTAGATACTCTATTACCGCATGAAGTATCAGAGGATTATGAACATCTAAATTTATTTGAACACCTGTTTTTTATACCTGCTCAACGTGTTTTAACCCTTGAAAATGGATGGCCGCGTTCATTTACTGGTTTTGAAACTGGAGATCCTTATGTTGTTCGTAATTTTAGTGAACATCTTAGATTGTTAATGCAACAGGGTTTTATAAATAAAGATAAAGATAATGCCATTTTTCCTCAAGTTGGAAGACTCGGTCAAGAGATAAGTGATGCCATTAATGCCACTATTTTTCACGGTGCTAGAGTTGAACTAAATACAGTGGAAATGCGTAAACGTATTCAACTTAATGTTAACGGTAACTTGTTACCATTTATGGCATGGTCGGCTGGACAAAGGGAGTTTATGCCTTTACTTTTGGGGCTTTACTGGCTAATGCCTCTATCAGAAGACTCAAAGAATTTATACGCAGGCGTGTTAGATTCAAATAAATTGTTTAGTAGTTTTATAGTTATTGAAGAGCCAGAAACAGGTTTACATCCTCGTGCAATTTTATCAGTTATTTTAGTGTGTTTAGAACTATTACACCGAGGCTACCGTTTACTTATTTCTACCCATTCCCCTGTACTTTTAGAAGCAATTTGGGCAATTCGTAACTTACAAAGCAACAATTCTGATGTTAAGTATCTTTATCAACTTTTTGATTTAAAACCGTCCCCTCCTATAACAGAATTGTTTGAGAAAATTATCAAGCAAAAGAAATTTTCTACTTATTACTTTGATCAAAAAGATGATGGTGTTGAAGTACGTGATATTTCATCATTAGATCCATTTGACGAAGACTCAGCGATCTCAGATTGGGGAGGTCTAACTAGTTTCAGTAGCAGAGCCTCTGAAGTTGTTTCTCAGGCAGTTCAAGACACCCTATAAAGTTTTAAAAATGGATTTTAAAGAAGCAATCTCTGCAACACCTTTACTAAAAAACGCTTATAGAAATGGTTTACAAGCATTAGGTAATTACAGTAATAAAGTTAAACCATCTGATACAAAAAAGTGTGAAGGTAGTGTCGATATTGATGCTGCTGTTAAGGGAATTTATCCTAATGCTTCACGTTGGGATTATGCACTTGGCTATGACGGAACGACATATTTTATTGAGGTGCATAGTGCAGAGACCTCTCAAGTTACACCAGTTTTAAAAAAATTTAGGTGGGTAAAAGAATTTTTAGTGGCAGACGCTCCCGAATTAAATAAACATCGAAAAAAGCGTTTTTATTGGATCAGTTCAGGCGGTAATAATATATTAAAAGGAAGCCCCCAAGCACGACAGCTAGCACAATCAGGAATTATGCTTGATAGACAGCTTAATTTATAAAAAATGGAGAATAGGAGGCTCGAACCCCTGACCTCTGCGGTGCGATCGCAGCACTCTACCAACTGAGCTAATTCCCCAACAGGCTATAAATACTAACATATTTGACAAAAAAGGCGGCGCATTGCGCCGCCTTTTTTACTTTTTGGATATAGGCGATCGCGTCTCACTATTTATTAAAAAGCGAGTTATCTTCTGCTCATATCCAGAACCATCGGGAAACTCGACAACTAAAACAGGATTTTTAATATTTTCGGATGGCAACTGTAGCATGTATACATAATCACCATTGTGAAACTCAAAATAAGTTCCTTGATTAGAATTGTAAGTTTTTGCAGTAAGTTTTACGCCAAGAGTGCCATTCTTATTTACACTGCGATAGTAACGAGGCTGAGAAATATCTTTGACATCAGAACAAACATAGAGAGCGTAGTCTTTAGTTTCTGCATATGCCAAAATCCCCCCAGTACCATCACAAGTTTTGTCATTAGTTAGTTCATCAGTCAAGCCAAGAGTTAAATGTTCGGCTACCGCTTTACTCCCATTTACCCCAGCACACACTGATACAAATATCCCTAGAATTATTACAGTTAAAGACTTTTGGAAAATAGATTTAATTGATTGCATCTCAAAACCTCATACTTTTGCTAGTACTAGAGATACTCATTAGCCAAGTAAGAGCGTAACAATACTGAAAACCTTTGTAATCAGCAACTTTGCTTAAAATATAAGTACTTCAAAAAACTTGGCAATCATTCTCTATGACCTCTGGCATCACTAATACTGAATCAACATTTCAGAAGATCGTGCGTCTCTTGCGTTGGCACAAACCCGCAGGACGGCTGATTTTGATGTTGCCTGCTCTATGGGCAACGGTCGCGGCATCAAAAACACAACAACAACTTCCACCAATTGATTTACTGGGTGTCGTGATTCTTGGTAGCTTGGCAACCAGCGCCGCAGGCTGCGTGATTAATGATCTCTGGGATCGCGATATTGATACACAAGTTGAACGTACTAAAAACCGACCTCTAGCCGAGCGATCACTGTCTATTCAAGTGGGAATAGGCGTATTGTTTGTTTCAGGGTTATGTGCATTTTTGCTTTCGACTTATTTAACACCGCTTAGTTTTGGGCTTTGCCTTACCGCTGTCCCTGTAATCGGGATTTATCCTGCTTGCAAGCGTTTTTTCCCAGTACCGCAGTTAGTGCTATCGATCGCTTGGGGGTTTGCAGTACTCATCCCTTGGAGTGCAGTTACGGGTGGACTTGATCGCTATGCTTGGGAATTATGGACAGCCGTGATCGCTTGGACAATGGGATTTGATACGATTTATGCGATGAGCGATCGTGAGGATGATCTCAAAGTTGGCATTAACTCCAGCGCCCTATTTTTTGGAAAATATACAACATTAGCGATCAGTATATTTTTTGCGATCGCACTTGGATGCTTAATTTGGCTTGGATGGGAAATTCAACTTGGTTATGCACACTACTTTGCATGTCTACTGGTAGCAATAATATGGACATGGCAATGTAACAGACTAGCCCAAGCTGAAATTCCTGCTGAGTTATATCAAAAAGCATTTAGTCAGAATGTATGGATCGGCTTTATTATATTGGCGGGAATGTTACCATCTACTTTAGGCATTGGCTAATTACTAACCTTTGCAAGGCGGTTTTCTACTCCTGTCGTATGATGGTTATCCAGCATCAGTCTGTTAGGATTTAAATACAGAGAATAGACAAAATACATGAGCAATATTACAGAAAAGATTCAAGACGAATTAAAGCAAGCCAGAGAAACCTGCGAAGTTAGCGGTACTGGTTCTAAAGAATGTGCAGCTGCATGGGATGCTGTTGAAGAGTTGCAAGCCGAAGCATCACATCAAAAGCAAGAAAAGGGTAAAAACTCCCTTGAAATGTATTGTGATGATAATCCCGATGCTGCTGAATGCCGCCTATACGAGGACTAATCTCTTTGACAGAATGTAAGTAATGTGCTTTATACCTTATTTACTTTCTTCTAATATTAAAGAACTAATTAAAGAACTAAAAAAGAAAAAGGGGCGCTTTACGCCCCTTTTTCTCTTTAAATTTATAATAGTTACTATAAAAAAATTTGTCTCTAAATTCGTAAACTTGTAAGATTGTCAGTTACATTTAGAGTAATTATCTTGCATTATGATAAATCGCTATGATACCTAGGGCAGATTAAGGGTCAAAGAGTAAAAGAGCGCTTCGTGCAGCTAATATTGTTTAGCTTTTAGCGAGTTACTACTATAAAAAATGCGAAACATCTATAACAGCTAAGGCAATTTGTAGCTAATTGGGAATAGGTATGACACAACTGAGCGTTATGGAATTGGCAAAGCAAGGCGATCCCCAAGCGATCGCGGCTTTGATCAATCGATCGCTAGCATCCAAAGGTATCCATGCAGAAGCGGAACTTAAAGCTGAATGTCTTATAGTTTCTTTGTATGCTGCCCAAATACCGAATCAAAAAGCGGTTGTGACAATTATTCATCGGGGTATGATGATTTTGCAAGTCGAGCAAATAAAGCATGTCAAAATTTTGACCTACCGCTCTGACAATAATTATTTAGCATGGCAAAATGAGATTGACCTCGGTAATAACCCGAAAGAAGTCTTACCAATTTCACAAATTGCCGATACTTCATATTTAGAACAAGTTCAAAATATGAATCTTGTTAAAAATCAAAAAGGGATTATCCTAGTACAAAATTTATCTCAAATTCAGCAAAACTTGCAAGAATATCAAGACATTATTGTACGGTTTACAGACGAGCAGGTTGGCACTGTCCGATGCTTGACTACACTTACTGAATTAATTCAGGTGATCAGTAAGCCAAGTTTTTTGTTTGCAGCAGTTGCGTCTAATCCTAACTTGCGTAGTCTACTTGATACGATCGCCGAATCTAGCCAGACTGACGAAAATGGCGATCAAGTAATTACAAACCTATCAATATTACAACCTGGTCAACAATGGCAAAAAGCTAAAATTCGGCTTGTTTCTAAGATATTTTTAGAACCTGCTGAAGATCAAAATGCTCCAGAAGATAAACATCAAGGGTTGACATTAGATTTAGAAAAACCTGCACCTCAACCAATTGTTTATCCAGAAACAAATATTTCTAATCTAGAAAATCTTCAAATTGATTCTGAAAATCCTCAAGTTGACGTTGCAAGTTTAAATACTAATTCTGAAAATCCTCAAGTTGACGTTGCAAGCTTAAATACTAATTTAGATGTTAATGTAAATTTAGAATCTAATTCAGACTCGATTACTGCCGATTCGTTATTTGATGATTTTCCAGAATCTTCGTCACCAGCTTTACAAGTAATTGATGATGTAACCGAAATTGCTGATTTGCCTGACTCACTATTTACTGAGGAAATAACCGAAATCGCCAATTTATCTGATTCCTTATTTGATGAATTCATGGATTCTGGTAATGTAGAATTATCTGCTAATCAAATAGTTCAGCAAGTAAATGATGAAACAGTACCCAATGATTTAGATGGCGATTTATTTGATAATTTTTCGTTTGAAGAGCGATCGCCTAATAGTAATTATCTAGAATCAGATGTAACTGAGTTAGAAGAAAATAATATTGATGCAATTAAGTCAAGAATTCCTAAACAAAGTTTAGAGAAATTACTGATGTTAATAAATGAGGAAGATCAGACTAAACAACTTATTGAAGACAAAGCCATAAATGAGGATAAAAATCCAAATTCTTTAGAGTCTGATCTTGGAGCAGTCACTATAGAGCGCATATTAGGAAATATGGAAACGATCACTCTAAGTGGCTCAGTGAAAAAACCATCGTCAGATTTCCTCACTCTTGAAGATTTTTCACAAGATTTAGGATCTGACGGATTTTAAAAAAACTCTGTTGCAATCTTCATGAATACATATTCCCTTTCCAGTGAAAGATTAGACGGTTCGGCGCGTCACACCTCTAATTCTTTGGTTTTAAGGCGATTTCTTGAAAAGATTTTACCGTAGGTGTGTCGCGCTTCGCGCGGCACACCCACATTTTGGTTTTAATAAATCGGGTACTTTTATTGTTAGATATCACCTAAGGGGGCTTGCGAAGAAATAAGATACCAAAGATTATAGAAATAGGGATATAAAATTCTTGTTTTCAATTTATATAGGATTAAGAGAGTGATTTTCAGCGATGAAATCAGAGCGACAGTTAAAGATGCAGCGCAAAAAATAACA